>CBFGJT010000030.1:0-1546 GCA_965649165.1 Caldifarciminota bacterium | reverse complement strand
GAATAAAGATAGTTGAGAAAGAATATATTGATATAAAAGGAATTAAAAGAACTAAAATTCCATACTTTTTACCAAAAGATTTTGACTTAAGTAACTCAAATTGGACGGGTATCCCTAGCTATTCACAAACTCATAGTTTTCCCACCGAAAACTCCGAAATCCTTTTAAAGCGCGTCATAGAATCCACATCCAACCAAGGCGATTTAGTAATGGACTTCTTCGTTGGCTCTGGCACCACTACAGCCGTTGCCCATAAACTTGGCAGGAAATGGATTGGTGTAGAGATGGGCGAGCATTTTTACAGTGTGGTTTTGCCAAGAATGAAAAAAGTTTTGGCGTATGATAAAAGCGGGATTTCGAAAGAAGTCAAAGAATATCAGGGCGGTGGGTTTTTCAAATACTTTGAGCTTGAGCAATACGAGGAAGCGCTGGCGAATTGCAAATATGAAGATGGCGATTTGTTTATCGTGCCGGGCAGAAGCCCATATCAGGAATATGTATTTATGAAAGACGAAAAAATGCTTAAAGCGTTAGAGATTGATTATGAGAATAACAAAGTCAAAGTAGATTTATCAAAACTTTATCCAAATATAGACATTGCCGAAACCTTGTCTAACTTAACAGGCAAATGGATTAAGAAAATCAGCGATAGCGAAGTGGAGTTTGAGGACGGAACAAAAATCAATACCAAAGATTTGGATTACAAACTCATTAAGCCATTGATTTGGTGGGAATAATATGAGTAAGTTGTATCTTCAAAATATCTTAGATGATATTCCTTTTGAAAACTTGCCAGCCAAGTGGCAGGGGTTTGATTTTGTTCGGTTTTCAAAAGACAAAACGCTTTTTGATTTTCAGCAGAATGCTTTAGACAATGCTTTGAAGGCATTACATTTATATTTCAAAGATAAAAACACAGACAAAAACAAATTGTTTGATCACTATCGACTTAACGGGTTGGAAGAAAATTTTGACTACGATTTAAAAAAGAAAGAAGGCAAAAAGACAGCAAAATATCTTTTAGAATACCCCGAAGATTATCCCGTAAATAATGACAACAGGATATCATTTGCCCGTTTTATCAACCGGATGAGTTTCTGGATGGCAACCGGATCGGGTAAAACGCTGATTATCGTTAAGCTGATTGAGCTTTTAGGCAGACTCATTGCCGAAAAGGAATTGCCAGAAGGAGATATTCTGTTTTTAGCCCACCGCGATGACCTTTTGGATCAGTTCAAAAATCATGTTGAGGAGTTTAATAGTTTTAATTTTGACACAAAGATAAATCTTAAAAGTTTGAGGGATTACGAAAGCGTCAAGCGAGAAGGTGCCCTACCGTTTGCCAAAAATGAAATTACCGTTTTTTATTACCGTTCAGATTTGATTGCTGACGAACACAAGGAAAAAATCGTGAATTTTAAAAACTATGATAATGGCGGGCGGTGGTATATTCTTCTGGATGAAGCTCATAAGGGCGACAAGGAAGACAGCAAGCGGCAGATTTTATACTCCATCCTTTCAAGAAATGGATTTCTGTTTAACTTTT
>CBFGJT010000029.1:0-2013 GCA_965649165.1 Caldifarciminota bacterium | reverse complement strand
CGGTACAGAGAAGGTTTATGAGTTTATGAATACTCTTGCTGCCCGGCGGAATCTGGATGCTACCTTTAATACGGTCTTCGGGATGTCCCAGGCAAAATTTGGTGCGGAGTGGGAGCAGAGTCTGCGAATGAAATACTGGCCCCAGGTAACAAAACTGGCAAATTTTGACCGGATTGCTCAACGGCTGACCGATCATAACAAGGACGGATCGGTGTACAATACCGCCCCGGCAATATCGCCATCGGGCATAAAAATCGCTTTTGTAACCGACCGTTCGGAATATGTTGATATCTGTCTGATGTCGACGCTTAATGGGGAGGTAATCAGACGGCTGGTGCGCGGTGAACGCTCCGGTGGTTTTGAGGGGTTATCAAGGATCAGGCCCGGGATATCCTGGTCGCCGGATGAAAGGTTGCTGGCGGTGGTTACCAGAAGTGCGGGGCAGGACAATATCGCCCTTGTGGATGCAGCCACTGGCAGAGTGCAGCGCCGGTTCTATCCGGAACTGGACGGTATTTACACTCCGAAATTTTCTCCGGATGGCAGAAGGCTCGTTTTCGTCGGTCTGAAAAACGGATTCAGTGATATCTATGTGATTGACGTTCAAACGCGGGAGACAAAACGGCTCACCTATGACATTTACGAGGACAAAGACCCGGCATTCTCGCCGTCCGGTGATTCTATTGTTTTTGTTTCTGACCGGCCGGAACCGGGAAACGAATGGGCTCCGGGTCAGTACGGGGTCTGGCTTCGTGATGAAAAAGACAGGCTGCAGCAGCTGACCACCAGTCGCGGGTTCTACGGTTATCCGATCTGGACTGGTTCAGGCGAGTATCTTTTCTGGGTTGCCGCCGATTCCTCAGCACAGAACATCTGCGTTTACTCGCTGAAGGAAAAACGGGTGGTTCGGAAAACCGATTTTCTGGGTGATGTTTCCTGTTTAGGGCTGGATGCCGGCAGCCGTAAACTGGCATTTGCCTATTTCAACAATGCCGGCTGGGATGTTGCTGTCATCTTTGATCCGCTGGAAAAGATCCCGGTTGACACGATGATTACTGCAGCCCGGACCGATACATTGATATTCAGTCGGAGCGGACTGGATTTCGACAGGGTGAAACCGGTGGGTTTCAGTCTCGGTCTGGATTATGTGGCAGGTGCCGCCTCATATTCTTCCGGGGTTGAAGGGTTTTCCGGCACGGTTTATCTGGAATTCAGCGACATCATGGGCAACCATCGCTTCGGTCTCTACACCGATCTCTACGGCGATATCCTCAACTCCAATGCGGTTCTGTGGTACTGGCTGCTGCCTTACCGGATTGACTACGGGTTTGCGGTGTTTCAGCTGTTTGATATTCCCTATTATGTTCCCCAGTCAGCGCTTGTCCAGCAGGTTGACCGGGGCGGGCAGGTGATCGCCAGCTATCCTTTTGACAAGTTTACTCGTCTGGAGCTGGGAATGACCGGGATGTATCGCGAATATGCTGTCTGGTTATGGGGAGGTGGTTGGTATCCGGCTGGTCGTTTTGGCAGAAATCTTTTCTACGCCAGCGGCGCCTGGGTATTTGACAATACCTTCTGGCCTGATTACCTTGGACCGGTGCGCGGCACAAGGGTGCGGTTTGAAGCCGGATCCTCCTTTCTTTCCAGCGACCAGTTCGAGATGATTTACGCCGACCTGAGGAACTATCTGCGGCTGGGCAGGCGGTTTGTTTTCGCCGGCAGACTCCTGGGTGCGGTCAATTTTGGAGCGGTTGCCGGTTACTATCTCGGAGGGGAAAATGTCCGGGGATACAACTGGGGTGAGTTTTATGCCGATGAAGGACCGGGGATCGGTCTCTTCAATTTGGAACTCCGTTACCCGTTCATTGACCGGCTGAAACTGGCATTTCCGCTACCGGTTGACATCAAGGGCATCAGAGGGGTAATGTTTCTTGATGGCGGACTCATATTTCGGCAGGGCATGCGCATTTGGCAGGAGGGTAGGCTTGAGGATCTGAAGCTGGGGGCGGGGGC
>CBFGJT010000028.1:0-4197 GCA_965649165.1 Caldifarciminota bacterium | reverse complement strand
CCAGTAATAAGGATCAATCTGACCCGGATCAGCGATTCTGCCAGCGCGTGACGAATCTCGTTCTCATCATCCCCGACTCTGATTACCCGTTTAACGCTGACACCTAGCTCGGCCAGACGCCGGGCAATAAAAGCAGAATTTGTATCTATTACGCTACCCCTCAGCAGTTCTTCACCAATTACTATTAGCTCGCAATCCATTTCACCCCCTTAAAGGCGGCAAGATGAACAGCAGTAGTCTTAAAACTAGGTTGGCACAGATGCCTGCCAGGACATCATCCATCATCACTCCCCAACCACCTTTTAATCGCTGAACACGATCTACAAATGGTAGTTTCAAAATATCAAAACCGCGCCAGAGAATAAAACCGACAGTAAGCCCAAGAATTGAAACTGGATTGTAAAAAAAAGTAATGAAGGTTCCTGCAATTTCGTCAATCGTCACTTGGGGCGGGTCTTTTCCTAAAACCTGCTCCAAATCACCCGCAACCCATACCCCGAGAAAGAAAACAGCTATGACAAGAAGAATTGATAAAAGAGGTAACCGGGTCAGATAATAAGCCGGCACAAGTGCGAAAAGGCTGGTTACTGTTGCCGGCGCAAAGGGAAAGTAGCCGGTGTAGAACCCCGAACCGATGAAGGCTTGAATCTGAAATTTATATCCCTTCAATTGGAATTGAATCTATAATCCTAACGCCGACGGCGCGTCGGAAACCGCTCTTCTGTCTCTACTACCAGATTGGCAACAATGAAGATTGAGGAGTAAGTTCCGAAAATAATGCCCACGGTCATCACAAAGGCAAAATCCCGAATCTCCGCTGTGGCGAGAATTAGCAGAGCTATCGTCACAAACAGTGTAGTCAAACCCGTAATAACCGTTCGATTGAGAGTCTGATTGATAGCAAGATTAGCCACTTTGGCAAAACTCTCTTTGCGAATTTTCCTCGTTTCCTCTCGAATCCGATCGGAAATAACGATTGAGTCGTTGACCGAATAACCAATGACTGTGAGTATCGCTGCAATCAGCGTTGTCGTAATTTCCTTGTTAAAAAGCGAACAGAAACCAAGAACAATCAAAGTGTCATGAATTAAAGCAAGAACTGCTCCGGTTCCAAATCGGAAATCAAACCGGAAACTTACGTAAATAAGAATTCCAATAATACCGAGCAGAATTGCCAACAGCACTTTGCTCTGCAGTTCCTTGGAAATACGGGGACCGACCGCCTCATCTCGCACAATCTCAAATGTAATATTGGGAAAGGAAGCAGCAAACTGCTGGCGCAGAAGTGTCGAAAACCCCGATTCATCTCCGGCTTTATCCCTCGGTTTTACCCGGATCAGAAAATCTCCGGTTTCCGTTTGTTGAATTGAAGCTCCGCTCTCTCCCATCGCTGCGAGTGCTGAACGCACCGCATCAATCTTCACCGGCTGGGAAAAACGCACCTGCACCAGACCGCCACCAGTAAAATCAACTCCGTAACGGAATCCTTTGAAAATAATCAACAGAACGCATGCCAGCACAAGCAGGGTGGAAATTACAAAGAAGATCCGGCGGTTTTTAATGAACTCTATGTTAGTATTACCGATAAGTTTCATATTAAATCCTCAGCGTTTTGACTTCAAAACGGGAAAGAAACAGATCGAAAATAAATCTGGTCAGGAAAACTGCAGTCATAACATTGATAACCAGACCAACTGCAAGGGTAATGGCAAACCCTCTAACCGGACCTGATCCAATAAAATACAATGCAATTGCTGTTATTATCGTCGTGGCATTAGCGTCGACGATCGTAACCAGTGCCCGTTGGTACCCGGTGTCAACTGCTGCCATTGGCGTCTTCCCCGATTTTGACTCTTCGCGAATGCGCTCAAACACAAGCACATTCGCATCAACCGCCATTCCAATCGTCAAAGCAACACCAGCAAGACCAGGAAGAGTCAAAGTCGCTCGAAGTGCAGCCAGAACTGCCAGCAGCAAAAAAATATTGATAAACAGTGCCAAATCAGCAAGAATTCCACCCGCCCCATAGTAAACCAGCATAAACAGAAGCACCGCAATTGCACCGACCGCACTGGCAATCAGACCCCGTCGAATGGCATCGGCTCCAAGGGAGGCGCCGATCGAACGTTCCTCGACAACAACTACTGGTGCCGGCAGTGCTCCAGAGTTCAGAACAATTGACAGATCCTTAGCCTTGTCACCACGACGGTCATTCATAGTTATCTGCCCCCGGCCGTTCGGAATGCGCTCCTGAATACGAGGAGCAGATCGTACAACACCGTCCAGCACTATTGCCAGTCTGCGACCAACATTCCGGCCCGTTACCTGGGCAAATTTGGCAGCTCCCTCGCGGTCAAGCTCAAAATTGACCACCCAGGTATTCGCCCGTTCAAGATCGGCACCCTGATAGATTGCCGGCTCAGCCCGACGCAACCGGGTACCAACCAGTTCCGGCTCACTTTTCAACAGATACACCCGCACAACCTTCCCATACTCTTCTGCCTCCACCGGACCAAAACGGAATTCATAACCCTGGGGCCAGAATTCTCTTCCCTGCAGTAATAAATGGGAAAAAGACGCAGTATCATCAGCAGCGATCATTAAATCCAGTTCATCACCTTCACCCTTTATGTAACTCAATAGCGAACCGGGTGCACCTCTTTCGGACACGGTGTACGACTCAACCCGGTTCGCGGTATCCACAACTGGGCTGATCAAACCTGTCGCCTGAAGCTTTTCATCAATTACTTTTAGGGCATCGTAGACTTTAGCCTTCTCTTCAACCAGCTGAAATGTCAGGTGGGCCGGCTGTTTGATGATATTTAATGCCCGCTCGCGATCGACTCCGGGCAGTTGAACCAGAATTCTGCCTTTATCAGTTTTCTGGATCGTAGGTTCAAAAACACCAAACTGATCAATTCGGTTTCTGATAACTTCCAGTGCCAGATCCGGCGCTCTTCTTGCCTCCTCTTCAGTCAGCTGACTGCGGTCAATATCCAGAACCACATGCATTCCCCCAACCAGGTCGAGCCCCAGATGAATAATCCTTTTTCCATAAAGAGCAGCCTTGTGCCGGTTAAATTCAAAAATCTCAGTGAGAACCGCTTGACTGTCCGTTTTGGTTGCTGCCTGTGTTAGTTTCTCTTTGAGGACGCGTTCTTGTCGTGGAAGAAGGATGTACAACTGGAAACTGGGCCAGAGCAGAAAGCCGGCAATGATTATTATCACCAACCAGACCGCAAGTTTTATTCTCGCACCTCTCAAGTCCGCACCTCCTGAATAATCCTTTTCATTTCAAACACTGCTTCCTTTAAGCCAACAAAAACCGCCCGGGCGATGATAGCAAAACCGATGGAAAACCCTTGGGCAATATTATCCTCAAGTATCGGAACAACGTTGAAATAATTTAAGCCATGCCCGACATGGACAATGAGCCCCGCATCCCGTGCCGCCTCAGCCGCAGTTTTAAGAAGTCGAAGCTGCAAATCGCGCCGTCCCAGCTCTTTGCTGTAACGGTCGGTGTTCAACTCTACAACTTGAGCCCCGATGTCTGCTGCACTCTTAATTTGCTCCGGATCGGGGTCAACGAATATGCACACCCTGATACCTGACTTTTTCAAAGATGCAACAACCCTTTGCAGTACCCTTTTCTGCTTTATGACATCAAGCCCCTGGGTAGTAGTAATTTCAGTCACCGCTTCCGGCACAAGCGTTATCTGATTAGGTTTTACCCGGCGGAGAAAGTTAATCGTTGATGTTACCGGGGCAGCCTCAACCGTCAATTCAGTTTTGATCGTTTGGCGCAGGAGTTTAACATCCCGAAAATTTATATGCCGCTGATCCTGGCGCAAATGCACAGTAATACCATCTGCCCCGCCAAGTTCCGCGAGAACTGCCGCCTGTACCGGATCCGGTAAATTTTCGCGCCGCGCCTGGCGTAATGTGGCAATATGATCAATATTCACCGACAGTAAACGCATTATGCGATTTTAGACAAGAAATCTAATATTGTCAAATTAAATCAGCCACCATTAATCTGCCCTTCTTTCGGTCCTTAGCCAGTTATATTTAACCCGCTTCCCGAAGAAGTACTGCCAGTAACCGACAATTAGTGCCCCGTTAACCCAGATATAATACTGCGGCAGAAGAAACTTCCTTAATTTTCCCTTTACATATGTAACCAGCGGTGTGGTTAAA
>CBFGJT010000027.1:0-4950 GCA_965649165.1 Caldifarciminota bacterium | reverse complement strand
TCGGGTACAGAAATGAACAGATAGCATTGCTCCATTCCCGTTTTACAAAGCAAGATCGAGAGGAGCACGAGATGCAGGCGCTGTCTTTAATTCCTCATAAGGAGAATGGAGAGGTCAAAATGCAGGCGGGCTCAGGGGTTGTGGTTTCCACCCAGGTGTTGGAGGCGGGTGTTGATTTTTCGGCACAACTACTGCTGACTGAATTGGCACCGGCGGACTCGCTGGTTCAACGGGCCGGTAGATGTGCGCGGTATAATGGCGAAGATGGGGAAATGATTATATTCCCAGTAGAAGATGAAGGGCATTTGCCATATGAAAAGAAGCATTTAGATGAAGCCAAGAAATGGTTAAGATGCAATCCGGACTTCGATCTTAGAAATTTTGGTCAAGTGTGTTCATTTGTTAACGAAACTCTCGATTATCAGGCTGACGATTATGAAGCCAATGATACATTAATTGACCTATATGAATGCGTCTTATACGCTGATACCGAACCGGCGAATATTCAATTAAGAGAAAGCAAGCCGGTAAATTTAGTGGTGTTGGATATTCCGAGTGGAAGAAGGCGCGAGGAGAGACTTCGGGAAATGCTAAATTCAATTGAAATAACCGCTAAAACAATCACGGTTGATATAAAAATTTTCTCGGCTCTGAATAATAACATAGAGGGTGTATGGGAGTATGATTATCAAAAACAGGCGCTCGTGCCGATGAAGGGTGGAAGGGCGCAAGCAGTGCCTTTCAGGACTTATATTATTGACAGCCGATACTATGATCGCGATATAGGGATTAAGACCGATAATGCCAGTTTTATTATATAGCGCTCCAAATCCAGAGTACTATTCAGACCACATTTTTAAATGCAAAGAGAAATTCGAGATTATTTTCCCGGTTTTTGTTTTTGCCATCAGAAGGGTTTTTAATACCTCATTAGATGAGGACCGTTTAAAAGAGTGTTTTGAAAAGATGATATTGTTTCACGACCTCGGTAAACTTACAAAAAAATGGCAGGAAAGACTCAAAACGAATAAAAAACTACCTCCACATGCGACGCTGGGTGCGGTTTATATCTGGAAGGTGCTGCGGGAAGATATTAGGCATCCGCTAAGTTTTGCCATAGCAATTCACCATTCAGACCGGGGTTTGCTCGGGGATAATATTGAGCGGCCAGATGTTCAGGCGATAATTAATGGCATTGCAGATAGCCGGGGTAGAATAGTTTGGGACGAAAAGGTTAATGACCTAAATACCGATTTATTTCCCAGGGATGTCGAGACTATAACTGTTAATGACTTGAAAGAGATGGCGAGGGGGCTCAGGGTCTGGGCTAAAGGGTGTGGATTGCTTGACCAACATCAGAGACGAATACAGGCGTCATTAGCACACCACATTCTCAAACTGTGTGATATTGCTGCGGCTACCGAAAGAGAGAGAAATCAAACTTCCCAGGCTAATAAAGCTGGTGACGGTGGATGGTTGATGGTTAATCAGATAAATAATTATGTCAACCAGATAAAACAAAGAGGCGGTTAAATGGAGAAGGGAGTCTTTATAGCCGAATTACACGATATCGGAAAGCTTATTGACAAAGATCAAATTGAAGATCAAATTAAGGATCAAATTAAGGGTCACACCTTTGACAATTTTGACTTCGACCGCAATGAAATCTCACCTTCCTGGTGGGGTCAGTATCATCATTATGATGATTATGGCGAGAGCAGGGATATAAACGATTGGAAAGAAATACCTCCTAAGTACAGATCAGACCTCTTCTTTCTTATTATTGCTGACCATCTCGCGGCATCTATCTCAAGGGCAGTGCCGCCCTTAAAGGGTGGTAGACCAGAAGTGATCCGGAAATTATGGAATGCAGAATTTTATAATAAAAAAAAGAGCGAAGGGAAAACCTGGGCGGCATTTAGATCGGTCGCTGACCTTGAAAAAATGTTTGAAGATATTGAAAAAACAGCTTCTGCTGATGATTTTTTATCAAAGTATAAAGAAAACCTTTTGCTTACCCCTGAAGATAAGAGCATTCCCAGGAATATCACTTCTCTATATACCCACTGCCAATTGGTCGGCAAGATTTATCGGGTATTAAAAGAACATTGTACCATCAGTAATAACAATGGTAGAATCTCGTTAACCCTGGATGGAGGAGAACCGGTCACTACCGTTAAAGCCGCGGAAGGTGGGAATCGCACGAGAGGAACCAAGGATGTAGCCCCGGGCAAATGGCAAGCGCGTTTTGTCAAATGTGAGCTTAAATTTCGTAATTCTTTAGTTAGGCTTCAGGATATTAACCTGCTAGTGAAACGAAAAGAGCTTGTTGATAATTTTGTGAAAAAATATGGCGACTATGTAATGTTTTATAACGACGAATTTTTAGCCCTTTTTCTTCCGTTGAGTAAGGATCTCAAGAAGATGTTTAGCGATTTTACAAATGGCGGTTTCTTTATTGAGTGCGAGGAGATAAGCGCCGATCTGGGAATTTTGAGGTCTAATCTTGGCAAAATCATAAGAGATAGAAGGGAATCCCAAGAAGAACTTACACCGCTTAATGGCAGAAATATCAAATTTTTAAAGAGGGTTTTAATGCCCGATATGTCAGAAGAAATTTCGCCACCGATCTGTGATATCTGTCAGGCGCGGGAGGCTAAAGAGCGCCAAAAGGAGGACATCAGAGAGTGGATTTGTGACCAATGTTATCAGATCAGGGAATCAGGGCAGATCTTTAACTATCCAGAAAATTGGCAGGATTCAAAAGTGGTCTGGTTTAAATTTGATCTTAATCACAGGAAACTGGAGTCCTGGTTGCAAAAGGCATTTGGAGAATATGTAAATAGCAAGGCTGCTGGAAATGGAGATCAATTTAAAGAGGCGTTTCGTTCGCTCGGGTGTCATTCTGATTTTGTTAAGGACTATGCCGAAATGCTGACTATGTTTTGGCGTTGCTTGAGGCGGGAGTTGGGGCGAGAGTTGCTAAAGCCGATTTGCAAGTATGACGAGCTCGGGGTTTGTAGATATTCGGGCGAGTTGATCAGGAAAATCATATTGGTGTTTTTAAAAACTCACACTAGCTATTTTCCTGACTGTGCCCGTGATTCCGAATCGCCCATCTCCTTGTCTTTGAGTGTTGCGCCGATCAAGTATCCGATCCGAGAGCACTGGCGATATTTCCAACACCCCAGCGGGTTTTTAAATATTAGAAGCCATGATATTTTTGAGGACAGCTATACAAAAGATGAGGTAGAGTGGCTGCTCAATAAACTCTCAGGTGCGAAAACCCCCGCTTCCCATTTTCTTTATAAGCTGGCTGGATTATACGATGAATTGCGATCGAATATTAACATTATGGTTGAGATCCTTAACCACCGCAATTCCTATCCCGACATTTACGGGTTTTATTGCCAATTCAAGACTACACCCCGAAAGATGCTTAATTTTTTTAGAATTGTTGAGGAGTCGGATGATGAGACTAAGACTGATAAAGCTGGAACTTGATATTGATGCGATAATAATTGGCGAAAGGGTGAAGGGCGGTATTTACCGCCCTTGTATTGAGACCATACCTTCGAGCACGGTTGCGGGTGCGTTTAAATATGCGCTGGGGATTGATGTTATCGGCGCAGGGTTTTTGCTCGAAGGCACATATGAGAAAAGGGATTTCACATATTGTGTAAAGGATAGATATCTTGAAACGGCCAGGATGCCCTTAATCGCCTCCTGCTTATATCCGGCTGGTTCTGATAAAATAAAAGCGGAAATTTATCTCTCCCCGAAGAATCTGGATGGGCACGCACATTTTGAGCAGCTCGAGCTTTTCTTCGGCGCTCTTAAAACCAAGGGGTTTGGTAAGGCGATGGTTAAAAAGGCAGCAGAGGTTGACTCGGAGATCAGGCAGGGCATCTTAAAGGTGCGGGTTCTGGAAGCGGGGGCCTGTGAACTTGGGATTAAGCCCCTCGCCCCTGTTTACGGTTATTTATTCTGCCCGCAGAATTTAACATCAGGTACTTATAGAAGGGCGTTATTTGAAGGGAGTCTGGTAAAGGCACCAGAGGTTTTTTTAAAGGAGTTCACATTTTATGACGAGTGAATTTGATAAATTTGATAAAATTTTCCGCAGGGTGTTAAATGATCAGGAAATTTTCGATGTCGAAGACATAATTTTCAATAAAAATGAATGGAGCGAGCTAAGAGATGCTTTAAATCAAAACAAAATTCAAGATATCAAGGAGCGCATTAAAGAAAAAAATTACCCATTATGCAAGCGACTTTTAGGTTTAGTGGAAAAATATCCTGAAATATTCAGACAAATGTTGGAGTATCTTGACTGCTTCGGAGATGTAAAATGCAACCTGCCCAATATGGATGATTATGGAAAGGTAATCGAGCGCTATTCTCAAAAGACAGCTGAACTGTACTTTCGCGACAAGATAAAAAGGGAAAAAGATCAGGATAAGAAACAGGCATTAAAAAGGGTCCTTAATTATGTAAAGGAGTTATACAACGCCAATCTCTCGCCGTTAGAGATCGCATATTTTGTCCGAAAACTTGAATCATTGGCAATATTCTGGGAGGTGTCAGATGAACGCACAAAATAAAAATGAAGGTTTAACCCCTTCTCGTGAAGAGAACCGGGTGATATCTAAAATCTCGGTAACAATAAAGGTAAAGGAAAAATCGTTTCTCCATATCGGAGCTGCTCCATCTCCTCTTTCCGAAAAGAAGGGGGCGGTTTTTAAAGTAGACCAGACCCCGGTTATTCCGGCTACCAGTTTTAAGGGCGCATTAAGATATAAACTAGAACAGCTTTTTATCAAAAAACATAATGAATTTTTCCAAAAATTCGGCCCGAAAGAAGCAAATTCGCTAAAACCCTGTATTCCCGCACCAAATCCAACTAGTGCCGAGAAAGAATTGTCTGGTTATCGCAATTCAGCCTGTAAT
>CBFGJT010000026.1:0-5435 GCA_965649165.1 Caldifarciminota bacterium | reverse complement strand
GGCGACGCACAGGTCAGAATTCAGCGTCAGGGTTTTGTTCAAAATAAGTTCGGATTTTGTCCCCAAAGTACCGCCATTTTCAATTTCAGCATTTTTGAGGGTTTCTGCCGAGCCCGAGCGTAGCGAGGGCGAGGCAACAATCGCCCCAAATCCGAATTTTGAAAAATGGCGGAGAGGGTGGGATTCGAACCCACGGTACCCTATCGGGTACACATGCTCTCCAGGCATGCCCGTTCGTCCACTCCGGCACCTCTCCGGTGCGTAGTTAATAAAAATAGTCTGCGTATCAGCAATGTCAATCTTATTTTCAGGTTTGACAAGAGGGGCACGCTGGTTTATGCTGTGATGATGAGCGGTGCCGTTTTTTCGTTTCTTCTGCTGCTGGTCAGTGCGGTTCAGGAGCTGGGCAGGTGTCCGGTTGATTCGGTGGTGGAAATCACTGCCGGCAGGTTTCTGCCTGACAGCCTGCCGCAGGTGCTGGTGCGGGGGCAGGCAGGGGCAGTGTGGCTTCGTTCTGTCAATGACCGGGCAGCTGTGGATCGGGTGCCGCTTTACCAGTTGGTGCTGCTGAGAAGGAGTGGCTTGAAGTGGCAGGTGTACTGGCGTTCCGATCTGCTGCTCGGTCGTGAGGCACTGGCGATCGGGCTTTTACCGGATTGTTGGGCAAGCGGCGATTTTGACGGCGAGGGGCTAAATGAACTTTTCCTGACCGCTCAGGGACAAATGTTGGTGGTGAATTTCGATTCCAACAATATTGCCGTCGATTCGGTCACAGGTGATTTTGGCCAGATGGTTGAGGCAGCAGGGGTGAACATTGAGCAGGATGGGCTGGCAGGGCTGGTGACCCTGGAGCAGAAGACAGATTCAGCCGGCAACCGGTGGTCTATCCGGATCTTGCAGCTGAAGGATGGTCGGTTTGTTTCCAGAGGCGGGGCGCTGGTCCTGCCCGATTCTTTGCCAGAAGCCGGTTTTTCCCTGCTCGGTTCTGCCCGGCTTGAGGACTATCCCGGTGCACCGGTGCTAGTTGTGAAGGAGTTTCCGTCGCTGCGTCCCAGTCGTTATTATGCGCTGTATTCGGCAGTAGGTGACTCTTTTATTCTGACCGGCAATCCATTTCCGTGGGCGGAATGGTTTTCAAAGGAGCAGGTGCTGGCAGCCGGCAGGCTGAGCCTCTTCAATGTCGGGGATACGCTGGTGGCATACGGCTATTTTGTGCCCGGAAGCGGCTCAAGTATGAGCTTTGGCGCACTTCAGGATGGGGAATGGCGCGTGCTGAAACCGAGGCTGGAGCCGCACAAGACCGCCGGACTGTGGTGCCGGTACGGGCCGGACTGGCTCAATCTCCGTCAGGGCAGGTTTTATCTCTATTCTGAACCGCCGTTTTTCTGGCGGTAAGTTTTATTCCCCGATCGGGTCGTCCAGTTCGTGGTAGTAATGCTTTTCATCCCGATCCGGGACCAGGACAAGTTCCACGTCCCTTTCCCGGAGCTTCCGGCGCAGCGGCTCGGACAGCACCATCATCCGGTAACTTTGCCAGCGTTTGAGTTCTTTCGGAAACTGGGCAAGCACCTGCCGGAACCGGGCAAACACCCGTTTCTCCTGGAGGGCGGAAAGCAGTTGTGTCTTCAGGCCCGGGCGGGTGATGGTCCGAATGAATCCCTTGAGCATCTCCTGTCTTTCTCGGCTGGACTGCGGTGCCAGTCTGAGGTAGCGGCCCGGTTGCTGACGGATAAGTTTCAGGATTTCGTCACGGTTGAAGCTGAAGACCGGAATTATCTCGCCGGTTTCCAAATCCAGATAATGGGCGGTCTCCTGCACCTGATTAGTTAGGGCGAATAGCAGATCGCGCTCCGATACCCGCAGTTTGCGCACCAGTGTATTATACCCTTCCGGCTTGAGAGGTCAAAAGTTTATCGCCTTCAGTCCGGATTCAGTCCAGCAGAGTCAGCCTTGCCATCCGCGTTGCTTCCGGTGTTGACAGCCGAACCAGATAGACACCTGTCGGTACCGGCCTGCCCCGAGCATCGGTGCGATTCCAGAGAATACCGAATCTCCCTGGTTCGTGATTGCCGCAATGCAGGCGAGCGAGCTGTCTGCCCGCTGGGTCAAAAACCGCCAGCTCCAGCGGTGTGGCTCGGGGAATTGCGTATTCAATTTTTACTAACGCCCGCGTCAGACTGTTGCGGATCAGCAGTTCCGGAACCGGTGGCAGCGGGCTGTTGTTCTGATCCGAAGCGATGCCGGTATTGACCGTGTGGGTATCAAGGATCCACTCGTTCGGGTCAAACTCAATGCCGGTCGGCTCCAGGGTAAACCGGAACCGGTTGCGCTGGGGGTTGGTTGATACTGGATAACGGAGGATGGTGTCGGTGCCGTTAAAGAGTACCCTGACTTCCACTGGCATATGGAAGATTGGCGGTGCACCGGTCATGTTGTTCTGGCTCAGGTCAATTATCAGCTCCCAAGAATCACCCGCAGGCAGGCTCTGCCAGCCGACAGTGTAGACCGGATAGCCATAGGAGTAGACCCATTCGTCAAAGAACCAACCGAGGTCAAGTCCGGTGACCCGTTCACAGATGCGCTGATAGTCCGCGGTTGAGGCGTTGCGGTATTTCAGGCTTTCACCATAGGCGCGCAGGGCAGAGAAGAAGCTGCCGGGGCGGTCCCAGACGGTATCACCCATCACGTAACGGAGCATGTGCTGAACCCAGGCGCCCTTGCAGTAGGAGTGTCCCCAGTCAAACTCATGTCCGGACGGTGGTGCATAAATCGGATGGGTGTCGGTGGACTCTTCAGAAAAGTAGGCACGGGCACGGGAGCGGATCAGGCTGTAGAATGAGTTCAGCCCCTGCTGATGGCAGGTAAACAGTTCGTCGGAGTAGGTGGCAAAGCCTTCGTTGAGCCAGATGTTGCGCCAGTCCAGGCAGGTGACCATGTCGCCCCACCAGTGATGGGAAAGCTCGTGGGCGATGCCGTTGTCGTTGCCATTGGTAATCCAGTAACGGTGAACCATGGTCAGGGTTTGATTTTCCATTCCACCCCACTGGAACGGATAGGCAACCACATGGCCGTATTTTTCGGTCGCAAATGGGTAGGGTCCGTAGCGGCTGGAGTCGGAGAAAAATTCCAGCATGGCCGGGACATTGCGGAAGGCATTGACCGCCCGGCTGGAGTCACCGGGCCACATGAAGTTTATGATCGGAACAGATTCGCTCGGTGCCGAATGATACCACTGGGTGAAGCTTGCCCAGCGGGAGGCGGCAAAAGTGATCAGATAGGTGCTGATCGGATAGCGGTGGGTCCACCAGCAGGTTTTCCTACCCCCGCTGACGGTAACACTGTCAAGAGTGCCGTTGGCACAGCCGGACATGGTGTCCGGAGTGGTGATGTTTACCTGACAGCCGCGCTCCGCCTTGTCCCAGGGTTCGTCAAAGCCGGGAAACCAGTAGCGGGCGTCAGCTGGTTCGGTGGTAGAGTAACAGATGGCATAGGGAATGCCCTGGGTACCGCGGGCGTAGTAGTAGAAGCCGCGGTTCTGGGTGCCGGCATTGCGGCGGTAGTAGATGTCCACCGCCAGCGATTCGCCATTTGAGAATTCGCGGTCCAGGTCGATCAGCAGTCTGCCGGAGCTGGTGGTGAATGTGCACGGGTTGCCATCGCGCCGGACCGAGTCGCAGACGAGATTGACGAAGTGGAGACTGAAGGTGTCAAAGTGGTCGTGCCGGGCAATGAGTTCCACCCGGCAGTGCGCAGTCATGGCACCGGAGTTCATCGGCAGGTCGAGGTCAATCCGGTAGTGCCGGACATCGAAGTGATGAGTGGATTCGGCATAACTCCAGTCGGAGCGGGGGAAGGGGATAAACTTGCCTTCAGTTAACGGTTGGGCAGTGCCGGCGGTCAAAAAGACCGTAATAATCACGAAGGTTATGCTCAAGAACGATTTCATCTTTTTCCTTTCATTTGGTAATCTTAAACTTTCGTTCCGGGAAGATCAGGGTGAAGATGACGAAGCAAACAAGACTCACGGCTATTCCCGGAATGAAGCCGTGAATCCGGAATGGATTTTTCAGCGCCATCCAGAGGAGTGCGGTCAACGAGCCGGCAAGCATGGAGACAAAGGCGGCGGTCCGGTTTGCCTTCTGCCAGTAAAGCCCGAACAGATAGGGCCAGAGGGTGGTGGCGGCAATGACCGCCCAGGAAAAGCCGGTGATGACGAGGATCATTGCCGGCGGTTTGATGGCAATGACAAAGGCAATGATGCCGACCCCGGCAGAAACCAGGCGGGAAATGAGCAGTTCCCGTTCCGGGCTGAGCCGGACGTTGAAACTGTCCCGGACTAGATCCTTGACGATGGCACTGGCAGCGGTGATCAGCACCGCGGCAAAGGTGGACATGCCGGCAGCAACGACACCAGTGAGAAAGATGGCGGCAAAGAATGGGGAGAGGCTGGACTTGACCAGATTGGGAATCGCCTGATCTGGATTGGCAAGCTGGGGGAAGAACAGCCGGGTGGCGGCACCGTTGAAATAAGGGAGGAGTGCCATCGTGGCGCCAACCGTTGCCAGCACCGTGCCCAGCTTCAGGACTTTGACACTTCTGATGGAATAAAACCGACTGACAAGCTGGGGCATGCCCCAGACGCCGAAAGAAACAATGGCGGCATAGGACAGCAGTCCGGCCCATCCCCAATCGCCTGGTGTTTGGACATACCTGCCGCCTTCAATTTCACCGAGCCGGGTAAACAGCTGGTTAAGCCCGCCGGCACGGGCGACCGCCGCCGCGGTCAGCAGTAGCAGGCTGAAGATCATAATCCAGGCCTGAAAGAAACCGGTCCAGACGACCGCCAGATAGCCGCCGAGTGCTACATAGACGATGATGATCACCCCGGAAATGAGCAGTCCGTAGATGTAGGGCAGATCCATCAGCACCGAAAATGAGTGGCCCATACCCTGGAGAACTGAGACGCTGTAAACGAGCAGGAAGATGCCGATAATGAGCGCCGAGTAGACGCGGACTACCGGAGAGGAATAGCGTTTGCCTAGCAGATCGGGCAGAGTGATGGCGCCAAGCCGGGCGGTCAAGGCGCGGGTCCGCCTGCCGAGGACAATCCAGGCTAGCAGGGTGCCGACGAGGACATTGGTAGCACCGATCCAGAGGGTTGACATGCCGAATTTATAGCCGAACCCGCCCCCGCCGATGATGACGACTGATGAGAAGTAGGCGGCGACAAAGGAGAAGGCGGTGACCCAGGGGCCGAGTGAGCGGGAGCCGAGATAAAAACCTTCAGCTGAGCGTTTTATCCGGGCACTGGTTACCAGACCGATGACAAACAGGGTGGCAAGATAGAAAAAGAGTACCAGGGCGTAGATGACCGCCGGATTCATCACTCCTCCAGTCTGGTAATGACCGCCCAGATTACGGCGGCAAGGACCGAG
>CBFGJT010000025.1:0-8155 GCA_965649165.1 Caldifarciminota bacterium | reverse complement strand
ATATCATTCGGCACAATCTGGCTCCATTACCTGTTACAGTTTACCGGTATCATATTGGTACTGATACTAGCATTAAAAACTCACAGCAACTATCTCGGCTCTGCTTATGGCATTATCCTGGGCGGTGCGTTGGGTAATCTCGTGGACCGGGTACGGCTGGGTCATGTTATCGATTTCATTGACTTTGAAATCCGTTCACTCGGATTCCGCTGGTTTACATTTAATCTGGCGGATGCCTTTGTAGTAATCGGCGTAATCATGATATTACTGTATGAACTCATTGAAGGATTAAAATCGAGAAAAAAAAGGAGCAAAAAAAATGAAAATGCGTGTCTATCTGGACAACAACTCAACAACCCAGATTGATCCGCGGGTCAGGGAGGCAATTGCACCTTATCTGACTGATATCTTCGGCAATCCCTCGAATCTGCACTCATTCGGCCGGGAATGCGCTGAGGGGATTGAAAGAGCCCGGGAACAAGTAGCGGTATTTATCAACGCCAAGCCGACAGAAATCTTCTTTACCAGTGGCGGCACTGAAGCCAATAACTGGGCTATCAAGGGTGTTGCTGCCGCACTGATGCTGAAAAAGGGACGACACATTATCACCACTCCGATTGAACACGCCTCAGTGCTGGAAAGTGCCCAGTATCTTGCGGAAATGGGCTGGCAGGTCACCTACCTGCCGGTAGACGCTTATGGTATCGTCGACCCGGAAGCGGTGCGCAAGGCAATTACTCCGCAGACCGTACTTGTCAGTGTAATGCTTGCCAATAACGAAATCGGCACAATTGAACCGGTAAAGGAAATTGTCCGAATTTGTCATGAACATGAAGTATTAGTACATACCGATGCGGTCTCTGCCGCCGGCAAAATCGAAATTGATGTCCAGAATCTGGAAGTTGATCTTATAACCATATCAGGACATAAAATTCACGCCCCGAAGGGAATTGGCGTGCTCTTCATCCGTTCTGGAACTCCGATTGTGCCCCTGATTCACGGCGGGCATCATCAGCGAGGCTTCCGCGCCGGCACCGAAAATGTCATCGGCATCATCGGTATCGGCAAGGCATGTGAAATTCTTAAAGAAGACTGGCAGCAGAATGTCGCCCGCATTCGGCGGCTGCGGGACCGGCTGGAAAAGGGTATTCTGGAACGGATCCCTGATGTGCGGCTTAATGGTCATCCGGAGCGAAGATTACCCAACACTAGCCATTTCAGCGTCGCATATGTGGAAGGAGAGGCACTGCTGATGAATCTGGATCTGGAGGGCATTGCCGTTGCCTCGGGTTCTGCCTGTTCTTCCGGCGAACCAGAACCTTCTCCGACCGTCAAGGCAATCGGGGTACCGGAAATCTATCGAAATTCCGTCGTTCGCTTCTCGCTGGGAGAGGAAAATACCGAAGCGGAAATTGATTATACGGTTGAGGTGATGGAACGGGTTGTAAAACGGTTAAGAGAAATCTCGCCTTTAAAACCCGGCAGCTGACAGCTATACATCAAGAATTACGGTTGCCCGATAGCCTTCCTGCATCCGCTCAATCTGGTACTGATGATAAGTAGGGGTTTTAATCTCAATTTTCAATCCATGCCGGTTCGGATCATACCTTTCGCCGTAGATCACTGCTTTCAGCAGCGCAGGTTCACTCTCCAATGACGAAATTTCAACCCGTCTGGTGACAAAACTGCGGGTTGAAAAGAGAAAAAGCAATTCGCGGAGCCAGTCCAGAAAGAGTTCGGACAAATCTGCCGATTGCAGCGATATTTCATGTTGCCCCTGTTCCCGTACCTTCTTTAAATCCAGCATGACATCAAAAATCATGAAGGCAGCGTTGCAAAACAGTTCCTTCAACCCCCGTCCGTATATCTCCACTTTTAAATCCGCTGTATGGTCGAGAAGTCGGTAAGGAAGAGAATCGAACTTCATCCTGTCCCCTAATATTGTCGTCTGTTAATCTTCAGCAAAAAGTGCGGCAAGCTCACGACTGATGTTTTCGGTAACAAAACCCCGAATATCAATTGCCGCCGACCGGCAGTTGGCGGCGCAGGCACCACAGCCCTTGCACATCGCCTGATTGACAACTGCCGCCCGCCTGCCGGAACGCTCATCAATCACCTGCACTTCAATTGCCCGGTAGGCACACAGTTTTTCACACATCCCGCAAGCAGAGCAGCGCTCCGGATTAACTACCGCCTGATAGGGTTCAGCCTCAATATACTCCCGGGCGAGAACGGTTGCTGCCCTGCCGGCAGCCGCCTGTGCTGATGCCACCGCCTCGGGGATGAACTTGGGATAATGGCACATTCCGGCAACAAACACCCCTTCAGTGGCGAAATCCACGGGCCGGAGCTTGGCATGCGCCTCAAGGAAAAATCCGTCCTGCTGCAATGGCACTTTCAGTAACTGTGCCAGCGCTGAGGCGTCGGAATAAGGCGTTATTCCGCTGGAGAGAATCAACCAATCCGGTTGCAGTATCAGTGGCATCTTCAGTACGGTTTCAATTAGTTCAACCTGCAGTTTTCCGTCAGACACTTTCACCCGAGGTTTATCCTTCTCATCATAGCGGACAAATATCACTCCTGCTTCCCGTGCCTGGCGGTAATATCGCTCCAGTGTGCCGTAGGTGCGGATATCCCGGTAAAGAATGTAAATATCGCAATCCGGATTAACGCGCTTGATTGCCAGCGCATTCTTGATCGCCTCAGTACAGCAGATCCGGGAACAGTAGTTACGCTCACCCTCCCGCGAGCCGACACACTGAATCATCACAACCCTATCCAATCGCCTCAATTGGTCAGGTTGGTGGGCAATAATCTCCTCCAGCTCCTGCTGGGTCCGGATTCTCGGATCCTGTCCATAAAGATATTCATCGGGCTGACGGTATTGAGCACCAGTGGCAACAATCACAACCCCGTGATGTACTATCTCCTCTCTGCCCGCAACTGCAATCGTGGTTTCAAAGGAACCGACAAAGCCGTTGACGCGCCTGATCTCCGCTCCGGTAAAAATCCGAATCCGGGGATGCGACTTCACTCGTTCTCCCATTTCTGCCAGAAGCCGTTGAACATCCTCGCCTTCAATTGTCTTGTAAATCCTTCTTGCCGTGCCGCCCAGAACCGGCTCCCGCTCAACCAAATAAACGTCAACGCCAGTGTCAGCTAGCGCCAGCGCTGCCGCCATACCACTGATACCGCCACCGACGACCAGTGCCACCCGGGTGACCGGCAATTTCACCGGTTTGAGCGGTAACTGCCGGCGTACTCTGGCAACCGCCATCTTGACCAGGTCCTTTGCCTTTTCTGTTGCTCTATCCCGGTCCGGATGCACCCAGGAACACTGATCCCGGATGTTTGCCATTGCAAACAGATGCGGATTCAGTCCCGCCTCAGCCAGTGTCTGCTGGAACAGCGGTTCGTGCGTCCGCGGAGAACAGGATGCCACCACCACCCGGTTTAGATTATACTCCCTGACCCTCTGCTTGAGCTTCTCCAGCGTATCCGCCGAACAGGAATAGAGATTCTCTTCTGCATAAACCACCCCCGGCAGCGTCCGGGCATAATTCACCACCTCCGGCACCCGCACTACGCCGCCGATATTAATCCCGCAGTTGCAGACAAAAACACCGATCCGGGGAGGGGCACCGGCAACATCAAGTTCAAAACTGCCTTGCCCTTCAGATGCAGCTTTCGTCGCGGGAACAGTCAGCGTCATCGCTTTCAGCGCTGCTGCCGATGCCGCCATTACCGTCTCGGGGATCGCCACCGGTGCTGCACAGCTCCCTGCCAGAAATAGCCCGGCGCTGGAACTGCTTACCGGCTCGGTCAGCCCGGTCACAGGAAATCCGCTACTATCCCTTTCTACTGTTATACCGGCAAACTCCCGAGCACTGAGCCCGCAGGACAGAACTACCAGATCAAACAGCTCAGACCGCTGGCCACCGGTATCAGCGTAGCGGACAATCAGTCCCCCACTCTCCTTCTGCTCAAGAATCTCCGCCACCCGCGCCTGAACGAATCTCACCCCGTACTGCTTCTGTGCCCGTTCAATATAGCGGTCAAACTCCTTGCCGTAAGCTCGAATGTCCATATAGAAAATCGTCGGCTCAATCGCCGGATTGTGCTCGCGGGCGATCACTGCTTCCTTGACCGCATACATGCAGCAGACCGATGAACAGTAACCGTGATCAATTGGCTCATCCCTGGAACCGAAACACTGAACCCAGGCGATGCGTTTCGGCTCCTTACCATCCCCCGGCCGGAGAATGTGTCCTGCGTAAGGACCGGAGGCGGAAAGAATACGCTCAAACTCCAGTGCGGTAACCACATTGGTGAGGTGCCGGTGTCCGAACTCCTGCCGGAGCTGCGGATCGGTAATCACACTGCCGCCCGTATTAATCACCGCACCAACTTCCAGTTCAATCTCCTCATCCTGCTGACTGTAATCTATCGCCCCTGCTTTACACATCCGGGCACAGTTACCGCAACGGTCTTTTGTAAATTTGAGGCAGAACCGGCGATCAATTACCGGTGCGTTGGGTACCGCTTGAGCATACAGCCGGTAGATTGCCCGGCGTTGTGCCAATCCGCCCTCAAACTCATTCGGCACTTTGACCGGACACTTCTCCAGACATTCACCACAGCCGGTGCACCGGGAAAGATCCACCGAGCGGGCATGGCGGACAATCCTTACCCTGAACCTGCCCGGCTCACCACTGAGGGCCACCAGCTGACTCAATGTCATCAGTTCAACATTCGGATGCCGGGCACAGCTGACCAGCTTCGGGCTGAGAATGCACATTGAACAGTCGTTAGTGGGAAAAGTTTTATCCAGCATCGCCATATAGCCACCAATCGCCGGCGCACTTTCTACCAGATAAACCTTTCTGCCGGTATCGGCGAGATCGAGCGCTGCCTGAACACCACCGATTCCGCCACCAATAACTAACACCCGGTCCGAAAATTTCGGCTCACTCATCTGACTGATCTTTCAGAAAGTTTAGCGATTCGGGATAAGAAAAACCGTCTTCCAACGCCAGCTCGCGCAGTGCCTGCATCACTCGGCTGATCTTCACCCCCTGCGGACAGCGGCTCTCACACCGGAAATGGGTGGCACAGATGTCCTTGAACTCATCGGCCAGTGCCGCCTGTGCCAAACCGAGATTGACCTTGCGGATAAACTTTCTGGGATCCCGCGAAGGATCAAGGAAACTTTCGGGACAGACCGCAGTGCAGGTCCCACATACAAAACAGGCGCTCACACCGGAAACCTCACGCAGCACCAGCTGCCGAAATTCACGGGTGGGGCCGGACGGCCAGTGGTTTTCGTCCCGCTCCTGCCGGATCCGCACCACCGCATCACAGACCGCACCGATATTCACCTTCTGCGGACAGCGATAATGGCAGGTAGAGTGATAGGAACAGAGCCAGAGAAACTCCGATCGGTAAACCTCCTCCTTCATTCCCAGAATCGCCATCCTGATCAGCCGGCGGGGATTGTATTTCTCCTCCAACCGGCGCACCGGACAGGAAGCGGTGCAGGAACCGCAGGCAAAGCAGTTGAGAAAACTGTCATCGCCCATACGTTCCGCAATCCGGTACTTGAAACCGGAGTCCAGTTCGTTTAGAAGCAGTTCTGCCATGACTAATCCTCCCCGATCTGCCGGAACTCATCCTCACGGAAGGTGGTCAGCGGCAACGGCTCCTCGAGCGAACGACCGGACAGATATTCAAACGCTACCTGCGCCTCCCGGGAAACCTTCTTGAACATGACGCTTAAACCGATCCCAGCTGGACAGGAATCTTCACAGATGCCACATTGGACACAGGAAGTCATCATGTGGTTCATTCTGGTCAGATGAAACAACAGTGTGTCTGCCGGCATCCGGTTCAGCCCCTTACGCCGGGACACGCGGATATAGCCATCCAGGTCCCGCTTCAGAACCTCCGAGTCAAAAAAACATTCCCGGCAGTAGCAGACCGGACAAACCTTCATGCAGTTATGGCAGTTGATGCATGTGGCAAAGTAGCGCACCAGATTTTCCGGACCAAGAGCAGCCCGGTCAAAATCGGCAATCACCCTGACTGTCTGCTCTTGGCGCTTGGAAATGAAATGGTCGAGATACGCCTGCCTCTCTGTCGGCACTGTTGCGACTGGTGAAATGTTCAACCCAGACAACAGCATATCCCCCAGCTCACTGGCAGACTGAATCAACAGCTGTTCCTCCGGATTGACCCCGAGAAAACCGAGCGCCACATCATAAATGAGGGGAACTGGAAATTCACACAGCTGGCAGGCTCGGCGTAACCGCTCATCCTTCAGATACCGGTCCTGAGCGGTCAGAAACTCGGTAATCCAGTTCTCAAGTTCCCCCGCATCATCTTTAAGCTCAGTCTTCCAGGTGGTCGGTTTGTATGTTCCTGCACAATCCACGCCGATCAGAACCAGATTGTCCCGGGCAATCTGCTGAAGCTTAATCAGCTCCACCACCGCCCGCATCTCGCAGGATCTTAATACCACTCCGAGCCGGCCGCCTTCCGCCTTATCCGCCGCAATCTCTGCCACCACGCCAGCACTGTTAATCCCCATCACCGGCAAAAGCGGATAAACCTCTGATGCTTTTCCGGGATCCGACCAGAGTACCGGCGCTGCCACCCCGGCAGGAGAAACCGCCGGCACCAGCAGGGCAGACACATAACCCGACTCCAGCCAGCGGACAAAAAGTTCGCGCAGTGTCTGAACCGGACGGTTATCCTTTACTGGCAGCAGACCGATCTTGCCCAAATTACACCTCCCACAGCTTCCGGAACGGATTGGGACCGAGCTGACGCAACCGCTCGGTCATCTCCGTTACCGTATCAGCAAATTTCTTGCCCTCAGCAGCAGAAATCCAGCGCAATAGCACCCGTCCCTCGTCTAGCCCGAGTGCCCGCATGATTGAATTGAACAGCACCATCCGGCGCCTGGTTTTGTAGTTGCCGGAAACGTAGTGGCAGTCACCCGGGTGACAACCGCCGATGAAGACCCCATCTGCCCCTTCCAGCAGTGCCCGGAGAATGTAAACTGAATCCACCGCCCCGGAACACATCACCCGGATTGGCCGCATATTCGGCGGATATTGGAGCCGTGAAGTTCCTGCCAGATCCGCACCCGCATAGGTGCACCAGTTGCATAAAAAACCTACGATCTTGGGTTCAAAGCTCATCTGTCACCTCCTGCCGCGCACCAATATTTGCCTTTCACAGCGCCTCCTCAATCATTGCCAGCAGCTGCTTTGACTCAAACCCCTGAAGTTCAATCGCATTTGAGGGACAGGCAGCTGCACACGCCCCACAGCCCTGACAGAGCACAGGAGTCACCTCCGATTTCCCGGTTTCGGGATTGAGCCGTGCCGCCTCATACTGGCAAACCTGCTCACAGATTCCGCAGCCTGCACACCAGCGGGTATTAATTCGGGCAACCACCGCCGATGTAGTGATAGTGTCTTGACTGATCACCGAGCCGGCCCGGGCTGCTGCTGCCAGCGCCTGGGCAATCGTCTCGGAGAGGAAACGCGGACTGTGACACATTCCGGCCATAAAGATGCCGGCGGTGTTGAAGTCCACCGGCCGGAGCTTCATATGGGCTTCAAGGAAGAACCCGTCCTCATTTAACGGCACCTTGAGCATCTTTGCCAACTGGGGGTTCACTGGCGAAGGCACAACTCCGGTTGAGAGCACCAGCCAGTCAGCAGCAGCTCCAATCCGCTGTGCCAGCACCGGATCATAGCTGGAGACAACAATTCTGCCGTTCCGTTTCTCCACCTTCAGATCATCAGGCTCATAATGAATAAAAACAACGCCGGCACGACGAGCTTCACGGTATAGCGCCTCCCGGAAACCGTAGGTCCGCATATCCCGGTAGAAGATGTAAACCCGGGACTGCGGATAGCGCCGCCGGATCGCCAGCGCATTCTTGACCGCCTCAGTACAGCAAATCCGGGAGCACCAAGGGTGTTCACTGTTCCGAGAACCAACGCACTGAATCATCACTACTGTCTGGAAATTGAAATCTGTTCCTTGCTCAAGTAGCGCCTCCAGCTCCAGCTGAGTCTTTACCCGTTTATCCTCACCGTAGAAGTACTCTTTGGGCACATACTCATTTGCACCTACCGCCACA
>CBFGJT010000024.1:0-9426 GCA_965649165.1 Caldifarciminota bacterium | reverse complement strand
CGTTCCCAATATCAATACCATTCCGGGAGAGGATGTTTTTTACTTTGATATGCGGATTCTGCCCTGTTATCCTCTGGAATCGGTGATGACGAAGGTCAGAGAGGTGATCAAGGGTATTGAGCAGGAATTCAAGGTCAGGGTCAGAGTTGATGTTGAACAGCAGGCACAGGCAGCACCACCAACCCCGCCGGATGCACCGGTTGTCCGGCTGCTTGCCGACGCGGTGCGCGCAGTTTACAAAAAAGAACCTTTTACTCGTGGTATCGGAGGCGGCACGGTGGCGGCTTTTTTCCGACGGCAGGGGATTCCGGCGGTGGTCTGGGGCAGAAATGCCGGCCAGGCGCACAAACCCAATGAGTTCTGTCTGATTGAAAATATGGCCGGCAATGCCAAAGTTTATGCCTATCTGTATCGCAGCCAGGTATAGGGCATTCTGGCCTTGATTGACTTTTTACAAGTGTTAAGTTAAGGTTACATAATGGAACTGCGTTCACCCGAGGAACTCCGTCAGTTTGTTGATCTGGACCGGGCAGAGGTGGTCGATGAGCGGGCAAAGGGCGGTGAAGTCATTCTGATTCCGCTGGTCAACCCTTTTGCGCCGATTCCGGCACTGAGTGCAGTGGCGGACAATCTCAGCTGGTTTATGGAGCAGGTTACGGGCCGTGGTTATCAGAAGGTGGAGGAGGTTTATGATGTCGGGTTTATTGTCCGGGAGCCAGGACACCAGGCATTCGGATTGAAGGTGAATGCGGAAAGTGGTATGGTGGTAATTGCCCGGGTTTCGATTCTTGAGGACGAAACTGTCTTCCGCCGATATGTAAACTATTTGCGCACGGGCGTTTTTCTGTAACTTTCAAGTCCGAGCAGGATAAG
This sequence comes from Caldifarciminota bacterium, assembly GCA_965649165.1. GTDB lineage: Bacteria > Hydrothermota > Tepidihabitantia > Tepidihabitantales > Tepidihabitantaceae > JAOABP01. The sequence goes on along the minus strand of CBFGJT010000024.1, from coordinate 8,553 downwards.
TTCCAGCGCGAGCAGAATTCCTGCGAAGTAGAGCAGCGGTCCGGTCAGTTCACCTGCAGAGTAAAGGTTAGGGGGGTAAATTTTGATTCCATTTCGAATTAGCGGTTCGAGCGGTGCCGGTGTCAGATCACCCTCCTCCGGTAGCGGATTGACGACAAATTCGTAATGCGATCCATTTTCCAGCCGGTAAATTCCCGGAAGCCGCGTGTCGGTGATTTTTACCACCGGTTTTATTCCTCCGGGTTTAGGGAAAACCGTTTTTTCGCCTCCGGGCATGAGCAGCCGTAATGGTTCGGCGTTATCAACTGCAAGTAACACAGTGTCCCCGGTCTGCCATTCATTTTGACGGTTTCTGCCGGTGAGGTATTTCAATGTCTGATACAGCAGGGGCACAAATGCCGCCCGGTAAACCAGGTCGGTAGCCTCGGGAATGGGAGTTAATGTCCAGATGAGGAGATTTTTCTCCGGCAGCTCGATGACCAGCGGGTCCTGGTTAGCAAGCCGGATTAATGTTCTGCCACCGGTTAATCGGCTGTGATAAAATACCCGCACAGCATTGATATCAACGGTCCGCAGACCTGAGAGCACTGGATGGGCAGTGTCCACTTCTGCCGGGGTGATAAAACCGAGATGACTTACCTGACCTTCATATCTGAGGGGAAACGGGATGATGCCATTGGTTAATGAAGGTGCGCACAGCAAAGCTGAACCGCCGGAACTGAGATAGAAGTCCAGGCGTTCCCAGTCAGCTGGCCGGAGCGCGCTGGCATCTGCTATTATAATTGTCTGATAGCGGGCAAGGTCGGTGCGTCTCAGTGCCGAAATATTGAGCAGGAACGGTAGAAACTGCAGGGTGTCGGTGGCAAGCGCCAGCTGGAGATACCTCCCCTGGTTTTCCGCAGATACGAAAATTGGCACCGCAATTCTGGAAGGGATTGCAAGGGCAAAAAACCGCCGGTCGTCGAGTGGCAGAGAGTCGCTGGAGAGTTCGACGATGCCCGCATAACGATGACGAAGGTCAATAGGTAGGGTAAATTCTGCAATTACCGCGGAACGAGCGGGGATGCTTACTGTTTTTTCTTCTTGGTAGTCTTCCAGTTTCAACCGGACGGTTCTGATCACCGGTGCTCCGCCGTAATTGAAGATGCGGACTCTTAGCCCACGGCGGTCATAGGTGATTCCGGTTATTCCCGCGTTGTTGAACCTGTTACTGCCGAGATTGATGACCAGGAGCTGGTCTGGGGGGATGGGAATACTTTCCGGCACTGCGTGCGCCTGAAGATCGGTGATGATTATAACCGGCATCGGTGTCTGACGGTACAACCCGGCGGCCCGGGTCAGCGCCGGCTGCAGCTTCGGGGCAAGGGTAGAGGCGGAGAGCGTGTCCAGAAGCGCGAGCAGGCTATGTCTGCCGCTGAACACCGTGTCGGGCTGACTGCTGAGTATCAGCATGGGCTGGGATGAGCTGTTAATGATCCGGCGTGCCGACTCCCTTGCCTGCTGCCAGTGATCGCCATATGCCATGCTGTAGGAATGGTCGAGGATGAGCAGCACGCGGTCCGAGCCAAGCCGGAACGGGAGTCTGCCCTCAAACCTCGGGCGGCTCAGCGCCAGCGGGACAAGAAGCAGAAACAGAGTCCGGAGGACAAGCAGCAGGATTTCCCGGAGCCGGATCCAGGACCACCTTTCCCGGCGCACGCTTTCCAGCAGAGTAAGCGAGGGGAAACTCCGGCGCTGGAGCCGCAGCCGGGTAAAGATGTGGATCAGAACCGGGATCAGTCCCAGCGGCAGAAGCAGGAGAAAAGAGGGATAGAGAAACTGCATCAGTGGAGACGGCGCCGGCGTTCAAGATAGGTGAAGAGTGCCTCTTCAAATGGAGTAGCGGTGCTCAGTAACTGATAATCGACCCGGGCTTCGGCGCAGGCGCGCCGGAAGTATTCACAGCGGCGGTTGAACCGGTTCTGGTACTGGAACTGAATCTGCCGGGGATCAACGGTGATTTCCTGTCCGGTTTCGAGGTCCTGCAGCAGAACCGGATTGCTGAACCTCAGAGTTGCTTCGTCGGGATGGAACAGATGGAATACGAGCAGTTCGTGTTTGCGGGCCCGGAAGTGGCGCAGAGCGGCAACCACTGCGGTCGCATCGTCCCAGAGGTCGGAGATGAGAATCACCAGTCCCCGGCGCCGGATGCGTTCGGCAAGCTCATGGAGGGTTGTGCTGATTTCGGTTTTACCACCAGGGTTGAGGTTTTCCAGCTCCCGGAAGAGTACCCGCAGATGGGCGCCGGTGGCACGGGGCGGGATGTAGCGGTCAATTTTTGTGGAAAATGTAACTAGTCCGGTTGAGTCCTTCTGCCGGTTGAGGAGCAGGGCGAGGCTGGCAGCCAGCCACCGCCCGTAATCCAGTTTGGTGTAACCTGCTGCCGGATAGTTCATCGAGGCGGAGGCATCCAGCACGAGATAGGCACGGAGGTTGGTCTCCTCCTCATACTCGCGGACAAAGAACCGTCCGGTCCGGCCGTAGACCCGCCAGTCGATCCGTTTGAGTTCATCGCCGGGCATATATTGACGATACTCGGCAAATTCTACTGAGAAACCCTTGTAAGGTGAGCGGTGCAGACCGCTGAGGAAGCCTTCAACAACGAGCCGTGCCTTGAAATCAATGCCCTTGAGCCGGGCGATCAGTTCCGGTCTGAGCAGTGGCGTCCCCGATGGTCTCATATAACAGTTTACCAGCACAACCGGCATGCTGTCAAATGACAGACGGGATTTATAAACGGCATTGTGCAATTTGGAAGAAAAAACTTGACAGCGGTTTTCAAAACTGTATTATATAAATGAGCAGCGACTACGGCTTTGGGGTTCGGTTGCAGAGCTTAGATTAAGCTTTCGATTCAGAACACCCGGATAGCAGGGGCTTAACAGTCAGAGGCTGCGACGTATCAGAAAATAAAGCGGTAATTTGATTATTGACGGCGGAACCGCCATATTAATTAGCAGGAGGAAGTCAGAATGGCAACAAGAGCTGAACTGGATAACGGTGTCCTGGTCCGCCCCAGAACTGGACCAGCTGCCGGATTCATCTGGAACCCGGTCAAGATCGGTCCCAGTTTTGAGTGGCTTGACCACGACACGATCCGCGTGCTTGAGGGCGGGCTCGCGGGCAAAATCCTCGGTGTCCGGACCGAGCTTATGGCTAATAACGCCGCCTGCAGCCTTCTGGATCAGGGTCGGCTGATCGGAACAGTCTCAATTGAGCGCAATCCGCCGGGCAAGGGCATCATCCTCTGGGATGCTCAGGTGCATCCTCAGTACCGGCGCAACGGCCTGGCAGCGATCATGACCTGGATCATCTTCCGGGAGCTTCTGCTTAATCAGACGGTGGCGACCTTCAGAATCCGGATGGTCCGCTCGCTCAAGGCGGGCGCGAATGGTGTTGAACTGCAGAATGTCGGCATGGGGGTAATTGCGGTGCGGTTGGGGTTTACTCCGGAGATGAATCTGGAGCGGACAATCCGCGGTGATAACATCACTGAGCTTGAAGCACTGCCGGCGGTTAACGGCAGTCCGCCCGCACTCAAGATCGGCTTGCGGATCGATCCCTTCATGCTGGTTGCCTTTGTGCTTAGCCCGGATACGATGAAGCCGACCAACGACTTTCGCACCTATCTTGAAATCAAAAACAACACCTTCATCATTCATGAGTGGGCAGAGAAAGGTCTGCTGGTGGTCAACGGCAACTATCTGCTGCGGACACCCCAGATCAACCATTTTGTCAACCGGATTGCGGTTGATGAGGCAGAGGCGGTAATCTTCAAAAACAAAATCCGCGGAGTATAATTTTCCTCCGGTAACTTCTGGATCTCTCTCTGATCGTTACCAAGAAATCTTGCGTTTCCGCCTGGTTTTTTTAACATTCAGCAGATGGCAATTCACGAGCATGCCCGGCGTCAGGGACATAGTCTGTTGCTTTCGATTCTGCTCAACCTCGGCTTTGCCCTGTTTGAACTGCTTGCCGGGCTGTTTGCCAACTCGCTGGTGCTCGTTGCCGGTGCGCTCCATGATGCCGGCGATGCGGTGGCACTGGTACTTTCCTGGCTCGGGCTCCGGCTTTCGCTTCTGCCGCCGAACCGGCGCCGGACCTTCGGCTATCGCAAGGTGCGGATCCTTGTTGCCTTTATCAATGCGCTCGCCCTGGCGGTCTTCACCGTGCTGGTGGTGCGGGCGGCGATCGGCCGAATTGTGTCTCCGGAACCGGTGAAGAGTCCGGTTCTAATCCTGATGGCGGTCGTCGGTATTGGTATTAACGGTGCCGCAGTGCTGATATTAAGGCAGGAGCGCCACTCGCTCAACATTCGGGCGGCGATGTGGCATCTGCTCGATGACCTGCTCGGTTTTGTGGCAGTACTTCTGGGCGGAATTGCCATCCGCCTCACCGGCCTGACGGTGATCGATCCACTGCTGTCAATTGCGGTCAGTGGTTTGGTCCTTTATGGCACCTGGCGGGTATTCCGGGAGGCGACCAGTATTCTGATTGATTCTACGCCAAAGGATTTGAATTATGAAGAGGTGCGCCGCTTCATCACCTCCTTTTCTCCGGCAATCCGGGACCTGCACGACCTGCACATCTGGACGCTTGGCGAGGGAGAACGGGCGCTGATGGCGCATCTGGTGGTTGCGGACGGGACGGTGAGCAGTTTTCAGCCGCTGCTTTCCCAACTGGACTGTGCACTCCGGGACCGATTCAATATCCAGCACATCACGTTTGAGCTGGAATGTGATACCTGCAAGTCGGGCGCGGGTGTCTGCCTGAACTGAGCGCCGCTGCTAACGGGTGATAATCGGTTCCTGCCGGCTGTCCGTTCACCTGTAGGAGATAAACTCCGGTGGGCAGTGGCAACCCTTCAATGCCCCTTACCTCCCCAAGTCAGTTTGGCCATAACGCCACTACCCGGGCTGAGGTGCCAGCGACCGTAATCGATTCCTTAGCGTTTCCAGTAAGGTCAAAGGTGGATTTTGTACTGCTGCGGGATTGATTTGAACCGCAATTTGCCCGCCGGGCACCGTTACCAGCCCGGATGGTTATAGGTAAAGGGGAGGGATGGGGGAACTGCCCAGGGAATGCGTTTTAAGTCGATGGCGGTTCAGGTTGCTAACATATTGATAAACTGATACTTGAAATAATAGAGCTTAAATGTAGTTTGGTTTGTGGTGTTAAATCTGTGTCTGGTTTGGGCTCTAACTGTTACAAAGGAGTCCGGTGTAGGCGCAGGGAGTTTGTGACCACATTGACCGAGGAGAGTGCCATTGCCAGCTCGGCAATTACCGGGTGCAGGAGACCGAGCATCGCCAGCGGAATCGCCAGCAGGTTATAAAAGAGCGCCCAGAACAGATTCTGTTTGATCTTGCGGAAGGTGGCACGGGAAAGCCGGAACGCCGCGAGGATCGCATTGATGTCACTGCGGACGAGCGTGACATCGCTGGCAGCAATTGCAATTTCGGTGCCGGTGCCGATCGCAATTCCGACATCAGCCGCCTTGAGTGCTGGGGCATCGTTGATCCCATCGCCCACCATCGCGATGGTTTGATATTCTTCCTTTAACCTATCCAGCGTTTTCAGTTTGTCTTGGGGTAGGAGTTCGGCATAGAATCGCTCAATGCCTGCCCGATTAGCGATCGCTTCTGCGGTCTGCCGGCTGTCGCCGGTGAGTATTACCGGCACGATACCAAGTGCCTTCAGTCCGACAATCATTGCCGATGCTTCGGGTTTGAGTTCATCCGCGAGGATGAGCATTCCCAGCGGTCTGGAGTCCAGAGCAACGAACAGCATCGTGCCCGATCTGCCTTTTTGGTGTCGGACCAGCGTTTCCAGTCCGCTGGTGTCAATGCCGTGCTGCTGAAGCAGGGTAATTTTGCCCGCCAGAGCCGGTCTGCCCGCAACCGTCCCGCTGATACCCAGTCCGGGCAGGGCGGTGATGTTTTCGGCGGAGGGCAGTTTGAGGTTCTCTTTTTCTGCCTGCTGGACAACCGCCCGCGCCAGCGGGTGCTCAGACCCCTTTTCCAGCGCGGCGGCGGTCCTGAGCAGCTCCTGCGGGTCAACGCCGGGTAGTGGGATCACCTCCTGAACCTGCGGTCTGCCTACGGTCAGCGTGCCGGTCTTGTCCAAGGCGAGCGCTTTGACATCCTTCAGGCGCTGGAGCGCGGCGCCGGAGCGGAAGATGATTCCCCGCCGTGCCGCCATGCCGGTGGCAACCATCAGTGCGGTCGGGGTGGCAAGACCCAGGGCACATGGGCAGGCGATGACCAGCACCGCAATGCCGGCAAAGAGCGCCAGTGAGAGCCGGGAAAGTTCAGGATTGACCCAAGGTAGTAGGGTGTGTGCCCAAAGCAGAAGCGGTCGGAATGCGGGTGCAAAGGCAAACCAGACCAGACCGGTGATCAGGGCAAGGATCAAGATCGCCGGCACAAACCGGGCGGTGATGCGGTCGGCAAGTGCCTGAACCGGAATCTTCTTGAGCTGTGCCTGTTCCACAAGCCGGATCACCTGTGCCAGGAAGGTATCCTGTCCGACCCGGCGAACCGCAACTTTGATGAAGCCGTTAGTGTTAATCGTCGCGCCGATTACCTCGTCCCCCGGGTTTTTCACCACCGGCAACGGTTCACCGGTTGCCATTGATTCGTCAACCTCGGTGGCGCCTTCAAGGATGATGCCGTCGGTCGGAATCTTTTCGCCGGGTCGGATGAGCATGATGTCGCCGGGTTTAAGCCGGCTCACCGGCACCTCGGTCTCTTTGCCGTCCACCAGTATCCGGGCGGTCCGGGCGCCAAGTGATAGCAGTTGCCGGATGGCACCCGCTGCCCTGCCCTTTGCCCGTGCCTCAAGATACCTGCCGGTGAGATAGATTGCCATCAGCATTCCAGCGACTCTGCCCAGATTTTCCACCTCCATGCCGGCAAGGACAAAGATGGAGGAGACAAGCGCGGCAATGGTGCCGAGCGCAATCAGGACATCCATGGTTGCGGAGCGTTGCCGAAGCGAGCGGAATGCGGTTTTCAGCGTATGCCAGCCGGGAAAGAAAAGAACACCTGCGCCCAGCAGAAATTCAATTGCGGTCATCAGTCTCATCGGCAGATGGACCAGCCGGGCAAGATGGAGTACCATCAGCACCATTGCGGGCAGAACTAAAAGCCAGGCGACCAGCATCCGGGTTTTTGCCCGCTGGAGTTCACTTGCGATTACCGCCGATTCGTCATCGGTCTTTTCCCGGACATCATAGCCGGCATTGATGATCGCCCGCTTCAGCTCCTCGGGGGGGGTAATTTTCGGGTCAAACTGAATTACCGCTTCTTCTGAGGCGAAGTTCACTTGGGCAATTTTTACTCCGGGCAGGCGGTTAAGCGCCTGCTCAATTGTTACCGCACAACCGGCACAGGACATCCCGCTGATACCCAGCACCGCTGTTTCGGTGACAACAAATTCGGGCTTGGGCGGTGGCGGGATTTCAACAGAATGCGGTTCGGTTGCCGCTGAACTGAGAAATTTTTCCGGGTCGGACTGGAATTTCTTCAGACAGGCGACGGAACAGAAGTAATAGGTTTTACCTTGATAATCCCAGCTTCCCGCCTCCTCACCTTCCATTACGGTCATCCCGCAGACTGGATCGGTGTGCTGGTGGTGCTCGTGGTCCATAACAGTTAGACCCAAGCCGGTCTTAGGAAGGTGCGGGCTAAAGAGAGGGAAAGCTGAAGGTCATTTGTAAGCGGTGTGTATTTGAAAAATCCGAACCCGAAAGCAGAAGCGAAAAGGACGATTTCAAGTTTTTTCTTTGGCGGCAAATTCTTTTTTAAAATAATTTCTTGGAATCCTCGCCTAACCTTCTTAAATACTCATTTACATGAAAATAATCTGGTTCGCTTCTTGTAGCCCTAGTTCTTATTTCAAAATTTGCATTTTGGGGATTATTTTTGTCAAAAAGGATAAGTCCTATACCAAATCTTGAACAAAGAGATTCGACCCTCTCGATATCTCGTTCTGCTTCATTCGGAACAACAAGATAAACTTTATGACTGAAAAGTTTATAGGAACACGCTTGGCCAAAAGCAGTAATAAGTTGATTAGTATCTACTTTTATTTCTGCAGTTATAATTTCAATTGGCGGTCGTATTGGGTCGGCTTCAGAAAACTTATATACCCCTAAAACATCGGGTGTGCCCCATTTATCACCAAATTTATTTTTCTCTAAAGTGATGGTTTTTGAACACTTCTCTAAATCATTAACACAAGATAATCATTTTAACTTCAATAATCATTAAAATATTTTCTGGTTTTTGTATAATATCTTTTGTCTTGCAAACAGCAACATCTGCTGGTGATTGGTTAGTTAATCCTATTTCTTCGGCGATTACTCCTTGCACAGCATATCCACCAACCATCTTTGCTATTTCGCTAAATAAATCAGTGGCCCACTTTTCCGTATAAGAGCCGATTAAGTAGTTTCTACTTTGTAATGTTGTTTTTGCGCCATCATAATTTTTAGGCCAATAAGCCAAATAC
>CBFGJT010000023.1:6910-10999 GCA_965649165.1 Caldifarciminota bacterium | reverse complement strand
CGACACCGCCCGGCTCGGACGCCACACCCTGGCACTGGACCGGCCCTCAATCGGGATTGACCGCCGGCGTCTCAATTCCGACCTGAACCGGCTCTATGTGGTCTGGGAACAGTTTGATCCGGAGAACATTGACTCGGTTACTGGCATCGCCCGCGCCGACATCTGGGGCTGTGCCTCATTTGATAACGGTAGAAGCTGGACTCTGCCGGTCCGGCTCACTGATCCTGACGAAACCAGCAAGCGTTTTCCTGCTCTCGCTGAAGTGGTGGACGACACCCTGCACATCCTCTACTTTGCTGACCGGCAAGCGGGCTCCTGGGAGCTCAGCGAAGGCAGCGCCACCCGTAATCCGGTAATCCACCTACGGGTGCCGGCAGAGACATTCACCTCCCCACCGGCAGAAAATCCATCAGCCTCTGTCCCTTTCATTCCTCTCATCCTTACCGCCCGGACTATTAAATTGTTACCCCGGGTCTTTTACCTCTATGACCAGGCCGGCAGAAAAATTCTCTCCCATGACCTTCACCTTCTACCTGCTGGTGTCTATTTTATGCAAATCCCCACATCTTCAGGGCACATTGTCAAACCGGTTATCAAATCCGACTGAGGGACTTGACGCCATCATAAACTACTATTTGACTTCGGAGTGATCCACATCCAATTGAGGTATTCGTAACTGGCGTTTTCTCTCCTGCCTTTGTTTGACACTTGAAGTTTATCAGTTATCTTTGATTGTCGGTTTGTATTTCATTAACAGGAGGACAGCATGGCTAAGCATTGTGAGATTTGCGGTAAGGTCGGTATGGTTGGCTCCAACATCAGTCACGCCCACAATGTCACCAAGCGGCGCTGGGAGCCCAATCTCCAGCGGGTCCGGGTAAAGGAGGGCACCGCCACCCGGCGCATCTGGGTCTGCACCCGCTGTCTGCGCACCGGCAAGGTGCAGAAGGCATAACTCAAGGAGGCGTCTTGAAGTATTTAATTACTGGCATCACTGGATTTGCCGGCAGTCATCTTGCCGAGTATCTGCTCAGCCTCGGGAGTGGCGAGGTCCACGGCACGATTCGCTGGCGCTCCCGGACCGAGAACATCGACCATCTCCGGAACAGAGTTCAGCTCCATGACTGTGACCTGCGCGACTCCTATTCGGTCAACCGGCTCATCTCCAGTCTGAAACCGGACCGGATTTACCATCTGGCTGCCCAGAGTTTTGTCCCGATGTCCTGGGCGGCACCTGCCGAAACCTTTGTCACCAATGTCATCGCTCAGGTCAATCTGTTTGAGGCGGTGCTGGCTGTCGGCTGCGACTGCCGGATTCAGATCGCCTGCTCCAGCGAGGAGTACGGCCTGGTCCTGCCTGATGAGATACCGATCAAAGAGACCAATCCACTCCGCCCCCTGAGTCCGTATGCGGTGAGCAAAGTGGCGCAGGACCTGATGGGCTATCAGTATCACCAGAGTTACAAAATGTTCATCGTCCGTACCCGCGGCTTCAATCACACTGGACCCCGGCGCGGCCATGTGTTTGTCACCTCCAACTTTGCCCGGCAGATCGCCGAAATGGAAAAGGGCAGGCGGGAGCCGGTGCTTCATGTCGGCAATCTTGACGCGGTCCGGGACTTCACCGATGTCCGGGACACGGTACGCGCCTACTATCTGATTCTGGAGAAGGGCGTCCCCGGTGAAGTCTACAATGTTGCCACCGGCCGGGGTTACCGTATCGCCGAGGTCGTAGAAATTCTCAAGAACTATGCCCGGGTGAAGTTTGAAGTCCGGCAGGACCCGAGCCGGATGCGACCAAGTGACGTCCAGCTGCTGATCGGTGACGCCACCAAACTCCGCACCACTACCGGCTGGGAACCGCAGATACCTTTCGAACAAACGCTCTCCGACCTGCTGAACTACTGGCGCGAACGGGTCTGAATTCACTCCAATTATGCCCCGCCGCGCACTGATCACCGGAATTGAAGGGTTTGTCGGCGGTCATCTCTGCCACTATCTGCAGACCTTGGGCTGGGAAGTTGCCGGCATCCATCTCAATCCACCACCAGCCAAACTCAAAGCCGAGCTGTTCTGCGCTGACATCTGCGACTTTGACCGGCTGAAATCAATTCTGGAGCAAACTCGGCCAGAATGGATATTTCATCTTGCCGGAGTATCTTCAGTTGCCGAGGCAGAAAAGAATCCGCTTCCGGTATATGAAATCAATACCCTCGGCACTCTGAAACTGCTCCTGGCGGTTCACCAACTGATGCTTCCCTGCCGAATCCTCTTTGTCTCCTCTGCCGATGTCTATGGCCGAGGAGAAAAACCGCATTCGGAAACCGATCTGGTCGCACCACTGACCGTTTATGCCCGTAGTAAACACCTCGCCGAACAGATCTGCCGGCTTTACTACCAAAGCTGGGAAATGGATATCGTAATCGTTCGACCCTTCAGCCATACCGGTCCGGGGCAGGCACCACGGTTCATCTTTCCCAAAGTGGCACAGCACATTGCCCTCGTGGAGAAGGGCAAGGCGGAACCGGTGCTGAAGATGGGCGATCTCAGTGTCCGCCGGGATTACACCGATGTCCGGGATGTGGTCCGCGGCTATGTCCTTGCTCTGGAAAACTGCATCAGCGGCGAAACCTATAACATAACCTCCGGCAATGCGATTCGGCTCCGGGATGGTGTAGAGCTGATGCTCAAGATGTCACGGGTGCCGGTTGAAGTCCGTTCCGGTGCCACTGAAATCCGGCCTTATGACATCCCCTATCTCAGCGGCAGTGCGGAGAAGTTCCGGCTCATCACCGGCTGGAACCCGGAGATACCGCTGAAACAGACCTTTGCCGATCTTCTGGAATATTACCGCCAGCGGGTATAGTCCGATTCCGGGCGATGAAGCTCTCCATTATCATCGTCACCTTCAACAGTGCTGCTGACATTGAAACCTGCCTGAAATCAGTCAAATCGGCTCCCCCCTATGAGGTCATCATCATCGACAACGCCTCTCAGGACCGCACCCGCACTCTGCTGGAGCAGGCGGTCACCAGTGGTGCGCATCCCCAGCTGCGCCTCATCCTCAACCCCGCAAATTACGGCTACGCCCGCGCCAATAACCAGGGCATCGCCCTTGCTCGGGGTGAATACATTCTCCTGCTCAATCCGGACACAGTCCTTTTCCCGGATACGATTAACCTGATGATCGAATACCTGGACCGCCATCCCGAGGTTGCCGGTGTTGCGCCCCGTCTGCTCAACCCGGACGGCACAACCCAGCTGTCAATCCGCTCCTTTCCCACCTTCTCCTCAGTTCTCTGGGAGCTGACCGGACTGCCCCGTATCTTCCCGCGCTGCTCCCGGATCAACCGCTGGCGGCTCCGTAATTTTGACTATGAGAAACCTCAGTATGTGGAACAACCGATGGCATCCTGTCTGCTCCTGCGTCGCTCGACCCTGGTGGCACTGGCCGGGTTTGATGAGCGGTTTCCGATCTATTACAACGATGTTGACCTCTGCTACCGGATTTCCAATCAGGGAGGCCGGCTTGCCTATCTACCCGAGGCAAAGGCCTACCACAAACTGGGCGCCTCGACCAGTCTGCTCAAGACTAAAATGATCTATGAAAACCACCGCGCGCTCTTCCGTTTTCTTCAGAAGCACAACCGGAAACTGCCGTTTATCATCAAGGCGGCAATCCTTCTGCCCCTGCTCGAACTTTCAGCCCTGCTGCGGGTTCTGATCTTCCGCCTGAGAAGAATTTTCACCAGATAAATCTGATCAGCCGGCGCCCAGCCGCTGGAAGATTTCGGCAAGCCGCTTTGCCTGAAAGCGCCGGTCCAGCCGCTGCCGGTCCTGGGTGAAAAACTGCGCCGGGTTATCCCGGATGGCGGTGACCGCTGCTGCCAGCTCGGCACCGGTCTGACAGACTATGCCGGCGCCAAACTCCGCCACCAGCTGTGCCGCCTCATCATCCGGACTGCCCCAGACAATTACCGGCCTTTTCACCCCCAGATACTCATAGAGCTTCAGCCCCACCGGCTGTTCCGGCTTGCCCAGATAAAGGAGCGCATCCGCCCCCTTCATCAGCGCCACCGCCCGGAGGTG
>CBFGJT010000023.1:0-6810 GCA_965649165.1 Caldifarciminota bacterium | reverse complement strand
CTAACCCTGCCCAGCAGCACCGCCTGCCCGCTCCCCTCAAGCAGCCGGCGGCTCGTCTCATCGACAGCACCCGCAAGATACAGCCGCACTCCGGGCACTGACCGCAGCGCCGAAACCAGACTCTGCACCTCCTGCCGGTTCCCATAGAAATTACCCACATATACCAGACTGAAACCCTCAAGCCTTTCCGGAGCTACCGCCAGCTCCTCAGGATCAAACCCGTTTTCCAGCACCACCAGCTTTGCCTTAAGCCCAGCATCATCACCCAGCGCCCGCCTCAGCCGTTCACCGGTTCCAGGATTGACCGCCAGCACCACCGCAGCGGCTTCCGCAATCCGCCGGAGCAACCGGTGCAGAAGTGGCCGCTGATAAAACGGCGGCTCCGGAAAACCGGCAGGCCAGGGATCACGGAAATCGGCAACCAGCGGCAGACCTGAATCGCGGGCAAGCCGGGCACCGGCAAGCAGTGCGGTCCAGGGCGGCGCGGTAGCAAAGATAATCCGGGGCTGATATACCGCAATCGCCCATCTGCCTGCCCGCAGGGCAAACGGCAACCAGCCGATCTTGGCATCAGGCAGGAGCACGAGATTCAGCAGCCGTGTCCAGCGGCTGCTGGAACGGACCAGCACCATTCCGGACGGGCCGCCTGAGCGGGGGCGCAGAATCTGGAGCAGCCGGTTGAGGTCCAGACTTTCGGTCCGGATCAGAACCGACTGTCGCAGATCGCCGAGCAGTTCCGGATCGTAGCCATAGTATGCCACCGGTTTGACGGTAATGATCACCGGCTCCCAGCCAAATTCAGGCAGATACTTGCAGAGCTTGGTCACCCGCATTACCCCGGAAAGACCGAGCGGCGGGGTGTAATAAGCGATCACCAGCACCCTATTCATCACCCACCATCTCCGGCAGATGCTCGGCAATCTGGGCGCGCACCGCCTGCACCTCCATCCGCACCAGCCTCCAACTGTCAAGATACGCCCAGAGCCCATCAACATCCAGCGTCAGCAGGTGGTCCTCAACCTGCAGCTCCTCGGGCAGGAGGTCAAAGAAGGCGCCCGAGCCCAGACTGTCCTCAAACTCAATCCGGTGTGCCCGCACCACCGCCTTGAGCGCCTCCCGGCCCGGCAACGGCATCCGGCGCAATTCATTATCATCCTGAAGACGGATCACAAGCACCTTGCCCGCCAGATCCTCAGCATCCACCCCTTCTGCCTGCAGGCCACCAGCCAGAAGCCCGCCATAAGTTGTGCCCAGGAGATGAAATATGAACGCCCGGCTGCCATCGGTGTAATAGGGAAATTCCTCCGGTGCCAGCCCCGGAAAGATCCGGCTCTTTAACACCTCTGCCAGCCGGTAGTAATAGCCGCCAGTGCCGGTGCCTTCAAACACCTTGGTGCTGTCGGAGAGGACATTCAGCGGCTGGACAAAAATCCGCTTCTCCTTCTCCCAACGCTCAACCACCTTCCAGGACCGGCCTGCAAGTACAAAACGCTCGAGCACAAAAAACACCGTACCCACATGTCGGCCGCTGGTGGTATCAATCACCTCATACTGACCGAAACTCTTCTCCTGGATATTGGAGTGAATTCTGCCGGTCTCAATCCGCCGGCTGATCGCCGCTCCCGGATAGAGAAACCCGCGGCGGTCGGTCTGGACAACCCCCTGCTCCAGCAGATGGTCCAGCACCTGCTCCACCACCCGGCTTGTGCCGTAAACCGGCACAAAGATACGGCGGACCGCATCCCGGGTGGTCCCAATCCGCCGGCGCTGAAACAGATAGGAGACAATCTGCTGGGGAATGACCGCCAGACTCGGTGTATAGCGCTTCTCGTAAAGCCGTCCCTGCCGGGCAAGGTCAACAAAAGTATCAAACAGCAGCCTTTCCCAGGAGTCAAGATAGACCCCGAGCATAAGGAGTCCGTTACCCCGGCGCCGGTTGCCTCGGCCGATCCGCTGGAGGAGTGAGGAGACATTGAACGGTGGGCGATAAAGCACGACCGCATCCACATCACCGATGTCAATTCCGAGCTCGAGTGTTGAGGTGCAGCAGAGGATTCCGGTCCGCTCCCGGTTCATCCTTGCCTCCACCTCCTCGCGCACCTGCCGGGTCAGGCTGGCATGATGAACCCAAACCCTGCCGGTAAACGGGGTGCGGTCAAAAAGCCTCACCCCGGCTTCGGCAAGCGAACGGGCGTTGAAGAACACTAACACCTTGCGGGCACCGAGCGCAATCAGCCGTTCTAGCGCCGCTTTGGCCCAGTCTCTGCCCGCCCGGAGCAGCTGGGCATCAATCTCCCGCTGGTTTGCCACCTTGACCACCACCCCGTCCGGAAAATACCGCTCACCGATCCACTCGTCATCAATCGTCGCCGACAGCGCATAATAGCTGACCGCGGGGTTGATCAGCCGGAGCCGCTCAAGCAGGATCCGCAGCTGATCCCCGCGTGGGCTGTTGTCCAGAAGGTGAATCTCATCGATAATCACCGCTTTGAGACCGGTGAAGATACGCGGATGCCGGCACAAAAGCGAGTCGAACGACTCCGGTGTCGTCAGAAGCATGAACGGCAGCCGGTCTTCGTCAATTGAGGGGTGATCGCCGGTTTTACGCTCCAGCTTCAGCCCCAAATACTCCAGCGGTTCTGCCAGCCGGCGGTAGAGGTCATTCACCAGCGCCCGGGTCGGCGAGATGTAAAGCACCGAAAAAACCCGGCACCCCTGCGCCAGCAGCCGTTCCAGGACCGGTGCCACCACCGCCTCGGTCTTGCCCGAAGCGGCCGGCGAGATCAGCACCAGATTGTTACCCTGAAGAATTACCGGAATCGCCTCGAGCTGGACTGGAGTCAAACTCCCAAACCGGCTGAAGAACGGATGCCAGGTGCGGCGCAGCGCCTGTCGGATCTCCTTGCCGGTTGTCTGACCTTCAAGTTCTGATGGTGCCAAATCCGCCTTATCCTATCCGGCTTGACATTTCCGCCGGTGCGAAAATTATACCCCGCTGTCGAAGCCGGACGATGTCCAACGCCTCAACACACCCCTTGATAAAGGTCCGGACCCCGCCACTGCTTTTTTTGCTCAGCCAGGCAAGAAGCCGTTTCTGCTCCTCGACCGGCAGCTTGAAGCCAGGATATGCCCGCTCGTAAATCCGGATCATGGTCACAAACGCATCCACCAGTGCCTGCTCTGCCAGCGGTCTCAGCTCCAGCCTCTGCCGCACCGAATTGGCGAGCCGGAGATAGCCGTATTCCCCCGGAGTCGGGGTAGTCGCAAAGATCAGAAGCAGTGCCGGCTCCCGGTAGATATAAGGCACCGGCCGAACCTGATTGTGAATCAGCCGGTCCGAAACCACCCGCAGCTGCGGGTCATTGAGCGCCACCCGCACCAGCCCTTCCATGAAATTGATGCTCTTGGAAAGATAAATGATATCCCAGAGCCGGGTCACCGTCTCCGCCTCATCGAGCAAAAGCACCAGCCCCCGGAAACCCAGCTGCCGGCTCATCCAGGAGATGGCAGAAATGATATTACAGTAGAAGTCGGCAGCGGTCGAGAAGTCATAAAGTGCCGGAATCCCCTGGGCCCCGCGCACGCGGTAGGGTGAACGCATCTCGGTCGCATACTCCTTGGTGCTCTCCCCTTCCACCCACTGCCAGAAAACCTCGCTTTCCCGGGCACTGGGCTCGAGCCGTTTCAGCTTGCGCAGCAGCGGACCGAACAGGACATGGTCGGCGAGATCGAGCCGGGTTGCCAGCTGGAGCAGCTCCCGAAAACCGCCCTCCCGGCCCTCGCTGATGAACCGCAAGTTGCGCACCAGCTCCCGGTAAACCCGCTTCGGCCGGTGGGGTGAAACCTCAACCGGATCAAACTGCACCAGACTGACCGCCATTCCCGCCTGCAGGGCCCGGTGATGCACAAGCTCCAGGATATGGGTCTTGCCGCTCCCGTATTCACCCTCGAGCATCAGCACATCGCCCTGGCCCCGCTTCAGTCGGGCAAACGCCTGATCAATCAGCTTCAGCTCCTGGTCCCGGCCGAAGGTGAACCGCTCTACATCCTGATGGGGCACAATCCCGAGCCGGAACGCCTCGATCATCCGGCAGGCGCTCACCCGATCCACGCCCGCACTCCGGGCAACCGCTGCATCCAGAAGCGACTCATCCACCTCAACGAGAAACCGCACCCGGTGCCGGGGCAGCCAGAGCCGCAGACCGGTCTGGAACCGGACCAGCAGCTCGCTCCCCTGCCACCGGCTGTCCAGCACCTCCCCTTCGCCGAAGACCGGATGGGATACGAGTTTAGAACTCCTCACTCTCCACCACCTCCTGCTCCTGCTTCTCCAGCTTCTGGGTGGTCACCCGCAGCAGCCGTTCCGCATCCCGACTGGCAAAGCTCAAGTTCGGCTCCGCCTTGAGCCGGTGCAACAGCTCAACCGCGGCAACGACAAACAGCCGGCGGTAGCTAACATCAAGCACAAACCGCTCGACTGCGGTCCGCGCCAGCACCTTCAGCACCCTCTCTGCCCCGCTGAGTTGGACATCATAAACCTGCTCAAACAGCACCCGCAGCTTCGCCCCCAGCTCCTCGAGAAACGCCACCGGCTCTATCCCCAGCTCCTCAAGGTTGATCCGCACCCCGACCGGATTGGTCTCGGAAAAAACGCTCCGCAGCCGCTGCTTCAATGCCTCATAAACCGGTCCTGAGCCCTCAAGCAGCAGGTTGTCATCCGGCACCGCATAGAAAAACATCGCCCCGGGCAGCCTTGAATTTCCGCACTCATCCACAAGCTGGCGCAGATTGTCCAGTGCCCGGCGTTTATCCCGGGCCGAGGCGATGGACATCCCCCGCTCCGCTTCGTCAAACAGCAGAATCAGCCCCCGGTAACCGATCGCATGCACCCACTGGACGAGTGAGCGCAGCATCCGGAAGGCACTGGACTTGTCAATCCGCTCCGAGATCCGGAACTTCGCCCTGGTCTCCCGGTCCGCCTCCTCACCCTTGAGCCACTGCACCGCCTCCTGAAACGACTCGGGGTCCTCAGCCAGCAGCGACTGAAACGCCCCGCGCACCGCATTGAAGAAACTGGTGGAGTCGGTCATCGGCAGATCCAGCAAATAGCTCTCCAGCCGTTCGGTCCGCTCCTCCTTTTTCCGCCACTCGCCAGCCCAGCGCCGGATCACCGCATCAATCCCCTTCTCACCCAGCGGCAGGATCACATCGGTCGGCTGGGGTGCGGTCAGATTGAGCACCACCGCCTTGTAAACCAGTTCCAGCTTGTCAAACGGACATTCGGTCGGATTCAGGCTCACATAGGCGACACAGTAGTTGTGCCTGAACGCAAGATTGCGCACCGAATAGAGAAAATGGGTCTTGCCCCCGCCGTAATTACCGGTGATCAGCTTGAAACTAGACAGATTGAACTTGAGGATACCGTCCAGATACTCCTCCTCAATCACCTTCAGATAACGGTCAAGCCCGACACTGAACGACTCAATCCCAAACTCCGGCGGTGTGCCGGTGGAACCGAGTTTGTTAATTATTGCCCGTGCCAACTCCCGGTCCATTGCCACCTCCTCGGCCGGCGGTCCGGCTTATCTGCCGTCATCCCTTGCCGGCACAAATGAGATATAGGAATAATAGGTTCCGTCCCCTTCCTCGCTGTCCGGCACCCAGAGCGCCCGGCTCTTTTTGACGGTCGCATCAAAGTTGGCAACGGTCAACCGCAGCTCCTGACCGGCAACCGTCCGCACCCCCGAGCGCTTCAGCAGATACAGATCATAACTGAACCGGATGCGCGGATATTCAACAAAGTTTTCCCGGACCGGATTAACCCGGAAACTTTCGGGCTGACTCATCAGCACCAGCTCGGCAAGCAGGTCCGAAAGCAGCACCCGCGCCCCTTCCGCAAGCCCGTCAGCGGTGCACCGCCGGCGATATGCCGAAAGCAGCCGGGCAAGAAAATCCGCTGGCTCCCGGACCCTCTTGGCCTTCAGGCTCTCCTGATAGCTCCGCACCAACCTTGCCAGCCCGGCTGGCTCCAGCCCGATACCGCTCTTGATCTCCTCAATCTCCGGGCCCCAGAAGATGGTCGCTTTGCCCCGTTCAAAATCTACCCGGATTGTGAAGAAGCCGATCCGCAGAACCGGCAGCTGCCCCCGCACCGCCAGACCGCTCCCCTCTAACCCGGCAATCAGCCTTTTCCCGAAATCAAACCTAAACTCCGACTTTGCCTCCTCAACCTGCTTTTGCTCCGCATTCAGCCACTCCAACAGTTTCTGCCGGACCTCGCCATCCGGAAAACCACCGGCAAGCCGCTCAATCTCTGCCAGCATCCGTGCCCGCTCATAGGCATTTGCCACCGGCTCCTGCGTCAGAACCTGATAACCGTTCAGCCTTTTGACCAGCAGCTGTGACCGGCGGGCAAGCTCCTTCAAAACTCCAGTCAGCCCTTCCATATCCATACAGTATAATCCGGCATGATAAACTGTCAATTGCGATAAAAGGACTTACGGACCGCTCTGCACCAGACGGTGGGGGGAACTGCCCCCCCTGTTGTTTGAGCACAAACCGGCATCTGCCTGCCAAAATTCTGCAGAACCAGCACTTACAGGAGCAACCCCGCGGAAAGTAGCTTTAAAAATGTGACATCACGCCCCTTTTCTGACTCTAACTGAATGGAGAAAACCGGAAATGGACTTAACCCGCGCCCCTTACCTGACCACCACCAGCCGGTGGCGGCGCTGCACCTCAGCACCCGCAAGCTCAAGAAAATACACACCCGCAGGCAGTGATGGCCGGCTGAGACAATTCTCCCCTTGT
>CBFGJT010000022.1:1510-11595 GCA_965649165.1 Caldifarciminota bacterium | reverse complement strand
GAGGCCGGACGGCACAGTGCTTGACCCGTATGGGATTCCTATCTCAACCGCAGCGGACGACCAGGAGTATCCTGCGGCCAGCTTTGATGGCACAAACTATCTTGTGGTCTGGCAAGACTACCTCAGCGGCTCCTATGACATCTACGGCGCGCGGGTGAGGCCGGACGGCACGGTGCTTGACAGCGGCCCGGTTGTGAGGCAGGAGGCCGGGCAGTTCTCTCCGGCATTGGCGTGCGGCACCGGCAGCCATCTCTTTCTGGTCTATCAGGGCTGGGCTGGGACGGTTGGCGGCAAGACCTACAACACCTACCGCATCTGGGGCAAGATGAATCCGAGGCCCGGGGTTGAGGAACGGCCAACGCTCTACACACAACGCCCGGTGCCGAACGCCACCATTGTCCGCAGGGTGCTGAGATGGGAGAGGACAGAAGACCGAGGACCGAAGACGGAAGACAGGTCTTCGGTCTTTCTCCTTGACATCGCCGGCAGGAAGGTGCTTGACCTTAAGCCCGGTGAAAATGACATCCGCCATCTCTCCCCGGGTGTCTATTTTATAAAGGGTGGCTCTTCAATAGAAAGGAAGGTGGTGATTACAAAGTAGTTCATAGTTCTCAGTAGCAAACCTAAAGGTTTGCCCTACAGATCACACTTTGTAGGGCAAGGTGACCTAAAAGAAAAACTAAAGACCAATATAGGAGATTGTTGGGCGGGCAATGACCTTCATTTACCGGATGCAAACCTGCAGGTAGTGCCTACGGCACCTACTTGGGCAGAGTGCCCTACATTCCGCTTCCCATAATGGGATTCTTTCGTCGGTTTGCTCCTCGCAATGAGACCTTAGGAGAACTTGCAGTGAGAGCCCTCTTCCTATGTCTTTGCGAGGCTTCGTCAGAAGCCGAAGCAATCTCACTGAGGAGATTGCTTCGCTTTAGCCTGCCCGAAGCCGATGCAGTAGAACAGAGATTAATGTCTGCCCCATTAGGAATTAGGAAGGGATTCCTCCACTCGCCGCTGGCTCGGTCGGAATGACGAAAGGCGAGGGCTCGCAATGGCTTCTGCTTTCTGTCATTGCGAGGGCGCCAGCCCGAAGCAATCCCTTCGTAGTGGTAATTTATGAATTGCCCCTACTTATTTGCTGGGGAAAAACCCAAATGTCGCAAATGTATTTGAGTTATACAATTTGTTGACATCATACTATAGTGTATACTAAATCAGATGAAGCCTGCTAACTCTGTGGAAAGGCACGCCGTGCTGTTTGCCGCGCTGGCGGCAGAGAGCCGGGTGCGTATCCTGCAACTGCTGTCGATTACTGGGGTAATGTCCGCTATACAAGTCCTAAACAAAGAGGATATATTGTAACGAGGATGTTTTATGTGAATGAGAAAGGAGGGAATTATTTATCATTGGAGATGGAAGGAATTATATCAGTGTCTCAAAACCAATATCCTTTATCATACCAACGAAGGCAAATTTAAGAATTGATATGATATGCTGGGATAAATTCTTTTGGTCGCTACCTTACAACAATGGGAGTAAAGTTCCGCTTTAGTGTTCGCCTTAGAGACTGAAAATAAATTACCCACCAATCCCATCAAAATTCCCATAATAATAACCGCAACAAAAATATAGATCGCAACTTTCAAACCAAGGACCGACCAGGTTACTAAAACGGCAGAAATAGAGGTTCCTGGTGTCGCTACTAAAATGCTAAAATCGGTCCGAGTTTTGCCCCCTTTTTCTAAAAACTTACCGCCAGCGGCAAATATCCCCAGCAACATATCGGCAGGAAAGAGCCAATTAAAGTGGCAAAAAGTATGGGCTTTATCCCATATCCACCGAGATGCCTTTCTACCCACCCCTCCGGCACAAATTTGTTTGATAATGCCAATCAAAAGAAAACCAATAATTAAAGCCGGTCCAACGCAATTAAATTCGGTAGTTTTGCCATTTAACCTTCTTATTTATACACACTCCCGCCTTTTGTCTTCGCCATATCTCTTGGATTTCTTGCAGATATCGGCAAGGGTAGGGTTTTTAAAGAAACCTTCCAGCGCCCCTCTCAATTTCATCCAGTATGGTCTTGCCGGACAATTTTTCCTCTTGGGCAGACTTTGGTTTTATTATCTGCCACGCAGTATCCCGGTAGAAAATCTGCTCCAGGTATTTCTCGGTTGCCCCCTCCCGCTGGGCGATTTTTCTGGGCGGCACCACCCCTCTGCCATATTGCGTGCCCAAACAAACCACCGCCCGCACCGCATAATGGGTTCTGGTTGTTAACCGCACAATTAATACCCAAGCCGCATCGCCCTGCGGATACCATGCGAAACACTGATGAAACTTGCCACTCTGAATTACCTCAAAAACCTGCTTGACTTACCTGGTCGGTGGCCATCGCCGTCAGCTTCGGCGCGCGGGGGGCGCGTTTTTCTGCTCAAAGACAGAACCTGGCTTGCACGCTTAAAACGCTGCCTCGGCCTTGGGATAAATGCCGCAAGAAATCATTTAACTCCCATTATATTGTCCAAATTATTATCTGGTGAGCTCCCATTACTTGCCTTTCGAACGCTCTCTTTATAATCAGTCCTGTAATTATTGACTTATTCCGGGCCGGTGCTATAATAAAACTGACAATTTATAAGGGGGGGATTATGAAGACAAATGAAATTCAAGGAGGGATGTGCAAGCTGCTGTTGGCTACCGACCTTTCACCAGCATCAGAACGGCTGATTTATTTCGCGGGCAACCTCAAAATCCTCAACATCGAACAGATTCACCTCACCTTCTGTCTCAACATCAATGATAACGGTATAATGAAGGACGCAATGGAGATCAAAATTCCGACACTGGAAAGTCAGGCAGCACAACTGACTGACGCCGGCTTTCAGGTGGAGACCGAAATCCGGTTCGGGGTGCCGGCGGTGGAAATCCTCAATGCTGCTCAAGAAAAACAGTGTCAGCTGCTCGTAATCGGCTCCCATGGCCGGAATCTGTCGGACAAAATCTCGCTCGGCGGCACCGTATCTGCATTGCTCCATAATCTGACTCTGCCCGGTATGGTAGTGAAAATTCCCAGCCTTACTACCTACGAGAAACAGCATACCAGTCTCCTGGACCATATCCTTTATGTCACCGACTTCTCCGAGAATGCGGATACGGCGTTTACCTGTCTGGAAAAGCTGACTGTGCGTGGCGCCCGCAAGATCACCCTGCTCCACGTTCAGGACCATATCATCGGCAAACATCTGAAGGACCGGCTGGAGATCTTCAACCGGATTGATCTGGAGCGACTCAAGTGTCTCGCACACCGGCTGCAGACACTGGGTAAACCGGAAATCAAAATGGAAATTCCCTACGGCGCGGTTGCGGAACTGGTTCTGACGCAGATCAATAACGACAACGTTTCACTGGTGGTCATGGGCGCCCAGGGCAGAGGCTATGTCGGTAAACCGTTTCTCGGCGGGGTGGCGAACAAAGTCCTTCGGGGTGCACCGGTACCGGTGCTGATTGTACCGTTTGCCAGCGGTGTGCAGTGGAGCAGCGCTGCCCGCGAGTGCTCGATGATTGACGAACTAAATTTAAAGTAGCCTGCTCAAGACAGAGTTGATGGTAGAGTCAACTGCCAAATTTTCTTGAACTATGATCCTACCCCGGTTATACTACTGCTGTGCCTGCCGGCAGAATATCGCTCCTCATTTTTGTCCTGATTATTGCCTGTGTCTCCGAGTTTCACCGGCAGTTGCGCCAGCTCGAGTCTTCCGTCCCACAGGTCCGCGCCGCCGCGGCAGAAAGGCTCGGCGAACTGGGCGACCGTCGGGCAGTACCCAGACTGATAACCCTGCTGCAGCAGGACACCTCAATCATCGTCCGGTTTGAGACTGCGCTGGCGCTCGGAAAGCTGGGCGACCGAGAAGCGATTAACGCTCTGGCTGAGGCAGCAAAAACCGACCCGAGCCCGGATGTGATGCTGGCCGCCACTAAGGCACTGGGGGATCTGGGTCCGAAGGCGGTTGAACCGCTGATTGAACTCCTCTCCTCCCGGCTGGCACCGGTCCGCCTGCTGGCTGCGAGGGAGCTGGGCAGACTGCGTGCCACCAGTGCGGTCAAACCGCTGACTGTGTGTCTGAACGATCCGGACCTGGGTGTGCGCAAAGCGGCGATTTATGCCCTACGCCGGATCGGCACTGCGGAGGCGATGGAGGCGGTTGCCCGCACGCTTTCCCGCCCGGATGCGGAGCTGGAATCGGCGGCTGAGGAGGCGCTCGGCGGTGCCGGCTACGAAGCCGACCTTGAGAAATTACGGCTTTTGCTGCGCAAATTCTGATTATTTACTCTGCAAGTGCCTATCAGTGAATCGTAATCCCGATTGAAAATGATACGGCGCTAAACCAGTTTGAGGTGTAACCACTCGCATCAGGATTTTCCGGGTTTTTCTGCTGACCTTCAGCACCACCACCGAGATACCGCAGATTAACAAACCCGTCCATAAACCGGTTGAACCGGGCACCAAGCCGGACCGAGGCATCAAGAATCGCCCCCTTGAAGGGGCTTTCTACATTAGTGGAACCAGTAATCCCTGAGCCCTGGGCATAAAAGCCATCAACTTCTGAACCAAGCCAGACAAACCGGTTGAGCGGCAGTTGCAGTCGTACCTTGAGAATCGGTACCGGTCCGAGGTCCTGATATACCCGCTGTTTTTCACCATCCAGCGACGCAAAGACGATGCTGGCGTTGCGCAGCTGAAGTGAAAACCCCACTCCAAACTCCTTTCCCGAACTGGGCCACAGATCATAAAGCCAGGACAGCCGGTAGAAGTCAAAGCCATAGCGCAGGCTCATCGGGGTGCCGGCAGCAAAGGTGTCACTGTCCACAATCAGCCTGTCGGTCAGGGTTGCTACCGTTCGCACATCGAGCGGCTGATACAGGGCGACGAAACTGTGACGCGGTTTCAGCACCAGCTCAACTGAATACCGCTCAAACGGAAAGAGGATGTTCTGCCTGCCTGATTTGACATAATCAAACACCGTGCCCTGCGGTCCGAACTGAATCTTGTGGGTCTGAAACCTGAGTGCTCCAGCCTCAACCACCGCCCGCAAGCCGTAGCGCTCATCCGGATTGCCAAACTGGGCATTACCGGCAGAAAACATCATTCCCATGATGACGACCAAGACCTTTCTCATATTTGTCTCCCTTAGATTATTCTCCTGCTAACTCCTCATTTTAATCACCCGGCAATAGAAACCTTGGGGGGTGAAAAGATGATATATTCCTGCCGGCACAACTCTTCCCTGTTGATCCAGGCCATCCCAGACGCCGCTGCCGGCAGGTAGCCTCCCGACGCAATGTCCGACGCTGTTATAAATCCTTAACGGTTCGGAGGTGGCAAACGGCAGCTGATGCTGGAAAATCCGAGGATAGACTGCCGGCATGAATCCTGCCGGTCGGGTAAAACTGCCATCCATACCGGCCATGCTTACCTGAAAGCTGTCCACAGCGGTGATAACTATCGCCATGCCGTCGCTGAACCGGAAAAAGAACCGGTGCCAGCCCTCAGTAAAGCCGGAACGCCAGGTTCGGAAGATCACCCCACCCTGATAGCGGTGACTGCCGGGCACAAGCGGCCAGGGAACATCATCAATCACCACCGCCCGCTCCATTGGCAGGTGGTTGTTAGGGTCCTGATACCGCACCGAAAAGAGAAAGCTGTCCGCGGGCGCGCCGGAGCGCGGACTAACTGACGGTGCGCTCAGTAATGGCGGCTGGTTGGAGCCAATTGTAAAATTGGGAGTAAATCCGGCATAAAAGTATGCGGGCAGGCTGGTATCCCGGACATAGTTGCCACCGATTGGATAAACTGACTGCGTATTGGCTGCCACCGCTAAATAACCGCAGTTATTGGGCCAGGGACCGAACTTGGGGTGATTAACAAAATCGGAGATCAGCCCGCGGAGATAGAGCCGGTTGCCACTCGTTCGGGCATCAATCCCGGCGATCCGGGAAAAATCGCCGGTGTAACGGTTGATCAGATAGAGGCCGGTGGTAAAAACTGCCGGAATATCGGCATAGCAGAGGGCAAAAACATAGGTGTCACTGGGCGCTTCAGGATTGACAAACCCAATTGAATATATATACCAGGGTTGGGGAAAGGAATACAGAGGCCAGGAATTGTGGTTGTTGGTGAGTAGGGCGTAGAAACGGTCTGATGAGTAGCCAACCCAAACACCGGTCAGGTCGAGCCAGTTACCTTCGGGTGAGATGGCATCACCTGCCGGATCGCCATTTGCCAGCGCCAGCAGATTGAGCGGCGGAACCCAGCTGTTTGCGGAGTTGTAGGGAGCAAGGGTTGCGGCGCCCTCAGGCGTTTCTGCCCGGATGTAATAGTAAACCGGACCTGAAGCCGGCAGCGCAAACCGGGCATACCAGGTGCTTTCATAACCCGGGGTAGCAAGCCGGGACATCGCCAGTTCAGTCCAGGACTGCTGGTTGTCGGTGGAGTAGAAAAGGGTGACATCGGTGAACCGCTCATCACCGTTAATGCAGTCGGCATTGACCACCACCGCCGAGTCCGGTGCTGGCGCCGAGTTGCAGATGTCTCTGAACTCTGGCAGACCGGCAATGAATGTGAAACACAGCAGGGGTATCATCCTTCAACCTCGCTCATCAGTTCTTTTGAAAAGATATTAACGCCGGCGGGGCAGAAATCAAATTGTATCAATTCCGTTCGAGCCGGTAGACTGCAATCTCCTGGCCTTGATCCATCAGAAGCAGGGTAAACCGGTAGTCACCGGCGATGTAGCTTTCGCCGTCCGCCATATAGACCATAAATTCTGGATGGGGTTCGTAATAATTGAACAGCCAGAATGCCAGCGCCGGCAGGCGGAGATCAAACTGCGCTCTTTCCTGCCGGGCAAGCCGGTAAAGTGAGTCATAGGTCAGCACCTCAACCCCGTACTGCTTAAACATATTAAACAGTTGGGCTGAGGCATAACGGGAAGGAATAACCCAGGTTTTTACCTGATGGTAACCCTGTCTTTTTGCTTCCTCACCCGCAGCAAAAAGCAGACTCTCCGCCTTTAGCGGCGGCAGGATCAGTTCCGGCACTACTGCAAACACCGAAAGGTTCCTTCCGAACTCCCCCTCTCTCAGCATCATCGGCATTCCCCAGCCGCCGTCAAAAACCCAAATGATCCGGTCCGGCGCCCAGTTGTAATGCTGATACAGGCGATCAACCAGCGCCCCGAACCGGTGCCGGTGCTGATTGAAGTCCCAGTCCGGAATACTTGCCACCAGATAACCGCCGTAATCAAACTCCCGGAAATCACCGCTCATCCTGCCGAAGAACTCAACCGGCTGGCGGTGGTCCGCAAGATAATAGCTCAGCAGCACACTGCCCTGATAATCGGCAAACAGTGTGTCGCCGGGCAGTACCTTCAACCTGAGATAAGCGATGGCATCGTGCATGTGCTCAAGTCTACCATCAGCCCGGCTGATATACTGTCCGCGATAACTGAGCAGCAGGTTGCTCATCAAGACAAGCAGTCCGCAGCCGACAGGCAACACCCGTCTCAGGACCGGTTTCTCTACCATACCCAGACCGGCAATACCGGCAGATACGAACATGCCGAGCAGTATGCTGTGTCTCGTCCCGCCATAAGGCATCAGCCCGGCAACTGCACCGGCGATCATCAAAACAAATGGTAAAACAATCAGCAGTGCCTGCCGTCTACCCGACCGGTTAAGCGCAAGCAGAACAATGCCGGTAATAAACAGGCACAGAAAAATAATACCGAATACCGATGACCCGCTGAGATAACGGAAGAAACCGAATGTATTCCGGCTGATAAATGCAAGTGGATTCTCGCCCGGCTGGAGATAATTTTCCCTCAGCCAGCCGGTAACTGCAAACCGGGTCATCGGGCTGTGGCGGATATCTTTAAGATGGGTCAGATAGAGCAGAAGATACACCAGCCCAGCGGTCAGGTTACCGACAAGTCCGGCGGCAATCACCCTGACCTTCAATTTCCAACGGAAAAGAGAAAACAGAAAGTAGATTCCGGCACTGATTGAAAACCAGAGTGCGGAATAATGGGCACTGCCGGCAAGGGCGGAGAAGAGCCCGGCGCCCAGCAGCGCCCAGCAGCCGTTTTCCTGTAGACCTTGCTCCATCAGCACCAGACTGACACTCACCAAGAGCAGCATCAGGCTGTAGGAACGGGCCTCAGTACCGTTGCCCACCATCGCCGGCAGGAAAGCAAACAGTACCGCACCGACAAGAGCGGCAGGCGGATTAAACATCCTCTTCAGCCACCGGTAAAAAAACCAGATTGCGCCGCTGCTGAAAATAACTGAAAGCAGTCGGAGGAAAATTTCCGATGTTCCCAGCAGACGCCAGAAATGAAGTAGCAAGAAATAAAGGGGCGGATGAGGATTGGTCAAGCTTGCCCGGTAGACTGCAGTCAGCTCCGACTGATTGGCAATCAGATAATTAAGCGCCTCATCCGGATTGAGCCAGGTGCCACTGGCGGTCAAAAGCCGAAGCATTAGTCCGGCAAAAACCACCATCAGTGCAGCCGCATCCGGTTTTCGCAGGAAATTTACGGTTTTCATTTCATTAAAATCCTGCCTGAACTGCCGCCGTTGTCAAAATCGGCGGTAAAAAAAACAGCGGGCAGAGACAATCTCTGCCCGCCGTCTTATTCGCCCTTGTGCTATTTCTTACCGGTGTTATAGAGGTCCTTCTGCCACTTGGGCCAGGGTGCACCGGTATGGAGTGTGCCATCGCTGTAACCGAGTACGCAGTACATATAGTTCTCGCCGATTACAATGATGTTACCGTTAGGTGCAATCGTCAGACTCGGATTTGAGCCCACTTCCAGGCGCCGAGCGCCCGAATGCCGAGCTCGGCCACCAACCTGAATGAAGCACTGTGCGGTCCAGATCCAGGTGCCATCGGTCTGACTGATGCAGTATAGATTGTCATCGTCATCCATAAAGTAGAGATAACCATTTGCTGCCAGTGCCGGTGAACCGACTACACTGTTCGGGCAGGTGGTGTTGGTCCAGGCGGGCTGACCGTCAGACAGATTCATCGCCACCAGTTTACCCAGCCCGGTGCCCACATACAGCCGAGTAACACCAACCGCCATACCGGAAATTCCAGCCGGATCAACCATCTGGGTCCACTTGATTGAACCATTCTCATTAATGGCGGTCACATAGCCGGAATCGTCACCGACGTAAATCACGCCCGCTTCATCAAGCACCGGAGAGGTGAGCGCGGTATTCTGCCGGATAGTCAGCATTGTGTCCAGTGCCAGAGTGGGGGTAAACCGGTAAAGCATACCGTTCTCAAGGGCAACGATCACATTGCCCGAACGGTCAATTACCGGAGCACCGCTCACTGGCGCCGGCAGGGCATAAGCACCCAGCCGCGAGCAGGAACTGACCGCATCCTGCAGATAGTAAAGCGTATCCGCATCGCTGGCGATATAAATCTTGTCACCATTGATTGCCGGCGTACCCCAACCCGGATTTACGGTATCGGTCGGGCTCCAGCTCCATGCCCGGTTCAGACCGGCTGCGCTCAGTGCATACAGGAAGGCATCATCTGAACCGATGATGATATGGCCGGTTGACTGGCAGTATGCAGGATGACCATTGTAATAATAGTCATCCGGGTCGGTTCCACGCGGTGAACTCGCCTGAGATGCCTTTCTGCCACTGCCCATCCCCACGGAATAGATATACCCGTCCTCACAATAGGTGTAAATCAGTGTGTCCACAATCACCGGCGAGGCTACCGGCGGCTCGGAGTCCTCGGTCGGCCCGACAAAAGCCCAGAGCACTCTGCCGGCAAGGCCGATGACAATCTGCGCGGAGTCGGGGTCGCCCTCCGAACGCTTCCAGTCCCGTGCCTTGATCTTCACCCAGAAAGTATCAACCTGATCATATTTGTGATAAACGGTCACCGTCTCGCCCGAAGCGACCCGCTGTTCAGTAAACCATTTCTTTGTACCATCGCCAAAATCAAAATAGAACTCAATTGAATCGTTTTCCGGATCAACTGCGCTCGCTTTGAACTCGGTTTC
>CBFGJT010000022.1:0-1410 GCA_965649165.1 Caldifarciminota bacterium | reverse complement strand
CTGTTCAGTAAACCATTTCTTTGTACCATCGCCAAAATCAAAATAGAACTCAATTGAATCGTTTTCCGGATCAACTGCGCTCGCTTTGAACTCGGTTTCTACATTCTTGGCACTCATCGGCGGCACCAAAAACCACACCAGCTGCGGGGGGCCGTTCGGCAGAACCCGGATTGACTTCGGTTCGGAAAACTCCGAGATCTTGGTGGGATCCTCGTCCAGATATGCCGCCACCTTGAATGAGAAGGTACCGGTCTGAGTCCACTTAGGGAAAATATAGGTGGTATCGCCACTCGTCGTCACATCCGAGGTGTCAATCTTGCCATCCGGCTGACCCAGATCAACTACATACCGAACATCCTTATTACCGGGTGCGGTGCAGAAAACCCGGATCTGGGTCGTGGCATTAACCCAAGTTGATTCCGGGGCTGATGCAATCACCGGCGTTGAAGGCGCTTTGGGTTTCGGGCAGCCCAGCCCCAAGAGCGCGGTAATTACCGCTGCGATAACCAGCGGGAACAGGGTGCTGTTTTTCATCTTCTCTCCTCCTTCTTCTTGGATTTATAACTCACAGCTTGGTTCAAAAGTGACCACCGGCCCGTGAAAATAGCCGGTTTCCGGATAACGGTAACAACCGCCCTTGCCGTCTTCAAAATAGAAGTAGTAATTGTGAAATGCTCCGGGATAAAGTTTGGTCCGAAAGCGGTAGAGACCCGAGTATTTTTTGCCGAATACCCGCTGCATTGGATGGGGCTGACCGTTGATATACACCTCAGCCCGGGCTGGTGGGTCATTGTCTGGATCCCGGTATTCAACATAATAGGTAAAAACCGTGCCCCGGTTGCCCCCAATCGGATCCACCTTCTGCCAGATGAGCCGGGGTGAGGAATTTGTAGCCTCGTTCACATTTGGCCCGTGAATCACACCGTATGCCGGATGGAGCTGACACGCACCACACTGATCAATACCGGCAAAGTAGTAGAAATGGTTTCCAGGTGAAAGCTTTGTCTGATAATAGTAGATCCCATCTGCCGGCTCACCCTGCAGCAATTCCATATCGTGCCAGATACCATCAATATTCACTCTGACCGCCTTCGGCTGCCAACCATCCTTATCCTGATACCGGACGGTGAAAGTATAAATCCCGGTTCCGGTAGTAAAATCCTCCTGATAGCCACCGTTGGTCAGCACCGGTAATCTGTTATAAACTTCCTTGCCCTTGCCCACATATGGTCCAGGCTTGGCGCCGTAACGGGGATACCGATCGGAAAAGCCGTTAATATCCTCAGCATAAAAATAATAACTGTGCTCACCGGCAGGCAGTGTCAGTCGCGCCTGATAGAGACCACGGGCAGCCTTACCCTTGACCAGTCGCATCGGATAGGCAATGCCGTCAATATAGACCTCAACCTT
>CBFGJT010000021.1:0-11911 GCA_965649165.1 Caldifarciminota bacterium | reverse complement strand
GTTAGACCGAGCCTTATTCAGTAAGGGCTGGATCAGCAGCGCTGACTCCAGCCCTTTTAATTTTTCCCTCCCTGACCGGCACGGTGGGGGGAACTGCCCGGACGGTAGTGCTCAATTGAGGCACATCAATTTCTCTAACATTTTGCAAAATAGAAAGTTGTAATAAAAACCTACTGTTTAACTCAACAAAAACTGTGAATTTCTCCTGATCTCCGGACTCTAATTATAAATCTCCTCTTGCTGGCAGTCAGCACCAGCTGATGAAATCCAGGGGTTCAATTGAAAGTGCGGTGATCTGAAGTTAGATTTAAATCGATTGCCGGGCTTTGGCCTCTGCCTCGAGTTCCCAACCTGTTTCGAGCGCCCGGATGTTGAAGTCCAAAAACTGTTTTGGCACCCGGCTGGAGACCGCCTGCTTAAGTGACTCGAGGCTGACCAGTCCGGTGATTTTGGCAATCGCACCGAGGGTCAGGATGTTGGTGAACAGTTCTCTGCCCAGTTTTTCCCGGGCGGTGCGGGAAAGGGGCAGGCACAAGGTCTGGGGATGGGGGCATTCCCGGACATAGAATTCGTCAATGACCGCCAGCCCGCGGTGTTTGAGATCGGGCAGGTATTTATCAATCGCCTGCTGGCTCAGACCGACAAGCAGGTCCAGTTTCCGGCATTTGGGATAGAAGATCGGCTCATCCGAGATGATGACATCGGCGCGCGATGCCCCACCCCGCGCTTCCGGTCCGTAGCTCTGGGTCTGGACCGCATACCAGCCTTCATAAACCCCGGCCGCTTCAGCCAGGATGACGCTTGCGAGAATCACCCCCTGTCCACCGGTGCCGGCAAGCCGGATCTCAAACTTCTTCATCCCTTTGCCCTTTCCCGGACCGACTGGTAGAGCTCGGTGTAGGGCGGGACCTCCTGCTGGTCATGGAGCACACCGATGACAAATCTGTCCCTGACCTGCCAGGGATCAGGCACCCTACTGACATCAACCGAACGGCGCTTGAGCCACTCGAGCATCTTGACCGCATCGCCGATACCCTGATATCGGCCATAGAAGGTCGGGCACTGGGAGATAACCTCAACAACGCCGAACCCCCTCTTGTTGAGTGCCAGCTCGATCATCTTCTTGAGGTGGGCAACATGGAAGGTGGTGCTGCGGGCAACAAACATCGCCCCTGCCGCCTTGGCGATGAAGCAGACATCAAATGAGCGTTCGACATTGCCGAAGGGTGCGGTTGCCGCCTTTTCATGGGTCGGGGTGGTGGGTGAATACTGACCGCCGGTCATGCCGTAGGTAAAGTTGTTGACGACGATGACGGTGAGGTCCAGGTTGCGCCGGGCGGTGTGGATGAAGTGGTTACCACCGATCGCCATGATGTCGCCGTCACCGCCAATCACCACCACCTTGAGCTCGGGCTTTGCCAGCTTGACCCCGGTCGCAGCCGGCAGGGCTCTGCCGTGCAGGGTATGGAAGGTGTCACAGTCGAGGTAGCCCGGCACTCGGGAGGAGCAGCCGATCCCGGAGATAACACAGAGTTCATCCTGACTGATGTTGAGTTCAATAAACGCCCGAACCATCGTCGCCATAATTGTACCGATGCCGCAGCCCGGACAAAGGATATGGGGAAACCGCTCATCCAGCCGGAAGAAGTTGAGGAACCGGTCCTGAGTGATGTCAATCATATTGCCGCAATGATCTCCTCCGGGGTGAGCATCTCACCGTCATAGCGCTGAACCGAAACTACCGAAACATTCAGGTTGACGGTCCGCTCCACCTCCCGGTAGAGCTGACCCTGGTTCATCTCGGGCACGATCACCCGCCGGGCCGAGCGCAAGAGTCCGATCAGCCGCTGGCTCGGAAAAGGCCAGAGCATACGCAGGCGCAGGATGCCGATCCTCTGGCCGGTCTTGAGCTCAACCTGATGCTTTACCTCCATGGCAGAACGGGCAGCGCTGCCATAGCAGACAATCACCGTCTCCGAACCCAGATCCTGATAATCCAGGTCCCAGAGCCAGCTCCGGTTTTCCTCAATTTTTGCCCGGAGCCGGTCCAGATTCCATTTGATAATCTCAGGTTCGTCGGTGGGAAAGCCGTCCTTGCGATGGGTCAGGCCCGTCAGGTGAATCCGGTAGCCCTCGCCGAAGCTGGCGATCGTAGCGTCATAATTGTTGGTGTCATCGTAATGATAATACTCGTCCCGCACCGGCTTGGGCTTTACCGGTTGCCACAGCTTTACCTCCTCGGGAAGCTCCACCACCTCGCGCATATGGCCCACAATCTCATCCATCAGCACAATCACCGGGATCCGGAGCCGTTCCGAGATGCTGACCGCCTCAACTGTCAGGTCAAAGCACTCGCGCACACTCCAGGGACACAGGGCAACAATCGGATGGTCGCCATGGGTGCCGTAGCGTGCCTGCATCACATCCGCCTGCGAGGTGCGGGTCGGAGTGCCGGTTGCGGGTCCACCCCGCATCACATTAACAATGATACAGGGCAGTTCTGCCATCACCGAATAGCCGATACCCTCCTGCATCAGGGAAAAACCCGGACCCGAGGTGGCGGTCATCGCCTTCAAACCGGCAGCGGTTGCTCCGTTCATGCAGCAGATCGAGCCAATCTCATCCTCCATCTGGATAAAGGTGCCTCCTACTTTGGGGAGTTCCCGGGCAAGGTATTCAGCAATCTCAGTTGAAGGTGTGATCGGATAGCCGGCAAAGAACCTTACTCCAGCACGGATCGCACCGATGGCACAGGCTTCATTCCCGGACAAAAGCTGCCTCACCTCTTCTTCTCCGCCGGGGTAACAAAGATCGCAAGGTCCGGACAGCGCAGTTCGCACATCCGGCAACCGATGCACCGCTCCGGATAGACCACTGTGATCCGAAACCGCTCATCCAGCCCGAGGGTCTGAGTGGGACAGAAATTGACACAGATTCTGCATCCCTTGCAGAAGTGTTTGATTAATATGTGCTTGTGACCTTTTGGTCCTGTGACCTCCACCGGTTCCTCAAGGAGAAACTTCTTCATGGTTAATAGGGTCTGCCCGAACCAAGCTGTTTCCAGAGTTCAAACAGGCGCCGGCACTCCTCTGCCATAAAGCCGGGAACAAGTTCGGGCGGAGCCGGGTTATGCTGATTGAGCGTCTCGTTGGAAACTGGCAGTTCGTTGAAACCCGCATTCCGGGCATCCTCAATTCGGGCACCGAAGATGATCCGGCTGACCCGCGCCCAGTGTGCCGCAGTATAGCACATCGGACAGGGCTCACAGGTGGTGTAGAGCTCGGCACCGGAAAGGTCGATTGTGCTGAGCTGCTGGCATGCGGTCCGGAGCGCATTGATTTCCGCATGAGCGGTCGGGTCGGTGTCATGCCAGACGGTGTTGTGGGCGCGCGCAATGATCTTACCGTCTTTAATCAGGACACAACCAAACGGTGCCTGACCGTTATCAATCGCCTTTAGTGCCTGCTCAATCGCCAGATTCATGGCGGTTTTAGGGTCAATTTCCGGCATCGCCATCACCCCTTTCGGACCGTTTTTCTCCGAAACTTTTTCCCCGCCGCCTCCAACCAATCAAGCCAACCCTTCAGCCCTTCACCGGTGCGGCAGGAAAGCTGAATGATGGGTACCCGGGGCTTGAGTTTACGCACCGCCCGGCTGAACTGCTCAACGTTGAAGTCAACATGGGGCAGGAGGTCAATCTTATTGATGATGATCACATCCGACCTGGAGAACATGAGCGGGTATTTCTCTGGCTTGTCACTGCCTTCGGGTGTGGAGATAATTGTAACATTGTAATGGGCAGGCAGGCGGAACTCAGCCGGACAGACCAGATTGCCCACATTTTCAATGAGCAGCAGGTCCAGATTGCGCAGGTCAATGGTATTAAATGCTGGTGCTAGCATCATACCGTCAAGATGGCAGGCGCCCTGAGTGTTGAGCTGAGTACAGTTGACACCCTGCGCCGCCACCCGGCGCGCATCCAAATCACCCTGGATGTCACCCTCGATCACCCAGATGCGGTAGCGGTCCTTAAGCCTCTGAACTGTCCTTTCAATCAGACTGGTCTTGCCCGCACCGGGTCCGGACATGATGTTGATGCTTAAAACCCGGTGCCGGTTGAGCAGATTAAGCTGTTCCTCCGCAAGCGCATCGTTGGATGCCAGGATCCGCTGCATCAGCCGGATTTCAGCCATCTGAGCCTCCGCGCATCCACCATCACGGTCTGATTCCTTCCGGAGCCGACCGAGACCATTGCCACCGGGCAGTCCAGAAGCTGGGCAATCTTTTCAATATATTTTTTTGCCCGGACCGGCAGGTTCTGATAGTGGCGACAGCCTGAAGTTGGCTCGCGCCAGCCGGGCAGAGTGATAAACTCAGGTTCAAGCTCATCGGCAAGAAACGGATCAAACTCCCGGACCTTTTTTCCTTGATAACGGTAGCCGGTGCCAATTCTGATCTCGGGCAGGGAGTCCAGGACATCAAGCTTGGTGATGACCAGCGCGTTAAGCCGGTTATAGCGCACCGCTGCCCGGACCAGTCCGGCATCAAACCAGCCGCAGCGCCGAGGTCTGCCGGTGGTGGCACCGTATTCTGTTCCCAGTTCCCGCAATTTTTCTCCCTCCTTTCCCGGCAGTTCGGTCGGAAATGGACCGGCACCCACCCGGGTTGTATAAGCCTTGGCAACCCCGACCGCCTCCTCAAGCCAGAACGGGCTGATACCGCTGCCCAGCGCCGCACCCGCAACTACGGTTGAGGAGGTGGTAACATAGGGATAGGAGCCGAGATCAATGTCCAGATGGGTACCCTGGGCACCTTCAAACAGCACCCGCCGGTCCTGCCGGAGCGCCTGCTCAATCAGCAGGGTGCCGTCGACAACCATCGGTGTCAGCCGGCGCGTCGCCTGCCAGTACTCATTGAGCACCTGCTTGAAGTTCAGGGGCTCTGCCTTGTAAACCTCCATCAGCCGGAAGTTAGCAGCTGCCAGATTGCGCCGGAGTTTTTCCTCAAACCGGTCCTCATTGAGCAGATCACCGGCACGGATCCCGATCCGGGCATATTTGTCTCCATATGCCGGTCCAATGCCTCTGCCGGTAGTGCCGATTCTGTGGTCAGCCAGCTGTTCTTCCTGCAGCCGGTCCAGCACCCGGTGATAAGGCAGAATCAGATGGGTCCGGCGGTCAATGAACAGCCGTTTTCCCACCCGTATACCCTGTTTCTCAATTTCGCTCAGCTCCTCATTGAGACGGAAGGGGTCAAGGACACACCCCAACCCGATGACACAGCGGGTCCGGGCATAAAGGATGCCGGAGGGCACCTGATGAAATGTGAATCGTCCCCGGGGCGAGCAGACGGTATGACCTGCATTCGGACCGCCTTGGAACCGGACCACCAGCTGTGCGGTCCGGGCAAGCAGATCAACGATTTTCCCCTTGCCCTCGTCACCCCACTGCGTCCCGACAATTGTCAGATTTGCCATAACCGGATTTCAGGAGGAGCGCAGTTGTGTCCGCACTAAAACTGGTAGGAAAATGAAAACTTGTAGTTGGAGGTGGAGAAGTCGTAGATGAACTGGTCAACGCCGATGTCGAACTGGAAGCGCTGAAACCGAATGCCACCGCCAAAGGTCCAGCCGAGTGATTTAAATGAGCCGAGTCCGCGCCGGGTTAGGAGGTCCTGGACACTGTAGTGATAGGTCTGTCCATCTTTTTCAAAAACCAGTCCACCACGCTGGGCGGTAACATCTTCGAAATAGCCGAGCCGGAGAAAGGCGGCAACCACATCCAGATTCACCCCAGCTTCCGCACCCAGACTCTTCCAGGCATCGCGCCATTCTGCAGCTAACTGCTCACCAAAGCTCTTGGTAGAATCGGAGAACACCCCAACCATGATTTTTGTGATTTCCGGGGTGATTGCTACGGTAAACATATCCCGCTTGAGCGGATAATAAGCCAGTCCGACCCGCAGCATCCGGGGCAGCGGGTCCGATTCACCCGAGGAGGTATAGGAGATATTGGGTCCGAGGTTTGCCAATGATACCCCGACGTTTAAGAAATGGATCGGTTTGTAAAGGACACCGGCATCAAATGCCCAGCTGATACCGGTGCCTCCTGCCTCAATCCCCAGTTCCGGCATCACCTTCCATACCCAGTCCGGTACCAAAAAGGAGTAAATCAGTTTGGTCGAAATACCCACACCGAGATTGGTCAGCACCGGGAAGGCATAACCGAGTGTCGGCGCAAGGTCAAAAGTCGTATACCGGCCCAGAAATTCACCCCGTTCGTTGATCACATCAGTCTCCCCAGTCGTAAGATAGATGAAATTGAAGCCCGCGGTGCCTCTGCCTGGAAAGTTGTGTGCCACTCCGGCATACTCATAGTACATTCCGGGCCAAAGACCGGGCAGCCAGTTGCAGTGCATCAGGGTGGCATTGGTGCCGTTGAGAAATGCCATCCCGCCGGGGTTGTAATAAAGACCGGAGGCGTCATCGCTGATTGCGGTGAATGCACCGGCAAGAGATGTCGGACGGGCAGCGGGCCAGATGATGAGAAAGACCGCGCCCGGGTTCTGGCTCGCTGATACCAGACTGAAGACAACCAGCACCAGCAGCCAGTGGACTCTGCACTTCATTATCGGACCTCCTTTACTTATATAAAATAATATTAAGCAACCGTTACCTCAGGTCAAGCATACCCTGACACTGGTGTTAACGCTGCACCAGCAGCTTATCCCGGACCGCAACCCGCTGCACCTCGGTCCCGTTCCGGAATTCGGCAGTCACGGTAAAAAGATAGATACCGTTTGGAATCGGCACCCCCTGCCCATCATTACCATCCCAGAAAATCTGATTGTAGCCGAAACCACACGGCAGAATCCCGAGGTCGCGGACCAGTCTGCCACTGAGTGTCCAGATACGGATCCGCACCGCTGCCGGCTGGCTGAGCGTAAAGGTGAAGAATGCGGTGCGCCTCACCGGATTGGGATAGACCAGGACCGAATCCAGTTTCAGCACACGGGAGGCAACCGGCCGGAGCCGCAATTTCACCCGGCTGGAGTTCAGGAGATTGTCCGCAACTGAAACAAAAATTGAGTCCTCCGGACCCTCAAGGTTTAACTTAACCTGGCACCGGCAGCAAAAATAAGAGCTGTCGTCAAAAATCAGCCGGTCTCCAAGCGGAATTGTATTCCGGTAATCATTGACCATCAGCACCGGTTCCATACCGGGAATCGGTGCAACAAGAATACCGGAAGGATCCTCCAGCACAATTTCCAGCAGCGCATCTGCCGGCAGTAAATCATCATCCCTCAGCACCCTGCCCTGGTAACGGAATACAACGCTCGGTCCGATGCTGTCTGACGCCGGAGTCAAAACGGTTGTAAATTCAATTCTGTCCCTTAAAACCCCCAGCGGACCGGAATCAGTAGCAAGGACCGCGCTGAACCGGCAGGAACCGGACACTGGTGCATAATATCCGTTGCCGGTAAATATCGTGTCCGCGACTACCCCCCGCGGAAAAATACCTTCGCAGTAAAATCTGCCGTCCCTTAACCGGAAATTGCCCCGTGCCAGCTCGGAACCGGGCAGAGAATAACCGGCACTTATGCCCAGCGGCGAATTGTAACTCCGGTTCAGGACTGGACCGAAAAGTCGCCACTCGGTATTTGCCTTCTGCACCGCAAGCAGTGAGCGCACCCGGAACCTGCTGCCGGTTACCAGAGTCTCCGGTTTGAGCACCGGCGGTTCCGGATTAAGGGGCGGGATTTGCAGTCTGACTGCCGGATCGCCAAACAGATGGTAACTCCGGTCTGTAGGCCAGGCTTGAAAAAAGCAGAATCCGATACTGCGTGCGCTATCGCCGACACTGAGCATTGGTAGCAACAGATTGCGAGCAAAAACCAGATTATTCCCTGAAGGTGTGGCGGTCGAGGCGGCAACGCAGGCAATCGCCCCGCCGGAGATCCGCACCAGCTCTTCAGCAATGCACTCCTGCCGGGTGTCATCAAATCTGCCCACAGAGCAGCTGCCCATAAAGCAGAATGGCGTCCGGGTACCATTGCTGATATCCGAGAGCCGGTTCACCGTCAGCACCTCCTCATGAGTCAATGCAAATGCCGAGCCGTGACCGAAGAAGAACCAGATAAGCCCCCCGAGATTGAGCTGGCGCATCAGCTCCTGATTGGCACCCGGCTTACTTTTAGGACCCAGAAAAGGGAATTCAGTAAGATAAACCTTGACCAGATCAAACCGGTCCCCTGCCATCACCCCGATCCCCTCACACTGCTCAATATGGCGAAAGCGGAGTTCGTCCGGCCGGTCCGGATAGCGCTGGTATTCGTCATCTGCCAGCAGGAGAAACCGTCTGGTCCAGTAGCCGGCTGGTTGATTTTCATACTCAATCACCTTTCGGACATATTCCCGCAACTCATATCCGGAGCGGACACACACCCGGCCTAAAATCAGATCCGGGCTTGCACCCTCCCCATCCAGGTCCGCATACCAGGCATCAAGCGCCAGTGTTCGGCGGTCTCCGGACTCAGGATTAAACCCCTCGCCAATTTCATAAGCAGGCACACCTGGTGTCTGTGCCCTTCTCAGATTGTTCCGGTAATCATAGGTGGCATCACCAACCAGCAGCACATATGCGGGCCGCTTTTCCTGCAGGAAACGCTTTACCGCCCGGGGTTCGCGGAGCCCGAAATTGAAATCATCGTAGATATCCTCCAGCACTACCACCTCAGCCCGTCCATTGACGACTCCCGGTATCCTGCCATTCCGGTAACGGGCAAGCTCGGTCGCAGCGGGCAGAAACTCCCTTGGGGTAATAATGTAATAATCAGCCGGCGGTCCTGCCCAGAGCCTGCCCGGCCGCTTCAATTCGAGTTGTTTAACCCGACGCAACTGCTGCGGTGCAGCGATGGCGAAAACGGTCCTTTTCCGAATCTGATAACAGAATTGAGCAGTGTCACCATGAAACTCAAAATCCAGAATCGCCCGCGGATTGTCCGGATCGGTAACATCCAGAATCACCGGTCGCGCCGGGACATCAATGATCCGGAACCGGAACCTACCGGTATCGTCAACATAAAAGCTGAGCGGTCCAGTTGCCAGCGAGAGCCGGCGCCGGTACCTGACCTGCAGATAATCAAGGTGCACCCTCTTCTCTCCATTTCCCTGCAGTTGCAGTTCCAGAATGTTCGTCCGGAAGTCAGCAGGTAGTAAGGAGTCAACGACAAAATCATACGGCGCCGGATAGGGCGACTGAGCAAACTGAAATCTGGAAACCGGGCGGTTGTTGAACAGCACCGCAATCTCGTTCTGGGCGGTCTCGTTATACAGCCTGCCCCGGATGCGTTCAATCTGTACCGGATATTTCAGATCCAGCCTGCAGGTAAACGAGGTGCTGGTCCGGTCTGCCGGTTTGTTCAGTGTCGTCCAGATCCACAAAAGCCCGGCACGCGCCGGACAGTCCGCATCAACCTCCTGATGCAACACATCCCGTTCCTGCCCGCGGACCGGTGTGCCAGCAGTATCAGGCCCGAAACCGCCGGGAATGTGCCGGCCTGAACCCGCACCCCAAGTGAGCCAGTAAACATTTTCGCTGGTGTAAAGATTGTGGACATGGGTGGAGCAGTCGCTCGTCCAGTAGTCGGCACCAAGCGCATAGAAAATCAGGGTGTCGTTGGAATCAAACCGGCCGTCTTCAGTACCGGTAATCATCAGCGCAACCGGATTAAAGGTATCAGGATAATTCCCGGTATGGGGATCACGGCGCACGGTCCACAACCCGATAGTTCTGCAGTCTAGCCCGCTTAATCTGACTCCGGCTTGTGCTAGTTCCTGTCCGGTGATCCGGTAAATGCCGGTGGAATCGACCACCACCTTGAGCCAGAAAGGAAAATACACAAAAGGGTTCTGCCCCTTTGAGCCGAAATCAATCTTCCAGTTTTTCGCCACCTCGCCGTTTACCAGCAGTTGCACTATTGCTCCATCCAGTGGATCTGACCTAGGATTGTTAACTGCGGGCTGCTCAAACTCCAGCTCCGCTTCAATCCGGTCAAACCAGACCAGTTCCCTTTGCCGGGCATCATACTGAACCGGATTGAACCGCAATGTAACAAACCGGACTAAACGCAGGACCTGGGGGGAATCAATCTCAACCGGACTGGCGGGGAAGATCCCGGACCGCAGCTGGTCCTTTGAGGCCGGGTGCCTGTCTGCCGCAAATGGAATGAAATCTACTGTTGGCGGCTCAGCATCCGGCACTCTCCCGCCCTCATGCACCCTGAAATTCAACCGCACATGTCCCTGCTGAGCAATGCCCAGCCGGATAATCCGTGCCGGCAGATCATAATCTCCGAATGCTGCAACCGGTTCCGCATCATCAAATTCAATCTGAGTCTGGCCGCAGACCGCTTTAACCTTCATCTGTCCGGGATAATAAATTATTACCACACCTCTGCTGTCAGAACGAATTACTTCCACTCTGCCCCAGACGAGTCCAAAAGAAACAAATAACGGCAGGAAAACCCGCATTATGCAGTTAGATTAACGCATCGGACACTTCAGTCAAGGATACTTACCGCCGCCCGTAACTAATGACCCGGAGTGACACCGGCAGCGGCGGAACTAAAAACAGCATCTGGATGGTGCGCAAAATATCCGCACCGTCTGAATCTAAAAAGTGCAGTCTGGTGGCAACGGATCCGGCATCAAACGGTTCCGCAAGTTCAGTGATACCGAGCACCCGCTGATCCGTCAGCAAAACATATGATGAGCTGTCCTGAACGGCAAATCGGCCGGTAACGGTCAGTTTTGGCTCCAGGGGAATTGAAGTATCCACTTCTGCCTGCAGCTGGCTGTTATTACCCAGTCGCTCTAAAAGTTCCACCTGGCGCGCCGCATCAATGCCAGCCTGAACCACCCTCCCGCCTGTACTTTCCCCTGGCTTCACCCATCTTCCCTGCCACAACTCCAGCCGTCCCCGACTAATTAGCAGTTCGACCGCTCTCCGTGAAAGAACTTGATCCAGGACAAGCTCGAGATTTCCCTTTTCCCATTTCTGCCGACAGTCAATTCCCAGAAGGCGGAGTCGATGACGGAGTCGGGCAGACACCAGCCAGCGCTCGCTGATCTTGAGACGCCGCTCCGGTGCCAGTTCGAGCCGGAGTACCGGAACAAATGGAATTTCAACTTTGACCTTACGGTCA
The DNA here is from genome assembly GCA_965649165.1 of Caldifarciminota bacterium. GTDB lineage: Bacteria > Hydrothermota > Tepidihabitantia > Tepidihabitantales > Tepidihabitantaceae > JAOABP01. The sequence continues at coordinate 706 of CBFGJT010000021.1, read as the reverse complement.
AATCCGAAAAACTTTGCCTCCCATTCCGCACGGCGCGCAAAGTCCCCAACATAAACCCGCACTGGCAGCCCGGAATGAACATCAACCTCCAGTATCCCGGAAAGGTCCTTCTGGCGCAGCGGATCAATCAGACTCATCTTCGGCTGGAAATGAAACCGGTACCTGCCGTTAAGTTCACCGCTATAACTGAGCTTAACATCTGCCAGCAGCTGCTCAAGCTGACCCAGAATCCTTGTCTCCAGACCCCGGGGCTGAGTCTGCCAGCCGGAATCGGTCCAGAAGAACTGAACATCACCATTTGCCCGCATCCGGATCGCGTTTTTTTGTCCCTCCCGGATCCAGAATCCATCCCAGGCTTCCCGGTCCGGGTTCTGCCAGACGCCCCGCGAGTGAGTGCTCACCAGCACCGGTGCATCGGTATGATAAGCAACAATGAAGGCAAATGACTTTATTCCTGCAAGCCGGCGGTAAACCCGGTTATCAATCTCCTCAGGCAGAACCCTTGTCTTTTTGAGCATTGGAACACAGCCCGCCGAGATCAGCAGAAAAAATATCAGCAGCCCTTGGTAATTTCTCATGTGCTTCGGTATAATTTTGAGCTAAAAATCGTAACCAAGTTCAAAAATCAGCTTCCAGTCCCGGTTATTCGTTACTGAAAGCGGTTTGGCGAAATCAAGCTTGATGTTGAAAAAGGTGAAGGGAATCC
>CBFGJT010000020.1:5151-13101 GCA_965649165.1 Caldifarciminota bacterium | reverse complement strand
TTTCTTGTGCCCTTTTAACTTGATTGACAACGATAAGGGTTTTTTGGGTTTTAATCCTTTCAAGAATGTCATCCGGAATATTTAAGCTGTTCTTTGAATACAGGGGCTCATCCTTTAAGGTGATTTTCAGGTTTCCCCCAGTTGACCTAATTTCTTTTTTACTAAGATCTATTTTCTTATCTTCTTTAAGACCAATATGTTGAAACAGGCTTCGCTCCAGACTCACAGGCATAGTTGCGGTCATCACAACGAAGGGCACATTGCTTGTATACAATATTTCTAGCAAAGCCCGCATGATTGAAAATGTAAATTCATCGCGGTACATATGGGCTTCATCGAAAACCACCAAAGATGAGGCGATAGAACCCGCTGGTATATCAAGGTGATGCCCCACCTGCCTGCTTGACCGCGCAAAGCCGTAAAGGAACTGGTCAAGCGTGGTCACAACTATGTCAGCAATAAAGAAGGGGGCATTAGAAATATCGCCGTGCTGGACCTTGACTGAAATCGATAACTCGAGTTCCTTAATATAGGATCTTAACCGTTGGGCAATGCTGTTTACAAGAACCCGCGTGGGCAAAACATAAATTAGCCTCGGTGCAATATTAAATCTATTTTCAATGAACTGGGCAAGAAAGGGAGCGATAACCCCTTCGGTCTTTCCCGAACCCGTGGGCGCTCGCACCAACAATGGAAATTTGTTGTTTCTAATTAACTCCCAGAGTTTGCGCTGGTGTGGATAAGCATCGGCTATTTTTAGATATTTTTTATAGAAATCACTAATTTCTGGCTCTCTAAGGCTCGGCATTTTATTAATTATATAAAATTTTAACATTGCTGTCAAGAAAATTCTATGCAGCTTACCTTGACCGATTTTTCTGCTTTTATATTATAACATTATGAATACAAGTGAAGCGATCCTCAACGGCCTGAAGGAGGCAATGATCGCCGAGCGGACCGGGATTGAGTTCTACCGAACTGCTGCCGAACGCACCCAAGATGATCAGGGGCGAGCGGTGTTTCTGCGCCTGGCCGCCGATGAGCAGAAGCATCTGGAGTATCTGCGCCAGCACTATCAGCAGTTGACCGGGCTGGGCACAGCGGCTGCTGCGCTGGAGCTGCCCGAACCAGGCGTTAACGGCGCCAGCCCAATCTTTTCTTTGGAGCTGAGGCAGCGCATCAACCAGGCACACTGGGAGATGACCGCACTGTCGGTTGGTCTCGCGCTGGAGCAGGCGTCAATCGCCCGTTATCGGCAGCTGGCAGCAGAAGCAAAGCAGACGGAGCTGCGCCGGTTTTTTGAGTCGCTGGTGCGCTGGGAGGAGAGCCACGCCGCTGCCTTGCAGCATCAGTTTAATCTGCTGCGCGAGGACTACTGGCGGGAAGCCGGTTTTGCCCCGTTTTAACGGCTCTTGGGGGCGCGGGCAAAGTCGGAGATCAGCCTGTTGAGCCGGCGTTCAATCTCGGCGATCTCGGCCTGAATTTCGCTCCGGCGGGCAGAACTGACACCGGCGCCGAGCTCAGTGACCCGAGAGTTCATCGTCCCGAGCTCGCGCTGAATCTGACTCATCAGGTTCTGCTGTTCGGAAGTCGGGGTGGCACCGACGACTTGAGATCGGATCTTTTCGTAGCGGACACGGACCCGTTCCACCCTTTCCCGCAGTCGTGCCAGTTCCTCATCGCCGGTCCGGACCCTCTGACTGGCTGCAGCCCGCTCCCGGCGGAGCGAATCCTGAATCTGGACCGCGGATCGGACCCGCACCGGTTTTTTGGCTGCAGTTTGGTTCCTTTTGCCGCTCAAAAGCACACCCAGGATGCCGGCAAGGGCGATAAAGAACAGAACCGCCGCAAGGATTATAATCCGCGGGTCAAGCCCACTACTACGGTAAAGGCGCCGGACCCGGAGCTTCTCGCCGCAGGCAAAGCACCGGTCCTGCCCAGGCTGAACCGGTTCACCACAGTGCGGACAGCGCATATCACACCCCGGTTAACCCCTCAAGCTTAACATCTGCCAGCACCACCGGCACGCCGATGCCGAGCCGCTCCAGAATTTCCGGATGAATTTCACCGCCGTAGCCGAGCACAACACCGGCTGGTGAAATGATGGCTGCGGACCTGCCGGCAATGAAGGGCATCCGGTCAGCAGGGGTGAGGTTCAGATCCCGGTCCATTTCCCGGAAGAGCGCCTCCAGCACCTGCCGAAGTTCAGCAAAGCCGGTCCGGGCTTCGGCAATGCCGAAACCGAGATGACGCCAGCTCCGGACACCAGTTTCTGCCTGAGGCTCAATTGCAAAGATGTCGCCAATTTCAAATATCTTCTGGGGATAGGGCTGGGTGGAGTTGAGGCTGAATGTTTCCACGATACCGGCAAGGAGATGGCGGCGCAGAATACGCTGTTCAACACTGATCGGATTTTCCAGCACCACCGTCCTGCCATCGTCCGCCATGCCCAGTTTTTCAAACTGGGCCTCCGGGCTGGAAAGATTGAGGCTCATAATCTCAATGAACCCGAGCCCGGCCATTACCCGGCGCACGAGCGCACACAGCTCCTCCAGTTGGCGGGGCTGGCTGGCGGTGACGGTGGGCAGGATTTCGGGCCTAAGCCGGTGGTAGCCATAGGCGATCGCAATATCCTCAATCAGATCCCGAGTGTGCATGACATCGCTTCGGTAGGCGGGCACAAGCACCCGGATTCTGCCATCGGGTATGGTTTCGGCATCGTAGCGCATCCGTCGCAGCAGTCGGACCGTCTCGTCACTGTCCAGGCTAATACCGATGACCTGACTGACCTCAGCCGGCTCCAGAACCATCGACTCCGGGCTCATCTCCGGTGTCTGCCACACGGTTCTGTCCGGATACTCAACCCAAACTTTTTCCACCCTGGCGCCGAGATCGGCAAACACCGCCCCGATCACATTCAAGGTCCGTTTGACCGCATCCGGCTCCGGTCCGGTAACATCAATGAAAAGGTCGGTAGTCTGCGGGGTGACTTTTGTTTCCTCACTGTTGATAATCGGCGGCATTGAGAGTACCCGGTTCTTGGAGTCGGCAAGCAGGGGGTAGACTGGCAGGCCCTCAAGCAGATGCCGGTATGCCTGACCCTTGGGATGGGTGGTAAGGATTTCCTGCGGGGTCTGAAGTGTACTTCCGCCCAGCGGGACAAACATCACCCCATCCGGTCTGACCGGCTGATATACGATATCCGGCGTTATGGTGTTCAGGTCGTAGATGCCGATTGATGCCCGACGCCGGTCCCGTCCCAGACCCCAGTGCAGATTCTCCTGCAGGTCCATGATCAACGCCACCAGCTCATCGTTAAGCCGGATCCCGTGCACCACCGCGGAAGCGATAAACGGTCGCACCGATTCCAAACCCGGCTCAACCCGAACCCGGACGCCTGAATCCGGAAACCGGTATTCAGCCAGTCCAGTCTCAATCCCGAGATAGCCCTTCAGTGCCCGCGCCAGACCGCAGACATCAAACAGATCCGGTCTTGCCGGCAGGAGATTGATCTTCAGCCCGCCGGTCTGGCTGTCAACCCCTTCCACATCACAGCCCAATTCTGCCAGCACCCGGGCAATCTCTGCCGCGGGAAGCGTCTTACCCACCAGCCGGCACAGCAGTGCCGGTGAGATTGCCACTACCGGCACAGCTTTGCCTCCCGGAGCCAGCCGATGTCCGCCCAGTACAACTTTCTGATGTCGGAAACACCGAAGCGGAGCATCGCCAGCCGTTCCAGGCCCAGACCCCAGGCAAGCACTGTTGCCTTACAGCCCAGGGGTATCGTCACCTCCGGCCGGAAAACACCCGCACCTCCCATCTCCACCCAGCCCAGCCGACCCAGGTTGGCAAAAACTTCAACGCTGGGCTCAGTATAGGGAAAGTAAGAAGGTCGAAACCGGACCTCAGTTGCCCCCATCTTGCGGTAGAACTCCGCCAGTGTCCCGAACAGTGTTACAAGGCTTGCCCGCTCGTCAATGATGATGCCATCAATCTGAATGAACTCGGGCAGGTGGGTAGCATCCATATTCTCCCGGCGGAACACCCTGCCGATGCAGAACACCTTGCGCGGCGGGTTAGGATTCTCTGCCAGCGCCCGAATGGTTGCGGCAGTGGTATGGGTGCGCAGCAACAACCGCTCTGCCAGTCCCTTCTGCCACGGGTAGCGCCACCCGCGGGAACCGGTCTCACCGCCGTTTTCATGGGTCTGTGCCACCCGTGCCACCAGCGCCGAGTCCGGCAGTCTGCCGTTCTTCGGCACCGCCAGATAGAATGTGTCCTGCATCTCCCGCGCCGGATGGTCCTGAGGCTGAAACAGGGCGTCAAAATCCCAGAATGCGGTCTCAACTACTGGCGAGGCGGTCTCCTCAAACCCCATCTCCAGAAATGCCCGACGCGCCTCGCTGATGATCCGCTGGAGCGGGTGTTCCTTGCCGGGATAAATCGCCTTCGCCGGCAGGGTAACATCATAGCGCCGGAACCGGACCTGACGCCATCTGCCGGTGACAATTAGCTCCGGAGTTAGCTGGGTTACTTCGGCGGCCGGTCCGCCGCCTTCCGCCTGTTTCTTTGCCGCACCGATCCCTGCCGGAGTCAGTTTCAGCGCCCGCTCCACTCGCGGCCGGATGCGCACCAGCCCCTCCCTGCCCCGCAGCAGTTTCACCGCCGATTCAACATCCACGCCCGCAAGCCGCTGTTTCAACTCAGGCACTGTGACCCGTTCCTGCACCTCCGGCAGAATCAGCTCGTCCGGCTCCTGGGCACCCTCAAGCGCCCGCCTGCCCTTATCGGTCATAACCAACCGGTCCCGCTCCCGGGAAAACCAGCCCTTTTTTGTCAACCATTTGACTTCGGAACGCACATCCTCCTTGCCCAGAATTACCGGCAGCCGGCTGAGCTCAACTGCGGGAACTTCACTCAGCTTCTCCAGCGCCACCCGCTCCGGTAGCTTTACGCTCCACTGGGGACCAGGAGTCAGCTCTTCAAATGTGCGCTCAATAATTTCTACCAGCCCGTTTTCCCGCAGTTGAACCGCCGCCGCCATAACCAGCGACTGGTCGGTCTTCAGCCGGTTTACCAGCTCATTGACCGTCAGCCGATTTTCCGGCGCCTCCAGCAAAATCTGCAGCAGTTCCGGTTCAAGGTTCATTTCTTCAGCTGGAACCGGGAAAGGATCAGCTCCTCCAGATCCGGCTTGGACTTCTCCTGGAGCCGGTAGCGGACCCGGATCACCGGCTTGTTGGTTTTGATCAGCCGGCTCAGATCAATCGGCGTTCCGCTCACCACCACCTCACACTCCGCCCGGTTGACCGCTTCCTCCAGCTCCTTCAACTGCTCCGGTGAGTAGCCCATCGCCGGCAGGACACGGTCCAGATGCCGGCTTCGCTCCAGTTCTTTTGCCAGCGTTCCCCGCGCATAGGGCTTGGGATCGATGATCTCCTGGGCGCCGAAACGCTCGGCCGCAATTCTGCCCGCACCATAGGGCATCTCGCCATGGGTCACGGTCGGACCATCCTCAATCACCAGCACCCGCCGGCCCCGAATCCTCTCCGGTTCCTCAACGCTCAACGGCGAATCGGCATGCACAATCGCCGCCTGCGGATTGACCTGACGGATCTGTTGCATCAGGCTGGCGATCGCCTCCGGTGTTGCAGAATCCTCCTTATTGATCACCACCACATCCGCCATCCGCAGGTTTACCTCACCGGGATGATAGGCAAGGGTGTGCTCCTGGCGGAGTGGATCGGTGAGTACGATCAGCAGGTCCGGAACATAGAAGGAAATCTCATTGTTGCCACCGTCCCAGACAATGACATCCGCCTCCTGCTCCGCCTGTTTCAGAATCTCCTGGTAGTCACAGCCCGCATAGATCACCATCTCCTGCTCAATATAGGGCTCATACTCCTCCCGCTCCTCAATCGTCACCCCGGCGCGGTCCAGATCCTCAAAGGATGCGAAGCGCTGCCAGATCTGATTTTCCAGCTCGCCGTAGGGCATCGGCTCCCGGATCGCCACCACCCTCAGCCCATGATTCTTCAGAATCTCATAAACCCGTCTTGAGGTCTGGGACTTACCACAGCCGGTCCGGACCGCACACACCGCCACCACCGGTTTGTTCGCCTTGATCTGCAGCAGACGCGGGGGCAAAAGTCCGAACCGGGCACCCGCAACCAGCGCCTCAGATGCCCGATGCATCACAAACTCATGCTTTACATCCGAGTAGGCAAAATAAACCTCATCCACCTTCAGCCTTCTTATCAGCTCCGGCAGCTCGTACTCGTAATAGGTCGGGATCCCGTCCGGATAAAGTCTGCCTGCCATAACTGGCGGATACTTCCTCAGCTTGCCCACCGTGCCCAGATTCTGCTCCGCTGCCATCGTGAACCCCACCACCTCATACTCCTGATTGTCCCGGAAGAACATGTTAAAGAGGTGGTAGTCCATTCCCGCCGCACCCATGATAATTACCCGTTTGCGCATCAGAACCTCTCGGTCATTGACTTTGCCTGCAAGAACAGCAGCAGATAGTCCCGTCCGCCCGCCTTGGAGTCGGTCCCAGACATGTTGAACCCGCCAAACGGCTGAACGTCCACCAGCGCACCGGTGCACTTGCGGTTGAAATACAGATTGCCAACATGGAACTCCCGCTTTGCCCGCATGATCTTATCCCGATTCCTCGTATACAGCGCACCAGTCAGGCCATATACAGTCCCATTAGCGATCTCAAGCGCATCACTGAAATTGCGCGCCTTGATCACCGCCAGCACCGGTCCAAAGATCTCCTCCTGGGCGATCCGGGCGTTCCGTTTGACATCGGCGAAAATCGTCGGCTGAATGAAATAGCCCTGCTGGTCATCACCTCTACCTCCACACACCAGCCTGCCCTCCTTTTTACCCGTCTGAATATAGCCCATGATATTTTTGAACGCCCGCTCATTGATCACCGGCCCCATCCAGTTATCCGGCTCCTCAACCGGTCCGACCTTAATCTTCTTCACCCGCGCCACCAGCATCTCCAGAAACTCATCATAAATCTTGGCATCCAGCACCAGCCGGGAACAGGCCGAGCACTTCTGCCCCTGAAACCCGTAGGCAGAAATGGTTACCCCTTCAACCGCACTCTTCAGATCCGCCTCAACATCCACAATGATACAGTCCTTACCGCCCATCTCCGCCACCACCCGCTTGATCCAGATCTGCCCGGGCGAAATTTTGCCTGCCCGCTCAATGATCCCCAGCCCGACATCCTTGGAGCCGGTAAACGAGATGAACCTGGTTTTCGGATGCTCAACCAGATAATTGCCTACGGTGCTGCCCGGACCGGTGATAAAATTCACCACCCCTTCGGGCAGCCCTGCCTCCTCAAGACACTCAATAAACAGACTGGCAATCAGCGGTGCATCCGATGCCGGCTTCAGAACCACCGTATTACCGCTCACCGCCGCCGCAGTAGTCATACCCGCCATGATTGCGCACGGAAAATTCCAGGGGGGAATCACCACCCCGACCCCGAGCGGAATATACCGGACCTCCTGAATCTCACCCGGATACGGTGTCACCCCGCACGGCTGTTCATACCGGATCGCCTCCCGGCTGTAAAACTCGAGGAAATCAACCGCTTCCGCAAAATCCGCATCCGCCTCAATCCAGTTCTTCCCCACCTCCAGCACCATCGCCGCATCAAACTCAAACCGCCGCTGCCGCATAATCCGTGCCGCCCGCAGAAACACCGACGCCCGCTCAATCGCGGGCACAAACCGCCAGCTCTCAAACGCCTGCCATGCCGCTTTGAGCGCCGCCTCTGCCTCTTTTACTGTTGCCTGCTGGAAAGTCCCAAGCGGACTTTTGTCTGACGGGTTAAAGGACTGAAACTTCTCCCGGGTCTTTACCCTTTTACCGCCGATGATCAGCTCAAACTCCCGGTCGCTTTGCGCCTTCAGCCGGGAGATC
>CBFGJT010000020.1:0-5141 GCA_965649165.1 Caldifarciminota bacterium | reverse complement strand
GAGATCGCCTGCTTCATCCCTTCAATATTTTCCGGCTGGGAAAAATCAAGATACTGCTCATTGGCAAATGGTGTCAGCATAACTCCTCCTGATCGTTTTGATAACATCTGCTAATCACTATTTTCAAAGACCGACGACCGCCGGTAACCATTTAAAATAAAATAACCCTTCCTGCCTCAAAAGTCAAATTTACCCCTGCCCGGTAAAAAGAAACCGCCCGGAACCTACGGTCCGGGCGGCAAAACTGCAACCGCTTTTTACCTGCTGATCACCAGCTTGCCTGTTCCCGCAAACCCCGGACCCCGGACCTGAAGGTAATAAACACCCGGTGCCAGCCGACCCGGACTGAACTCCACCCTGCCCGCATTAAATCCGCACGCATTGCGCTGAACAACCCTGCCTCCAGCATCAAACAGCACCAGCTCCGCCTGCCCACTACCTCCACCCGGCACCTGCATCCAGAACCGGTTCTGAGAAATCAGCCCGACTTTCACCCCCAGGACCGTACCCGTCTTTACAACGCCCGGACCCATCGCTCCGCTTTGGATGTCAGCAGGCGGCAAGGCATAGCGCCAGAACTCCAGCGTCTTGTTGCCCTTGAACGCATAAAAGGCATCGCCACCATAGACAATATCTGCGCCCGCCTTCACCCGCTTCTTCTTCCCGGTCGAGCCCTGTGACGGTAGGGTATCAATTTCGATCCAGGTATCGCCCGCGATATCATAGCACCAAAACTCGCAGGTGTTTGAACCCTTGAGCGCATAGATCGCACCATTGAAATAGGCACCACACCCGCCATCCTTCAGCTTCGTACTGCGCCCGCTTTTGCCCTGAAACGGCATGCCCCTGAGCAGATGCAGAGTATCCCAGTGCCCCGCACCGATATCATAACGCCACAGCTCATTATACTTTGCCCGGCAGGCATAGATACTCCCTGCATTGTCATACACGATAAACGAACCTTTATCCCATTTCGGCTTACTGGCAGGCGGTGCCGGCTCCAGCTCCTCCCAGGTGCCACTGCTGATCCGGAACCGGTAAAACTCATTCCTATAACCCTTAAGCAGATAGATGCACTCATCCGCCGCAACGAAAACTAGATCGGTTCCACCCTTCACCGCCTTACCGCTTGTCCCGGCCGGAACATCATCAAGCTGAACCCAGCCACTGTCAGCATTGAAGCGCCAGAACTCCCGGGTGTTATTGCCGCGCACGAGATAAACATTACCGTTATAATCACTTGCCAGTCGGGCACCCTTTCCGGGTAGCTTACCGTTTGGCCCGGTTGGAATCACCGGCAATGTCACCCAGTTACCGAGATTAGGCTGATAGAAATAGAAGTCGCCGCTGTGATTGCCTTTAATCGCGTAAATCCGGTTATCCGCCTCACAGAACGCTAGCGCACCTCCATCCTTCACCTGGCGACCTGAAGGTCCGCTCGGCACTGGCTCCATCTCAACCCAGCCATAAGGACCGGCGGTAATCTGAAACTCAGCGATGACAACATTATTTGTTAAATTCTGGTCAAAGGGACGATAGGTTGAGCACCGGACCTGATAGGAGCCGAGTAAATGGGGCTTAAGCCACTCGGCAAAGGTTACGCCCGTGGTTTCACCTGGACCCAGTCCCGTCACCGTTACACTGTCCAGATAAAAAATGTCCCCCCCGGCCCGGTAAATTGCACAGTAGGCCTTCAGGTCAGTCGGCGCACTGCCCCAGTTTGCCACCACCGCCTGAGGTTGAATCACCGTAGCGGTGTCAATTGTGCCGGTCGGAAAAACAACTCGCAGCCCCGCTACATCAGGCTGAATGTATTTGATGATCACCGCATCATTCCCGCTGGTTGAACCGCCATTACTCATCCCACCAACAAACACATTGCCCCAGCGGTCAAGTTTAAGTCCAAAAGCTAAATCTAATCCATTCCCTGGTCCATTGTAGCTTGCCTCCCAGCGCAAATTCCCATTGGGCGTGTAGGATATTGCCAGAATGTCGCCATTGCTCCCACGGTAAAGCGAACCGGCGACATACACATTACCCAAGCTATCAAGCGTAATCACCCGGCCTTGCTCGCTATTACTACCGGTATCGTACCGGCGCACCCAGACCTGCTGGCCCAGGTTGTTATACTTGATTGTCACCGCATCGTAAAACGTATTCAGTCCGGTGCTGTACCCGGTCACATACACATCACCGTTTCGGTCGGCAATCACCCCGTAGGCGTAATCATTATCGTTACCGTCACCGTTGTAACGGGCGACCCATTCCCGATTACCTGACGATGAAAACTTGATTGTCACATAGTCGTTATCAGCGGTACCCGTGCCCAAGCTGTAGCCGGTCACGTAGCAATTACCCAGCCGGTCGGTGCAGACCGCGTACGCTACGTCGGCGCCGTTGCCATCGCCATTATAACGATCAAACCATTGCTGCACACCGTTGGTGCTGTATTTGATCGTCAAAATGTCATTGCCCGCCGTCATAAAGCCGGTGACATAAACATTACCATTGAGATCACAGGCAAGCGCTTGTGCCCGCTCATTGCTGGCACCGGTATAGCGGGCAACCCACTGTTGAACTCCGCTTGAACTGTATTTGATGGTACAAAAATCATCATAGGTGCTGTTTGAACCATACGAGTAGCCGGTTACATACACATTCCCGCTGGAGTCAAGCGCAATCCCGTAGGCGTAATCACCTAAACTTCCGGGTCCGTCATAGCGGGCAACCCAGCGGAGATTGCCATTTGGATCATAACTTATTACCAGGTAATCGACGCTGGTCAGGGTGTCGGTTGAGTAACCGCTGACATAGATGTTGCCGTTTTGATCTACCACCACCCCAGTGGCCACATCGGTGAGTCTGTGCCAGTCATAAAACCGAACCCAGCTGAGCGTACCGTCGGGCGCATACTTCAGGATTAAAACATCCTGCGCCGTCAGCTCTCCAACTGAATAACCGGCGCCAATCACATTTCCCCAGCGGTCGGTGGCGACCGCAGCTAATAAATCGGCACGATTCCCCACCCCGGTCCAGCGCTGGACCCAGGCGGTGTCAACCTGTGCCCAAACAGTGGTGAAGAAAAATAGTATAAAAAATATCGTGCAGAAAATCCCACGTTTGCTCACCCCCTCACGCCTGGTAAATGCCCTGTTTTTCAGCAATGCCTTTTGCCGAGCCATACCGCCTCCTTTACTTTCACCTAAAATCCAAAGACCATCCACGGGAACTCCGGATGTAACCACCGACAGTGCTCCGGCTATTTTATCAAAAATTCTACTGCCTGTCAATGGAAATCATTAGCGGTGCCGGGTTGCTCCTGCAGAAGAGAATCCGGTCGGGTCACAAGCTCCTGCAAAAGCTTAAACTTCTTGAGATTGGAGATGAAAACCACCCCAACCGCTACCACCAGCAGCAGCTGCAGGAGCCACATCAGCATCCTCATCCGCACCCGCAACCGTTCCTGACGCTCCAGCTGCCGGAAGGCAGCAAGGATCTGACGCGCCTTCTCCTCATCAGGGTCAGGCAGAGGTTGGTTCATACCAAATCATATGATTCCTGAAATCGTTTGTCAAGCAGGATTTTTTTGATTATAGTGTCTAATATACAAATGAAAGAGAGGTTCAGGCTATGAAGGCTAAAAAGGCGCTTTCGCTTATCATCCTTATCAGCCCCTTCTTTTGCCTGCTTACTGCCCAGCCTTTTGCCCCGCCGCCGGTGCGCGGCTCGGGCATCATCACCGGCAGGGTGATCACCCCTCAGGACAGCCAGCCGGTCGAGTATGCCAATGTTGTACTTTACCGCCAGCGCGACTCCGCACTGGTAAACGGCACGGTTACCGACGCTCAGGGCAGATTCACCCTTGCCCAGCTGCCTCCGGGCAGATACTACCTTGAGGTCTCGTTCATCGGCCTGCGCACCAACCGCGTCCACAACATCCAGCTTGCACCTGACGCCCGGCTCGACCTTGGCAAAATCCCGCTGGAACCGTCCGCCATCTTCATGCCCGGGGTTGAAGCGACCGCAGAAAAACCCAAAATGGAATTCAAAATTGACCGCCGGGTCATCAATGTTGCCCAGAACCCGGCGCTCCAGGCCGGCACCGCAGTTGATGCGCTCGAAAATGCGCCATCGGTAAAGGTTGACCTTGAGGGCAATGTCAGCCTGCGCGGCCTCTCCAGCTTCACCGTCCTGATTGACGGCAGACCCTCAGCGCTTGAAGGCAGTGAGGCGCTCCGGCAGATCCCCGCCAGCACCATTGACCGGATTGAAATTGTCACCAACCCGTCGGTGCAATACGACCCGGAAGGCAGAGCCGGCATCATCAATGTCATCCTCAAGAAACAGCGCCCCACCGGCATCTCCGGCATGCTCAACCTCAACGCTGGCACCTCCGGTATGCTCGGCTCCAGCCTTCTTTTAAGCCTCCGGACCGGCACCATTAGTTTCTTTATCAGCCCGAACTTGAACCAGGGCGGATTTCCAGGCAGCCGGGAAATGACCAGCTGGGTTCTCACCCCTGCGGGCGACACCGCCTGGCGCTCCTCCAGCGGCACGATGCTCTTCCAGCACCGCTTCTACGGCTTGCGCGCTGGTGCCGACTTTCAGCTCACCCCGGCGAACTGGCTCAGCCTCTCCGGCTACTTCGGCGGCAACGGCAACAAACGCGGCCAGCAGGCAGACTATTATGAGTGGAAAACGCCGGACTCCTCTGCTGAAACCGTCAACTACCACGGCGCCACCAGCTCCTCCGGCACCGGCAACAACTTCTCTGTCAGCCTGGATGCGGGCCACAACTTCGGCAGCAAAGGACATGACCTCCAGCTCCACGCCATCCTCCGAGGCAGATCCAGCTCCGACTCCACCCTCACCGAAGAATCGCTTGCGGGCAGAATCCGCTCTGGCAGAATGACCCGGGAAACCCGTCAGGGCATCCCGCTTGATCTCAAACTGAACTACGCCCTACCTTTAAGGGAAAAGGACAAACTTGAAGCGGGTTATCAGCACCGCCTCCGTTTCGGACCGGACCAGAAAACCCAAATCGCCACCTATGATACCGCCAACGCCCGCTATCAGGAGGACACCCTCTACCGCCAGAGTTCAGACCAGCGCGACCGGGTCCATGCCCTCTATACTACCTA
>CBFGJT010000019.1:0-15525 GCA_965649165.1 Caldifarciminota bacterium | reverse complement strand
CGGTGCATCCGGCGGGGGTGGTGGTGCTGCCTGTGCCTGCTGTTCAACATCAACTCTGACCCTGACCTTGAATTCCTGCTCAATACCCTTGATCACCTCCCTGACCTTCGTCATCACCGATTCCAGAGGATAACAGGGCAGAATCCGCATATCAAAGTAAAAAACATCCTCTCCCGGAATGGTATTGATATTGGGAACGTTGGTTTCTTTTTTCGTCGGCTCAATCGTGGAATAAGGCGGGGAGAAAAGCTCATCTCGGGCACTGAAATGCTCATGCAGCACCTGGTCGAGCCGGACGAGCAGATGCGTACCCGCCCGATGGGCGTTATTGCCGTGATGTGGTGTCGAACCGTGTGCCTGCCTGCCGTAAGTTGTGAACTTCAACCAGAGAATCGACTTCTCGGCAATTTCCAGCAGTGTACCATCTTCGTTGCCCGCATCTGGAACAACTACCAGATCATCCGCTGTGCACAACTGATAGTTTCTCAGCAGCCAGTCCACCCCGAACTCAGAACCAGTCTCCTCATCTGCTACCAGCATCAGCGCCACGGGCAGACTGGGCACGAGTCCCAGATTCAGCAGCGCCCGAAGAGCAAAGATTGAGGCTACCATCTCCTGCTGATTGTCCTCCACCCCGCGACCGTAAATCCGGTCGGCATCAACCCTCGCCACAAACGGATCGGACTGCCATAACTCGCGCGGTCCGGGCGGAACGACATCCAGATGAGTCATCACCCAAAGTACCGGACCGGATTTTTCTCCGGGGAGTCGGACGATCAAGTTCGGACGATAGCCACAGGGTGCCAACGGATCAGGTGCCCGCAACTCCTCAACCGCCAGCCCCCATGACTCCAGCATACCCCGGAGATAATCGGCCCGTGCCTTTTCTCCTTCGCCCCCGGACTTCGGACTGATCGCCGGCAGAGCGCACAAGCGGCTCTGCATTTCAATCATCGCCGGCACCAGACGGTCAATCTCCTGACCGATCCTTTCAAAAGCTGATTTTCCCCACATTGAATAATAATAACAAGCCCAAAAAGACGGTCAAAATTGGCACTACCTGGATTGACTGACCGAATGCTGGCGGATAACATTTAATGTGGGTAGCATCATCGGCAACCTGATCCTCTGCCTGTTTTGGACAGTGGGAAGGCAAAATCCCGGCTCAATTGCTGACACAATTAAAATCAGCCGGTGGCTGGTCTGCGGTCCCTTCTCAGTGGGCATAAGGGAGGGCATTACTGAAGTAATTGACGACCTGACCCAGCTGAAACCGGTCGCTGGCGAATCCCTGCCATCCGGACTGGTTTCGAGGGGAGCTGCCGTCTGGCGTGAAGTAAAAGCTGATGCCGACGGCTGGTTCAACACCGATTATCCGAATGTGCAGTGGGATACGATTCAAAATTATTATGGGATCAGCGGTCTGGTCGCTGTTGGCTATGCCTATGCTGAATTCTATTCTCCCCGGCGGTCGCGGGCACTGGCAGTAGCCACGAGAGTCGGCAGTTTCCTGCTCAATGGGAAAAATTATCTGGGGGATATTTATGGCAACAACTGGTTCCAGACACCGGTGATCGTCGACTCCGGCATCAACCGGGTCATCCTGCGCCTCTCCGGCTATGGAGATCAGCGGGTGCGATTTATGCTTCTACCCGCTTCCGCTCCGCTGATCGTAGTAACTCAGGACATCACCGCTCCAGATCTGATTGCCGACTCTGCACTGACCGGCTGGCTCGGTATCCCGCTCCTCAATACAACCGCGGAAATGAATAATCATGTAATACTGAAAATAAAAATCGACACCTTTCTAATCGCCGATACAATTGTTGACCGGATTCCAGCTCTGGGTGTTAAAAAACCGGCAATCTTTGTCCGAATTCCGGCTCTGCCTTATGACACAACAGGCTACAAAGTAGTAATCACTGTGAAATGGGCAGATTCTGAAATTTCCGAGACAACACTTTTTCGCTCCCGACGGATCAACCAGCCGCACAAACGGACCTTTGTTTCCCGAATCGACTCCTCCTGCCAGTACTACGCAATTCTCTATCCCGCAAACTATGACCCGGCACAAAATTACGGATTAATACTCTCCCTGCACGGCGCGGGTGTTGAAGCCAGCGGGCTGGCAGAATGTTTCCAGCCCAAGGACTGGGCATTTGTTGTCTGCCCGACCAATCGCCGACCATACGGATTTGACTGGCAGGACTGGGGAAGGCTGGATGCACTGGAAGTGCTGGAGCAGGCCTGCCGTACCCTGCCGGTTGACCAGGAACGTATTTACCTGACTGGCCATTCAATGGGCGGCCATGGAACCTGGCATATCGGACTGACCCATCCTGATCTTTTTGCTGCAATTGCACCAGCAGCCGGCTGGCCCTCGTTTCCTCTTTATGTGCCCAACTTCCTGCAGCGGAGCATCATCTTTGCAGAACCATCAAAACTGGCAATTCGGGAAATGGCTGCACGACCGGACAATACACCAGCATTTATTGAAAATGCCTGCAATCTGCCGGTGTTCATCCTTCATGGCGGAGAGGATGACAATGTACCGCCCATTCATGGCCGGACATTCGCAACCTGGCTAAAAATTCTGGGATATGAGCATGTCTATAAGGAAGTTCCGGGGGTAAAACACTGGTGGACCTATCCCGACGGAACAGTCTGCGTCGACGACGAGCAACTAATGACTTTTCTGAAGACCAGAAAAAGGCAGAACACCCCAAAGCACATCCGTTTCCGGACCGCTGACATCAGTCAGTCAGGAAAGGCTTACTGGGTGAAAATAGACCGGGTGGCGGTTATAGGCCGCGATGCGTTCATCGAGGCAATGCTGAGCGACTCAATCCTGAAAATCTCCACTGTCAACATTACCCAGCTGACAATTGATCAGGAAAAGCTGAAAATAGTAGGCAGCCTGATCCGGTTGAAAATCGACGGCCAGGAATTAGATCTGCCCCTGTCCGGCAAAGTTATCACGCTGCACCGGGACAAAATTGGCTGGCATCCAGGAGCATGCAGAAAAAGCTCAGCCATTACTAAAAGACCGGCGCTTTACGGCCCCGCAAAACAGGTACTTTTTTCTCCGTTTGCAATTGTTTTTGGCACCCGAAATCCTGACCTAACGCCGTTTCTGCTTCACAGCGCAGTTCAGGAAGGATTGCGCTGGTGGCTCATTGCCAATGGCACAACTGAAGTTTACGCCGACACCGAATCACTGCCATTAGATCGCAACCTCGTATTGCTGGGTACGGGGGGGGATAATATTCAAACCGCCCGAATTGATCGACGTCTACCGATCCGAGTTAAAAATGGAAGGATGCTGCTCAACCACGTCGATCTGGGAGAAAGTCTGGCGGCAGTTGTTACCTATCCCAACCCTATCAACCCCCAGCGGCTCGTCCTTTGTCGTTTTGGGACCGACTCTTCCACCACGAAACTGTCCCTTTTCTGGAACCTAATCGGTTCCGGAACTTCGATTCCGGATTTCATGATTTTTGACCGCCGGGTCCGCCGGTTCGGATGGAATGGTGTCCGGGCAGCAGGATTTTTCTCATCTGACTGGCAGATTGAACCGGCCTCATCTTTTGTCGAAAAGTGAAAGCAATCAGGCTCCATTCCCCGGCTAAAATCAATCTCGGGCTCTGGGTGGGAAGGAAAAGAACAGATGGCTACCATGAATTGGTAACGATCATGATTCCGCTGGAATTTGGAGATCGAATGCGGCTAGAAAAAACCGGCGGTGGAATTTGCGTAAAAACTACGGGCATTAATCTGAACATTCCGGAAAGAGCCAATCTGGCTTATCGAGCAGCCGGACTTTTTTTTACTGCAACCGGTGTCTCCGGAGGCTGCAGAATTTTCATTAAGAAAAACATCCCTCCCGGAGGAGGACTAGGAGGCGGATCGTCCAATGCCGCTGCGGCCCTGCTCGGACTGAATTATCTTTTTAACCACCCACTCAACTCTGCTCAGCTCAGTCGACTTGCCCGGGAACTGGGCAGCGACGTCCCTTTTTTCCTTCAATCTAAACCCTGCGTAGCCCGGGGGCGAGGTGAGATACTCCGACCAATCGCTCTCCCGGCTCTCCGAATCGTCCTCTATTACCCGGGATTTGGCATCTCAACGTGCTGGGCATATGAAAAACTGGACCGGCTGAAGAAAAAATTGACAACCTGGAGATTTTGCCCTAAAATCATTGCCTTAAAATTAAGGCGTAAAGAGCCGGCAGGACTGGCAGAACTGGTTAAAAACAGTTTTGAAACAGTAGTGTTCCACCGGTATCCAGAACTGGCGAAGATAAAAAAACAGTTACTGGAAAGCGGAATGGTCGCTGCCGGTCTCACCGGCTCCGGCAGTACGGTCTATGGGTTGCAATATGCAACTGACCCGATGGCCGAATGGTTGCATCATGGGCTTCCCTGGATTATAACGCGGTCAAGACCGTCAACACTGTCCGGTGCCGGAACGATATCAGGAATTTGGGGCGTCGTCTAATCTGGCAGGACACAGGACTTTGGATCCTGTCGTGGAGGTTCAAATCCCCCCGCCCCAGTGATGATCAAGGCGGAAATGGAGTGGAAAATGAACGATAAAGAACTGAAGCTCTTTTCGGGGCGGGCAAACCGACCGCTCGCAGAAAAAATCGCCCAGCAACTTGAGGTTCCATTGGGCAATGCTGAAATATCAAATTTCGCCGACGGTGAAATCCGCATCAGCATCAACGAAAATGTCCGGGGGGAAGATGTATTCGTAATCCAGCCCACTCCGCCGCCTGCCGATAATCTACTGGAATTACTGCTGATGATCGACGCACTGAAGCGGGCTTCTGCCCGGCGTATTACAGCAGTAATTCCATACTACGGTTATGCGCGCCAGGACCGCAAGGACCGCCCCCGAGTACCACTTTCTGCCAAGCTGATTGCCAACCTTTTGACCCGTGCCGGTGTCGACCGGGTTCTGACTATTGATCTGCATGCGGAACAGATTCAGGCATTCTTTGACATACCGGTTGATCATCTTTATGCAACACCGGTACTGGTAGAATACCACCGTCAGTTTGCCAACAACCTCGTGGTCGTCGCCCCAGACACTGGTCGGGCAAACCGGGCACGCGGCTTTGCTCAACGTCTGGGGAAGGATACGCCGATTGCAATAATTGATAAACGCCGGACTGCACCCAATCAGGTTGAGGCTTTACGCGTGGTAGGTGAGGTGGAAGGACTGGATGCACTGATTTTTGATGACATGGTAGATACTGGTGGCACCCTGATCCGAGCCGCCGAAGCACTGGTCAAGGCAGGAGCGCGGAATATTCGGGCCACCGCTACGCATGGAATATTGTCCGGTGATGCGGTGCACCATCTGGCGCAATCGCCGATCACGGAGATAATAATCACCGACACAATTTTGCAACCCGCAGCCAAGTCCCATCCGAAAATCAAGGTATTGACCATCTCCGCCCTTTTGGCTGAAGCAATCTTTCGCATCCATCGGGAAGAGTCGGTAAGTTCATTGTTTATTGAATAAAAAAGGAGAGTTATGGCACAAATTAAAGCAAGTATCAGAACCGAAACCGGAAAATCAAGAATTAGAAAACTCCGCCGTGCCGGGATGCTGCCGGCGGTGATGTATGGACATGGTGATCCATCACTCATGCTTTCCCTCTCCGCCCATGAATTCATGATGCTCCTGAAGGAACTAAAAGGTCATGCACCGATTGTTGATGTTGTAATTGACGGACAGGGGACGACTCGCTGTGTTATCAAGACAATCCAGCGTAATCCGATTGACGGTTCATTTCTGCATGTAGATTTTCAGAAAGTGCATCTCCGTGAAAAAATCACAATGAATGTCCCGGTGATTCTTCACGGAACTGCTGAAGGCGTAAAACAGGGTGGCATGCTCGAACTATTGTTGCGTGAAATTCCGGTGCGTGCCACAATTGACAGGATCCCGGAACATATTGACATCGACATTACTCATCTGAAAATGGGACACAGTATTCACATCTCCGACCTGAAGTATCCGGAAATCGAGTTTACACTCCCACCGGAATCGGCAATCGTCACGATTCTAACGCCACGCAAACTGGCGGTTGCTGCCGAAGCAACTGCTCCTCAGCCCGAGGCACCGACTGAACCCGAAGTCATCAAGGAAAAGAAGAAGGAAGAAATGGGCAGCGAAGAAGGTAAGGCAGAAGCAGAAGCCAAGAAGAAAGAAGAGAAAAAATAGCATGACCATCTTCGGGCTGGGAAATCCCGGACCTCGATACGCCCATACTCGGCATAATGCCGGTTTTCTGGTCGTTGATACTATCGCTCACCGGCTCGGCATCCGGTTTCATCATCTACCTGGAAGCCTTGTAGGACGAAAGGTTATTGACGCCCGGCCTCTTGCTCTAGTCAAACCGCTTCTGTTTATGAACAATTCAGGTGTTGTCGTTAAGGAACATCTTGCCCGAAATCCGGATGATTTTCTCGTAGTGGTTGACGATATTGCCCTGCCGTTCGGGACACTGAGATTGCGTCCCAAGGGTTCTGACGGGGGACACAAAGGACTGGCATCAATCATTTACCATATAAAGACCGACAACTTCCCCCGACTGCGCATCGGTATCGGCAATCCTGAAGGTGTTGATACAGCTGAATATGTCCTTTCACCCTGGACCGACAAGGAAACAAGGCAGTTACCTGAAGTGCTAAACCGGGCAGCCAATGCTTGCCTGTTCGTCCTCCAACACGGTTTGGAAATGGCGATGAACCGCTTTAACACATCACCCCGGAATTCTACCGTACCGCCCCCGACAGAAAGGATGGAATCCCAGTGAAGGTCGGACTGGTAGGTCTGCCTAATGTAGGCAAAAGTTCCCTTTTCAATCTGCTAACTGGTGCGGGCGCCCGGGTCGATCTTTTCCCATTTACTACAATTGAAAAAAATGTCGGCATCGTTGCCGTACCCGATGAACAGTTAAATCGAATCGCTGAGGTTATCAAGCCGAAGAAAGTGACCCCGGCCCATATCGAGTTTGTCGACATTGCCGGACTGGTAAAAGGCGCTAGTTCGGGCGAAGGGCTGGGAAACAGATTTCTTGCCCATATCCGCGAGGTAGATCTGCTGCTTCATCTTGTCCGCAATTTCTCCACACCTGACATTCCGCACATCCTTGACTCAGTCGATCCGGACCGGGATGTGGAAATTGTCGAATCAGAACTGGCGATCGCTGACCTCACTGTCGTGGAAAAAAGACTGGTATCGGCAGTAAAGGAACCGGAGAGCCCCTCCAAGCACCACCTGATTTCCGCCCTGAAGAAGCTGGACGCCGCACTTCAGCGCTCGTTTCAGCCTCCAGATCTTACCCTAGAAGAAAAGCATGCAGTCCGAAATCTCTCCCTTTTTGTGCTGAAACCGGTTCTCTATGTGCTGAACTGTTCTGATGTCGAACCGGCAGATCTCAGCCATTTTCCAAAGCTTGCCCGTCGTCAGCCGATTCTGTTTTCCGCACTACTGGAACAGGTGCTTGCTGATCTTTCTGAAACTGACCGGCGGGAAATGCGCATCAGCCTTAATCTTCATCCCGAAGGCCCGAAGGCAATTGTGAGCGCCTGTTTTACTACCCTGAATCTCCGCCGATTCTACACTGTGAAGGGAGAAGAAACCCGCGCCTGGTCGGCGCCCGCGGGCACTACCGCACTTGATGCTGCCTACATGATACATTCTGACATTGGCAGTGGTTTTATCAAGGCAGAGGTAGTCAACTGGCAGGACCTGATTACCGCCGGTAGCTTTTCGGCTGCCCATAATACCGGCAAGGTGAAAATTGAAGGTAAAAACTATCTGATCCAGGATGGCGATGTCCTCTTGATCAGATTCAAATAAGAAAGGAGGATCGATGAACCATTATGAGTTGGCGGCAATAATTGATGGTAATCTGAACGAAGAGTCGGCAATCAGAATCCGTCAAGAACTGGAACAGTTACTGAAAAACCATGGGGGAAGTGTGATTGATGCCAGAACTGAGCGCCGCGCCTTCGCATATCCGATCCGGAAGCAGCGTGAAGGCACATATATTTTCATCAACTTCCAGTCACCCCCAACTACTCCGGAAAACCTCCGGCGCGACCTGCTGCACCGCGAAGAACTGCTCCGCCTCGCGATCTTTCGGCTGCCTCAGAGGAAGACAACCGAACCAGCGCATAACGAAACACCAACCACGACATCAACGGTATGAGTATAAACGATCAGAAACCAGGCGCTGCCAATTCATCCCGGGGCGAAGGTTTGTCGGGCCCGGGACTGCGTCTTGCCTATCTAAATAACGTTGTAGTCATGGGAAGACTGGTTGCCGACCCGGATATCCGTTACACTCCCAAAGGAACCCCACACTGCACCTTCCGAATTGCGGTCAACCGACGATTCAAAGATCAGACCAGCAATGAGTGGCGGGAAGATACTTACTTTTTTACTGTCAGCAGCTGGGGACCGCTGGCAGACCGGCTCTCCGACCGACTGAAGAAAGGCTCGGCAGTTCTGGTCCAGGGTGAGCTGCGGTCCCGCTTTTGGGAAACTCAAACGGGCGAAAAACGGAGCTTGGTAGAGATCCACGGCCGAAGCATTCAACTGCTTGACCGGGGTGCCCCGATTGAACTGGAAACGGCTGAACCGGAACCGGACCTGCTCCCAGATGAGGAAACTGATATCACCAAGGATCAGCTCGATGATATACCGTTTTAACCTCCAGCTCGGCAGAATTTGACAAAGGGTAAAGTTTTTGTTATAAGTTTTGATACAATGAAAATATACGTAGCTAAAAAGGAAAAAGTAAGAGGTGAATGGTATCTGATCGATGCCCGGGACCAGATTCTTGGCCGGCTCGCAAGCCGGATCGCACGGCTTTTAATGGGCAAGCACCGGCCAACCTATACGCCTCATGTTGATGCAGGGGATCATGTTGTAGTTATCAACGCCGGCGCCATCCGCGTGACGGGAAATAAATATGAGGATAAGATTTATTACCGGCATATCAACACCAAGCCGGGGCATCTGAAACAGATCACTTACCGTCAGATGGTGGAACGATTTCCCACCCGACCGTTGAAACTGGCGGTATTGCGGATGCTACCGAAGAACCGCCTTCAGGCACGGCGCATTCGCCGACTTCATATTTATTTAGGCTCCGATCATAAGCATCAGGCGCAGAAACTTGTGCCCGTAGAAATAGAGTAAAATATGGATTCAAACACTTATTTTGCAACCGGCTCGCGCAAAACCGCCACCGCCAAAGTATGGTTAATTTCAGGAGAAACTGAGCATACTGTAAATGGCCGGTCACCACTGAACTATTTCGGCCGGGAAGATTTGGTAAAAGCTGCTCTGGCCCCGCTCCAAGTTACGGGGATAACCAGCTTTGGTGTACGCAGCGTGGTCGCTGGCGGTGGACTGTCAGCTCAGGCGGCTGCAGTTTCTCTGGGCGTAGCACGTGCCCTTTTGCGGTTTAACCCCGAACTCCGGGGAACATTAAAGGCGGCGGACCTCCTGAAACGGGATCCGCGGGAAAAGGAAAGAATGAAATACGGATTGGCAAAAAGAAGGAAGCGGTTCCAGTGGACCAAACGTTAACCATCAAACAACTCTTGGAAGCCGGGTTACATTTCGGGCACCATGCCCGGCGCTGGAATCCGAAGATGAAACCGTACATCTTCGGCAAGCGGAATGGCATCTTCATTATCGACCTCGAAAAGACACTCGAACGAATGACCGTTGCCTATAATGTGGCTCGTTCCATTACCGAATCTGGAAAAGATATAATCTTTGTCGGAACAAAACAACAGGCAAGACCGATTATTGAGGAGGAAGCACGGCGCTGTGGCGCCCAGTTCGTTACTGTGCGCTGGGTAGGAGGGCTGCTGACCAATTTTCATGTTGTCTCTACCAGAATTACCCGGCTGGCAGAACTGGAGCGCATCCTCAGTAATACCCAGCTGGCCGTCCCGAAAAAAGAGACTCTGCGACTGCAGCGGGAATACCGGACACTTTCCAAGCTGTTCAACGGTCTGCAACAGCTGGACCGGCTGCCCGGCGCAATTTATGTAGTTGATCCAGTCCGGGAAGAAACAGCAGTTGCCGAAGCCCGGAGGATGAAAATTCCGGTCATTGCCCTGATCGATACTAATGGCAATCCGGAACTCGTCGACTATCCAATCCCGGGAAATGACGATGCCCTCCGGTCGATCCGCCTGGTCACGAGTCATATTGCCAGTGCGGTAATGGAAGGCAAGAAGCAGTTTGAGACTGAAGTCGAGGAAAAAACTGAGACTAAGGCAGATAAGGAAGGATAACCATGAGTCAACCGATGGACAAGGTTGTTGAATTGAGAAGACGGACCGGTGCCGGCGTGATGGACTGCAAAACCGCATTAGAAGAGGCAAACGGCAATATCGAGCAGGCGATTGAAATTCTGCGCAAGCGCGGAATTGCCAAAGCAGCCAAGAAGGCAGAACGGCCAACCGCCGCCGGCGTCATTGACGCCTACATCCATCCCGGTGAACGGCTGGGTGTGCTGATTGAAGTTGATGTGGAAACCGACTTTGTTGCCCGGAATCAGGAGTTCCGACGGTTTGTGCGCGATGTTGCCATGCATATTGCTGCCTGTGACCCAATTGCCATTGACCGCAACGGGGTGCCACCTGAAGTGATTGAACGGGAACGCCGAATCTATCAGGAACAGGCAGCGCAGACCGGAAAACCCCCTCAGGTAATAGAGAAGATTGTGGCCGGTAAGATTGAGAAATTTTATGCTGAGGTCTGTCTGCTGGAACAGCAGTTTGTGAAGGCACCGGAGAAAACCGTTGGCGATTATCTGAAGGAAAATATCGCCAAGTTCGGTGAAAACATCGTAATCCGGCGATTCGCCCGGTTCAAACTGGGTGAGTAACTACTACCGACGAATTCTGCTCAAATTATCCGGTGCAATTTTTGCTCAGGAAGCACTTTTATCCTCGGTCATAAAACAACTCTGTCAGTTAAAAGAGCATGGCATTCAGATTGCCGTCGTCCCCGGCGGAGGTAATATCCTGCGGGGCCGGGAAACCGCCAATATTGACCGTGTAGCTGCAGACAGTATCGGCATGCTGGCAACCGTACTCAACGGCATTCGCCTAGCCGAACTGCTGGGAAAACATCTACCTGTGCACCACTTGGCTGCCTTCCCGGTAGGAAATCTCGTTCCAGCCTATTCGGTTCACCAAGCCCGGGCGCATTTGGACCAGGGAGCATTACTGATTTTATCCGGTGGCACTGGCAGCCCCTTCTTTTCGACCGACTCAGCGGCTGCATTACGGGCAGCAGAGCTGAAGCTGGATGCGGTGCTTAAAGGAACGAGAGTCCCAGGTGTGTTTTCTGCCGACCCGGAGACCGAACCTGGAGCGGTCTTTTATCCCCGACTGACTTATGAAGAAGTAATAAACAGGAATCTGAAAGTTCTGGATCGGACAGCTGTTATTCTGTGCCAGCAGTATTCAATACCTATTGTGGTATTTGACATTAATCAGCCGTCGGCTATTTTAGGTATAGTGAGAGGGGAAAAAATCGGGAGTGTGATATGTTAGAAAAACTTTACAGTGAATGTCGAAACAAAATGACCCGTGCCGTCGAGGTGCTGGCGGCGGAGTTTGCCCGCATTCGTACCGCCCGAGCTAACCCGGCAATCTTGGAAGGAGTGCGGGTAGAGTATTATGGTACCCCGACTCCGCTCCGCCAGGTCGCCAATATCTCGGCGCCCGAACCACGCCAGCTGGTCGTTCAGCCGTGGGATCGGACCCTACTGCCAGAAATTGAAAAGGCAATCCTGAAGGCAGAACTGGGACTGACTCCAAAAGTGGAGGCTAATCTTGTCCGGATTCCAATCCCTCCCCTCACAGAAGAACGACGCCGGGAACTGGCGAAACTGTGTTCCAAACTTACCGAAGATGCCCGGGTAGCGGTACGTAATGTGCGCCGGGATTTCATAGAGGAAATAAAGAAACTGGAGAAGGAAAAGAAAATTTCTGAAGACGATGCCAAAGGGGCACAGAAAAAAATCCAGGAAATTACCGACGAATTTATCAAGAAACTCGATGAGCTTTTGGTAAAAAAGCAGGGCGAAATAATGGAAAGATAGACGCACCACTTGGGGCGTCTTGTATAAATATTTTTGATGCCCAGTGCCAATGACCTCAAAATCCCGGTCCATATTGCGGTTATTATGGATGGTAACGGCCGGTGGGCTCGCCAACGGGGGTTACCCCGGCAGTTGGGTCATCGACAGGGGGTCAAGGCACTGCGCGAAATTGTCCGGACCTGCGGTGAAATTGGGGTAAAGTTTCTCACCGCTTTCACCTTCTCCACCGAAAACTGGCAGCGGCCGGCTCAGGAGATTGAGAACCTGATGAAACTTTTGGCACGAGCGATAGAACAGGAACGAGCTGAGTTAATAAAAAACAATGTCCGGGTCCGTGCAATTGGCAGATTGACAGACCTGCCGGAATGGGTTCAAAAAAAACTCCGCACGCTGATTACCGAAACCAAAGCCAATACCGGACTCAATCTGACACTGGCACTCAGTTATGGTGGCCGCGCAGAAATTATCGACGCGCTAAAGAAGGCATATGCTCTCTGGCGCAGTGGCCAGCTCAGCCGACCACCCCGCACTGAAGAGGAATTTACTCAGCTGCTTTACGATCCGGATTTACCCCCAGTAGACCTGCTTATCCGCACCGGCGGTGAACAGCGGATTTCCAACTTCCTGCTCTGGCAGAGTGCCTACGCCGAACTATTCTTTACTGAAACACTCTGGCCAGATTTCCGCCGGGAACAACTGATGACAGCAATCGTCGATTTCTCCCGGCGTCAGCGCCGGTTCGGAAGAATCGATGAAAAGTAATTTCAGGGGAAGACTGATTATTGGTCTACTTCTCGCCCTGCTGGTCAGCCTTGTCATTCTACGGCTTCATCCATTGGTCCTTGCAGTTCTTACGGGTGCATGGAGTATTCTGGCGACCCTAGAATTTCTGAATCTGTTGCGCCGGGCGGAAATTCTCCTACCAGATTGGCTGATACTTATGCTCGAAACATTGATCATGTTCTCTGCCTATTTCCAGCTGCTGCCTGAATTTCTGATTCTGCCCATCGCCTTCCTCTTCATCGCCCCGCTTTTCTCCGGTTCACCTCTGCCCCGAATTCCGGTCTACTCACTGTTTACGGTTATCTATCTTGGTTACCTCCCGGCACATCTGATTTTGCTCCGGCAGTTCGCTGGGGAGAAAAATTACAGTACTTGGCTCGTACTTTTCCCCCTCGTGCTCACCTGGTTAAGTGACACCGGAGCATATGCAGTCGGGAAAATTCTCGGGCGAAAAAAGATCGCCCCCAGAATCAGTCCGAACAAGACTCTGGAAGGTGCAATCGCCGGTCTGGTAACGGCTGCTGCAGTCAGCAGCCTCTGGCTGCCAAAACTTACACCCTTCAGTTTTCAACCTTTCTGGATTGCACCGCTTACCGGTATCTGCCTGGCCGCTGCCGGTCAAACTGGAGATCTGTTCGAATCCATTTTTAAACGGGCAGTGGGTATCAAAGACAGCGGTCGGACGCTAGGGGAACATGGAGGATTTTTGGACCGTGTCGATTCGTTGCTTTTCACTCTGCCTGCATTTTACTATTTGGTTCTGCTCATCGCCAGATGAAACCTAGTCATGTAATCGCAGCCGGATCAAAGCTGAAAGCGGAGCTGGTAGCCTTTGATTCGTTCGGGGTCAAAGGAATGTGCACCTGCATCCGCACGCCGGAAATTACCGTTGTCACTGACCCCGGAGTCTCAGCTCAGAATGAACAGTTCCCGCTCCCCGCCAAAGTCCGGGAAAAATTACGGGAACAGTATGAACATCGGGTAAAGACCTGCTGCGCTGAAGCTGAGGTAATCGTCATCTCCCATTACCATCTCGATCACTTTTTTGACCTACGGGACCCAGCAATTTACGGGGGTAAAATCATCTTTATGAAATCGTTTGATGATCAGCCGGCAGCACAGCAGGAAACCGCCCGTCGTTTTCTTAAGACAATTGACGGACTGCCGCGGGAGATTGTAATCGCAGATGGGCGCCGTTTTCAATTCGGCAAAACCGAAATCGGCTTTTCCCCTCCTGTATGGCATGGCGCAGCGGAGGCAGAACCGGGAAAGGTGATCATGACCGAGGTATGCCGAGGACAGAACCGGATTCTGATTAGCTCTGATGTTGCCGGACCGGTAGATGCTGAAACAACCGACTTGATCGCCAGCATCAAACCCGGCGTGTTAATCATTGATGGTTATCCTACCATGCTCCATGCCTATCCGGAAACCAGCATCCCTTTTGTAATCAGTCTGGTCAATATTATCTATTTGCTCCTTTTATCCTCAGTAGAGGTGCTGGTCCTTGACCACCATCCAGCTCGCGACTACCGTTATCCGGCACTACTGCTGCCCTTGTATCAGATCGCCCGGAAATTGAAAAAACAATTCGGCACAGCGGCCGAGGTGTCGGGAATGAAAAGTGTTGTCCTGAGTGCACTTGAGCACTATGGCACCACCCGCTGGCACCACTGGCAACCACTGACAACAGAAATGCTTGCCCGGCTCCTCGAAGAAGCAATGAATTCCGGAATTATAAAACAGACATGGCTGCGACAGCGGCTCGGAATTAACTCCGGCGCGGTCCAGGACCGGCTCCGACAACTGTCCACTTAGAACCAGTGTTCACCGACTCCGCGTAATCTGTACGGGCCGAGCAGGTTTGACAAAGTAAACATTACCCGTTAAAATTACCATTTATGAGCAAACAGTTAAGGACCAGCCTGATTTTTTTAATTGTGCTGCTGACACAACTCTCTGCCTGCCGGCGCAAATCTGCAGCCGATTATTTCCCATTGATTCAGGGTGCGGTCAGAATCATGGAAATTACCGAACGCCGCATAACCGGTCCGGATACTACCACCACCCGGGAGACAAGGGTAGTGGAAGTGGTCAAAGGATTGAGAGATATCCCGGGGCTGGGAAAGGTCTGGGTAGTAGAAGTACCGCTCGACTCCCAGAAGTCAGCTATGTTCTACTTCCAGCGTCAGGGTGATACAGTTTTCAAGTTTGTCCCTGGTGTTGGCGGCAGAATTGAAAGAATCATTTACTTAATTCAGCCTTTGACCATTGGAAAGAAGTGGTTTGATTCTGAACAGGAGCGGGAGGAAAATGAGGTCACCGGCTGTGAAGACGTCACCGTACCTGGTGGCACCTTTCGGCAGTGCTTCCGTGTCGAATCCCACAGCAAACGGGTTGACTTTGCACAGACTGTATGGTTTGCCAGCGGCTTGGGGGTAGTCAAGCGCATTAAAACCCAGCGCTGGACCCAAGAAGACACCGTTCGGGAGCTGTTCCGCCAGGAAGAGTTGGTCGAGTACCGGATTATTAAGATTAAAAAGGATAAATAACTCTGTTTCGGCTTTCAGTATAACCTGCCTTGC
>CBFGJT010000018.1:0-17531 GCA_965649165.1 Caldifarciminota bacterium | reverse complement strand
ATCACCTATTATCCGGATTGAAACGGGCGCTGCCGGTTTGTTGAAGATACTGTAGACAAGATTTTTGGTTATCTGGTCCGCAAACAAAGCCAGAATGCTGGTCCAGACAAAAGAACGACCCATTACCGGGGTACAGCGGACTGGTTCTGAATTGGGCATCAGGATGTCTTTTCTGCTGCAGCAATAAGCTGGTCGAGCTGGTCAGGCGGGTAAACTCGGATGTGATAATGCTGGGCAAACTGTTGTGCTTCGGGGCTTAATCTGGACCCGGCGATCAGAATAATATCCTGCGCCCCGACATCATATGCCTTGGCATAGAGCTTTATTACTTCCTCGGCCGGTATTTCGGTCGCTCCTGCGGCAAATCCGATAACGACCTGGTGTTCTAGCGGACCGGATCGTTTGACCGCAAGAATGTCAATCAAATGCCTTGCTCCAGACCGACCCGATACGGTAATTGCTTCCTGAACCTCATACCCTTCCTGCGTTAGCAGGTTCTTCACCCGGCTGCGTGGTATCATTTCTTCCTGAATCTTTTTCATTTGTTCAAGGTCAACACAATATTTATAGAGCACAAGTTCGCGCACGCCGTTTTTTTCATATAGCTGACTGCATCCACCGCAGTGCCAGCGTTCTACCGGCGACCGGATTAATTCCCGGCAATGAGGGCACCGGTACCGATAGCCCAAATCTTCATAATCACTGCCGAGCAGCAGCAGTTCATCACGGCATTTTGGGCAGACCCTCCGGTTGTAGCGAAGAAAATCATCTGCCGGTCCGGAATAACCGCAGGTTCGATGTTTTAATACTCTGGTGCGAATGATTTCCGGAGAGTGGCACTTGGGGCAGAAAAAAACAAGTTTCAGCCGATCGGCATTACATCGTGGACAAAGAAATATTCTCTCAGCGAACCGCCGTTCTAGATATCCGAGCCGAGAGAGGTCCTCAAGAAGTTGGATTGCAACCTGAGCATCGATTTTCAGGTGCGATTCTACGAGTGGATAGCTTATGCCCTCAGGGGTGTGAGGAGCAAAGACCGGTTCTAGCGATCGGTCCGGTTTCTCTGTCAGTAGTTCAAAAAGTTTCAGCAGATTGCTGTCCGGTTGCATTCCTGGGCTCCTTATGTGTTATTATAAGCTCAATTTCACTTTAGTCAAATAATTAATTTGCTCGATTGACAATTGAGATTTTGATGTTTAACTTTAAAACTATGCGGGGTTTCATTGTAATTATCGGAACTCTGTTTGCTGTCATTAGTGGAAGAGCTTTTTCCGGCTATCAATTGAAATTTGCTACCGTGGGAGATGAGGACATTTCCGGTAATAATCAGGTAGGAGAGACTGGAAGTGATCTGCCGCGCTGCCTGGCACTTCAGGTTTTCGACCAGGGCAAACCGGTTGTTCATGTTCCGGTGCATTTTTCCATTTTAAGCGAACCTGTTGAAAACAGTTACCCCGGTAATTTCCGGGCGCGGCTTTCAGACACTGTAGTTTATACCGATCAGCTTGGTATTGCCCGGACGAGACTGAGACTGGGAAGTAATACCGGTGAATATCTGATTAAA
This sequence comes from Caldifarciminota bacterium, assembly GCA_965649165.1. Lineage (GTDB taxonomy): Bacteria > Hydrothermota > Tepidihabitantia > Tepidihabitantales > Tepidihabitantaceae > JAOABP01. The sequence continues at coordinate 15,967 of CBFGJT010000018.1, read as the reverse complement.
GGAGAAACGGCGGACAGTGAACTGGTGTTTGTGATTCGGGCGCTGAAACGTCGCTGGTACCTCGGGACAATTCTGGAAATTATCGGCGGGATGGCAATTTTTCTCTTCGGTTTGTATTACGGCTCAAAAGGGTTAAGGCGACTTGCAGGTGATCGACTGCGTCAGGTCATTTTTGCGCTGATTCCCAACCGGTTGCTCGGGGTCTTGGTAGGAATTATTGTCACCGCAATTTTCCAGTCTTCCAGCGCCACGATCGGACTTTTAATTTCGCTTGCTTCTTCCGGACTCATTACGGTGGGGCAATCATTGGGGGTCATTCTGGGGGCTGATATCGGCACGACGATTACAATCCAGCTGCTTGCATTCAGAATATACGAATACGCCCTTTTTGCTGTTGCAGCCGGATTGCTGCTGATGAATTCAAGCTGGCGGCTGAAGGATATCGGCCAGGTAATTTTCGGATTCGGGCTGGTATTTTTTTCCCTGAAGATGGTTCTGAGTGCAGTGGAACCGCTAAAGTACCTGTCTCAATTTCAAGCGTTTTTCCGTGCGGGCACTGTGCATCCTTTATTATCGTTCATGCTGGCACTGGTTTTTACCGCACTCGTGCGTTCTTCGGCAGCGACGATCGGAATGACGGTCGCATTGTCTTTTTCGGGCATAATCGGACTGGAAAGCGCGATTCCTCTGATTCTGGGGGCAAATGTGGGGAGCGGTGTAACTGCACTGGTTACGGCATGGAATACTAAGGCCGCAGGCAGGCGGGTAGCAGTGGCTCAACTTCTGTTTAAATTGATTACTACCCTGATGATTATTCCGGTAATCCCGCCAGCCATGTTTTTTTTCTCCCGGACCTCGCCAATCGCTGCCCGGCAGATTGCCAATGCCCATACACTGATCAACATAGCCGCAGCAGTGATTTTTCTTCCGTTAATTGGCGTAATCGAGAAACTGCTGCAGGTCATCATACCGGAGCCGGTGGATGATGAAACGGGGCCACGGTATCTTGATACCGCAGCACTTGATAGCCCGGAACTGGCGCTGGCACAGGGGACCCGGGAAATACTGAGAATGGGAGAGATGGTGCAGAATATGCTGGAGAAGTCGCTGATCTTTTTCCTGGAGAATGATAAAGAGGGCTGTCGCTGGTTAGCATCAGAAGACGATCGGATTGACCGTCTGGAAGAGGGGCTGAAGGTTTTCTTGTCAAAGATTCCCCCGGAATCACAGAATCCGGAGACCTCAAAGCGCACGCGGACACTGTTCTATATAACTGAGGAGCTGGAACATATTGCGGATATTGTTTCCAAAAACATGGTGGTATACATCAGAAAAAGGATAAACAACAACCTGGCTTTTTCTCCTGCTGGCCTGGAAGAGATCAAGAATTTTCACCAGGAAGTTCTGAAAAACCTGACAATGGCACTTGGCTGTATTGCCACCTGGGATGGAAATATGGCACAGCAGTTAGCAGAAAAAAGGGTTATGGGGATTGAGAGAAAACGGGAATTGCAAAACCGCCATCTTGAAAGGCTTGCACTCGGTTTGAAGGAAACTCTGGATACTTCCTCGATTCACCTCGATTTGATTTCGGATCTCGAAAGAATCAATTTCCACTGTAGCCAGATAGGTGCTGCAATAGCAAGTGTTGCACTGGGCTAAAAAAGAGCCCCGAAGAATCGGGGCTCAGGTGCAGAGCTGCGACGCATCTCACCCCTTTCGCCACTCCCTCAATTTTAATTCATAAAATTAAAGTAGCAAATAACGTGCCAAATAATGTCGCATTGAATATATTGCATAAGTATATTTAAATTCTATACTTAATACGTCAGGTTTAAAAGCCCCCGCTGCTTTTGAAGCTTTTGTTGCTTATAAATTCGTCAATTACTGCCGTTTTTTTAGCGGTAGTTGGTTTTTAGAGCCTGTTGCTGATGGTGTGTAACTTGACTGTTAATGGTTTCTGTTATATTATTTAAAAAAAGGAGGAGTAATAATGAAAGCATACGGCAAAATTTTTTGGGGATTGTTAGCTGTTTGGTTTTCAGTTCAGGCGCAATCTAGAACCGACACATTAACTGTTCCTTTTGATTCTTTAATGGATTATCGGGTCAGTGTTGACGGCTATATTGATACAGAAGACAATGAATATCCCGCAAGCTTCCGTGATCCGGCAACAGGGATTACTGTTTACTGGGGGCATGATGATAGCCTAATTTATGTCGGCATGGAGGCGAAGGGGAAAGGCTGGTTGGCGATCGGGTTCGGCTCCCCGGTAATGAGCGGATCCAATATGATAATTGGCATTTATTCGGACGATTCGCTGGCGGTGTTTAATCATGTCGGAGGAGAAAGAAGCCATCGTTCAATTAGTGGGGATAACAGCCTGATCGAAGACTGGGAGATTGACTATGACGATGAAACCAATACTATGGCAATGGAATTTGTCTATCCCTTGTACTGGCACGGACTTGAGGGAACCGCCGTCAAGTTTCTTGAACCAGGCAATGTCTATGACTTCATTCTTGCCCGTAACCCTCGGAGTATTTCGCTCAAGGCAAAGCACGCGCAGAAGTCGCACCGGGTGTTCATACTTGAAGCAGGTTTGATTCCAAAGGATTCTACATTGTCTCCAAAGGACAACTGATTATACTGCTGGCAGTTACAATTTGCACGCTATTCAACATTTCGGAGGTGGATTTTTCCCGATTGCACGCTGATTCAATTGACGCTGATGTTGTGTTGGTAGTTCATTTCGGTGGGTGGGGCAATGTCCCGCTGATGCTGGCCAGTGAGTTTTTGCCGTTAGTCTTGGGGGTTGAACGTTATTTTCAGATGCGCGGATACCGCACGCTTGTTGCATCCTATCGTCGCGCACCCGCTGACTTTCCCGGTGCTCCGGATCTGGGTGTGCAGTTAGCGGTTGTGACCGAGATGCTTGGGCTCCACAGAAGCCGGGTACGCAGGTTTGCGGTGCTTCTGGAGACGCTGGCGGTAAAAAACCCTGATGTTTATTTCATCCTGTTGGGCCAGTCGAATGGTGCGATCTTTGTTGATGATGCAATTAACCTGCTTTCTTCACGTTTTGACCAACGGGTGGCAGGTATTGTTGCTGGAATGCCTTTCTGGAAGGACTTCAGTGGTTGTGAGAATATACTCTATCTTGATAATGAAGGTAATGATGAGTTGACAAAAGGTGAGGTTGGCGAAATCTTCGGCCAGGTATTGCTGCGACTTTATCAACGGATGGCAGCAGTCCTTGGTTTCAGAATTCCGGGGTATAAGCGGATATGGTATCTGCCAGGCCATGATTATGAGTGGGAGCGGGTGGAGCCGGAAGTAACCGCCTTCCTTGACCGTCTCCCATTAAAGAAGCCTAAGGCTTCATCCGTTGACAATTAGAATTTCTTTGATAAATTATCAGATTGTGTTGATGACAACAGTCGATAAAAAGGAGGAGTTATGCACATCCGCTCAGGAATGCTGATATTGATAATTGCCGGATTACTGATATTTACCGGTGGCCCCAAACCACCTTTACAACCGGAAACACCGCATGGGTCAGAAGTTGTCTTCCAGAATACGGTTTATTCGTGCACGACAGTAACCTCTGATCCCGCAGGTTTGAAGGTGGCATATCAGTTTGACTGGGGAGACGGCGTCAGGTCGGAATGGTCCAGCTGGGTTGAAAGCGGTACGCCCTATGGCGACACTCATACCTATGTGCAAAGCGGTGAGGTCAGTATCGTGGTCCGGGCTAAGAACACAAAGGGCAAGATTTCGAGCTGGTCCGAGCCACTGGTAGTTAATGTCAGCCCGGGTGAGGGCAATGTGCTCTGGAAATTCGGTTATTATGATCCTGAGGAGCCGGAGGATTCGGCTGATTTTACCAATCATACATTCGCCATTGGTCCGGAAGGACAGATTTATATCGGATCCGGTGATATTTGTGCGCTACTCTGTCGAAAGGCCAACGGTGCCCGGCGTTGGGAGTTCATTGACCCGGAGGAGGAGGAGTTTTCTTTCGCCTCGGCGATTGCCGAGGATGGCACAGTTTATGCCGGAACTGAAGGCGGGAAGTTCTACGCCCTGACACCATCGGGAACCATAAAATGGGAAATTGATTTCCGTTCCGCCATACTTGCCCCGCCGGCAATCGGTGCTGATGGGACAGTTTACATTCAACCCGAGGATGATACAGTTTATGCAATCGATCCTGCTAACGGCGCCCGGAAATGGACCTTTTATGCCGGCGGTGGATTGCAGCCACCAGTGATCGGTGCTGATGGAACGGTTTATATTTCTCAGGATGATACCCTGTTTGCCCTGGATCCGAACAATGGTAGTATCAAATGGCGCTATGGCATGAGGCAGGCGATCGCAGTTTCCCCGGCAGTGGACGCCAGCAGTAATGTGCTGTATGTCGTCGATGAAGATGGGTGGCTGGCATCTATAAACCTTGCTGACGGGAGTGAAAACTGGCAGGTCTGGATCAGTGGTGACGCAACAGCTCCCGTGATCGATGAGAACGGCAGAGTCTATATCACCGGTGGGGGACGGCTGCATGCAATAAATCCGGTAAACGGGGCGGTTGAGTGGGATTGGGTTGCCCCAGTTTCCGAGGAAATGACGATGCCGGCGGTATCAAGTGAAGGGGTAATTTACTTCCTGGTATTCTCTTCGGCGGTAACCGGCGCAACTGATACGCTATATGCGGTGAACCGGGATGGCAGTCGGCGCTGGGCAGTAGGGTTAACATCAGGAACACCATTGGATTTCGTATCTGCCCCCAAAATTGATTCTCGGGGGTTGGTGTATATCGGTAACGGAACAAGAGCCTGGTGCGTGGTGGGCAAGGGAGGGCCGGCAGCTTCATCCTGGCCCATGTTTCAAGCGGATATCAGGAATTCAGGGCGGGCAAGGTAAACCGGGAATAGGATTTATGGATAATCGCGTGCCTTCTAATTCATCACAGAAAACAGTTTTTCAGTCCGTACCGACTCAGCCGGATTATCAGGGAATTCAGCGCCGGATACTGAAATTTTGGGAGCAGGGCCGACATTTTTACCGGCTGATGGCACGGAACCGCGGTAATCCGAAATTCAAATTTCTTGATGGTCCTATTACAGCTAACGGTCCGATGGGGGTGCATCATGCCTGGGGTAGGACCTACAAGGATCTGTTCCAGCGCTACAAGGCGATGCAGGGTTTTGATCAGCGCTTCCAGAACGGTTTTGACTGCCAGGGGCTCTGGGTTGAGGTGGAGGTAGAAAAGGAACTGGGGTTCAAGTCTAAGCGGGACATTGAGAAGTTCGGGATCGACCGGTTTGTGGAGAAATGCAAGGAGCGGGTGCTTCGTTTCTCCCGGATCCAGACTCAGCAGTCAATTCTGATCGGACAGTGGATGGACTGGGAGAATTCATATTATACCATGTCGGAAGAAAACAACTATTCCATCTGGTATTTTCTCAAGGAGTGTCATCGTCGCGGCTTGATTTATGAGGGAACCGATGTCATGCCCTGGTGTGCCCGGTGCGGGACCGCGATTTCTGATATGGAGATCGCCACCGAGGGCTACCGGGAACTGACTCATCCCGCAGTTTATGTAAAGTTCCCTCTTATTGAAAGGGAGGGTGAAAGTCTGCTGGTCTGGACGACGACTCCCTGGACCCTGAGTTCCAACACTGGGGCTGCGGTTCATCCGGATCTGACCTATGTCCGGGCAAAGCTCGGAGATGAGGTGCTGATACTGGCTCAGAATCGACTGGCGGTGCTGGGTACCGATTGCCGCGTGCTTGAAGCGGTTCCCGGTTCGGAACTTGCCGGGTTGAAGTATCGTGGTCCTTTTGACGAACTGCCTGCTCAGCAGGGTGTCGAGCACCGAGTCGTTCTCTGGAAGGATGTCAGTGCTAATGAGGGCACGGGTATTGTGCACATCGCACCGGGGTGCGGCAAGGAGGATTTTCTTCTGGGCAAGGAGCAGGGTCTGGCGGTAATTGCCCCGCTCTTGGAAGACGGTACATTCCAAGAGGGGTTTGACTGGCTGACTGGCAGATTTGCGGGGGAAGTTGCACCCGATATTTTTGAAAACTTGCGAAGCAAGGGGCTACTTTTCCGCGTTGAGGATTATACTCACCGCTATCCGGTCTGTTGGCGTTGCGGTCAGGAGCTGGTCTTCCGGCTCGTTGACGAGTGGTTCATCCGGATGGATCCGCTCCGGGAGGAAATAATGAATTCGGCGCGACAGGTGCGCTGGATTCCTGAGTTCGGTCTGGACCGCGAACTGGACTGGTTGCGCAATATGTCCGACTGGTGTATCTCCAAGAAGCGTTACTGGGGTCTGGCGCTGCCGATTTTCAAATGCCGCTGCGGCTGGTTTGATGTGATTGGCTCACGGGAAGAGCTGCAGCAGCGAGCAATAGCCGGCTGGGAACGGTTTGAGGGACACACGCCTCACCGTCCGTGGGTCGATGAGGTGAAAATTGCCTGCCCCCAATGCGGCAGTGCAGTTTCCCGGATTAAGGATGTAGGTAATCCCTGGCTGGATGCCGGGATTGTGCCCTTTTCTACAACCCATTATTTGAGCGACCGTCAATACTGGGAGGAATGGTTTCCATTTGATTTTATTACCGAATCATTTCCGGGGCAGTTCCGAAACTGGTTCTATGCGATTCTGGCGATGAGTACAGTGCTGGAAAAATGTTCGCCTTTCAAGACAGTACTAGGCTATGCGACGATGAAGGCCGAGGACGGACGGGAGATGCATAAATCGTGGGGAAATGCGATTGAGGTGGAGGAGGCGGTTGAGAAGATGGGGGCGGATGTGATGCGCTGGGTGTTTGCCCGCCACAACCCGGTTCAGAATCTGCTTTTCGGTTTCAAGGTTGGGCAGGAAGTCCGACGGAAGCTGCTGACCTTCTGGAATGTTTATGGATTTTTTGTCACCTATGCTAACATTGACCATATCAATCCGGTTAAACTTCACGTGGAGCCGGCTGACTTGACTCTGCTGGATCGCTGGATTTTATCCCGCCTGAATTCACTAGTGAAACTGGCGCGTAACCGTCTTGATGATTATGATTGTATGAGTGTGGCACTGGCAGTTGAGGATTTCATTGAGGATCTGTCCACCTGGTATGTCCGTCGGAACCGGCGGCGCTTCTGGAAATCGGCCGAAGACCGGGACAAAGCGGCCGCCTACTATACGCTCTATCAGTGTATAGTGACGCTAATCAAGCTGGTGGCGCCGATCATGCCCTTCATCACTGAGGATATATATCAGAACCTCGTCCGGAGCTGTGATGCCGATGCCCCGGACAGCATCCATCTTTGTTTTTATCCCAAACCGGACGAGAAAATGATCAACCTGGAACTGGAACGGGAGATGAAGATGGTCCGGACACTGGTTTCCCTTGGTCATGCGGCACGGGAAAAGGCACAGATCAAGGTTCGTCAACCTCTTCCCCGGATGATCGTGAGTATAAAATCAGCCGGCAGCCGGGACTGGTTGCTGTCCTACGCTGATATCATCCGGGATGAGCTCAATATCCGGGAGCTTCAGTTTGCCGACTCCAATGAGCTGCTCGGGTCGGGACTGATAATTCAGGAGGATGACGATTATGTCATCGGGTTGGATACCAGTTTAACTCCGGAGCTGGAGTATGAAGGTATTGCCCGGGAACTGGTGCGTAAGATTCAGAATATGCGCAAATCTGCCGGATTTGAAGTTGTCGACCGGATTGCACTTAGCTGCCAGTGTGCGGGTAAACTGGAAGCCGCAATCCGGATGTTCTCCGACTACATCCGTCAGGAGACTCTCGCACAGGATATCACTTTTGCACCACTGGCGGATTATGAGTCGGTCGCCGAGTTTACTATCAACAACTGTCCAATCCGTGTGGCACTAAAGAGAGAGAGGAAGTAATGGCGCAAAAGAAACAGAAAACCGGTTCACCCCTGAGCAAAAAAGACCTGCTGCGACTGGGAAAGGCGCTGCTTGAGGAGAAACAGCGGTTGCTCCGCCAGAGCAGTTTCACCCAGCAGGTTATGGATACACCTGCTGCTGCCGGTGATCTTTCCAGCCATCGTACCCATGTTGCTGATCAGGGGACGGAAAACTACCAGCGGGAACTGGCGTCTCAGCTTAAGTCAATTGAGTCCGATGTCCTGCGGGAGATTGATGCCGCCCTGGACCGAATTGCCCGCGGAACCTACGGAATCTGCGAGCGCTGCGGTGAACCGATACCACTGGCACGCCTAGAAGTGATACCCTATGCCCGGCTGTGCATGAAGTGTCTGAAAAGTCAGCAGACTTAAATCTCGCAGTCACCCCGCGGCATCGGGTTGATACTAACCGGCCGGATCACCGGTTGGAGCGAAATATCCGCCTGACGATTGAGTTTGACGGTAGCGCCTATGCCGGCTGGCAGATTCAACCCAACCGCCATACGGTGCAGGGCATGCTTACAGCAGCTGTTGAAGCGGTTCTGGGCACAAAGGTTGTAATCCATGGCTGCAGCCGGACCGATGCCGGGGTGTCGGCGCGAAACTATGTGGCTAATTTTCGCTGTCCGGGAAAAATACCGGCAGAGCGTATTCCGCCGGCACTTAATCACTACCTGCCCGATGATATTTTTGTTAAAGATGCTGAAGCTGTTGCCGACGATTTTCATGCCCGGTATAGTGCCCGGGGAAAAGTTTATTCCTATTACATTGTCTGTGGGCGGTCGCCATTAAGGCGGCGGTTTGCCTGGGAATATACGGGCAGAATTGATGTTGAGCGACTGAAAAACGGTTCGCAGCTGTTCCTGGGTACCAGCGATTTCAGCCGGTTCTGCTATGACCGTTCGGGCAGCGGCTGGTGCACGGTGTGGTCAATTACAGTCCGGCAGCGTCTCGATGAGCTGGTTTTAACCATAAGGGGTGACCGGTTTCTTTACAAGATGGTGCGGCGGATTGTCGGCGCACTGGTGGCGTATGCCACCAGCAGAATCACAAAAGGGGATATCCGCGCCGCACTGAATGGGAAAAAACACCGTCCTTTCTTTACTGCACCCGCATGCGGCCTGATCCTCGAGCGGGTTATTTATTGACATCTTATCTGCATATTTGTTATTGCTGCCGGTAGCGCCGCGCAGCATCGTCCAGTGCCTGTTTCGGAGTTTTCGCCCCCAGTGTCGCCGCCTCCAGTTCTTCCACCAGGGCTTTCCTACCGGCAAGCCACCTCAAGCCCCGGGGTTCAAACACTCCGTATTCGAGCTGCCGGTAGGCGGCAAGCAGCCCCGGCGTGGTGGCAAAGCGCTTCTGAAGTTGCGGGTCGTCAAGACAGGAACGGTGAATCGGTACATACCAGGTACCCAGCGACCATTTTACCTGCTGTTTTGGGGCAATGAACCATTTGATAAACCGCCAGGCTGCCCTTTTTTCGGCCGGTGAGGCCTTCCTGAACATGCCGATGTTGGTGCCATAGATGATGGCGGCAGGTTTACCTTCCACCGGAATCGGTGCCATGCCGACCGGAAATTTTTCCTGCCCGACAGTTGGGGCGCGCCAAGTGGAACTGCCGGTGATGGTGGCGATTTTGCCGACAAGGAATTCTTCCATCGGGTTTCTGCCGGTAGCGGTAGTCTGGGCGCTGTCCCGGAATATCAGGTCAAGCTGAAAGGAAAGCACCTCAACGCCAAGCGGACTGTTGAATTCTGGTTCGCCATCCTCCTGGCTAAGAAACCTGCCGCCGCGCTGGAGGAGCATGGAACCGAAAATCCAGATATCGGTGCCGTTGGCGGTTGCCCAGGTTACGATCGTGCCGTCAGGATTCCGGCGCAACAGCTTCCGGCACATCTGGCGGAATTCCGTCCAGGTGCGGGGAAATGAGTCATAACCTGCCTGTCGGAGCAGTTCCACATTGTAGTAGTAAACCGGGACACTTTTATTGAACGGTAGGGTGAGAATTTTTCCGTCCCAGCGATTGTTTTCCAGCAGTCCCGGATAGATATCGGCAATTTCGGAACTGTCCAAGCCGCCCGCTCCCAGGATGTAGTCCTCAAGAAATTCCAGCTGACCTGCTGTGTAAAGCTGGGTGGTCCAGTTTTCATACATCTGGGCAATTGTGGGCGGATTCTGGACCGCAACCGCCCCAAGCAGTTTCTGTGCCAGCGCGTCATAGTTTCCCATGCCGACGAGCTCGATCTTAATATCAGGATTTTCCCGCTCAAACTCCTCAACCATCAGCTTGAGTGTTTTCTGGGCCTCTCCACCCATCGCATGCCAGAATTTTACCTTTACCTTTTCACTCCGGGAACGACAGTCAGGCGCAAGGGTCGAGATCATAAAAATTAGCGTCAACAGCCAGTAACGCATAAATAAATTTTACCCAGGGGCGCAGCGCTGTCAAACTACCGGTTTCATAGATAAACAGATTTGACAGCGAAAGCATATTTTTTATACTTTTCAAGTACTGCCGGGGTGGTGGAAATGGCAGACACGCATGGTTGAGGGCCATGTGCCTCACGGCATGCAGGTTCAAATCCTGTCCCCGGCACTGAGAAATCCGTATGAAGCTCCCCCGGGTCATAATAATTGTACTTGATGGTGTAGGTTGTGGAGAGTTGCCCGATGCAGCCCGGTTTAACGATTGCGGGTCTAATACGCTGAAGAATCTGGCACAGGCGGTGGGGGGGCTTAATCTGTCCAACCTTACCCGGCTTGGGCTGGGGAATGTCATTGAGATTGTTGGTGTGCCGTCACAGCGTAATCCCCAAGCGGCATTCGGAATGATGGCGGAGCGCTCAGCTGGCAAGGATTCGACCACCGGCCACTGGGAGATTGCCGGTGTAATCACTACCGAGCCGTTTCCGGTTTTCCCTAATGGATTTCCTCAGGAACTGATTTATGAATTTGAACGCCGGATTAACCGGCGGGTGCTGGGTAATGTGGCAGCATCAGGGACGGAGATCATTAATCGTCTCGGATTGGAGCATTTGAGAACTGGCAGTCCCATTGTTTATACTTCAGCCGACAGTGTGTTCCAGATCGCTGCTCATGTGGACATTATTCCGGTGGAGGAGCTTTACCGTTATGCCCGGATTGCCCGTGAGCTGTTAACCGGTCCCTACCGCGTTGCCCGGGTAATTGCCCGCCCCTTTGCTGGGAGACCTGGGGGATTTTATCGCACCCACCAGCGTCGGGATTTTTCCTGTCCGCCCCCGCAGCCGACCCTGCTGGACAAAGTGAAGGACGCGGGTATGGAGGTTGTTGCCATTGGCAAAATTGACGAGCTTTTCGCCGGCCGGGGAATCAGCCGCTATTTCCATTCAGTCAGCAATTCCGAATGTATGGGATACCTGTCCGAAATAATGGGCGAGAGTTTTGCCGGTCTTGTATTTGTGAATCTGGTGCAGTTTGACATGGACTGGGGGCATCGTAATGATGTCCGCGGTTTCGCCCGCGGACTGGAGGAGTTTGATCAGGGGCTGGAAACAATTATCCCCCGGCTCAGGAATGAGGATATTCTTTTTATCACCGCTGACCACGGCTGTGATCCTACAACGGATTCGACCGATCATTCCCGGGAGTATGTACCGCTGCTGGTTTACGGTTCAAAGGTAAAACCGGGCGTGAACCTGGGAATAAGGGAAACGTTTGCTGATCTGGGTCAGACCGCAGCCGACTACCTGAAAGTTGAACCGCTTGCTGCCGGGTCCAGCTTTCTGAGTGAGACCATAAAGAATGAAGCCGGACATTAAGGCACAGGAAGTCAAAAGGCTGCTCGCTGCTGCCCGGCGTGCCGCCCGGTGTGCTTATGCTCCTTATTCAGGTTTTCCGGTTGGTGCAGCGGTGCTGGTCACCGGCGGCAGGATATACTCCGGTGCCAATGTTGAGAATGGCTCCTACGGTCTGACAGTGTGCGCAGAGCGAATCGCAATCTTCAAGGCGGTAAATGAGGGCGCACGTCAGATCAGGGCGATTCTGATCTATACACCGACCGACAATTTCACTCCGCCGTGCGGGGCGTGTCTTCAGGTTTTGAGCGAGTTTGCCGGTGAGGCGGTAGTAATTCTTGCCTGTCTGCAGGGGGTCAGAAAGATGGCATTAAGCACTCTGCTGCCGTTGCGCTTCAGGCTGGAATAAAATTCAGGCGAGCCGCTCCTGACCTGTCATATAGGGACGCAGGACTTTGGGGATGATGACCGAACCGTCCGCCTGCTGATAATTTTCAATGATGGCGATGAAGGTCCGGGGCAGAGCAAGGGCAGAGCCGTTGAGCGCATGGGGATGGTAACTTCTGCCATCACGGCTCCGGACCCGGATTTTGCCGCGCCGGGTCTGAAACTCCTCGCAGTTTGAGATTGAGGAGACCTCAAGCCACCGTCCGACACCGGCAGCCCAGACCTCAAGGTCGTAGGTTTTTGCTGACTGAAAAGCGATATCCCAAGCTGCCAGCCTTTTCACACGATAGGGTAGATCCAGTGCCTGCAGCAGACCTTCCACCTCACTGCGCATCTCCTCCAAGTCCTGATAGGAACGGTCCGGGTGGGTGAGCCGCACTAGCTCGACTTTATCAAACTGGTGGATTCTGATCATGCCGCGCACATCCCGGCCATAGGAACCTGCTTCCCGGCGAAAACACGGGGTGTAGGCGACCATTTTCAGGGGCAGATTTTCTTCTGCCAGCGTTTCTTCCCGGTAGTAGGATACAAGCTGCGGTTCAGCAGTGGGGATGAGATAAAGTTCATCGGTTTCAATTCGGTACATTTCCGACTCAAGATGGGGCAGCTGACCGGCAGCTTCGAGTGTTGGTTTGTTAGCAAGCACCGGTGGTGAGATTTCTGTATAACCGTACTTCCGGACCGCAGTGTCAAGGAAGAAGTTGATCAGTGCTCGCTCCAGCCGGGCACCATCACCCCGGAATAGCACAAACCGGGAACCTGCCAGCCGGGCGGCGGTTTCAAAGTCCAGAATTCCCAGTGCTGGTCCCAGATCCCAGTGTGCCAGCGGTTGAAAGGCAAACTGCGGCGGGTCCCCCCAGCTGGCAACAATCTCCTCCTCATCAGTTACCGAGGGATGAACCCGGTTCGGCAAGAGTTTTACCAGCGTTTCCTGCCGGTTCTCAATTTCTTCGATCTTCTGTTCCAGTGATTTGATGGTATCGGAGAGTTCCCGGGCTCTTTTCAGCAGTTCGGTATCCTCCTGTTTGTTCTGCTTCAGCCGGGCAATTGCGGTAGAAATTTCCTTCTGCTGGCGGCGCAGTTCATCCCGCCTGGTCACAAGCTTACGGCGCTCCGTATCAAGTTGAAGGATTTCGTCAATTGAGAGCGGACTGCGGCGCAGCGTCAGAATCCGGCGTACCTCATCCGGCTGTTCGCGCACAAATTTCAGATTCATCCACTGAATTTTATTTCAATCTGCCGGCAGGTCAAACAAAAAGTCAGAAGATTATTCTACCCTCCAGACCGGAATCGGCGAGTGCCTGTCGAATCCGGTCCCGGAGTGCAGCGGAATAACGTTCCGGGCTGGTCAGCGCCAGATTCCAGGCAGAAGCGGTTTCGGGAAACTCCGTCTCAACGACCGATCTAAGCCGGCCTATTTTGCTGTTCAGATAGTTTAGTTTGTCAAACAGCACCCGGCGCGCACCGGCATCCTTCACCGCCAGTAGGAGTTCCTGAATCTGCTTAGAGGAGTCGGAAATCCCGGGCAGCAGCGGCCCGATAAAAACGGTTGTTTGGACGCCAGCCCGGATAAGCTGTTTTATCGCCTGCAATCTCAATTTCGGCGCCGGCGCCCCCGGTTCGAAAGCCCGTGCCGCTTTTCCATTTAGCGTTGTGACGGTCAGCTCGACACTGAAGCCGAGGAAACGGATAAGCAGGTCAAGATCCCGCAATATTAGGACTGATTTGGTCATGACCTCTACTGCATAACCTCGGGTGCCGAGAATCATCAACGCCTGCCGGCTCAGCTGAAACTTCATTTCTGCTGGTTGATAAGGGTCACATACCGTACCCAGCAGGACGGTCGCCGGCTTTTGCGCCTGCCTTTTCAGGACATCAGGCAGGTTGATTTTGGCTTCGACAAATGTGCCCCAGGGTTCACTGATACCGGCGTATTTAAGCACGAAACTGGCGTAGCAGTAAAGACAGTTATGGGAACAGCCGAGATAAGGATTGACACAGTAATCTGCACCCGGGATGCCGGTCCGATTGAGGGCGGAACGGCACTGCCGGGTTCGAACCGAGAGTTTATTGCCATTGCGGGCGAATGTCATTTACTCGATAGCATTATCCAATCCGGTGGAAAAATCAAAATTGAACCAGTGCATTGCTTTCTGCAATTCCGATACCGGTCGCTGAGGCGTTGCGGCGAGCAGAATTGACGAGCATTTTGATTCGATTATTATATATGCGCTGTCCGAGGTTAAGTTGCTCCGGATCGGGTTAGGTTTAACAAATAACAAAAGGAGTAAACAATGAAATGTGCAAGTTGCGGGAAGGAAATACAGGAAGGATATGATCTTTGTAAAGGTAACTGAAGGATTTTATTTATGCGAGGAATGCTTTAATGAATCATTATATAAAAAGGATAAAGAAGAAAGCAAAAACTTTACGTATCTTTTGTGGTTTATATTGTCCCCCCTCCGATTGGTTTGGTGGCAAAATTCCTAAGACATTTCAAACTCCCTTAGATATTATATTTAAAATTACTTTAATCGGGATGTTATTTATAAGTTTTAATTGTTTTAGAAAAAATCCACTGGTAGATCAAATAAATTTAAGTTCGGTAAATGATTTTTTATATCAACTTCAGAAGATAGACTTAACTTGTATTGCTGAGACAAAATTTGACCTTGTGGTAATAGATTATTCTCGGGATGGAAGCGAAGAAGGTAGATTTAGTGCTCAAGAAATAATGGGAATTAAAAATAGCCCAGGAGGACCGAAAATTGTTATTGCCTATTTAAGTATAGGTGAAGCAGAAAATTACAGGTGGTACTGGAATGATAGTTGGGATGCAGATGCTGACGGAATTCCTGATGAAGGAGCTCCTTCCTGGCTTGGTCCCGCCAATTCTGAATGGCCGGATAATTATAAAGTAAAATACTGGGAACTTGGTTGGAAATCTATAGTATACAGTTATCTGGACAAGATTATTGAAGCTGACTTTGATGGGGTTTATCTTGATATTATTGATGCCTATGAATACTGGGGACCAGGAGGAGAAAGCGGTTTGGAAAGAGACTCAGCAGAGCAGGAAATGGTTGATTTTGTAAAGGAAATTGCTAATTATACAAAAATAATAAAAAGGAAAACTAATTTCTTAATTTTCCCACAAAATGGCGAAAAACTTTCAACTCATCCAGATTATGTTGCAGTAGTTTCTGGTATTGGAAGAGAGGATGTCTGGTATAATGGCAACATCCCCCAACCCTCTGAAGTTACAGAAGAGGTTCTTTTTTATCTTGATCGATTCAAAGAAAAAGGCAAGCTTGTTTTAGTAATAGATTATGTTACGCAACAAGAACTGATTGATGATTTTTATTCAAAAGCAATTTCGAAGGGATATGTACCCTATGCCACCATCAGAAGCTTAGATACACTTATAATAAATCCTGGACACGAGCCTGATTGAAATGTTTAAAAAATTGATTAAAGTTATTTAATTTATAAAAAATTCATCCCCATTCAGTTTAAGCGAAACTTTATGGAAGTGGCGAAAATGTTCTTTAAAAGGCAATATTTATTACACAAACTTTTTATAGATTTCATTGCTTCTAAGTTGTCCCTCAGATATAGGGTCACATCTCTTTAAAATTTCTTTCTTTAAGTTCCGGTCTCACAGTATCGTAAGGAACAACATCAACCTTAAAATATAGCACTTATATATTGCTGCCTTAATAATTTTGGGGGAAACTGGCTGCTATCTGTAACAACCTCACTGGAAAGTTGAAGTTTATAGTTTCAGTTAATTTGAGATTTCT
>CBFGJT010000017.1:0-18346 GCA_965649165.1 Caldifarciminota bacterium | reverse complement strand
ATCTCAAACTGAACTACGCCCTACCTTTAAGGGAAAAGGACAAACTTGAAGCGGGTTATCAGCACCGCCTCCGTTTCGGACCGGACCAGAAAACCCAAAGCGCCACCTATGATACCGCCAACGCCCGCTATCAGGAGGACACCCTCTACCGCCAGAGTTCAGACCAGCGCGACCGGGTCCATGCCCTCTATACTACCTATTCCGCCAGCTGGCAGGGCTTCGGTGCCATGCTCGGCATCCGGGCGGAATACTCAGGCAGGACCGTAAAGATCAACGACAGTGTCTTCACCCCGCTCAATTGCCTGGACCTCTTTCCCAGCATTCATCTCTCCTACAGTTTCCCAAAACAGCAGCAGATAATGGCAAGCTACACCCGGCGGATCGACCGGCCCGGTGGCTGGGACCTTTCACCGTTCCTCACCTGGATGGATCCCAGAAATGTCCGCCAGGGCAACCCTACACTCCAACCCGAATACCTTGACTCCTATGAAGCCGGGTTTGTCCTTCCATTTGGTGCCAACCGGCTATCAATTGACGGCTATTACCGGGTAACCCACAATGTCATCGAGCGCTTCCAGTCCATATACCGCGACGACATCATCCTCCACACGGTAAAAAACATCGGCTCGGACCGCGCATTGGGCTTGGAAATGAACCTTGATCTGTCTCCTTTCCGCCTCTGGAACATCAGCCTCAATGGCGACATCTATGACTACCGGCTCAAAGGCACGCTCGACACCACACCCATCACCCGCACCAGCTTCAACTGGGAGGCAGGGCTGACCACCGACATCATTCTGCCCACTGCCACCCGGGTTCAGCTCCAGGTCCGCTACGAAAGCCCCAGCACCACCCTGCAGGGTAAAGAAGGGGGGCATATCTGGACCGGAGTCTCTGCCCGCCAGACTCTCTTCAACCGTCAGCTCTTCCTCACCCTATCGGTCCGCGACCTGCCTGCTAGCAGCTGGCACGAAAATGAGACGAAAACGCAAAATTTCTACACCTGGTCCCGCTTTGGCAGAAAAGGACCCCAGCTGTCACTCGGCCTAACCTGGAACTTCAACAACTACAAACCGGAGCGCCGACGCCCGACCGCGGGCGAAGAAGATGATGATACCACAGCACCCGTATTTGAATATTAAAACAACGGCGCCCGGTTTCCTTCCGGACGCCGTCAGGAGGTACGATGGTTTTGCAACCGAGCCTGCTCTGCGGTCTGCAACCGCCCGCTAATTTCCGAGAAAAAGGCTTAAAATAGTATTGGAAAAACCTGCTTTGTCAATGAGAAAAAATTGATTTCTTACTCATTGAAAAAAATCAATTTATACAGACAGACCCCAAAATCAGCACCCGGATTGGTTTGTCCGCAGCTACAGGTTGTTGATTTGCGGAGGTTTAGCCGATTATACCCCTCAAACACCATTCATGTCCGTGCCGGACACCATAACGGCCGCCATCCCCTTAACCATCCGTAATACTGCCACTTAAACCCATTATCCCCGACTGTTACCACCCCCGGGAGACCGGCCAGTATCTCCGTTTTTTTACGTTGGGTCCCGCTCTGCTTAATACCCAGCCGGGAAAATCATCACTATCTCTGACCCCACAGTCGAGGGAACTGGGGGGAGGGCGGCATCTCAAAGGGCATAAATCTGGAACCCATTGAAAAATATAGATATAAATCAAAAGCGCTTCTAAGCCGTTTGGGCTGAAATTCTCCAGCTCATCGTGCCGGTTTCATATTAACTCTTAAAATTCACTTAGGCAATCCAATTAACCTGCTCGGTTCGCCGGACATTGACGTTTTTATGTGTGTGCCATAAATTCTGCCCGCCTTTTTGCCTTTAAATTCCGCCTTGCGAACAAAAAACAATTTGCCTTTTATTTCTGTGCAAGTAAAATTATATTGAAAGTTACCGAAAGGAGTCGTTATGGCTCGGTCAATAAAGGTCCTTTTAATCCTTGTCAGTTTTGTCAATGCCGGTGAATTTCTGGCATTAATCCCAAATGTCAAGCCCGAAATGCTCAAGGACCAGTTCAAGGTTGTGGGCATGACTAATAGCGGGGTGCTGGTCATCGGCACTGAAGCTCAGCTACAGACAGTTTCTGTCCTTTACGGCAGGGTGCTGGACTACCAGCCCCAGGATAAGCTTTACTTCCGGGTCCACCTATTTGATCCGTCAACCCAAAAGGAGCTTGCTGCAATCAGCCGGATTCTGGACTTTGACGGTGCGGAGTATCTGGTCTCAATCGCACCCGAAAACCTGCCGGCACTCCGTTCCCTGTGGGCGATGGTTGCCCGGGTCAGCCTCCAGCCCTGGGTGTTTAAACCGTTGAAGTTTACCCCGCCGTCGGTCCTTACCGATCCACTCGTTGAGCAGATTGTCGCCGCGGTTTCTTCTGATTCGGTGCTCTCCTATGTCCGCCGGCTTCAGCGCTACCGTACCCGCTACTCAACCTCTGACTCCTGCCGGGCCGCGGCCGACTGGATCCGGCAGAAGTTTATCTCCTTCGGTTGTGATTCAGTCTATTTCCAGTATCACACCTCAGGCCATGCGCCCAATGTGATTGGGATCCGGTTCGGCACTCAGAGGCAGCGCAACCCTTATTGCATCATCTGCGGCCATTTTGACTCCTATGCGCCAACCAATGCGCCCGGTGCTGATGACAACGCCTCTGGCACCGCGGCAGTGCTCGAGGCGGCGCGGGTTACGCAAGGCTATCAGTTCACCCATGATCTGCGCTTCATCGCCTTCTCCGGCGAGGAGTTCGGGCTCTATGGTAGTGAGTACTATGCCGCACAGGCGCGGGCAGCTGGCGACTCCATCCTCGGCGTGCTGAACTTTGACATGATCGGCTATGTTGATGCCGCACCCGAGAACCTGGATGTGATGGGCAAGATCAACAACCCGCCTTGCGAGCCGTTTGTGGACTGGTTCACCGCGGTTGCCGACACCTATGCGCTCCTGCCGGTCTATAAGCGGATGGTGAACGACAACCAGAACTCGGACCACGGACCGTTCTGGAACAACGGCTATCTCGCCTTCTGCGGCATTGAGGACTTCTGGCCTGTAAATCCGTATTATCATACTCCGGGCGACTCGATCGGTGCCGGTTATAATAATAACGAATTCTGCACGCAAGTAACCAGAGCGGGTGTTGCCGGGCTTGCCCTGCTCGGCGGACCGGTGCCGGCGAACCGTCCCCTGCTCGGGCTTTTAAGTGTGCAGGTCATTGACTTTGGGGGCAACAACTTCCCGGACCCGGGCGAAAGTGTGGCGGTCTATCTCATTCTGAAAAACTTCGGCACGGTCACCGCCCACAATGTCTATGCCCGGCTTGGCACCGCTGATACGTTCATCACCGTCACTGCGGATTCCAGCTGGTATGGTGACATCGGGGGCAGTGATACCGCAACCACCAGTCTACCCTGCCGGCTGCTGATTTCTCCCCAAACCCCGCGCGAGCATCAGGCGGCCTTTCAGCTGACGATTGTGGCTCAGGAAAGCACCTTTGTTACCGGATTCGATCTCCAGATTGGCCAGTATCTTATAACCGACCCAATTCCGGACGGACCACGCTGGCCTCCGCGCTACTGGGCTTATGATGACATCGACACCGGGTATGCCCAGCACCCGGAGTTCAACTGGGTGGAGATCAATACCGTCGGTAACCGGATTGAATTCGGCCATAATGACAGCGTAAGGGTTATTTCTTTGCCTGCCGGCTTCGGCCCGCTGCGGTTTTATGGTCAGCGCTATGACTCGCTCTCCATCTCCGCGGACGGCTGGCTTGTGCCCGGATTCTACCGCACCCCAAACTACCAGAATCAACCCCTGCCCTCAAATGGCGCACCACCAAAGGTGATTGCGGTCAACTGGGATGACCTGTATCCCGGCTACAACAGCACCGGCTATGTCTACTGGCTCTTTGACCAGCCGAACCACCGGCTGATCATTGAATACGACAGCGTCCCTTACTACAACCCGCGCACTCTGCGTGACAAGTTTCAGGTCATCATTTATGACACCACCGTCGCCACCCCGACCGGTGATAATGAGATTGTGTTCCAGTATCTGACCGCAAATGGCTACACCAGTTCCACTATTGGTATTCAGGATGAAACGCGGCAGATTGGAATCCAGTGCCTTTACAACGGCTCCTATGCCCATGGTGCGGCACCGATCGCCCCGGGCCGGGCGATCCGGTTTACCACCGTTGAACCGGCAACCGGAATTTCCCAACGGCTCAACCGCCTGCCAGGACGCACCCTGACCATCAGCCCCAACCCGGCGCGGTTATTTACCCAGCTCCGGCTCAACGTAACCGGCAACACCCACCTTGCCCTCTATGACCGTTCCGGCAGGCTCGTGCGCAGCTGGCACGCCGAAGCAGGCGAAAACTCAATCCAGCTTGACTGTCGCAACCTTCAACCTGGGGTGTACTTTTTGCGTATCAACGGTGTGCGCTACAAGGAGAAACTGCTGATTATCCGCTGATATGAGTTAAGCTACCGGCTGACCACGATCCGCGTGTAAACCGTTCGGGTGTCAGTTTCGGCGATTACCTGGTAACAGCCGGCTTTGAGCTCAGCCACATCCACCACCGCGCCCGGCTTCAGCCCGGTTCTGTTCAGCACCAGCCTGCCGGCGGTATCATAAAGCCGCAACCGCCTGAGCGCCAAATTGGTCAACAGCCGTATCCTTTGACACGCCGGACTGCTAAAAACTACCTCCCGGACTTCAAAGCTGGAGTTTGTTTCATTTACACCCGGGCTCAAATCTAACCGATAGCAGGCGTTGTCTTGGGTTCCCGCAAGCAGCATCAGCCCGGGTGCGCGCACAAACTCCAGTGCGGTCAGGTGCAGTGAACCCAGACCCTGATTCATCGGTTCCCAGTCCAGCCCCCGGTTTCGGGAAATCCAGCAACCGGAATCACCGGCAGCAAAAACTGTATCCGGAGCTTGGGGATGAACTCGGACCGAACGTATGACCGGACCGGAAAACAGTCGTTCCCAGCCGGCACCGCGGTCTGTGCTCAGATAAACCCCGTTTCGTGTCCCCGCATAAATCCGGTCCGGCTCCAGCGGGTCAACCGCCAGCGCAAAAACGGTCTCCGGTGGTGCACTCGGCGTCCTTCGCCAGCCTGTCCCACCATCGGTTGAAATATAAACCGCACCCATACCCAATACCTCCCCTCCGGCATAGACAATATCTGTTGCTCGTGGTGCAATCGCCAGACAGTAGCAGAATCCGGAGTTGACACCGGAGAGGTTACATCTGGTCCAGCTGGTCCCGCCATTAGTTGAATAGGAAACCACAAATGACCAGTTGGTCTGAGTTGAAGGTCCTCTGCCGCCGGTCAGAATCCGGTCCGGATCAGAAGGATGAACCAGACAGCAACCACCATCATCATAGTAGGAGTCAACCTGTGTCCAGACGGACCCGCCGTCTGTGCTCTTGTAGAGCTCAGAGGAGCCTCAGCCTTTACCCTCGAGCGCATAAAGGATATCGGCGCCCGCCCCAGGTGCAATCCCGATTGCACAGATATTTCCGCAGTCCAGAAACTCAGAACACCGCTCCCAGGTGGTTCCTCCATCATCTGACCGGTAAACCCCGTTCTCATAAAACTCAAGATACACCCGGCTGGAATCTGTTGGACTAGCGCTGATGGTGGAGATATGGGCAAAACGCATTCCGGTATGCCGTTCAGACCAGTGTGCCCCGGCGTCAGTGGAGCGGAAAACACCGCGGTTGCAATAGATATAAACCAGGTCCCGGAGCTGAGGATCGGCAATCAGTCCGCCGCTCTTTGCCAGCACCATCCCCGGTTCTGCCAGACTCCAGGTAAGACCAGTGTCACTGGAAACAAAAACCCGCTCAGTAAAAAGCACGGTATCATAACTGACCGCATATGCCCGGCTGGTGTCAGTCCGGGGAAAAACAACAATCCGGGTCCGGCTCAGACCGAGCGGAGTCCACTGAAAACCGCCGTCGGTTGTCCGGTAAATTCCGTCTGATGTGCCAGCCAGAAGCAGATCACTGTTTCCCGGGCTGACCGTTAACCGGTATACTGCTGCCAGCGGTGCCACTCCGGTATTTCTCGGCTCCCAGTTGAACCCCCCATCACCAGAACGGTAAATCCTTCCGGCAACACACCCTGCCCAGACCACATCCCGCACCGCGGGATCAAATGTGAGACACAGGACCGGCTCGTTGTTCGCGGTTGAATCAATAATTACCCTTGTCCAGGTTGCACCATAATCGGTGGAAATCTGAACTACGGGCAGGTAGTTACCGTTAATCACATCATAACCACCGACCAGAACTCTGCCCGCACGATGCGGGTCCGGTTTGAGGGTGTTGTTCAATCCTGGCAGTGTCCCCATCCGCCAGGTTCGACCGCAATCGGTGGAAATAAGGACATAGCCCGAACCGGCAAGCGCATAAACCCGGTCCTGAACAAACGGATCAAACTCGAGCGCGGATGCTGAAATCTGGTCAAATCTGCCCTGCACCTGCCAAGATGCACCGCGATCCGAGGAGAAATAGACCTGGGGTGTGTCCGGATAGGTGTACGAGATTGCCAAGAGCCGGTCCGGATTCTGCGGATCGATTGTCAGCGCCTGGACACTACCGCCGTCCGGACCCGTAGAAATCCATTCCGCCCTGATAACCGTTGCCGTCACTCCCAGCAAAAACAACACCGCTAAATATCTCCTCATTTTATCTAATTTAACTTTTGCCCCCTGGTTGTCAACAGACAACCCTAATCTCCGACTGTCCAAAAACAGAACACCAACACCAGTATTAGGGTCAAAAAGATGTGATACCACAGCCAGACCGGCAGACTGAGAAACAGCGCTCCGATCCGGTGCCAGTTCCAGAAGTCGTTTGCCAGAATGAAAACCAGTAACAGTGCACCGAGCGGGCGCCAGTTGAGTCTTTTAACTGAGCTCCAGGGGTTCATGTCCCGGGCAGGGAAGAGTAAACTGCCCCCAACCAGCACCACCGCACTGATAGCGACTATTGGAATTACCGGCAGAAAGCCGAAATCAGGCAGAAGCTTGAAGTGATATAGCACCACCAACGCCTCGCCCACTATAATTGACAGCATCCCTGCCCATGGGTTTGCCTTCTGCCAGTAGGCGCCGGCAACAGTCACCGGGAAAAGGACCGCCAGCCCGGTAAAGGTCTCGGTCGCAATCTCCTGGATCGTTGCCGGTGGTTTCAGGGCGAGAACCCAGCCGGCGAGCGCCAAGAGAGTCATAACCGCCAGCTGTGCCCGATTTCCGGTATCCGGGTTTTTACCGAGAAGCCTCCTGACATCCCGGAGCACCATTGAGGTCAGTGTCAGGAGCTGGGAGTCCATTGTTGACATCAGCGCGGACAGCCCGACTACGGTCAGCAGACCAAAAAAAAACGGACCCAGGGTCCGGCTGACAAGAAGGGGCAGAATCTGATCCGTTTTACCTCCGCTCAATCCGGACAGCACCGAATGTGACAGCACGCCCAGCGCTACCGGAAAGAAAAAGAGCACACCGGTAATCAGGGGATAGAACTGGGCACTGCGCAGCAGCGCCCGATCGCTGCTAGCGGCAAGAAACCGCTGAAACAGCTGGGGAAACATCGGGTCGCATAAAAACCAAAGTGCTAAATAGGAAAACCAGATCTTCGGGGTAAAGAAACCGCCGCCACCAGGTCGGGAGAAAAGCTCAGGCAGTTTTGAGACCAGTTCCCTGCTCACCCGTTCAAAACCGCCCAGCGCTGAGATCAGGGCAAAAAACAGAATACCGGCACCGATAAGCATCAAAAGCCCCTGGAACAGATCGGTGACCACATCTCCGCGCAGACCCGCCACCAGCACATAAACCAGGCCGATGAGCACCACCAGCCCGGCACCGGCAGGATAAGGGATCCCAAACAGCGCCTTAAGCATATAACCCGCACCCAGCGGCTGAAGCGCCAGATAGGGCAGGGTGAAGACCACCATCACCAGCAGATAGGCAAGATAAAGCCCGCGATGGCGGAACCGGTACCAGATCAGTTCCGGCGGAGTGATTGCGCCGGTCTCCTTTCCTGCCTGGCGTGCCGGAATACCCAGCAAAACAAAGGTCAGGGCCATAAATCCAGTGCCGAAGGCCATAATTGGATACCAGGCATAACCATACCGGTAACCGGCACCGGCAAAGCCAAAGACGGTAAAGGCGGAGAAGTTGGTTGCCGCCAGGGTCACCAGCAGTATTAATGGACCGAGCGTCCGGGAGGCAAGAAAAAAGTCCTCAGCTCCGGGTTTTGCCCTCGAGCGTGCCCGCAAGGCAAGTATTAAAAGGACGAGCAGATATAAGGCAAAGACCACCGTTGCCATCCTTTACTCCTTTTTTAGTTAAAAATTAAAAGCCATCCCGGGCTGGCCGGGATGGCTTGCGCCTGACATAACCAGCAGGTTAATATATCACACCCCTCACCCGCTGTCAATTATTCACCCGAAAAGAAAAGGGATTTCTCCGCTTTGGTCGAAATGACCTGGAAATGAAATTAGGCAGGATGGCTAGCCTGCCGGACGTCCTTAGCGCCGCTGGAGAAAAGTCAAGATGAACTGATCGCCGTGAAGTTCACCCAAAATGCCGCGGGTTGCCGAGATTTCATCAAACTGTTGAACCCGGTCCGGACTTAGGTGCGGATGGTAAATCGCTACCGGCACCGGACCGTGGACATGATTGCCCTTTGCCACTGGCGTCAGATGATCGGGCAGGACTGCCACCGCCACCTCCAGACCCCGCTCCTCAATTCCTCTCATCACCCGCGCCACCAGTCGGGCATCAAACCGCTCAATCGCCTCAATCTTCTGTTTCACATCCCGGCTGTGGCCCGCCTCATCCGGCGCCTCTAGATGAACAAACACGAAGTCATGATCAACCAGTGCCGCAAGCGCCGCATCCGCCTTACCCTCGTAATTGGTGTCCAAAAGCCCGGTTGCACCCGGCACATCAATCACATCAAATCCGGCATAGACCCCAAGCCCCTTGATCAGATCCACGGCGGCAATGACCGCACCTTTAAGCCCGTAAAGCTCCTGATAGGTGGGCATCTGCGGTTTTCTCCCTGGTGACCAGAACCAGATCGAGTTTGCCGGGTCTCTGCCCTGCAGGGTGCGGTTGAGGTTGACCGCCTGGCCGGGCAGAATCTCCCAGGATTTAAGAATCAGCTCCCGCAGCAGCCGGGCGGTATCCTCGGCTACCGATGATTTTGCCCGGGGTAGAAGTTCTAAGGCACTCTCACCGACATGGTCATGGGGTGGAAAGCATTCCACCTCTGGCGAGCCATTCTTCAGCACACACAGGTGGCGGTAGGTGAACCCTGGATAGAACCTGATTTCCGGTGTTGCCAGCTGGCGGTTGAGCTCCTCAATCAATAGCGCTGCCTCCTCAGTTGAAATATGGCCCGCAGAATGGTTCTTGATCCTGCCATCCTTGATGCAGATCAGATTACAGCGCAGGGCGACATCCTCAGGCTCAAGCTTTACCCCTAAACTCGCTGCTTCAATCACCCCCCGCCCCTGATAGTAGCTTTTCGGGTCGTAGCCGAGCACGGACAGGTTTGCCACCTCAGAACCGGGCGGCATGTCCGGCTCAACTGTAACGTAGATGCCATTTCTACCCAGTAGGGCAATCCGGTCAATTAAGGACTTTTTCGCCACTTGGAGCGGTGTCCTGCCACCCAATTCGGACAGCGGATAGTCGGCCATACCGTCGCCGAGAAAAATCAGGTATTTCATTTCAGCCGGCTATGGAGAAACTCCCGGAACCAACGGTAGTCTGCCGGCCCAGTCTCGTAATACTCTCTTTTTGCGTCCAGCCCGGCAAGACTGGGCGGCAGCTGGGGGTCGACTCCAAGGAGTGATTCAATCTCCTCAGGGAACTTTGCCGGATGGGCGGTCTCAATTGACACTGCCGGCTCTGCGGCTGAAACCTCAAGAAAACGCTCCAGTCCGAACCAGCCGACCGCACCATGGGGCTCAAGCAGGGTGTGATAACGCTGCCAAGTTTCAATAATCGTCTGCCGGGTCTGGTCATCGGTGACGCTAAGGGCAAACATCTCCTGCCGCATCGCCGCAAATTCCGGTTCCTTTTTCACATTACCCTTTTCATCCATCACCCCGCCGTAAAGCGCCACCAGACGCGGCAGGTTCGAGGGATGGCCCACATTCATTGCATTGGAAATGCACTTGCGCGAGGGAACGATCTTTTCGTATCTGCCAGTGGCAAGAAACTTGGGAAATTCATCATTCTCGTTGGTGGCGATCACAAACTTCTGCGCCGGTAGCCCCATGCGCCAGGCAAGAATGCCCGCACACATGTTACCGAAGTTGCCTGAGGGCACCGAGAAAACCAGCCTTTCACCCTCCTCCGTGAGCCGGCAGGCGGCATAGAAATAGTAGACCGACTGAGGCAGGAGCCGACCGATGTTGATTGAGTTTGCCGATGAAAAGCGGATATGACTGAGCTCAGGGTCGGCAAACGCCTGCTTGACCAGCGCCTGGCAGTCATCAAACTTGCCGTCGATACCGATGGTGGTCACATTGCCGCCCAGGGTGGTCATTTGCCTGCGCTGCCGATCCGAAACCTCAGCCAGCGGGAACAGCACGACCATCCGGATCCGGTCCACATTGTGGAATGCTGACGCCACCGCACTGCCGGTATCACCTGAGGTTGCGGTCAGAATCACCAGCTCGCCCCTCTCCTGTGCCATTATCTGCCGCAGCAGCCGTGCCATCATCCGGGCAGCAAAATCCTTGAATGAAGCAGTCGGACCCTGGTCCAGCCGGAGCAGATAACGCCGGCCGGTAACCTGCTCGAGCGGCACCGGATAATCATAGCACTCATAGCAGATTTCGAGCAGCTCATCGTCGGTGAGCAGCCCGCCGGTCCAGCGCCGCATCACCCCAAACGCCACCTCGGGATAGGGTTTCTCCCGCCAGGAGTAAATCTCATCTACCGGGATCACCGGGATATTTTCCGGCATGTAAAGCCCCCTGTCTGGTGCCTGACCGGTCAAAAGCGCCTGACGCAACTCAACCGATGGTGCCTGCAGGTTCGTGGAGTAAAATCTCATCTCATACCCCGCTTAACGACTGCTCCAGATCGGCAATCACATCCGCCGGATCCTCAGCCCCGACCGAAAGCCGGATCAGATCCGGTGGAATGCATGCCATCTCCCGGCACTCCTCTCCTTGGAGCAGGTGAGTGGAGATGGCGGGAATGGTGGCTACAGTTTTAATTCTGCCCAGATCGGTTGCCCGGTAGATGAGCCGAAACCGGTCGAAAACCTGACGGGTCTTTTCTGGTCCGCCCCGGACACGGAATGCGAGCAGGTGAGTATAACGGTTTTCTTCGCTGTCTGCCAGTTTAAGATATATCTTTGCCACAGAATGCAGCGGATGACTCTCAAGCCCCAAATAGCTGACCTCAAGCACTTTCGGGTGTGCCGCCAGAAATCGCGCCACCATCAGCGCATTCCGGCTCAAAAGATCAACCCGGTGCCGCAGATCCCGCAGATCATTTAAGGTCATAAGCGCCTGAAACGGATGTAGGCATCCGCCTTGATCCCGCTGCGGATAGCGCTTGAGATAAAGGGCAAAATCGGCCTTGAGTTCCTCATTGGGTATATTGCACACAATCGGCTGGCGGGCGATGACCGCACCCGCCATCCCCATCCCGGATGAGCTCATCACCTTGGTGGCGGAATGAATCACGATGTCCGCACCCAGGGTGAGCGGCCGCAAGAGTGCCGGCGAAGCGATTGTCGAATCAACCACTATCGGTATGCCATGTTCATGTGCCAGCTCGATCACCGGCTTTAAGTCGAAAAACTGAAGCCCGGGATTGGAAGGTGTCTCGGCATACAGAAATCGAGTATTTTTGTCAATCCTTTTTCGCCATTCATTCACATCCTCGGGCTTGAGCACCCAGCGAACCTCAATCCCCCGCTCCTGAAACTTCCGGACATTGAACTGCTGAAAGGTGCCGCCGTAAATCTGGCACTGAGAAACAAAGTTCGGCGGCTCAGCGCCCATCCGGACCAGCAGCGCATCGGTGACATTCTCAATCGCCGCCATCCCTGAGGAGTAGACGCAGCAGCCGGCTCTGATGTCCGAGCCGTAGGTCTCAAGCAGTGCCAGCGTATCCTCAAGATAGCCCAGGGTTGGGTTGTGAATCCGGGTGTAGCACCAGGTTGGAATCTGGTAGCTGAGCGCCGCCTCCAGCTCATCTGAATCCCGGTACGCCTGTGCTGATGCCAGAAACAGCGGTTCAATGATTGCCCCCTGATTTTTTGCAATCGCCTCCTCCATCGTGTAGAGCCCGTGCACCGCTAGGGTATCAAACTTCATCTTCTTTGCCTGCCTCCAGCGTGCCTCCCGTTCCGCAAGCAGTACCTGAGCCTCTTTCAAATAACGGTCCAGTCTGCGGGCGACAGAACTGTTCATAAGCAACTCCTTCCGGTTTTTTATAACATATCCCGCAATCAGCTGCAGTCAATTTCGATCGCTGCAGAAAAACAGTGGACCCGATTGACCGAAGGTCTGATCACGCTAAAATAAAACAATTATGCTCGGCAGGTATACATTCAGGAAGCTTGCTTTTATCGGCACCTATGCCCCGCGTCGCTGCGGCATTGCTACTTTCACCGCTGATCTCGTGGAGGCACCGGAGCTGAACTGTCTGATTACTGCGCCAAACAACACACCTGAAGGCTATCCCTATCCGGCGCGGGTCCGGTTTGAGGGTTGCCCAAAATAACCCGGACTACTACCGCCAGCTCGCCGAATATCTGAATATGACCCTGGTTGACCTTACCTGCCTGCAGCATGAATACGGCATCTTCGGTGGCCCGGCTGGCAGTTACATCCTGCTACACTTTGGCGCCAGCGGATGCCGATCGTCACTACCCTGTATACGGTGCTTGCCGAGCCGGACGAACACCCGCACCGGGTGCTGGAAGAAATCTACCGGTTTCGGGGTGCAGCAGATATATATGGTTACCCCTTATCTCAATCCCTACACAAATTGTCTCCGTACTCTTGCCTATTTGCTCGGCGTCGGTGCGGCGGTCGTCTCCACCCCGTACTGGTATGCTGAAGAACCGCTTGCGGAAGAACGGGGCAGACTTGTTCCTTTCCAACACAGCAGAACACTTGCCAACACCATCATCCAACTGTTTGAACAGGAGAGCGAGCGGCATGCGATGCGCAAGCGAGCTTATGCCTTCGACCGCAGGATGGTCTGGAAAGAGGTGGCACGCGCCTATTTGGATACATTCTAACGGGCGGCAAACAACCCCATTCTTGCACCCTCTGACTGGCCTTATCCTGTAAATTCCGCCTACTCCCGCGCCGGTCCGGGAGTTGCTCTTGCCCTCACTCTGGATTTACCCGGTTTGAACGGCTGGGCGTGGTGATACCCCCGGCCGATCACATCGCTCGGCGCCTATATCTACATCTCCCGCTCGCCGGACCTTATTCACTTAGGGAGACATCATTTGGCCCAACCGGCGCAGCACTGAATGGATTTTCGGGCCCGTGATGGAATACGAACGTTTGGGCGATGTTGCCGACATCATCTTTCCGTGTGGAAGCATTCCGGAGCCGGATGGCGATACCATCCGGTTATATTACGGCGCGGCCGATACCACCATCGGTCTTGCCCATGCCCGCTGAACCAGCTCCTGAACTGGCTGGACCGACACAGCTGGGCAGTTGCGACATTCCCGGCGAAAACATCGTCACCTGACCGCTGAAGTTGACGTGGGTGTGGCAGCGGGTATGATTTAAATATGCGTTGGAGCGCAGGCTCGGTGTTTATGCTTTCGCTGTTGATTACCCTCAGTTCTGCTGCCCAGCTGCCCCTGCTGACGCGAACGGAATCATTGCCCGCACCGGTAGTCCATGCTCACTCATTTGAACTACTTGCCAATAGCCGTTATTCAGTGCATTCCGGTTTTGATGGCACGCTGCCGGTTCAGGTGCTCGCCAATGTGCTGTGGGCGATGAGCCGGGTACCGTGTTCCGGCGCCTACCGGGAGTTTTATGTTGCCACTGCTGACAATGTCTACCGTTATGATCCCGACACCCGGACACTTTCAGTTCACCTTGCAGGAGACCGTCGCTACAATACGGGTTCCGCCTATGAGATCGGAGTTGCTACCCCACGCCATGAGGACGCCGGGATGTCAATCCAGGCCGGCCTGCTCGCCGCAATTGCCTTCTGGACCGATACCGGCGAGGTGGTCTGCTGCCCAATGAAATGGGCGGCCGATTACGCCAACAGTAACTGGCAACCCGCCCATCCAATTCTGATGGTCAATGTTCTAGGTCGGGCGCCGGCACGCGGAGTTGATTCAAGCATGGTTGCTATCTCCTCCGACTCCAGTCTGCCCGCACCGGTAGTGAACGGTATTGACACCTTTGAAATTCTGCTCACCGAACTGGCACCCGATTCTCAGTTTACCGGCATTCCGCCCTCACTGGAGACGGTCTCTCAGCTGCTCTGGGCTGCCTATGGTGTCACCCCGCATCGCACCTCCAATAACCGTCAGGGTTTGACCGTCCCCAGTGCGGTCGCCGGCTATTTTCTCACCGGTAAAATCTATCTGGTCACTTGGGAAGGGGTCAGCCGCTACTGGAACCGGCTGCCCCCGGGAAATAACCTTGCCACCTGGGACCACCGCCTCGAACCCCTACTTTCCGGTGACTGGCGGCCGGCGCTGCGCAGCGCTTCAACCCGTATCCCGTCCACCGCGCCAATTTACCTAATCATCTGTGTTGATGACACATCATCCTATCGTACAATGCAGGAAGCCGGTTTTGCCATTTTCAATCTGCTGATGCAGACCCGGGCACTGGGAATTAACGGCTACGCCACAATGCCGCTGACCCTCACAGAACGGAGTGCTATTCGCAGCGCGCTGATGCTGCCCGCAAACGAATCTCCCGTCGCCGTGTTTGCTGCCGGTGCAGCAGCAACCGGCATCCGGGAGCGTTCCGGCGGCGAAAATGTGCTCCGGATTGTCCGGGCACAGCCGGCAGTGCGCCGGGGTTCGCTCCGGATTGAATATCTCCTGCGTCAGGCAGGCATGGTCCGGGCTGAAGTGTTTGATCTTGCAGGTAGACCGGTCAAGGTCTTGCTGGAACAGCAGCAGTCTGCCGGCTACCATTCGCTGGTCTGGGACGGAACTGATACTCATCATCAGCCCGTCCGCCGTGGAACCTACCTGATTACACTTACCACCGGCAACGTCACTGTCCGGCACAAGGTCACCTGGTCAAGATAGAGTTATCAATTGACAGCTGGCGGTAAATTTAATAGAATATACCTGATTTAGCAGAGAATTTTAAATTTTCAGGAGGATATTTATGTCCGGACATTCGAAATGGGCAACAATTAAGCACAAGAAAAGTAAGCTGGACGCAGCGCGGGGAAGAGCATTCTCCAAACTCATCCGTGAAATCACTACCGCTGCCCGAATGGGAGGCGGTGATATTGAAGCGAATCCCAGACTGCGCACTGCTGTTGAGGCGGCGCGGGCAATCAATATGCCGGCGGAAAACATTGAACGGGCAATCAAGCGCGGGACGGGTGAACTGCCGGGAGTTTTTTATGAAGAGGTTTTTTATGAGGGATATGCACCGGGCGGAGTTGCCCTGCTGGTGCGGGCCCTGACCGACAACAAGAACCGAACTACTGCTGAAGTGCGCCATGTGTTTGACAAATACGGCGGCTCCATGGGCGCAGCCGGCTGTGTTGCCTGGCAGTTCAAACCCAAAGGAATTATTGTAATTGACCGCTCAAAAACCGACGAGGATACGGTGCTGAGCGCAGCGATGGAGGCGGGCGCTGATGATGTCCAGAGCGACGCCACAAACTTTACCGTAATCACGCCGGTAGAAAGTTTTGAGGCGGTAAAGCGCCAGCTGAAGTCTGCTGGGGTGGAATGGGATCGGGCTGAGCTCACCCAGATTGCGACAAACACCGTGCCGGTCTCGGAGTCGGACGCACCCAAGGTACTGAAACTGATTGAGATGCTGGAGGAGCTGGAAGAAGTCCAGCAGGTTTATGCCAACTTCGATATCCCGGACGAGGTGCTTGAAAAGCTCGGCGCGTCCGGATCCTGAATTAATCCAGGGCAGAATCCTCGGTGTTGACCCAGGTCTGAGTGCCACCGGTTTTGGAATTATTGAGCCGAATGGTGCGATTGTTGCCCAAGGGGTAATAACAACCTCACCGCAGGACACCATTGCCACCCGGCTGCTGATGCTCAATCAGACAATCTGCCGCATTATCCGCAGATATCAGCCGGTCTGCTGTGCGATTGAAACCCTTTTTTTTAAAGGGGGTGGGGCACGCAGTGTCATCCTGTCCGCACAGTCCCGGGGCGCCATCCTGACCGCCCTGGCAAAAAACCGGATCCCGGTTTTTGAACTGACACCGGCAACGATCAAACTGGCAGTTACCGGTTCGGGTCGGGCATCCAAAAGCCAGTTGAATTATATGATCCGGAAACTGCTCCGGACTAACGGCCGACTGTCTGAACACGCCGCCGATGCCCTCGCAGTCGCCTGGTGCCTGAAATCCAGACTTGGTCGATGATCAGCCGGCTTAAGGGGATAATCGCAATCAAACAGCCCACCATGATTATCCTTGATGTTAACGGTATCGGCTTTGAACTCCGTGTTCCACTTTCTACCTCCAGCCGGCTGCCAGACCAAGGGGCGTATGCACAATTGTTTGTATTTATGGAAGTTACTCGCGCGGGCATTGAACTCTTTGGATTTAACACGGAAGAAGAACTTGCGGTCTTTCGCCAGCTCACCTCAGTGAAGGGGGTCGGAACAAAAGCAGCACTGAATCTGCTTTCCCGTTTCGAGCCCGCTGAAATCTTGGTTGCAATCCGCCGCCAGGACACCCAGTTACTGCGCTCAGTTCCCGGAATTGGCGAAAAAAAGGCCTCAGAACTAATTATGAAACTGTCTAGCTCTCGACCCGAGACGGCAGAACAGCATCAGCTAACACCGGATGTCTTCGAGCAGGCGGTCAACGCGCTTGAATCCCTGGGGTTGAAACGGAAGGAGGCGCTGCAGCGTTTAAAACGGCTCCATCTCACCCCTGAAACCACCTTACCAGAACTGTTAAAACAGGCGCTCGCCCACCAAGACTGACATGCGTCACCAAAGCCTCGAACGCATCTCCTCTCCCCGGCAGCTGAACGGCGAGGAATGCCTAGACGAAACCCTCAGACCCAGGTTTCTTAATGAGTTCATTGGCCAGACAAAGATCAAGGATAACCTCCGGGTCTTTATTGAAGCGGCAAAAATGCGCTCCGAACCGCTGGAGCATGTTTTACTGTCCGGTCCGCCAGGTTTGGGGAAAACGACGCTTGCCCACATCTTGGCAAATGAAATGGGCGGTCAGATTCGCTGCTCTGCCGGTCCGATTCTGGAACGTCCGGCTGATCTTGCTGGCATTCTGACCTGCCTGAACCGTGGGGATGTTTTCTTTATTGATGAAATCCATCGGACGAATAAGGCGGTTGAGGAGTTCCTCTATCCGGCACTGGAAGAGTTTGCTATTGATGTACTTCTGGATAAAGGCCCAGGTGCCCGGTCCGAACGCATTGACTTGTCGCCATTTACGCTGGTGGGTGCCACCACCCGCACCGGACTGCTGACCGCTCCGCTCCGCTCCCGCTTTGGCATCGTGATACGACTGGACTATTATCTACCAGAGGAGCTTTACCAGATTATTCTGCGTAGTGCCCGGATTCTAAAAATTGAAATAGATGAGGACGGTGCGTGGGAAATTGCCAACCGTGCCCGCGGCACACCGCGGATCGCCAACAGACTCCTACGCCGAGTCCGGGACTTTGCTCAGGTAAAAGGCAAGGAACTGATAGACCGGGAGATTTCCCGCTATGCATTGGAACAGCTGGATGTTGACCACCGCGGCTTGGATGAAATGGACAAAAAGCTTCTTTTAACTATAATAGAAAAGTTCAATGGCGGACCGGTAGGCATCGGCTCAATTGCAATTGCCGTAAGTGAAGACCCGGGCACAATTGAGGAGGTTTATGAACCTTACCTGGTGCAGCAGGGGTTTATTCTGCGCACACCAAGAGGCAGAATTGCGACAAAACTTGCTTATCAACACCTGAATCGCACGCCACCAAAACCAGAACAACCCCACCTCCTTTAGCCGACTCCATAGTTAACTATTTTAAAATCAATAAGTTGAAAATATGGGCGAATTTCTTGACACACATATCTGCTGCCGGGATAATTAATGAAAATGTCT
>CBFGJT010000016.1:0-19342 GCA_965649165.1 Caldifarciminota bacterium | reverse complement strand
CCAGCTTCTACCGTTATCAAATGAGGCACAGCCCCAGATGTCGGCGCGGGCGATGCCAGTAACCGAGTCAATGTTCTCCGGATCAAACTGTTCCCAGACTACATAGAGCCGGTTCAGGTCGGAATTGAGACGCCGGCGGTCAATCCCGATTGAGGGCCGGTCCAGTGCCAGGGTGTGGCGTCCGAGCCGGGCGGTGTCGGGGAAGCGGTATTCGCAGATCAAAATCCAGGCCGGGCGCTGGTAAGGACAGTAGTGCCAGAGCTGGACCCGTCCCCGGTCCGTGCCGTCGAAAAACTCGCAGACAAGATGAGGCTGAATCGAGTCATACACCAGGCTGCCGGCAAAGAGGGAGCGGTTAAGTGGTCCGGGTACAGAGTCAGAGAGGCTGTGCACCGGATACCAGGTGCCACCGTTGTCCGGAGTTTCGCGGAAGAAAAGTTTCCGGCTGGTGTGATCAGCCCAGATGAACCCGAGCCGGCTGGAGATTTTTGAGGCGGCGATATTGTGGCGGGGAAAAGGTCCGATCGGTCCGAGGTTGCGGAAGGACCAGGGGCTGAGGTAGTAAAGGCTGTCGTTGCGGATTGCAGCAAATTTCGGGTAACCGAACCGGGCGGCAGCAACCAGGCTGAACCGGGCATCAGTGGCAATTTCAGTTTCATAGAATTTGCCCGCACCGGCGGTTGAATCACTGAAACAGGAGATGACCCTTCTGCCCCTCTTAAAATGGTCGGCGGAGATCAGCGGTCTGCCGTTGGTGATATTGATGTCCAGCGAGCCGAGATTGCGCGGATCGGGGTTGATTCTTACCGGCTGACGAAAGCACCAGTTTTCACCCCGGGGTTTGAAGTTATAGCGGAGCGCACCATAGCCGTCCTTGTAGATGATATGCAGACCGCGGAGGGTGTCGTAATATACGTAACGAAACGCGGGTCCGGGGAACTGGCGATCCCGGGAGGTCCAGCCAACGGTGTCGGTTATAACTGATGGGCAGCCTGTAGCGACGGCAACTGTAAGTAGGATGAGAAGACGGGCTGCCACACTAAGGCAGAACGAGCAGTTTTTGAACTGTACCGAATTCGGGCAGAAAATATACCCCGGCCCGGTCCGGTCGGCTTAATTTTTTACCGGTGATGTCATAAAACTGGGCGTAGGAGAGCAGGGAAAATTGCCGGGTCCTGAGGATCGTCGGTTGGTTCTGGAGGTGCTGATTCAGGTGCGGGACAGCTTCGGTAATTCCCGGAATCTGGGCAACCGGGACCCGCAGGACGACCACCGGATTGACAGTCTGGGAGCCGTGCCCCTGTTCGTAGATACCGGCGAGCCGGTCGATGACACAGATAATGAACAGGGATTCGGTGATAGCGGGAGCAAGACACGGGCCGAGCCGTGAGCAGTTGTCCGGTCCGGTGAGTCGGAATGGCCGGCTCCAGTGCAGACCGTTGTCTGGCGACTGGGCGATAAACAGGTCGGCACGGGCGATCTGGGTCTGTGGTTCATAGTTCAAGGAGTCATAGTTGAGCCAGAGAACAAACAGTGTACCATCCTCCTTCTGACCAACGGTTGGACGCAGGACGAATGGATCACCGGGTTCGGCACCGGCGAGCACCGAGCCGGGAGCGAAGCGGAAGACAAGCGACCATGCCGGACTGCGGTTTTCCTGCCAGTGCCAGATTTCTGCCGGATACTGGTGTATTCCGTCCCAGATCTGAGTGACGACATTCAGCCGGTCACGGCGGTCAAAGATGGCATAGGCGCCCTGCTTGCCTGGTTTGGGGCTGGTAATAGCGGTCGGGACGGGAAAGATATTCTGGGATCCGTTCCAGTTAATGCCTCCGTCTTCAGAGATGTTAATCCAGAGTGCAGATGAGTCCTCATTGGTCCAGACCGCAGCTAGCCGGTTGGAGTTTTCTGAGCCGGCGAGGGTGTAGGTCGGGTTTTCCGGCAGAAAAGGTCCGCAGACTGGAATCGGGTCGGTCCAGGTAATACCGTAATCCGTGGACCGGGAATAGAGCAGAGTATCAGCGGTATGCGGATCCGCACACAGCAGATGGAGGTGGTTGTTGGCGGTGAAGGCGATCGGTGGGCGTTGACAGTCGATCAGACTTGAGTCCGGCGGGCACATACTGAATATCCCTGAGCCCGGGATGCTTTCCAAGGCAACTATGGGCCAGCGGGGTTCACGGTTGATGTAACTGGAGATAAATGGGACGCGGAAATAGGGCGAACTGCTCCTGGTACACACTGCGAGGTTTCCGCCGGCGTTGCGCTGTGAGCCGAAGACGCTTACCTCTCCGGACCAGACCCGGGCAGTAAAACTGTAGAAGTTTGCCCACATGCCGGTTTTGATCCAGGTGGTGTAGATTCCGAACCCTGGTAGGTAATAGATGCGCTGCCATGCCGGACCCCAGTTCTGCAGGTCAACGCCGGTTGTGCCGATGGTGTCGGTATGGATGAGGGCAGGAAGCGGCGTAAACACCAGTCCGCAGATCAGCACCGCCAGTGGCATTGATTTCATAAGCACCTCCAATTTCAAATATACTAGAGTAACGATATCTGTCAACTGACAGGGTGAAGGATTGTCAGAGGTTGAAATCGGCTGCGGGCCGGGTATAAACTGGGGATGTTTTTGTTCCCGGAGTGGCAGTCTCGATGATTCCGATTGTCATATTAGGGGTGGTACTGCTGCTGATTGCGGTCCGGCAGCTCGGCCGGTAAAATTTCAAATCTGACAGGTGATGACTGGTGGAGCGCTGGCAGTGCTGCTGAGCGGAACTATCAAGCCGCTGGCAGCCTTGAAGGCGGTGAACTGGGAGGTGATGCTTTTCCTATTCAGCATGTTTCTGATCGGAGCGGCACTGGAGGAGAGCGGTTACTTCGCCCGGCTTGCCTATCTGGTTTTCTGCCGAGCAAGAACGCGGGATCAATTGCTGGTGATAATCCTTGTCGGATTCGGGCTGTTGTCGGGCCTGCTGATGAATGTGATACTTTGGCGATTGTCGGCACGCCGGTCGTGCTTTTAATGGCGGAAAGACACCGGATTAATACCCGTGCCCTGTTGATCGCCTTTGCCTTTGCGGTGACGATCGGCAGTACCATGAGTCCAATCGGCAATCCTCAGAATCTTCTCATTGCCACTGAGGCGGCAATCTCCAGTCCCTTCTTTATATTTTCCCGGATGCTGTTGATACCAACTCTGTTTAATCTGCTGATTGCCTTCGGAACACTCAAGCTGTTTTACCGGGAGCATTTCAACAACACCGTGCTCAGTCATTGTGTGGAGGAGATCAGCGATAACCACCTTGCCCGGCTGTTGCTGATTCTGCTGGCAGGGCTGATTCTGATCAAAATCGTCGCCGGTCTGTTTTCTACGGTTCCGGGACTGAAGCTGGTCTACATAACAGTCATTGCTACCCTGCCGATTCTGATATTCAGTCCGCGCCGGCTCGAGCTGATTGGAAAGGTCGATTGGTATACCCTGATCTTCTTTGCGGCAATGTTTGTGCTGATGGCCAGTGTGTGGCAGGCAGGGTTTTTTAATCACTGATCAGTCAGCTGCAGCTGAATCTGCGTTCGCTGCCGGGGATTATGGTGGTGAGCGAGTTCATTTCCAATGTGCCGCTGGTGGCACTGTATCTGCCGATACTGCTGCAGAACGGGGTGTCGGATCGGGCGCTGATGGCGCTGGCGGCCGGTAGCACAATTGCCGGCAATATGCTGATTATGGGGGCGGCAAGCGATGTGATCGTCATCCAGAATGCTGAGCGCCGGTCCGGGGAGACGATTACATTGATTGACTTTGCCCGGATCGGTATTCCGCTGACCCTACTCAACGGGCTGATTTATCTGGGATTTCTGTATTTGGACTGATGCGGGCAGCACTTGACACAGTCGGGTTCTGAAATATAATCGATTGTGCTGGATAACCGAGGACTGCAACGACGGCTGGGAATCCAGGCCCTTTTTGATTTTTCTGATGTCGAAGAGGCAATTGATTTTGCCGCCCGCAACACCTTCAGTGTGCTCGAGCTCAATCTCGGTAACATCCGGTTCGGTAGTCAGCTCCGAAAGGCAGGGGAGCGTGTGCGGGTACGCCGGTACGCCCAGACAGCCGGGGTGAAGCTGGCGATTCATGCCTTGGAGGGTCCGTCATTTTTCATTCCCAGCGAACGGGTGCGGCGCTGCGCGGTTGCAGAGCTGAAGCGGACACTGGACTGGGCCGCCGATATCGGCGCTCGGAATGTTATCATGCATTTGGGATTTGATATGCATTACGGTTATGGGGGGGGCAACCGGTTTACTCATGAGGAGTTTCCTGAATATTACGAGCAGGCACTCCTGGAAACGCTGGCGGAACTAAAGTCCTATGCCCGTAACCGGGCAAGGTTGTGTGTGGAGAACGTCGGCGGATTCCGGTTTGCGCCCAGCAGAAAGGTCCTGCCTCAACTTCTGGGTGGAAGTCTGGGGTTGTGTTTTGATATTGGCCATATTGCGATTCTTCCGAAAGAGCAGCGGGATGAAGAATATGCCTTTTTTCAGCGGTTTCATTCAGCAGTTTTTCACGCCCATCTGCACCACAACAACGGCATCAAGGACCAGCATCTGCCGCTTGGGGCGGGAACAGCTGATGTCGAGCCCTATCTTAAACTGCTGGTGAACAGCCCGGCGTGGCTGGTGTTTGAAACCCGTCCCCGGGAGGCGGCGATTACCAGCCGGGATTACTTCATGACTCGGCTGCTGCCGGAGCTGGTGAAAAAGGGGTGATGGCCAGGGTGCTGGTGACTGGCGCCAATGGGTTTATCGGTTCCCATTTATGTGAGTATCTGTTGCAGCAGGGCTATCAAGTGCGGGCAATGGTTCGGATAACCAGTAACCGGGAGTGGCTGGAAGGTCTGCCGGTGGAGCTTTTTTGGGGAGACCTGAATTCACCCGATACGCTCAAGGATGCGGTGGCGGGCGTGCAGGCGGTTTTGCATACAGCGGCGGTGGTGCGGGCAAGGCGGCAGGAGAATTTCGTGCAGGTGAATTATGTGGGGACAAGGATGCTTGCCCGGCTGGCAGCAGAAGCGGGTGTTGAGCGTTTTGTGCTCTTTTCCTCGTTAGCGGCCGCAGGACCGGTAGCGCCGGGCCGACCGTTGGATGAAACCCGGATTCCGATGCCGGTGAGTAACTATGGCCGGGCAAAGCTGGCGGCGGAAAATGCGGTACTGGAATTAAAGGAGCGGATGCGAGTGGTGATCCTGCGTTTTCCGGCGGTTTACGGTCCGAGAGACCGGGATGGGCTCATGCTCTGGCGGACATTTGCCCGGGGCTGGGCACCGGTTCTGGGCGGAACCTTTTCGCTTATCTATGTTGCCGATGCGGTCCGGGCGGCGGTGCTGGCAATGGAGAGGGATGTTCCCTCAGGCGCAATTTATTTTGTCTCAGATGGTAATTGCTATAATTATGATGTAATTGCCCGGGAGTGGGAAAGGATTACGGGTAAAAGATTACGGCGGATCAGAGTGCCGTCGGTGTTGGCAATCCTGGCGGCAAGGATTTATGCCGGATTGAAACGGGAAGGCACGATTTTCAATCCGGATAAGGTTCGGGAGCTGTGTCAGCAATGCTGGGTGTGTGAAAACAAACGGGCAGAAACTGAACTCGGTTTCAAGCCCGAATACGATTTGTGTAGGGGTGGCGAAATAACGCTGAGGTGGTATAAGGAGAGGGGATGGATATAGAGGAAGATAATAAAAACCGGGATGCAAACCGGGGCAGGCGCATCCCGAATCCGGAGGGTGTTGCCCGCGAGCTGGAGGCACGCTGTCAGGAGCTGGGGATCAGGGTGATCTACGATGAGCTGCGCGGGGAAGGTGGAATCTGCCGGGTGCGCGACCGGTTGATGGTGATAATCAACCGCCGTGTTTCAGTTCAGACCAGGATTCGGATGCTGGAAGCAGCACTGCAGCGGGCGGAGCAGTCAGCACCTGTCTCTCCAGCGGAGAAAAGTCAGCTCGGTCAGGCGCCATTAGCTGATCCTGCTGGGGTACGTAAAAAGGGTACTTAGTCTGAAACTGCCCGGTCAGTTGTCTGTCTCCAGCTGACGCAGGAGCCGTTCGGCTTCGGGCTTATCTTCAAGATAGAAATCGGCGGGATAGGTTGGTTTTGCGGTCTTTAACAGTAGGCGCAGCTGCTCGCGGGCAGCATCCCTTCTGCCCTGACTGAGATAGACACGGCCGAGATCAAGCCGGATCAATGTGTAGTTGGGATCGAGCTGCAGTCCTTTTATTAGATATCTTTCCGCCTGCTTCAGGTCTCCGCCGGCAAATGGTGGCAGTTCGTAATAAAGCACACCAAGGGCATCATAAACGGTGGGGTAATTTGGATCCAGTTCCAGTACCCGGTGGAATGCCTTTTTCAACGCCGGCACCATAAATAATGAGTTCAGCACCCCCCGGGTTTCGCCGATCCTGCCCTGGGCAACTGCCCACCACATATGACCATCCGGATTTTCAGGATTAACCTGCTGCAGGGTTTCAGCAATCGCCCGGGCGCGCTCAAAAAACCTGATTTTACGTCCCCGGTTCGGTTCCATTTCGCCCAGCTGGATGTGGATCCGGGACCAGAGGAAAAGGGTTTGTTCATGGCAGGGGTCGAGCTGGCGGGCGTGAGCGAGCAGGTGATAGGCTGAGTCAAGATAATGCGGATTGAGATGCCGGTTGAACAAAAGATAGGCAGCACGGTTGTAGATTGTGTCAATCCGGCTTAGGGTGGTTAAAAGGGGGAAAATCAGTAAACAAGCCATTTATTCCTCTTGATACAAGGAGTCGATCAGCGCAGTATATACTCGGCTGACCTCCGGGCGCCGGGTTTTGAGCGTGGGAGTTAAAAGACCGTTTTCCACCGTAAACGGCTCAGCAATGAGCCGGAATTTCCGGATCTGCTCATACTGAGCAAAGGGACGGAGACAGTGGTCAATTTCGGAACGGAAGAGACTGATAATCTGAGGGTGGGTGAGTAAATCCTCATAACGCTGAAAAGGTATACTGTTTTCCCGGGCATAATCCTCGAGGGTGAGCCGGGCCGGGACAATTAGTGCGACAAGGTAGGGGCGGCGATCGCCGATGACTACCGCCTGTTCAATGAATTTTGATGTCAGTACCGCCTGTTCGATCGGCACCGGTGCAATATTCTTGCCATAGGAGTTGACGATCAGCTCCTTGATTCTACCGGTGATGATCAGGTTACCTTCAGAATCAAACCTTCCCTGGTCGCCGGTGTGAAACCAGCCATCAGCATCGATCACCCGGGCGGTTTCCTCCGGCTTTTTGTAATAGCCGAGCATGACATTGGGTCCGCGCACCAGAATTTCGTCATTTTCTCCGATCCGGACTTCAACCCCGGGAAATGGTTTGCCTACCGTGCCGACCTTTTCGGCGCCGGGAACGGCTGCGCAGACCACGGGCGAGGTTTCGGTTAAACCGTAACCTTCAACAAGGTTGAACCCGAGATTCCGGATCGTGCGTGCCAGTTTCCGTTCCAGTGGTGCGCCACCGGAAACAATGAGCCGGATTCTGCCGCCGCCCAGTTTCCGCAGTTTGCGCACCACTAGGAGATCAAGGATCATCTTTTTCAGCATCAGTCCGAGCGGAACCGGGCGTTTACGGGATTTGAGCTGATGGTACCGGTTCAGGTTTTTAATCGTGGCAACCATTAAAATACGCTGCAAAGCTGGACCAGTCAGGACCTTCTCCTGAACCGCATTATACACCTTTTCGAGCACGCGGGGAACGACAATCAGCAATGTCGGCCGGACTGCAGCTATATCCTCGCGGATTGTCTGGAGCGATTCCGCATAGGCGATGGCGGCGCCGGCAAGGAGCATGGTGTAATACCCGCAGGTCCGTTCAAACATATGGCAGAGGGGAAGAAAGGAGACGAGGGTATCTTTTTCCGTGACATTGAACCGCTCAATTGCCGCCCGGACATTGGACATGATATTGCGGTGGGTGAGCATGGCGCCCTTAGGCTCACCGGTGGTCCCTGATGTATAGCAGATGGTCAGCAGGTCATGGGGTTTTGCAGGATAGGGTCCAAGCATTTCCGGTCTATTTTTCAGGGATTCTGCCCCCTGTTGCTGGAGGTGATTTAAGCCGATGAGTCTTGCATCGGCACCGGCCGTTGGCTCGAAAAATGTGATGATCAGCTTCAAGCCAGGGATTGAGTTTAGCCGGGGGAGGAGTGGGTTGAGTAGTTCCGGTGACTCCACAAACAGGTGGGATACCTCGGCATCTCTGAGAATGTATTCTACCGCATCTAGGGCGAGCGTGTGATAGACGGGGACTACGACCGCGCCCAGCTTGATGGTGGCGAGATCGCTAATTACCCACTCCGGGCGGTTGTAGGAATAGATGCCGACCTTCATTCCCGGTTTGACACCACAGAGAGCCAGTCCAGCAGCAGTTGCGTCAACCAGCCGGTTCAGCTGGTCAAAGGTGATCGGCTGAAACCGGCCTCGGATCTTGTGCAGGAGGGCGGGTTTGGGTCCGCAGCATTGGACTGTGGCGCTGAATGCTTCATAGACCGTGTCCTTCATAAATGAAATATGAAGAGTTACCGGACAAAGTCAAGATACGGGCATGATTGACACTGGAGACAAAACCGCCTATATTGATGTCGTGCATCTGCTTCGGATTATCACCAGTAATCTCGGCTTGAAAATACTGGCGCTTTTCTTTGCGGTGTTTCTCTGGTTTGTTGCGGTGCTAGACCGGAGTTATGAGGTCCGGGTAAGGGCGCCGATTGTCCTGGGCGACCAGCGGCAGGAGGCGCGGGTAATTACCGATGTTGATGCCCGGACCGCGGTGGTCACGATCAGCGGCAAGGGCAAGGAGCTTCTGCGGCTCCGTCCCCAGCGGCTGGAGTTCCGCCCTGTAATCCCAGAAGGAAGATTCGGTTCCCGGCAGATCAAGCTGAACATCAGTGATCTCAATCTTCCCGGCAATCTGATTGTCCGGGCGGTGGAACCGGAGATGATTGAGGTACGGCTTGGTCCGGCAGTTTCCAGAGAGGTAAAGGTGGCCGTGCCGACCAAGGGGCAGCCCGGTGGTGGAATGATGGTTTCCGAACTCCGGGTCAAAACTTTGGTCCGCTTAACAGGCACAGCAGCAGATATTGAGCAGTTTACCGAGGTTTACACCGAGACGCTGGATCTGAGTTCGCTGCGCAGTACCGAGGTGCGGAGGCTGGCAGTCCAGACGCCACGACCAGGAGTTATATGTACACCCGAAACGGTTGCGGTTGAGATTCAGCTGAAGAAAGAGGGGGCGCGGATTTTGCTCGGCCTGCCGGTCCGGGTGCTGGCACCACCCACCTATGAGGTCCGGGTTGAACCGGCTGAGGCCCAGGTGGCAATTGCCGGCCCCGCAGACCGGATCGATTCCATTGAGCCATCGGACATTACGGTTCAGATCAAAATTTCCAATTTGAGTCCGGGGCGATACCGGCTGGGGGCAGATGTGGTACTGCCAGAAAAGTTCCGGTTGGTGAAGATTGAGCCGCTGCTTTTTGATGTGACCGTCCGCTGAAATGCTGGTTCTGGGGATTGAAACATCCTGCGATGAGACCGCAGCAGCGGTGGTGGAGGATGGTCTTTTGGTCCGGTCCAGTGTTGTCTCTTCCCAGCTGGTGCATGCGCTTTACGGTGGCGTAGTGCCGGAGCTGGCAGCACGGGCACATATCCGGATGATTATACCCGTGGTAGAACAGGCAGTAAGGGAGGCCGAGATCCATTATTCGCAGGTGGAACTGATTGCGGTGACCCATGCCCCCGGACTGCTGGGTGCGCTGCTTGTCGGTCTGCCTTTTGCCAAAGGTTTGAGTTTCAGCCTGAACATCCCGTTTGTCGGCGTAAATCACATTGAGGGGCATATCTTTGCCCTGCGGCTTGAATATCCCCAGCTTCAGCCGCCATACCTGGGGGTGGTGCTTTCCGGCGGTCATACCGAACTGCTGCTCGTTGATGACTGGTGCGAATATCAGGAGCTGGGGGCGACGGTTGATGATGCCTGTGGGGAGGCGTTTGACAAAGTGGCAAAGCTGCTAGGTCTGCCTTATCCGGGCGGAGTTGAGCTTGAACGGCTGGCACTTGGGGGCAGACCAGTAATAGACTTTCCAGTTGCCGATGCGGGCGGGCTGGACTTCAGTTTTTCCGGGCTCAAGACTGCGGTCCTTTATTATCTGCGCGAGCACCAAGATGCACATCGGCCTGATGTGGCAGCTTCGTTTCAAGTGGCAGCGGTGCGTCAGATCACAAAGAGGGTGGAGCAGGC
Source organism: Caldifarciminota bacterium (assembly GCA_965649165.1). Taxonomy (GTDB): domain Bacteria; phylum Hydrothermota; class Tepidihabitantia; order Tepidihabitantales; family Tepidihabitantaceae; genus JAOABP01. Next base: position 9,032 of record CBFGJT010000016.1, on the reverse strand, counting down.
GGTAAGGCAGACCCGAATGAAAAAGGTGGGTGTCTCCGGTGGGGTAGCGGCAAACCGCCATCTGCGCCAGCAGTTGCAGCTGCTCGCGGACCGGCTCGGTTTTGAACTCCTAATTCCCCGACCTGAATTCTGCACTGACAATGCGGCGATGATCGCTGCTGCCGGCTATGAGCGGTTCCGGCGGTTTGGGCCTTCTCAGTTTGACCTGCCGGCATTTGCCCGGCTGTCACTTCCCAGTTCAAATCAAAAACAGTTATAAATTGACGGACGGAATATCCTACTGCCGGGAATTGACTGGGGATGGCCGGCAGATAGAATTGGCACAGGATGAAGGTCTATAATACTCTCGCACGACAGAAAGAGGAGTTTGTGCCAGTGGTGAAGGGCAGGGTAAAGATCTATACCTGCGGGCCGACCGTCTACTGGTTTGCCCATATCGGTAATTTCCGGGCATATGTGTTTGCCGACACCCTGCGCCGGGTGTTTGAATATCTCGGCTATGAGGTGCGCCATGTGATGAACATTACCGATGTCGGACATCTGACCACTGATGATGATTTGGGCGAGGACAAGCTTGAGGCAGGAGCCCGGCGGGAGGGGAGAACGCCGGCGGAGATCGCCCGTTTTTATGAGCAGGCATTCTTTACTGATGCGCAGAAACTTAATATTCTCAGGCCGCAGATCATCTGTCGGGCAACTGAACACATTCCGGATATGATTGAACTGATCCGGCGGATTGAGGCGAACGGGTTTGCCTACCGGACCAGTGTCGGGTTGATCTTTGATACCAGCAGGTATCCTGATTACTGGCGGCTGGGCAGGCTGAATCTGGGGGAGCAGCGTGCCGGCGCCCGGGTGGCGGTGGATCCGGAGCGGCGTAACCCGTCCGACTTTGCGCTCTGGATCACGAATCAGCCCAAGCACCTGATGCAGTGGGATTCTCCTTGGGGTCGGGGATTCCCGGGCTGGCATATTGAATGCTCGGCAATGTCAATTAAGTATCTGGGAGAGGAGTTTGACATTCACACCGGCGGAATTGACCATATTCCGATTCACCACACGAACGAGCGGGCGCAAAATTTTGCTGCCACCGGCCGGGAGGTGGTGCACTACTGGATGCATAATGCCTTTCTGCAGCTCGGTGAGGCACGGATGGGCAAGTCCGAAGGTAACATCATGACCGTCACGGAGCTGGAAAAGCAGGGGTTCGAGCCCCTGGCGTTCCGGTATCTTTGTCTGACCGCCCATTACCGGATGCCGCTTAATTTTACAATTGAAGCACTCCAGGGAGCACAGAACGGACTCCGGGGACTGCGGGAGTTGGGATTGAATGCTCGGACCTGGCAGAATGTAGCGGGTGACTCTGAATGGCTGGAGCGGGCACAGCTGGAATTTCGGGCTGCGATTGAGGATGATCTGAACCTGCCGCAGGCAATGGCTGTGGTCTGGAGTCTGGTACGGGAGGGTAACCGGCGCCAGGACCGCCGTGCCTGGAAGCTGCTTTTGGATTTTGACCGGGTGCTGGGATTCCGACTAGGAGAAACAATTGATGGGGAACAGGATATACCAGCCGATGTCCGGGCGTTGGTTGAGGAACGGGAGCAGGCGCGCCGGGCAAAGGACTGGGCAAGGGCGGACCGGTTGCGGGCGGAGATTTTAAGCCGGGGTTTTGTGATTGAGGATACAAAAGAGGGCTGGCGATTGAAACGTGCTTGACTTGGGAATGGTTTTATGTTAAAGTTAAAACTGTCGGGGCCCTTAGCTCAAGTGGTAGAGCACTGTGCTGATAACGCAGGGGTCAGTGGTTCGAGTCCACTAGGGCCCATTTTAATTTTATGAACCGCCGGACACTGATTCTGATTGTGGCACTGACGGTGCTGGCTACTATTGTGGGCACCGCATTGACGGTCGGGGCTTTCGTTGCCAAAGTTAAAGATGAGATGCCGGCAACGGGTGGTATGCTTGGTTATCTCTCTATTGAAGGGACAATAACCGATTCCCGGGAGACGGTGCGTCAGCTCCAGTCGCTGGCAAAGAATAGCCGGGTAAAGGGGATTCTGATCCGGGTGGAGAGTCCGGGGGGCGGTGTAACTGCCGCACACGAAATTTACTCCGAGATCAAACATATCCGGGAACAGGGTAAGCCGGTGGTGGTGTCAATGGGCACAGTTGCTGCCTCGGGCGGTTATTATGTTTCCGCGCCGGCCGATGTGATTGTTGCCAACCCCGGTACCCTGACCGGTTCGATCGGCGTAATCATGCAGCTGCCTGTGGTCCGCGGGTTGCTGGATAAGCTGGGTATGCGGGTGGAGACAATCAAGTCCCGGGAGGCAAAGGATGTCGGATCCCCATTCCGAGAGATGACCGATGCTGACCGGCGTTTGCTGCAGACTGTGGTTAATGATGTGTACAGTCAGTTTCTTGAAGTAGTAAGCCGGGAGCGGAAGATTCCGCTTGACAGTCTGGAGAAGATTGCCGATGGCAGAGTTCTGACCGGCAGACAGGCCCGGCAGTTCGGTCTGGTGGATACGCTGGGTACACTTGAGGATGCAAAGCGGATCCTGGCGGAGCGGTGTGGTATCAAGGGCGAGCCGAAGTGGGTTAAACCCCGTCCGAAACTGCGCCAGCTTTGGCGGGAGTTTTTTGACGAGGCCGGCGATCGGTTTTTCGGAGTGCGGAACTATCCCCAGCTTTTATACCGCTGGTTCTGATTTTCCCTAACGGTTCATTAGGAATCTGTTAATGTCCCGCCCGACTCACGGAGAGCCAGCAGGAGGAGTTACCTGCGGTTTAGCAGCGTTTCTGATCAGCCGGCGAGTACGGGTGAGCAGCCGGTGAATAATGCGCAGTTTTCCCTCCGCGGTTTTTGGGTCGTTGTCCGATTTTACCTCCGCGAGCATTGTCCGTGCCTGTGACAGCAGCGATTCAGCGGTATTCAGCGAGCTCGCGGCTTCAGGGGTGAGCGGAACCGCCTTTGCCTGTGCCAGGCGGGCAGTAACCTGATTGAGACTGGACTCAGTCCGTTCAGTCTGTAATCTGATTTCCTTCACCGTGATCCGGCGCGGGATGCTCTTGCTGCCTGCGATAATGAATATGACACCAGCGATCACCAGGATGCCCACAGCCGTCCAGATAATTATCCTCAGTTTCATCTTTTGCTCCTTTTGGGCGGGGGTTTGATTTGCAGTTCCAAACCCCCGCCTGTGATATTATTCTACTCCCCTCGTTTCGCCAGCCGCTTGAGCTTACGCAGTTCGGAGATGTAGCCCTGAATTTCATTGCGCTTGTTAGTCAGTTGTTGCGGATCGGTAAGAGTCTGGAATTCGGCAATCGCAGCCTGTGCCTTAGCCATTACCTCCTGCGCCTTTTCTGCTGATGGTCCGCTCAGTCCGGCAAAGTCCTTGCCGAGGTCATTAAGGATTTCATCCCAGCGGGCGACTTCCTTGGGAATGTCAGCAACCTCCACGACGCGCTTGCCCACTCTGGATTCCTGAGCCCGGGTGCGGATCACCCAGATGCCGACGATGATGACGATGATGCCGAGCACGACATACAGGATGATTCGGCTTTTCGGGATGTTTGCCATTGCTCCTCCTTTTATTTGGTTGTCCTGTTTTTGCTGCCCGCTGCGGACGGGATACCCGCCCGTCCGCAGCAATGTTTGTACTTTTTCCCGGAGCCGCATGGACACGGGTCATTACGTCCGACCTTGGGTGTTTCCCGGCGGACCGGTGCGGGGCCCGGACCCGATGCCGGCGGTGGTTTGCCCGCTTCCGCAGTTGCCTGAGGTTTATAAGCACGCACTGGCGCCCGGGTCCTCGGGTTCAGCCGGTCCTCACCGCTTTTTGGGTCGAGCCGGAAAAGCACGCGCAGCGCCTGCTGATAAAACTCTTGCATTGTTTCACTGAACAGGCGGAAGGACTCCTGCTTGTATTCCACGAGCGGGTCCTTCTGACCATAAGCCTGCAGGCCGATTCCTTCCCGTAGGATATCGAGCTGGTGCAGATGGTCGCGCCAGGCTTCATCCAGTGTGCCAAGAAATATCCGGCGGCACCACTGGGGAAACCGTTCTGGACCAAGCTCACCTGCCAGCTGCTGATAGCGGTGGCGGGCGATCTCTTCCAGCATCGACTTCAGCTGCTGACGGTTGTGTACCGTTTTTACCGTTTCCTCCGGATTGATATCGGCAAGAAAGGTTTTGAGCATCTCGCCGCGCAGTCCGTCCCAGTCCCATTCATCGGTGTTACCGGGGGTAAACTGTTCGACCAGCCGGTCAAGATACAAATCCAGAATGTCATTAAATACGCCTGCGAGGTCCGGCTCCCTGAGAATGGTGTCCCGCAGAGTGTAAATTACCTCCCGCTGCCGGTTCATTACATCATCATATTCCAGTAGGTGACGCCGGATTTCCGCATTCCGGATTTCCACCCGCTTCTGAGCATTGGCAATAACCCGGGTGACCAGCTTGTTGGCAACCGGTTCATCCTCATCGGGTGCCCAGCGGTCAAGAATCGCTGCCATCCGGTCAGAACCGAAAAGTCGGAGCAGATCATCCTCAAAGGAGAGAAAGAAGCGGGATGAGCCGGGATCACCCTGCCGGCCCGATCTGCCCCGGAGCTGGTCGTCGATCCGGCGTGCCTCGTGCCGTTCGGTGCCGATGACATAGAGGCCGCAGGGGACTTCCTCATAGCAGCGGCCGGGTTTTTCCTCCCAGTAGCGGCATTTGCCGTCACCGGAAATCAGATAGCACCGCTCACCCTTGACTACCCCGGGTCCTAATTTGATGTCGGTGCCCCGGCCTGCCATGTTTGTGGCAATGGTGACCGCACCGGGCTGACCGGCATAGGCGATGATCTGGCTTTCGGCTTCGTGATTTTTGGCGTTGAGAATTGAATAGCGGATCCCGGTCGGGCGGAGCATCCGGTCCAGCTCTTCGGATGCCTGGACCGAGGTGGTGCCAACCAGTATCGGCCGGCCGAGCTTGTGCCATTTGACGATTTCCTTGACCACCGCCTGATACTTTGCCTTCTTAGTCCGGAAGACCACATCCGGGTAATCAATCCGGCGCACCGGTGCGTTGGTTGGGATTTCAATCACATCAAGTTTATATACCTGATAAAGCTCATTGGCGATGCTTAAGGCGGTGCCGGACATGCCGGCGATCTTTTTGTACATCCGGAAGTAGTTCTGCAGAGTGATGGTGCCGAAGGTCTGGGTCTCCTCCCGGACCTGAACCTGCTCCTTTGCCTCCAGCGCCTCATGCAGGCCGTCCGAGAACCGCCGGCCCGGCATCAGCCGTCCGGTGAACTCATCAACGATCACCACCTGACCGTCCGGGGTGACCACATAGTCAATATCCTTCTCAAACAGGGCATAGGCTTTGAGCAGGGCATGGATGTTGGCCAGCCGGTCGCTCTTTTCCGCAAACTGGCGGTAGGTTTCCTCCTTGCGCTGTGCCCGTTCCTCAGGAGTTAGCCCGGGCTCAACGTCCCAGCGGGCAAGTTCGGTGCTCAGGTCCGGAAGCACAAAGAAATTTGGGTCATGGGGGGATAGGGCGGCGCGTCCCTTGTCGGTCAGCTCAACTGAATGATCCCGTTCATCAATGACGAAGAACAGCTCGGCATCAATTTCGGGCAGCCGCTTGTCCCGGCGCAGGATGCCGTCCACCTGCTCAATTGTTCTTTTTACCCCCTCCTCCTGCTGGATCCGCATCAACCGTTTGTTCTTCGGTGATCCGCGGAGTGCCTGCAGGAACTTGATTCCTGCCTCATTGGTCTTACCCTGGCGCCAGAGCCGTTCTCCTTCCTCAACCAACCGGTCAACCAGCCGGTCCTGTTCCCGGAAGAGCCGGCTGATCATGGGGACCAGTTCCTGCAGCTGTTTCTGTTTGGAGAAACCCACCGGTCCGGAGATGATGAGCGGGGTGCGGGCTTCATCCACGAGGATGATGTCCACCTCGTCAATGATCGCATAATGGTGGCCCCGCTGGACCTTGTCCTCCCAGGCAAGGACCATGTTATCGCGCAGATAGTCAAACCCGAACTCGTTGTTGGTGCCGTAGGTGATATCGCAGGCATACTGAGGCCGGCGTTCTTCCGGGCTCATTCCTGCTTGAATATAACCGACCGTCAGGCCCAGTGACTCATAAATTGGTCCCATCCATTCCCGGTCGCGGCGTGCTAGGTAGTCATTAACCGTGACCAGATGGCATCCCCTTTTCTCCAGCGCATTAAGATACAGCGGCATCGTTGCCACGAGCGTCTTGCCCTCCCCGGTTTTCATCTCTGCCACCTTGCCTTCATGAAGAACAATTGCACCGATCAGTTGGACATCAAACGGCACCATGTCCCAGGTGATTTCCTGATTAGTCACAGTCCAGCGCTTGCCGACCAGCCGCCGGCATGCTTCCTTGACCAGGGCAAAGGCTTCGGGCAGGATCGAGTCCAGCGATTCGCCATCCTGGACCCGGGCGATGAACTCCTCGGTTTTTTGGGGCAGGTCGGAGTCGGCAAGGGTTTTATAGGTTTCATAGATGGCGTTGATCTCGGCCACCTTCTCCCTCAGCCTTCTTACCTCTCGTTCGCTCTTACTCGGAACGAGCCGTTTTAGCAAACCCAACATTTTAATGAAACTATTTTAATAATTCGGGTATCATTTGTCCAGATTTGACATCAGCTCAGTTTCTTCACCGCCCGTTCCATTTCTCCGCGCACCTCCCGGAATCCCTCCCGACTGATTGCGCTTTTGAGGGCAGGAATGGCACCAGGGTCGCCGATTTCCGCCAGCGCTCGGGCTGCGGCTTTGCGCACCTCCTGGCTGGAATCGGAAAGGGCGATACACAGGTCGTGAACCGCCTCCCGTGCCCGGATTCTTCCCAAGAGTCGGGCGACTTCCAGCCGGATTTCCGGGCGGAGATCCCGCAGTCGGGGCAGAAGACATTCCAGCGCCGCCTTTCCTGCACTGCTGAGCGCTCCCCAGTCCTGCCGGGCGCAGAAAAACTGAAGCCTGGTTCTGGGATCGGTTGGAATATTGCGCTGGGCGACGAGCGCCTCGGCGGCCGCCTTGCGTACGGCTGCATCCGGGTCACTGAGCGCCTGAATCAGTGCAGGTGTTGTTTCCGGTGCCGGCGGAAAGTTCATGCCAAGTGCGTGTGCGGCATACTCGCGGGCGTTCGGGTTGGTATCACCGGTTAGCAGTTCGGCAAGCCTGATTCCGCCATCGGGGTAAATCTTGGGTGTGATCGACCGCGCCGCTGCCTGCCGGACCTCAAGGTCGCCGTCTCTCAGAGCAAAAAGCAACCGGTCGAGTGCGATGGTGCGAACCTGAGCCGGGGTACTTTCAGGGAGCGAACCCAGTGCCACCGCCGCATTCACCCGGACTTCGGTTTCGAGGTCATCAAGTGCGGTCACCAGCAGTTTGACCGCAGGCTCAAGATGAGCCAGCAGCAGGAGCCGGGCGGTAGTTTGGACCGCAACGATTTTCAGTTCCGGTGGTTCTTCGGTGTTGGTGATGACCTGCTCGAACCGGTGTAAGGCTTTTCCCGGGGCGACCTCTGCCATCCGCTCCAGCACCTGTGCCTGGAGATGAACCATTCCCTCCTCTGCCAGTCGGGGTTCAATCAGGCTGGCAAGCGAATCAAAGCTGTCGGTCTGAGCGATCAGGCGTTCCAGCTCCCGTTCTGCCTGTTTGCGCTCCGCATCCCGGTCCAGCAGTTTTGCCTGAGCCAGCCAGTAATCCAGGGTCTGTTCCGGGGTGCGCGGTTGAAACTGTCGGCGCCGGAGCGCATTCAGCGCAAAAATCCGTTCCTGAGGCTGGGCTGCCCGCAGCCGTTTTATCAGCTCCTGCTCAACCTCAGTTGAACCGGTACAGGCAAGCGCATCCAGGCAGTGCTCATAAAGTTGATAGAGCAGCATTAGATTTTTCAGATGACGCCGGAACTCCAGATCAACCTGATGGATTTCTGTTTCCAGTTCCGATTTTAAACCTTCGAGTTCAGACTGCGGGGCGTTCCGGCGCCGGGCTTCAGCCAGTAGCTTTTCGTATCCGCTGACAATTCCGGATTGAAATGTAATCCGGATCCGGTTGACCACCCGGGCAACAGGTCCCAGCCCGGTTTCTGCCTTTTCCCAGGTGAAATCATCATGATCGGGCAGGGGCACCAGCTTCTCCGGTGGCGGTGGGAGACGGTTGAGAATATCAAAGACGAAATCAACATCCTCAACTCTGCCGGACTGTGCCCTGATGGTTACAACATTTTTTGCTGATTCCAGCTGCTGTTCAAGCCGGGCAGAAAAGTCGCGCAGTTTATCTGCCAGTTCCGGCCGGTTAAGGTCAACAGTCTCCAGGAGATGCCAGATGGAAAGGAGATCTGAGACCTTCGACCTGGGCTCCCGGCGTCCGAACAGCCATTTCATAACAGAATAGACTAATACAGTTATCATTAAAATCAAGAGGTTCGGCGTCCACCTCCTCTGCTCTTCGCAGAAATATGTGCTCGATCATGTCCGGATCCAGTTTAATTTATCTTATTGATAAAAATATAGTTATCATTACATAACCGATTGGGGGGCTAGCCCGGGGCAGGCCCGGATACGGTTGGGGGACGGTTGCTGGTTATGCTGTGATTTATGGTTGAATCCCTGGAAGAGGCTTTTCTCAGGTCCGGATTCCGGTGCCGGTGGTACTCTAATTCCGGGAAGGGTGTCTGACATACCCTTTACAATTGAGACCGGAGTCCTGGTCAGGTGTGCCGGGGTGATATGGAGTGGGTGCCGGGCTGAATAGCTCACCGGTTATGATACCGAAGCAGGATGTTCGTTTTCTCTAGCCGGCAATGGGGAATGCAATTAACATAAAATTTGACAACGAGGATAGTAAAATTAAAATAACTAAAGCAGTCAAACTCGGAGGTGTATCAATGAGGAGATTTGTTCTGATCACTCTGCTTGTGCTCTTTGCCTTCGGCTTTGGTATGATCAGTCCGGAGCTGGAGCGGCATCTGAGCACGGCGGCAGCTGACCAGAGGCTGCCGG
>CBFGJT010000015.1:0-24975 GCA_965649165.1 Caldifarciminota bacterium | reverse complement strand
CGGTGCCGTCTATGTCTACGACCGCAACGGCAATGTCAAGCCCGGATTTCCCTTTAACGGTCTGGTTAATGGCAACTTTGCCGATTCGCCCACACTAGCGGACATTGACGGCGATGATACATTGGAAATCATCGCCGGCGAACGGGACTGGCCGATCGGTCACCTCCATGTCCTGCGTCACAATGGAACCCGTCAGCCCGGTGCCTGGCCCTGCTCGCTTGATCATGTGCCCGCACTCGGCGCTGCGGTTGGCGATATCAACCTTGACGGCCAGCAGGAAATCGTCTACGCCTCCTATAACTCACTCTATGTCCTGCATCCTGATGGCACCATCCTGCCCGGCTGGCCGGTTGTCAGCCCGAATGGTGCCAAATTTTCCTACCAGTCACCCGCACTTGCCGACCTTGATGGCGACGACACGCTGGAAATTATCGTCGCCCTGCATCAGGGAACCCAGGGGGTCTATGTCTTCCGTCATGACGGCACAATCATGAACGGCTGGCCCTGCCCCTTCCCGCGCTGGACCTACTGTCCGCCCACAGTTGCTAATCTTTATCTCAATGGTGAGCTCAAGGTGCTATGCGGTCTGTCCGGTGTAGTCGGTGGCGGTGCCTCGGTACTCTATGCCTTAAGTGCTGACGGTTCAATCCTGCCCGGTTTTCCGGTCTTTCAGCCCAATGGCGATGCGGCTGAGGGCAATATCACCGTTGCCGACCTTGACGGTGACGGCGACATGGAAATAATTTTTACCAGCAATCTGCTCTCCAACACCGATACCCTCGGCTATCTCTTTGCGGTCCATCATGACGGCACGCCGGTATCCGGCTGGCCCTTGCGGCCAAGGGGCTGGACCTATCTCAACGGTGCCACTGTTGCCGATGTTGATGGCGATGACACCATGGACATCGTTGCTGTCTCCTATGATAACGCCAATACGATGAGCGTCACGATCTGGGAAACCGATGTTTTCTGGTCCCGGGACCGGTGGCAGTGGCCCACCTACCAGTTTGACATGCAGCGCACCGGTCTTTACCAGCATCCCATCACCGGCATCAGTGAACACCACCATAATCTGCCGGGAAATTTCCGGCTGGTGCCGGGCGTTGCCCGTCCGGGGGATCACATCCGGTTCCAGCCGGCACCGCTGAGATCGCTGCCGGTACAGCTTTATGACCGTGCCGGTACCCGCATTTCCGGTCTCACCACCGGAACCGGTGGATTTGTGCTCCCGACCCGCCTCGCACCCGGCATCTACTTTGTTCAGATCGGGACCAGTCAATTCTGCCCGAAACTCCTAATCACCAGGTAATTAGGAAAGAAAAATAAAGGGGGTGTCGGCCGACACCCCCTCTTGATTTACTCTCCGGACTCAACGCCGGATCACGAGCTTTTGAGTTTCAACCTCGCCCGGCGCGCTAACCTTCACCAGGTACACACCGCAGGCGAGCCAGCTCGCATCCCAGCGCAGCTCCAGTCCGCCCGCTTCCAAATGCCGGTCAAGAAGTGTGGCAACCTGCCGACCGGTGATGTCATAGAGCGCAACCTGCACCCGTCCGGCCTGATTCAAGTTGTAACTCAGACAGACCACGCTGGAAAGCGGATTAGGAACAATTCTGATACCGGCAAATTCCGGACGCCGCTGACCCCCCTCCTCAGCCTGAATACCGAGATAGTTGTCATACCAAGACTGAGCACTGTCAGCGTTGGCTTCAAAGTCGGCCGCCGAGGTGCCACCGATAAAGGCGAACGCTACCCGCTGGCTCGCACCCGGAGCGAGATTGAAAGGTCCGACCGAAACTCCGACCGACCAGTCATAATTCCGGTTGGAGTTGCGCTGACTGATCGCACCGCTAAGAATCCGAAACTTCATCCCCTCGGTCATCGCCGAGTCGGGATAAACATACCGGGCATGGTCAATCGCACACAGGTTAGCAAACGATTGAGGCTCAAGGATTTTCACTCCGACACAGGGGTTGACGCTGGTTGCCGAACGCATGTAGCTAAACCGTTTGGTCTCATTGCTTGTCACCGTATTTTGGGTCGGATCTGCTCCGATATCGAAATCGGCAATTATACCGGCATAAAGTCCGTTCACCGCATTTGAGCCCTGATTCTGAATGTCATATACCAGGACGACAAAATCATCATATCCGGACCGTGCGGACATGTAGCTGTTCTGGGTGATCCGCAGGTTCTTGGGAGCTGAATGCGCGGCATCGCTCAGGACCGCCCGGAACTGTTCATCCCCAGACTGCGGCGGAAAGATCATGCGGACACTGTCCACGAGCCAAAAGTCGGTATTGATATTGGATGCCGGCCGGCCGTAGAACCGGTCCACGACGTAACTCTCGCTGTTACCCACGAGCAGACTTGAATAGTAAAGGTGGCTGGCGCTCGTCTTCGGATAGCAGAACCCGGCACCCAGATCCAGACTCGGCGGTTCGGTGAATCCGATTGAACCGAGCGCGGTGATGCTCAGCTTGCAGTTACCGGTGTCATGATTGACCCAGAGCTGTCCCGGCTGCTGCGGTGTCCCGACGGTCAGAGTGAATGTCGGATTCCAGCTGCCTTCATTGCTTGAAATATTAAGTGTGAAACTGACCTGCGTGCCCGGGGGCGTTGAAGCACTGGCACTCAGCCGGAATCGGTCGCCCCGCGCGGTGTCGTTTGCGTTGAGCGTGCCATAGCTGGCGGTGGAGTCGCTCATCGTGATATAACTGGAGGCGGTGCGCAGTCTGCCGGTCACATTTGTTGCCGCTGCACTGCCGATATTCTTCACCGTTACATAGAGATCGGCGGTCTCGCCCGGATCAAGCTGGTTGTTACCCCCGTCATCAACAAAGGTCCGGATAATGGTGATATACGGCTGGGGTGTACCCGGCACGACTACCACCGTCTTCTCCACCGGGAGATACTGCTTACGGCTGACCGTCAGATACATCGTCCCCGCAGTCACCGGATTGATGGTCAGTGTCGCCACCCCGCTGCCGTTTGTATAACCCACCTCATGCACCTCTCCCGGCTTGTAGCAGCAAACCTGCGCACCCACAACAGGTGATCCGCTACTCGTCACCGTCACCTGAAAACTCTGGGCACCGGTCGTGACCGTATCCCGGTTCTGGGCACTCATCGCACCCGGTGCACCATTCCACAGCGGCAGTGCCGGGTCACCGAACAGATTCAGCTCATAATAACACCAGCGCCACACCGCCTGACTCTGCGCGATATAACCGTAGACACTCTTGCTGGAGCAGTGATTTCTGCCGATCTCCACCGTATCGCCAAGGAAATAATAGTCATAAAAGATGCAGTCCAGCTTTTCGCTCGGACCCATGATTGGTGGCGTGCCCCAGCCGTAACGGGAGTTCATAATCGTGGCAACCGCACCACCGTTGGCATTGTTCATCAGCGCCTCAGCCAGGCAGTCCTCAGCCTCAAAATTCCCCGAAATGCAGGCGATCGAGTTCAGAATCACCGGCCGGGTCGAGTTCGTCTGACCACTGGCGGTGGTGGTAGAGTAGATTGTGAGCCCGCTCTCGGTATAGAATCCGTAATCATCCCCATGGGCGGCAACATGGCAAAAATGATAGCCTCGGTTGATCGAGTCGCGCATCGGTGTGGTTGTAGTCGGATTGGCGATATAGGCATCGGTCCAGCCGGAAGGAGTCTTCGCTGCGATTGTCTCCGAGACCACCCGGCCCGAATAGCCGGATGAAGACCAGAGCATCACATAGGGCAGAAGCATCCGCTGCAGATAGTCAGCGGTCGGCGTCCTCTCATAAAACAGCGTCTTATTAATAAAGGTGTTCACCTGGGTCGCATTGTCCACCGATGCCCGGCCAATGAACAGATCGTAGAACAAATCTACCGTATCGCCGCTCATCTCGCCGAAGATATTGTTGCCGTTCCCATCCCAGGACCACTGCAGGTCCGCATAATAGAGATCTGCCGGAATATTGCCGGTTTCATTTCCGACGACACACCTTGCCCGGCGTGCCGGAACCAGCGAGTTGTCACCCGCCAGCAGTACATAGATCAGTCCGTGATTTGTCCAGTAGTCAATGATAAAATTCCTGATCTTCTCCTGCAAGTCCCGACCCGGATAGCGGGCGCTGATCGAGTCGGTGCGGAAGATGCGGGTGTAAAGCCCTTTCTTCGTCCGCCAGTCGGCAAGCGACTGAAAGCCGCTCGCCAGTGACCCGCTGGTGATGATCGCATAATCACAGTCCAGCTGATCGGTCTGCCGGACCTCAGGCGCAAATCGGCCTACATCTTCCGGATTGACTACGACACTGCGCACCGCGGGCGCAAACACCGCCAGCTGGCGCTCGGAAAGTCGCGCCGGACTGACCGCCCTCTCCTGATAGCTGACCCTGACCTGCAGCCGCCGGTACAGAGTCAACCTCCCGCTCGTCGGCTCATACTGAAGCGGATAGATGCCAAACCCACTGACCCGCCAGCCCATCATCGTGCCGGTATAGCCGTTCCAGTCATAAACCCTGCCCGGAAACGACTGACTCTGAGCATAAATCTGCGGGTCGGGCGGAACAAACCCAGGCTGGATCTTTGCCGAGAGCACCACCGGCTCCTGTGCCGGATGAACCCGGTAACTGCCGGCAAGCTCCTCAGTCGCCAGCGGAATAACCTCGATTCCGATTACGGTTGCATTTGCCGGCACCACAACATTCACCGGCACCACCGGCAGTGCCGGCTTGCCCGGCTCGGTAATCGAACCGGCATTTTTCAGCTGAACCACATCATAACCATTGGCACTGGTAATATTCAGCTCAGTTGGGCTGAACTCCAGTGTTTTCGTAATCGTGCCGGCAAAAATCAGGACCGGCACGAGCAGCACCGCATACCTTTTCATTCTGCACTCCTTACGGTTGACTTAAATTACCAAAGAAAAATCTGACCTCCCGCTCCACATCCTCAGCCGGATTGGCAGCGTGGACCGCATTGGTCCGAACCGAGGTTCCGAACCGCTGTCTGATCGTTCCGGGTTTCGCCTCTGCCGGATCGGTCGCACCGGCAAGTTCCCTGACCCGCTGCCGGGCGTTCTCACCCTCAATGAGCAGGGCAACCACCGGACCGGAAATGATGAACTCCACCAGCCCGGCAAAAAAATCCTTGCCCCGGTGAATTAAATAGAACTCCTCTGCCTCAGCACGGGAGAGCCGGCGCATCACCAGACCGGCAATCTTCAGTCCGGTGCGCTCAATCGTGGTGATGATTTCACCGATCACCCCCCTTGCCACCGCATCCGGTTTGATCACGAGCAGCGTCTGCTCCACAAATTATAATTTTAAATTGCGGTGGCCAGAAGTCAATAATTAAGGTCCGTTATTTATCACCACCACCCGTAGCAAAGTCCGAGCCGGTGCCTGCCCCCTCACTCGTACCGGTAACATAAACCGTGCTACCCGCACAGAGCACCGCAACCGCCTCATCGGTGCCGGAGGCCGGACCGCTATACCTTCTGGTCCAGACGGTATCACCGTTAAATCCGTTCACCCGGAGCGTAACCTAATCCCCGTTACCGGAATTACCAGCACTTCATATCCCGGCCGGTGGTGGCACCGGTTGAACGACCGACAATTATAGACATTTCTGCTGTTATCAATGGCAACTGCCCGCCCGGCATTGTTGCTGTTGACTACACCGAAGGTCGCCAACAGCCGCTGGTAGCCGTCAGTGTTATAGACCAGCATGATTCGGCAAGTAAAATCATGAGGAGTTTAACTTATATACCAACAGCAGAAGAGCGATTTTGTGAACGTATTGCCCGCTAACGCATTGCTTTGTATTTTATACCCGACAGGCAATTTCCACCGGCGTAACACCCTATATTATATTAGAACCCAAAAAAGACAGTAATTTAACATTTTCTGTGCGGTAAAAATCGGACTATTTTGCTAACTTGATAATCTGCAATATGTTATCAACTTGACCGCCAGTAATGAACAACACCCTGGGCAGTTCCCAGCACGGTACTGATATTGGATGTGATGCGCCATCAATCCGACCGCTCCTGCTTGACACTATTTATCTGCCGGTTATGCTTGACTATGGTCTGCGTTTACGAGGATGAGAGCTGGGGTAATTTCTATCCGCTGATTCACCTGCGACCGGTGTTCGACCTGCTGTTCGGCTGCCGGACTCTGCTCGAAAAGCTGCGGCGCCGATATCCGAAGGAAAAGTTCAACCTCTGGATCCGGGATGAGCTCGCTGAACTGGTGCAGGAGCAGCATCCTGACTGTCTGATAAACCAGCCGGTTCAACCACCGGTGCTGTTTATCTCTGCCAGTGCGGTTTTAATGGAAAAACTGCCGGTCAGCGGTCCGGAGGAGCTGTTTATTGCCGAAAAACGCATCGCGGGCTTCCGGCTCAATCAGTCCCGTTCCTGGAAACCGGGTTTTCTCGGCCGGGTTCAGCTCGGCCTGCCGGAAAGGGAGATTAAAGCCCGGGTCTATACCTATATCTGGGAGCTGATCCGAGACAACCCCAAAGAACTGCTGCGCGAACTTAAAACCTCAGCCCGCAGTTCCGGCGGTGTGATCAAGAACCGCTCGGCCCGGGTGCACCGCACCGCGGTCATCCTAACTGACCAAGGTCCGGTTTATCTGGATGCCGGCTGTGAGGTTCGGCCCTTTTCGCTGATTGAGGGTCCCTGCTATGTTGGACCAGGCACGGTGATCGATGGCGCCCGGGTCCGGCCCGGCTGTTCTTTCGGACCGCGGTGCAAGATCGGCGGCGAGGTGGAGTGCTCAATCTTTCAGGGCTATGCCAATAAGCAGCACGAGGGCTTTATCGGGCACAGCTATGTCGGTGCGTGGGTCAATCTCGGTGCCTTGACCACCTGCTCGGATCTGAAAAGCAACTACCATTCGGTCCGGCTTCAGCTCAAAAGCCGTTCGATTGACACCGGCATGCTGAAGCTGGGCTGTCTGATTGGCGATCACGTCAAGACCGCAATCGGCACGATGATTCCCACCGGTGCAGTGTTCGGTACTTTTGCCAACTGGTTTGAAGCCGGACCCGCACCAAAACAGCTCGGTGCATTCACCTGGGGCAGAACCGGCAGGTGGCGCCGGGAGGAGATGCTGGACTGTGTCCGCCGGGTGATGGCACGACGGGATACCGAACCAGGTCCAACTTATGAAAAACTGCTGCTGAAAATTTTTGAGCTCGGCATGACCGATGAGTTTTTACCTCGGCGCTGACATCGGCGGCACCAATATCAGAATTGGATTGGTGGACGAGGCGGGCAGGATCGTTGCCCGGCGCCGGCTACGTACCGACCCGCAGGCTCCACCCGGCAGGGTGCTAGAACGGCTCGCCCGCACCGCACTGGCAATGGGAGAGAAGCATGAGGTTGCCAGTTTCGGGATCGGCATTGCCGGACTGGTTGATCACCGGGACGGGATTGTCTTTACCTCTCCGAACCTTCCGGCCTGGGAACGCGTGCCGGTCAAAGATACACTCGCCCGGCTGACCGGGCTGCCGGTCTTCTGTGCCAATGATGCCAATGCGGTAGCGCTCGGCGAATGGCTCTTCGGTGCTGCCCGCGACTGTAACGATGCACTGGTGATCACACTGGGCACCGGTGTTGGCACCGGCATCATTGCCGGAA
Source organism: Caldifarciminota bacterium (assembly GCA_965649165.1). GTDB lineage: Bacteria > Hydrothermota > Tepidihabitantia > Tepidihabitantales > Tepidihabitantaceae > JAOABP01. Next base: position 17,342 of record CBFGJT010000015.1, on the reverse strand, counting down.
AACGGCTGCTGCTGGGTGCAAATCATTACGCCGGCGAACTCGGGCATACGGTGATTTTCCCCAACGGAATTTCCTGCCCCTGCGGCAACCGCGGCTGTCTCGAGCGTTATGTGGGTGCGGAGGCAATAGTTCACCGCTGTCGACGCCGGCTCCGTCTCCAGCAGCACCGGTTGGCATCAGGCCGGAATCAGCTGACCCTGTTCGGCGGTGCCAGCGAACAGCAGAGCCTGCTTTTCGATCTGATCAACTACGACTACCGGCGTCTGACCCCAAGTGAGATCGGTGTCGCCGCCCGCAGGGGCGACCGGCTCGCCCTACAGGTCGTGGAAGAAACCGGCCGACTGCTCGGGCTGGGAATTTATAATGCGCTCATGATTATCGACCCGGAAATAATTGTGCTTGGCGGCGGGATCAGCCGGCTCGGCAGACCGCTGCTCCGTGCGGTCCAGAAATCGATCAACTCCCGGCTCTACGGCACCAACCGTAAATTCCGGATTGTCCTCTCAAAACTGGTTGATGATGCCGGCATACTCGGTGCCAGCCAGCTGGCACAGATTTTCTCTCCCTCAAACTAAATTTTCTTCCAGAGAAACTCCCAGAGCGAAACCCCGCGCACCCGTTTCTCCATGATAAAACTGCCCTCAATGATAAAGGGACGAAATTCCTGTGCATAATAAAGGCGCCGCTGATTTGAGTCCCGGGCGTAAAAGCGCATTCCCTCATTCACAATCAGGCGCAGGGTGTTGTCGTATTTGCCGTCCATAGTCTTGAACCCCATCTTGATCAGGGTCACCAGCATCGCCACATGGCGGGGATAGGCAACAACCGAATAACCCCGGTTCTTCTGGCACAGTGCCAGCACCAACTCCACCATGAACTGGGAGTAGTTGCCGCCCCTAAATCGGGGTCGCATGTATGCCCGGGTGAGCTCCCAGCGGTCAAGGTCCCGGCCTTCGGCATCAAGCCAGCGGGGATCGATTCGATCATAACCCATCCACTCCTCGTTCGAACGCTGGCTGCCGATGTAGACCTCAAGGATGTGGTCATTTGAGATCGGGTCATGATACCGGCGGACACAGAACCAGTGATCATCAACCACAATCTCGGGCTTGGGTGCCACCAGCTTCGCCTCGGGCAGGGACATGATGTAACTTTTCGTTGACTCGTCGGTCTCGCACGGAATCTGATCCACAATCCGCTTGATCCAGTTACGGTACTGCCTAGGTGCAATCATTGCTTCTCTCCAAACAGCTGTTTCAGCTTCTGCTCCAGCTCCTGTTCATCATTGACGAGCACCTTGCGCGGTTTAGAGCCGGCATGCGGACCGACAATCCCGGCACGCTCCAGCTGGTCAATAATTCTGCCCGCCCTTGCCCAACCGACATCAAGGCGCCGCTGAAGCATGGAAACCGACGCCTCCCGGTGAATCACCACCTGACGCGCCGCCTCGGCAAAGTACTCGTCATATTCATTGCCATTGCCGGCATCAGTTCGACGGTCGGTCCGGACCGCCGCCAGCTCCTCCTCAAGCGGTTCATAATAACGCCGTTGCAGCAGATTGTCAACAACCTCCGCCGGCAGGATCTCCCGCAGAATCTCCAGCTTTCTGCCTCTTGCCCGTCGCGGGTCATAAAGCACCTCCACCACATCTGCCTCAACCAGCGCCTTTGCCTTTTCCGCCGCATCCTCCACCAGTTCACTCAGCACTCCAGTAAGATAGCGCACCGCCCAGAGCTCCACCACCTGCTTTGCCGCCCGCTCCGAGACAAAACAGCCGTGCAGCCGGACCGCTTCGCCCTTGCCCGGCGGCAAAAAGAGCATATCGCCCCGTCCGAGCAGCGACTCGGCACCGTTGGCATCAAGGATTGTCCGCGAGTCCACCTTGGTCGCTACCTGAAATGCAATCCGGCACGGGAAGTTTGCCTTGATCAGCCCGGTGATCACATCCACCGAGGGCCGCTGAGTTGCTAAAACAAGATGAATTCCGACCGCCCGCGACATCTGCGCGAGCCGGATGATCCGCGCCTCAATCTCCGCCGGCGCCCGCTGCATCAGATCCGCCAGCTCGTCAATGATCACAACGATATACGGCTTTTTCCGCTTGCCAGCCTCCTCACAGCAGGCATTGAAACTGGTGATATCCCGAACCCCGAGCTCGGCAAACTCGCTATAGCGCGCCTCCATGATCTCAACAATCCGGGTCAGTTCATCCACCACCCGCTCCGGGTCAATCGTCGTCCGGGACAAAAGGTGTGGAATCGGATTGTAGATCGGCAGTTCCAGCTGCTTGGGGTCGATCGTCAGAAACCGGACCTCCTCCGGCGTTGAGCGGTAGATGATTGACATGATGATCGTATTGATGCAGACCGATTTCCCCGAACCGGTGGTGCCGGCGATCAGGACATGAGGCATCTGCCGCAGATCAGCACAATAGGGCTCGCCGGTGATCGTCGTGCCGAGCGCAAATCCAAGCGGCGAATCGAGCTGGCGGAAGGCATCACTGGTCAGCACCTCCTTCAAATAAACGGTGCGCCGGCTTTTGTTTGGAATCTCAACCCCGACCGCACTTTTGCCCGGAATCGGCGCCAGAATCCGAACCCGCTCCGCAGAAAGTGCCAGCGCAATGTCATCCGCCAGACTCTCAATTCCGCCGCACCGGATACCGGGCGCCGGCTCAAGCTCAAACCGGGTGATCAGCGGTCCGGAAAGGATGGCGGTCAATTTACCGTCCACCCCGAACTCACGGAGCTTTTTCATCAGCAGCTCGCCCTCCGCCTGCGCCTCAGCCGGGTCCTTGAAAATTTTGTCCTGGGGTCCGGGCTGATCCAGCCGCACCAGAAACTCCTGCTGAAAATCGTCAAGGTTGATCCTGACCGGCTTCTTCGCCGGTTTGGGTGAAGTGATCACCACCGTCGGCTCGGCTTCTGCGGTCATTGCTGCCGGTGTCTCACCCGCCGGCTCCAGTGACTGCTGGACCGGGAATTCCGGTGCCGGTACCCGCACTGGCGGGCGTCGGCGTAAGCGTTCAATCAGCCATGAACCTGCCGCTTTCAGCCACCGATGGGAGAGAGGCAGAATCCAGCCGGATAGGGCAAAAAGGATCAGCAAGCCAGCAATCAGCAGCATCAAGGTTCCGATACTGCCGATAAGCAGATTCAGTCCCTGCACCACCGTCTGCCCGCATCTGCCCGCGAGCCGTTCCGGTGCACCAAACCAGGCGGTAAAAAACTCCAAAAAGAATCCGTAAATCACAATCAGCACCGGCAGTACCAGATCCTTTTTCCTGATTCGGCGGAACCAGAGCGCAAAACCGAAGTAAAACGCCAGCCCCGCGAACATCAGACTGCCCAGCCCGAAAACCGCGGTCAACAGCCGGGCCGTGAGTCTGCCGGCAGCACCCCCGAAGTTGTCAACGTCGGTAAGCGGACCCTCCAGTCGGTAATCAGCCGGATTGCCCGTGCCACCATAATAGGAGAGAATTACCGCACTGATGAAGACCCCGGCCGCAAGCAGCACAAACGACCAGAACCGGCGCCAGGAGCGCGCCCGGAAAAGCCACATCCCCACCGCCAGACCCGCCAGAACCGGCAAAAGCAGGGCAAAACCGCCGGTAAGCCGAAAAAGCCAGCCTGCCAGCAGTTTTCCCAGCGCGCCTGCCGGCCTGTCAAAAAGAAAGCTGACCAGCGTGAGCGCGATGTAAAGCACAAGCGCAACCGCCAGCACCTGCAGCGCAAACCGGCGCACCCGGTTTTTTTTACTCCTTGCCATTGACAACCCGCCTCCCCCGGCTTTTCATACGCTTACATCGCGCATCAGAACCACTGCCCCTGACCGGTAAAAATCCGTGCGCTGAGCCAGACGAGCGGCAGCAGCAGATACCGGAAGACCGGAAGTCCGAATACAAAAATTAAAATCATGCTCACAAAACCCAGCCGTTCCAGCTGACCATATCGGGCAGCCAGTTCCGGCGGTAAAAGATAATAAACAAGTCGAGAGCCGTCAAGCGGGGGGATTGGCATCAGATTGAAAAACCCGAGGATCAGGTTGTAGATTACGAAATAACCTGCCAGACGCAGAAAGAAACCTCCCACCCCAAAAAACCCGAAGAGCCGGAAGATCAATCCGGCAGCACCGGCGGTAAAAAAGTTCGCCAGCGGACCGGCAAGCGAAGCGATCGCCAGGTCGCGCAGCGGATAGCGGAAGTTCGCCGGATTGATCGGCACCGGCTTTGCCCAGCCGAACCTGGTCCAGGGCAGAAGCAAAAGCAGTGTGCCGAGGGGATCCAGATGCTTGAGCGGATTCAGTGTCAGCCGCCCTTCATCCCTTGCGGTCGTATCCCCCAGAATCAGCGCTGCATAGCCATGACTGAACTCATGAACGGTGAGCCCGAACAGGATCGCCGGCACTGAAAGAAAGATTCCCTCAATATCAAACATTGGAGCTCTGAAGCCGGTGGACAAATGCCAGCTCCTCATCCCGGTTTTTCACCCTCCGGTCCAGCCTTGCAACCAGCAGCCGCTCGAGTATTCTGCCCATTTCCGGTCCGGGCTTGACTCCGGCCGCAATCAGGTCCGCTGCCTGCAGCTGCGGTTGAACATGTATCAGCTCTTGAAGAAACAGCCGCAGCCGGCTCCGGTCCGGAGCCGAACTGAGTACCGCCAGAATCTTAAGCGTTGGCACCGGTACACCCCGCAACAGCTGATAGATTGAAGAACGCCGGCGCATCCGGCTCAGACGCTCAAGCAGAACGGCGCTGTTCACCAGCGCCTCACGGGCTACCCGTTCCTCACGGGTGATCGGAAATCGCTCGTTAACTGGCAGCCGACTCAAAAGGTAAATCATCAGCAGCTCCTCACCGGCACCGGAACGAACGAGCGCCGCCAGTTCATTAAGGACCTGCTTGACCGGGACACCAAAAAATTCCGGACCGGATGATTTGGAAAAGCAGGCGGTCAGGACCCCTTCCCGGATCACCGCCTCCAGCATCTTCAGTGCACTTCTTTCCCGGCAGATGCAGCGCAGTTCGTAGAGAATCCGCTCTGGTGTCAGGCGCGCCGGATAACCGGCGGCGATCGCCTGGCGCATCAGATGCAATGTCCCGGACTCAATCTCGAAACCGAACCGAACCGCAAACCGGATCGCCCGGAAGATCCGGGTCGGATCATCGATGAAGCTTATCGGGTGGATAATCCGGATCAGATGGTGCTTGAGATCCACAGTACCGCCGGTCGGATCAATTACTATTCCCTTCTCCGGGCCAGACAAAACCAGTGCCAGCGCATTCACAGTAAAATCCCGCCGCCTCAGGTCCGCTTCAATCCCCGCGGGCCGGATCTCCGGCAGGACGGCGGGTTGAGGATAATTTTCCTCCCGCGTATGAGCAATGTCCACCCGCAGTTCGGAGAGCATCAGCGTACCAGTCAGAAACTGATGATGAAAAACATACTTGCCACCGGTGCGGTTCTGAAGCTCCTTCAGCAGCCCCAAAAGACCTTTGCCGGTGCTGCGCAGGTCCACTGCAATGTCCCAATCCCGATTCCCCAGGGACAAAGCGCCGGCGTCAAGTAGAAGGTCGCGCACCAGTCCGCCGACCAGATACGCCTTACCTCCCCATGCATCAACGACACTGGCGGTGAGCTGGCAAACCGGTGGCAGGTTTTTAATAACCCTCTTTGGAATCTTCATCTCTCCCTCCATCACGGCTCTGCCCATTATCGGGCAGCAATATTACTACTGGTGTCCCCCTTCACCATCTAAAATCCGAGGCTCTTGGCAGTATCTTCCCTCTGCCCATGAATGTTGATCTTGCCGAACCGTGCCTCGTATTTCCGGATATTTTCACTCAGCGCCTCGTGTAGCAGTGCCGCATGCTGCGGCGTCATCACAATCCGGGAAAATACCTTGGCTTTCGGCAGTCCGGGCAGAATCCGGGCAAAGTCGATAATAAACTCCGAAGCGGAGTGGGCAATAAGCACAAAGTTGGAATAGATTCCTTCCGACTCCTTCTCGCCGATTTCAATCTGAACCGGCGGTCCCTGTGCCGGCTGTTTTTCCTCGATCATGCAAACCTCCTTTCTGAAAAAATCTATCCTATAAGCCGGACAAACCGGCGTTTGCCCACCTTGAGCACAACCGGCTCCCCTGCTGGCTTGAGCACCAGCGCCGGGTCATTCACCCGCACTCCATCCAGATAAACCGCCCCTTCTTGCAGCTTGCGCCGTGCCTCGCTCTTGGAGGGCAGAAGCCCGGCCTGGACGATCAGGTCAACGATATTAATCCCTGACCCAGGTATCGAAAACTCGGGCATCTGCGCCGGCGCCTGCTTCTCCCGGAAGATCCGGTCAAATTCAACTGCCGCTTGCTCCGCCGCTGCCGGTGAATGGTAGATCGCCACCACCGCCTTTGCCAGCTCCGCCTTGATATTGCGCGGATTCTCGCCCGACCTGAGCCGGCGCTCATACTCAGCGATCTCGGCATCGGTTTTTTCCGTGGTCAGCCGGAAATATTCCAGAATCAGCTCATCCGGAATTGACATCAGCTTGCCGTACATCTCTCCTGCCGGCTCGCTGATCCCGACATAATTACCGTAGGACTTAGACATCTTCATCTTCCCGTCGGTACCCACAAGCAGCGGCACCGTCATGATCACCTGCGGCTCCTGGCCGAACCGTGCCTGCAGTTCCCGGCCGACAAGCAGGTTCCAGTACTGGTCCGCTCCGCCCAACTCCACATCCGCCTGCACCATCACCGAATCGTAACCCTGAAACAGCGGATAAAGCAGTTCATGCACAAACAGCGGCACACCATCATCCAGCCGCTTGCGGAAGTCCTCCCGCTCAATCAGCCGGGCAACGGTGTAACGGGCAGCCAGATTGACGACATCGGTAGCATTCAGCTTACCCAGCCATTCCGAATTGTAGCGGAACTCACACCGCTCCGGCATCAGAATCTTGAACACCTGCTCCCGATACCGTTGCATATTCTCCCGCACCTGCTCATCGGTCAGTTGCGGCCTGGTCTTGGACCGGCCCGTCGGGTCTCCGATCTTCCCGGTAAAATCGCCGATGATCAGTACCGCAGTATGCCCCAACTCCTGAAACTGCCGCAGCTTGCGCAGCACGACCGCAAATCCGAGATGAATATCCGGACCGGAGGCGTCGATCCCCAACTTCACCCGCAGCGGCCTGCCGGTTGCCTCTGCCCTTTCCAGCCGCTCTATCAGCTCCGCTTCAGTCTCCAGCCGCTCCACGCCCCGCTTCAACCGCTCAATTACCACCTTGTCCAGCATGTTCAGATCTGATAATTCCCGAAATCTTCGGGCTCAACCTTCCGCATCCGCTCCCGCAGTTCCTTTAGCCGGGTCTCCTCTTCATCAGAAAGCCACTGTCCGGCGCGCTCCATCACCTCATCCTCAACAAAGATCGGCGCTCCAACCCGCAGTGCCAGCCCGACCGAATCTGAGGGGCGGGCATCAATTGCCACCAGCTGCTCCCCGCTCTCCAGCACCAGCTCGGCAAAAAAGGTCTCATCATCCAGCCGGTTGATCACCACCTGCCGGACTTTACCATTGAGCCCGGTAATCACATTGCGCATCAGATCCAGGGTCAGCGGCCGGACAAACTGTGTCTTCTCCAGGGCATAGATTATTGCTGAAGCCTCTGCCGGACCGATAAACACCGGCAGGACCCGGCTACCGCCAACCTCCCTTAGCAGCATTACCGGTGTGTTGGATGACTGTTCAATCAGCACCGCCTCAACCCGGACTTCAATCATACCCGTCTCCTGCGGACTTCCTTTTCCCGATTTCCGGCAAAGGGACAGAAATCAGCCCGCGGTCTCTTCAACCACCCAGAGCTTGACCGTGGCGGTTATCTCATGTCCCAGCTTCACCGGAATGTCGTAAACCCCCGGCGCCTTGATCGGCTCCTCCAAGACAATTGCATGTTTGTCCACTTGATACCCCGCCTGCTCGAGCAGACGGGCAATATCGGCATTGGTGATCGCACCAAAGGCACCCTCGGCACCCATCTTTATGCCGGCCTTGATCGTCACCAGCCCGAGCCGCTGCGCCATATCCATCAGCCGTCGGGTAATTTTGGTCTCCCGGCTGGCGAGCTGTTTCCTGATATTCTCCAGTTGGCGCAGACTGCTCTCATCTGCCACCAGTGCCAGTTTTCTGGGCAGCAGGTAGTTCCGGGCAAACCCGTCCCGGACATTGACCACCTCACCCCGCTTTCCCAGCCGTTCAATATCGGATAAAAGTATGACCTTCATCGGTGCTCAGTAAACGGCAGCAATGCCAGGTTCCGGGCGATCTTGATCGCACGGGCAAGCCGGCGCTGGTGCAGGGCGCAGACGCCGGAAACCCGCGATGATACGATCTTCCCCCGTTCGGTCAGAAAATCCCGGAGTCTCGGATCCTTGTAATCAATATGCGTTACACCCTGCTCGCAAAACGGGCAGGTCTTGGCTCTTTTCGACACGCGCTTGTTCATCATCAGTGAAGGATAAACAACCCGTGCTCAATGTCAAGTTTATGCTTTTCCGGGGTTGACAGAAAATTATTGCGACATTATCATATATTCTGATGGGTAAACGGACAGAAACACCGGTCAAATTTGATGAGGACATCAGACCCGCTGACTATAATGAGCTCCAGCGAACCTACCACCGGAACCGCAACATCGGCAGCGCCATCTTTCTCATTCTGTTCGTCGCGCTCCTCGTCTTCTTCGGCATCCGTTACTATCAACGACTCCATCGCCCGGCACCGCCCGCGGAAGAAAAACCGGCAGGCGAGAACCTCTGGGTTCCCGGTATTGACTATCAGCCGGCAACTGATGAAGGCAACTGAGCCTGATTACTCCCTGGACCAGATACCGATCCGGCAGCCGAATAGCTGGCCGTAAAAAACCTGCAGACCATTTTCAGCTCGGTTGCCGGAATCTCCCCGGGGACAAGATTATTCCTTTAAAACTCCTTTCTCTCTGGTGTAAACGACCCTACCCTGACTCAGAACCAGCTGCACGGGATTATGCCCCAGCCGGTAAATCAAATGCCGGTAATCGGGCACATCGGTAATAACCACATCTGCCGATTTTCCCATCTCAATACTGCCGGCTTCCGCCTCCAGCTTCAGCGCCCGGGCCGCGTTGATGGTAATACCCCGCAATGCCTCGGTAATCGTGAGCCCGTAATATATACACCCGAACTGGGCAACCAGTGGCTGTGCCAGCAGGGTGCAGGACCCGGGATTGAAGTCGCTCCCCAGTGCCATCGTGATCCCCAGCTCCCGCATCCGGTTTACTGGTGATCGGTGTTGCTCCTGCAGAAAGAAGCAGGTTCCGGGCAAAAGCACCGCCACCACCCCCTGCTCCGCCATCATCCTCAACCCCCGCTCTGAGGGCTGAAGCAGATGGCTGGCAGAGACCGCCCCGATTTCGGCTGCCAGCTCGGCGCCGCCAGAACTTTCAATCTCATCTGCATGCACCGTGGGCAGCAGTCCGAACCGCTTCCCTGCTGCCAGGATCTGCCGGCTCTCAATCGCATTGAATACAAAATTCTCACAGAAAACATCACAGAACCGTGCCAGTTTTTTCTCTGCAACCCGCGGCAGCATCACCTCCACAATCTGCCGGATATATGCCTCCTTATCGGTCTCCTTCGGCACCGCATGCGCGCCCAAAAATGTCGGCACAATCCGGATCGGTCCCTCCTGCTCCAGCCACCGGGCAACCTCAAGCATCCTAAGCTCCGTTTCCAGCTCCAGCCCGTAACCCGACTTGATCTCCAGCGTCGTTGTTCCCCAGGAAAGCGCCTCCTCAAGCCGCTCCCGGGCACTCCGGTAAAGCTCCTCAAAACCCGCAGCCCGTGTCCGCCTCACCGTGTTCAGAATCCCACCACCCGCCTCAGCAATCTCCTTGTAGCTTTTGCCCGCCAGCCGCATTTCAAACTCCTCTGCCCGCCAGCCCGCAAAGACGAGATGGGTATGCGGGTCAACAAAACCGGGCATAACCACGCATCCGCGGGCATCCAGCACCTGCTCGCCAGGTTGTGGTGTCAGGTCCGTGCCGACATCGGCAATCCTGCCCGCCCGGATCCGAACCGCACCCTGCGCCACCAGCCCCAACCCAGCATCGGCAAAGGTCAAAAGCTGAGAACAGTTATGGATAAGGATACCGGGACTCACTTGAGGTAATTATCTCCGAACAGCTGCCCAATTCAAACTTGACAGCAACCCCTTACCATATTATATTTACGACATCATTTCCGGCAGTGTTGCTGGAAAAATAAAATGCAAAGGTATAACATAAGGAGCGGTTTTTATGAAATATCACAAAGTAATTGCGATTGCAGGTATACTGCTTGCAATCGGCATGGGCAGCCTGCTCGCCGCTGGTGACGCTGACCCGCGGGTTAAGAACATCCTCGACGAAGCCGGGTACAACTATGAAATCGACTCCGATAACGACTTCAAGATGATTTTTGATACTGATGACAACCGCACCCAGCTGGTGTTTGTCAATTCCGGCACCGAGACCTACGGCGACTTTGAAATCCGCGAGGTCTGGTCCCCGGTCTATAAATTCAAGGGCAACCTGCCGGTAGGACATGCGAACAAACTGCTGGAACAGAGTTACTTAAAGAAGATCGGCTCGTTTGATGTCTGGGTTCGTTCTGACGGCTCCAAGGTGGTCCGGTTCTGCGCCAAGATCCCAGCCGATGCCGATGCCAGCACCCTGACCGATGTCATCCGGGCGGTCTACACGACTGCTGACATGATGGAAATAGAATTGACCGGCAAAAAGGACGAGTATTAATTAGCCTGGTAAAGATAAAGCGGGTCCGAATGGACCCGCTTTTTTATTTACCCTGCGCTCCTACTCCAGCACCACCAGCTTCTGCACCAACCGTCGCTCCGGGCTTTGGACAAAATACATCCCGGTGGGCAGTCGCACACTAACTTCAGCCTCAAGCCGGCACGCCAGCCTACCCCCAACATCGTATATTTCACATCTGCTGTTCGCAGGTGCCACGAACTCCTGCCGGCGCAACCTGATGGTTGGTCCCGGAATGATAGCTGCCGGAGCTACGGTCTGCTCCTCAACCCCGGGCCGAAAACCGACCCGGAAGCTCCACATCGGACCGAAATCGCCCCAGCCGAACCGGTTATGTGCCCGGCAGACCCATTTGTAGGTCTGGTTGTAGATAAGCAGCCATTCAGGGATTGTGCAGCGCCGGGCGGTGGTTCTGAGATTCAGCACCGTATCTGCCGTCCCCTTCCAGACCACAAAATGAACTGAGTCAAAATCGGTGCGCAAGGTGTCAATCACCAGCACCACGGGCGGCTGGGTCACCGGCAGTCCGTTCTGCGGTGCCAGATACTTGGGTGCCAATGGCTCCCGCACCAGCCGGAAACAGCCGAAGGTGCCATCAGCTGCAGTCAGCGTGCCCTGATAATACTGCCGCAGCCTGAGCCGGACCGACTCCTGTGCCTGATAGTCCGGAGAAATCAGCCAGTCATAATGCCCCTGATCCGGCACACTGTCCAGCCGGTTCCAGCTCCTGCCCGCATCAAATGAGATGTCAATCGCCACCCAGTCGCCGGGATTGCCGAAGTTGTCCCAGCGGACCTGGACCGTATCGCCAACCTGCAGTGTCTCACCCCGGCCAAAGGAGTTGTAAAAGGTGTCACCCAGCGGATAAAGCAGCCGAAGACATTGTGGATCCGCGCCCGCCGGATGCACCGCCGCAACATGGGACCGCTCATTGCCCGAATAGTGCCACCACTCTGCCGGCTGCCACCAGGTGTTGTGGACAAAGAGATCCTTCTCCGGAGTCCGGTAACCAAACCCGGCAAGCGAATGGATCGCCCAGATTGCGGACCAGACCATCGGATACCCGGCATCAAACTCACGAACTATTGTCTCCCATGCCCAGTCATTTCCGCTGGTGCCCAAGTCCTCAACAATCTCAAATGACGGATAGTCATTGTCCCAGGCAACAAGATACAGACCCTGAGCGATGGCGCCGATGGTCGTTGCTCCGCGGGTGGTGTCGGTAAACATCCGCAGCGCGCACTCCCGCTGGACATTTGGGATCTGCTTGTCCCATTCCCCTTCAACCATATCCCAGCGTTGCCAGAACCAGTCCACGAGCCGGCCATAGCCCAGAACCCGGTCAATATAGCCCATCACCATCGCGGCCGAAGTTGGGGTGCAGCCATAGCTCCAGTCATAGAACGGTGCCTGCTCTGCACCCGGAATGTAAACCTCGTTCCAGTGGGAATAGTCCCGCTCAAACGCCTGGTCCCACTCCTGGCGGTAACGGGCAATCGCAACCAGATCCGGCTGACTCGCTCCTGCCTGTGCCTTCAGCTCCGAGACCCAACGCTGAAACTCGGTTCTTGAGCGCCAGCTCTGCTCAAAATGGGGGGTGAAAATCACCTGCTGACCCTGCAGATTGCTGAACTCCAGAAACACCACCGGCGCCACAAAGTAGATCCGGCTCAGAAACGCATCATCACCCAAAATCTCCCTTGCCCGGCGCAAGCCCTCGGTTGCCACCGCGTAGTACTCGCTCGTCCCATAGCCATAACACACAATCGGGGTCCGGTCGTAGCGGGCAGAAATCAGCAGATGGGCATACTTTGAGCGCCAGCGGGTAAGATCAGTATTTTGGGTCAGCCCTTCCCGCTCATTTAAGATATCAGCAACCACCTGCTCATAGGCCGGGAAGTTTTTGCCATCGGTCCGGAAGTGAAACATATAGGCAACGGTCTGCCCCTGCTCATCAACATAGGGCACAACCGTGCCCGGCTGACATCCGGGCCACTCCGCCTGTGCCTTGCGCAGCGCGAGCGCCTGCACCGTCTCAAAATCAACCCCATTCGGTGGCAGTATGCCCGGCTCAGGCAGATTCAGCCCGAAAACCGGCATCAGCATGACGACCAAAATCAGAAAATTTTTCATCCTTGCTCCTTTTTAATTTAAGACACCGTAAATAAATTATACCCCGGCATAAAGCCGGGGTCAAAGATGACTGGGAAAACCGTGTCTTACCTGATCCGGATCAACCGCTGATGAGCAACACCATCCCGAGTTTCGAGCAGTGCAAAGAAAACGTCGCCGCTGCCTGCTTCCGGCTCAAAAACCGCCTCATAATCACCTGGTGTCAGCAGCGCATTAACCGGACAGCTGACCAATCTGCCACCGGCATCATAAACCCTCAAAACCACACGGTCTGTCTGCGGAACCCTAAATCTGAACCGCACCGGCCCGGTAAAATGTGTCGCCCCCATAATAAAATGAGCCGCAGTGCCCTGATTGTCTACCGTTTCCGCTGTCCCGAGCGGAGCGGTGTCCAAAAGATATGCCTCATCCCTGCCGGTTGCCGCATTGTAACCTCTGCCAGCAATAAATCTGCCATCAGGTGAAATCGCCCGCGCGTCCCGCAACACCGAACCCGGTGTCAGCAGCCCGGCATAGGTAACATTCAAATCCTCCATCCCGCCTTGCGCCGTCCAGCGGAAAGCTCCCCAGTTACCCTGAGACCTTTCGGACCAGCCCACCACAATTGATCCGTCATAATTTGCCGCCCAGGCTTCACCCCACTCGCCGCCCAGCGTACCCAGATCATACATTCCGGTTGCCCCGGTCCAGCGGAACGGCCGGCACGGTGTCATTGAGGCATAACCCCAGGCACCGACCGCCACCTGTCCATCCCCGGACACTCCGATCCCCTCACTCTGCTCAAAGCTCGGGTTGTGAATATCCACCATCTGGCCATTCTCCCAGCGGAAGGCATGGTGAATCATATCGGCGAAGCCGGACCAGCCCACCACCACGCTTCCGTCAAGTGAAATCGCCCGGCCCACACTCCGCAGCGCTCCCGGCAGCACACCCAAATCCTGCATCCCAGAGTCTGCGGTCCAGCGGAACGCGTGATTGTAACCCGATGAATGCTCGGCACTGCCCGCGACCTCAAAACCATCCTCAGATGCAGCATACGCCCAACTGATACTGCCACCCAGGGTCCCGAAAACAATCAGCGAATCACCCCGACGCCAGAAGCCCCGGTAATTACTGGTGTTATCAATAAAACCTACCCCCACCACCACGCCCCCATCTGCGGACAAGCCCCAAGCCTCACAATCGCGGCCTGATGCCAACGGTGGCAGCACTACCATCCCCGAATCTGGGTTCCAGTACCAGGCATAATGGGGAGTGTAAACACCTGCCCAGCCCGCCACCACCCTGCCGTCCGCCGAAACACCATGACACTCCGCATATGGCGTGCCCAGCGAACCAAGCCAGGTCAGACTGGCGCCAGAACACACTACAACCAGCACCAGCCCGGCAAAAAAGGTCCTTTTCATAATTACCTCCGGTTTTATCTTAACCGCCCAGCTCCACCACCAGCCCAAGCGCCGGTGCCAGCCCGATGGGCGAAAAGGCAAACCCCGGGTTAAAGTAATACTTCACCTCTGGGGACAGACAAACTCCCACATCCTTGCTACCAAAGAGCCTGATTTTCCCCCCCAGATCAAAGAAGTATGGTAGACTCGACCGTTTCACCGGATCATGGACTCCGGCTTTAACCCCTGGACCGAAGTTTAAGCCCAAAAACCCAAAAAACCCGCTTCGCGCCGGCTGATAACCCACCATCACCGCAAAAACCCCTTTATTATAACGGTTAGCCACCAGTGCCCGGTCATAAGACAACCCCAAAAATCCCGCCAAAACCATCCGGCCGCCGAAAAAGGTATAACCTCCAGACTGCGTAACGCTGGGCTGAAAACTGATAACCGCTGGTGGCCCGGCTTCGGTGAAAACCGGCAAACACAAAACCGCCATAACCCCGAGTTTATAGATCACACCCAGCCTCAACCGCCACCCCCTGTTGAGCCCCTGGGAATAAACTCAATCAGATCGCTAAACTTCGAAGAATAACCGTCAAATTCCCGAACCAGTCCATAACCTTCAGCATACCACCGTATCAGCTGCCAGTAGATGCGCTTCTGTTTGTAAACCAGCCAGTAGTCATAATCGTAAAAGTTCAGCTCCACCCGCAACGCTTCAAATTCGCCCGCCGGAACGCGCACCGTATCCAGCCTGGCACTTGCCTCCAACCGGGTATCAACCGGGAACCCGTTGCCATCAGCCAGGGTTAACTCCTCAACCACCCACTTCTTACCCGGCTCGGCAGGGAACAGCAACGCCGGATAAAACTCAAACCCCGTATACTCATAAACCCCGCTGGCGTCAACATAATAATAGCTGTACCAGTAGCCAGAAGCGTCGGGATAAAAGTTGAGGGTTTTTATCACCTCCAGCGTTAGCTCATCGCTGTAGCCGGCGCGCAATTTTGCCTGCTCGAATTTCTCCTGCACCCGCGAAAACCTCCAACGATAGGTTGATCCCCGATTATACTGATAATATATCCATTGCCCCAGCTCGGGAAAATACTCTGGCCCTTTCACTCGGGCAAACGGATTCAAATGCTCACACCCCAGAAACCCGGTCAGAACCAGCACCACGAAAAAAAGTAAAAACCTAATAGTCCCCGACTCCTTTAACACAACAGTTCTTAATTAGATTATACCAACGAATTTCCACCGGTCAAACCAAACCGACCATACCCGGAACTCCCCTGGGGGTAAACCGGGCTTCAGATCGCTAACTAATTAAAAAATTCCAACTTAAGTAGCCAGGACAAAAACTGGCTGTTATCTTGGGCTAAAAATCGGGCTCTAACAATATAGAACGAGAGGATTGAACCTTGGTAACGGAAGGTTATCATTCTCCAATGGGCCGGGAACCTGCCGAAGATGAACGGCAACTTATCTCCGAACTCAAACAGGGCCTGCCGGGCGCGCTGGAAAAGCTCTTTCGCCGCTACTGGAAACCGATAATGCGTCTCTGCCTTGCCCGGCTGGAAAACACCGCTGAAGCTGAAGATGCGGCGATCGAAACCTTCGCCGATGCGGCGCGGGGGATCAAAAACTTTCGCGGCGAATCCCGACTTTCCACCTGGCTCTTCCGGATCTGCATAAACCGGATCAACAAACACTACCGGCAGCATCGCCGCCAGCCGGAAACCGTTTCCCTTGACGATTGCCCGGAGGCGGCAATGATTCAACCTAACCCCCAAGAGGACGAGCAGATCCTTCGGCTCCGGCAAGCCCTTAACCGTCTGCCACCAAAAGACCGGCTCCTTCTCATCATTTATTATCAGGAAGAGGTCCCCATCTCGGAACTGGCGACGATTTTACACCTCAGCCCCGGTGCGGTGAAAATGCGGCTCAACCGGGCGAGGGCAAAACTCCGCAAGGAGATGGAAAGGAGCAAACGATGAAAGAACGAGAACTCAGAAGGCTTTTTACCCAAATGCGCCAGCGCCTTGATTTGCAACTTGATCAGCTTGACCCATCCGCCCTTTACGAACGGCTGAAATTCCGGCTCAATCAGCCCGCCCTGCAGCGGCTGCTTGACCGCCTGCGCCGATTTGAACAAAACCCGAACGCGCTTCGCCTTGCCTCCCGGTTGGACCTACTTTTGCTTCTCCTCTATGCTCCGGGCAAAACCAATAGATTTGCTGAACCGCTGTTGGGAATGACCCGGATCACCAAGCTGCTATTTATCGCCTTTAAAGAGCTCAACTTTGACCGATTGGTCCGACGGCCCTACCGGTTTGTCCCTTATAAACTGGGTCCATTTGCCTCCGAGATCTATTGCGATCTGGAACTATTGCTGGCAGCGGGTCTGGTGCGGGCGGTTGCGCTTCAATCTGACGGCACCGCGATTTTGTCAGCCGATGCCCAAACCATTCGCTCGCTTCTGGCTTTCAACGCCGGAATCGGCGCGGCGGAACGGCTGGATGCTGGCACCTTGATGTTTGAACTCACTCCGCAAGGCAGGCGCATTGCGCGGCGCCTCTACGAACTCGCCACCGCGCGCCACCGGCAACTTGCGTCCGGGCTGAAAATCATCAAAACCCAGTTTGCATCTCTGCCTCTGAACCAGCTCCTTTGCTATGTCTACTCCCGTTATCCCGAATACACCACTAAATCCCAAATCCTCGGGCGGTTATTAGTTTAACTCGCACATCTTAAAAAGGCACAACGAAAATTCTCATCGAAAAATTCAACCGCCCCTCAAACCCCATTTTCTCGGTAAAATTCTAACGGGAAGATGCTGGGGTCCCCTGCCCATCTTCTGACATCAGGATTTATCTCAACCTCAAAGGAAGGGACATTATGTTTCTCTTTCTATGATGTTAATTTCTTCTTCTGTTAAATCATAAAGTTTATAAACAAGCTGGTCAATTTCCCCTTCAAGTTC
>CBFGJT010000014.1:0-35737 GCA_965649165.1 Caldifarciminota bacterium | reverse complement strand
GACGTTCATCTTCGCTGCCGCTTCCTCTTGATGGAGACCTAAAAGGTCGGCAAGGCGCAGGGCTTCGAACTCGTCCAGTTCCAGAGTGACAATTGCAACTGCTGACGCCGGAATACCAGCAGGTTTGAAGAGCTGGTAGTCAGGCAACAGCCCGATGCGACGACACACCCGTGGACGAGCCATAGATAATTATAAGCATATGCTCATAAAAGTCAAGCGGTACCTACTGTCCTTGGCGCCGGTTGGTCAGTGACTGGAGAGAACTTTACCTAACCGGCGCAGGAGATGGTGGCCCTTGAGAATGATAAATGAGCCGAGCGCGCCGAAGATACCCGCGATACCCAGTCCAACCGGACAGCCGGGTCTGCCGCAGCATGGACAGGTTGAACCCATTGTTGCATAACCACCGGAGATTCCTGCCCAGAGCCCTAAAAACCGCAGGACGCCGGGCAGGATGTGCCGGTGTTTTACTTTCCCCATCTATTGTTTGGTGCCGATGAGTTTCTTTAACTCTTCCTTTGTCGGCACTTTGCCTTGACTGACCACCTTGCCATCAATCACAAGTCCGGGGGTCATAAAGACACCCATTGCGGCAAACCTTTTGATGTCGGTTACCTTCTCCACATTTGCCGCAATCCCAAGTTCGGCAAGGGTGTCAATTACCCTTTTTTCCAGTTCCTGACATCTTGGACAACCAATCCCGAGAATCTGGATGTTCATCTTTCCTCCTTTTTTATTATTCTTCAAGCGCCTGTTTGATGAGCTCTTTTGCCTTTGCCACATCCGCTGCGGAAATATATTCCATCAGCGGTCGGGCACCGGTAGCGATCTCTTGGCTGAGAGAGATTTTCTTCATTCCGATATCCCGGGCAAGAACAATCGCCCTGGTGATTTTCACTCCCGCCGCCTCAACCACCTTGCGGCTGCATTCAAATGGGCAGCCGTCGACGGTGATAACTTTATTTGCCGCCTTTGCCTTCTGCAGCACGGTCTGATTGCTCACCGGTAGTCCGGGCAGGCAGCCGATGCCCACCTTTTTCAACCCCAGTTCCTTTACCACCTCAATACGGCGAACGCAGTGGTAAGTCCGGTGTTGGAAAGTCCGCCAAAGCAGGCAAAGATGATATTCTCGTGGGTGTTTTCACCCGGGATTAACTTTTCTGTTGGCTGTTCAGCCATTTTATTTTAGTCCTCCTTTTTGTTTTTGAGATGCTCACAACTGGCGGTTTTCAGTTTCTGATAAAGGGTGGTAAGTTTTTCCGCCGCGGTTGTGGTAAAGTTCTTTTCTATTTCCCCGAGCGGTTTAATCGGAATGGTATCCATCACCTCATCGGGATTCAATCCGGCATTGAAGAGCAAATGCGCGGCACCTTCAATCATTGTCAAAAGCACCCGGTTCACATCTTCAGGTTTGAGCCCGAAATTTTTACCCAGTTCCCGTAGCATCTGCCACTGAAACCAGAAGTAGGTCGGTCCCATTGCAGAGAGAATCGCATAGGCTTCGAGGTCTTTTTCCGGCACCTCGGGATGCATACCCAGGGGCGCAAACAGCGGTTCAAGAATCTGGCGTTCAGCAAAAGTAATGGCAGATGAATAGGTGACCGGGTTAAAGCCCCTGCCAGTCATTGATGGGGCATTGGGAATCATTCGCACCAGACGGCTGTGTTCAAGTAGTTGCTCCAGTTCAGCAAATGTTATCACCGGTGCAAGCGAAACAACGATTGCCTCTTTGTTGAACGTCCCTTTGAGTTCGGGCAGGGCGGTTCTGAGAGCGGGGGGATGCAGGGCGATGAACACAATCCTGTTTTCGGCAGGAATGCGGTTATCGGCAACGGTCTTTATCTGGGGAAAATCCCTTTGCAATCGGGCAAGGACAGCCGCGTCAATATCGCTGATAACAATGCCGGAGGTGTTAACGCTTCCCTTTTGCCAGCCTTTAAGGATGATGCGGGTAACTCTGCCGCCACCAATGAATCCGATTGGACTTTCTTTCATCTAATCCTCCTTTAGCCGGGTTAGAAGTTCTATAACGTGCTGTCTGATTATATCTCTGACTCGGCGATATTCGTTAATGCCCTTACCCTTAGGGTCAGGGATTTTCCATTCAACTCGTTGTACCCCGGGCAAGGCTGGGCATGCGACTTCACAACCCATAGTCACCAGGTAATCAAACCGCAAATCCGGCAGGTCATTGAAACCCTTGGGTTTTGCCTTTGATATATCAATGCCAATTTCATTCATTACCGTTATTGCTTCAGGAGATACCTCCTTTTCCGGACTGGAACCGGCAGAGAGGCATTCAACATCCTTGCCCAGAGTCCGGCAGAACGCTTCAGCCATCTGGCTCCGACAGGAGTTGCCAACGCAGGCAAATAAGATGCGCTTCATCTGGTCAATCTATCGCACCAGCGGAACAAGCAGAACCGGTACTGGTGGTGAACGCCTCACCACCTTGTTGCTGACACTACCTAAAAACATCTCGCCGATATGTCCTCTTCCTTGAGTGCCCATCACCACGAGGGTAATGCCATTGGCGGTTATTCGTTTCAGAATTTCTTCGGCGACGATACCAAATGGAATCTCAATCCTGATTTCGGGTTTGCCTCTGGCAAGGAGTCGGTCGCGCAGCCTTTCCAACCGCTCATTATCAATCCGGTTAAACTCATCCAGACGGTCTTTGAGGTTGAGTTGCTTGCCGATAATCTCGTCCTGAATATGAAGCAAGGTAACCTTTTGGACACCCAGTCCGACCATTTGTTCAAGATAGAAGAACGCTGCTTCGGCATTATCGGAAAAGTCGGTGGGATAAAGGATATGCCCAAGTGGGTTCCAGGCTTTGTCTCCCGGTGCGAAGGTTTGCTTCATCTTTATCACTATGACCGGTTTAATTGCGCTGTGCAGAACCGCGGTAGCGACACCACCAAGAAGGATTTCTTTGCTGAGGTTGTAGCCGTGCGAGCCGATGACAATTAGCGCACACTGTTTTTCTTCAGCGGTGCGATTGATTTCAGTTGCGGGCAGACCGAGCCGGATTTCGGCTGTGACCGAGAATCCCTGGTCAGCAAGCATTTGACGTTGTTTTTCCAGCGCCGGCTTTACAAGTTGCGACAGCGTCTCCGCCAGTGAGCCAACATCGCGGATGTTCAGGCAGAATACCAGCACTATTTCCTTTGTGCCGAGATGGGAGAGTCCAGAGATATGATTGATAATCTGGTCGGAAACAGGGGAAAGGTCAGTTGCAACCAGAATTTTTCTAAACATATTCTACTCCTTTCATTTTATTGCCGAGGGAAACCAGTGACTGGTTTTCAGACAGATACGGACAAGCAAAAGCATTACCGGCACCTCAATCAGAACCCCGACCACTGTTGCCAGTGCCGCACCGGAGGAAAGACCGAAGAGCATGGTTGCGGTGGCGATGGCAACCTCAAAATGGTTGGAGGCGCCAACCATCGCCGAAGGTGCGGCATCTTCATAGGTAAGTTTCAGGAGTTTTGCCAGAAGATAGCCAAGCCAAAAGATGAAGTTGGTCTGAATAAACAAAGGGATGGCAATGTAAATGATGGTGAGAGGATTTGAGACAATGACATCACCTTTGAATGAGAAAAGGAGGATAAGCGTAACCAAGAGTGCGATGATGGTGACCGGTGTGAGAAAGTGCAGAAACCTGGTAGCGAACCAGATCGGGCCCTTTATCTTAATGATCCACTTGCGGGAGAAGTAACCAGCAACGAGCGGCAGAGCGACATAGATGGCGATGGACAAAACCAGCGCCTGCCAGGGGACTGGTAACCTGCCCACACCTAAAAGAAATCCGCCTAAAGGACCGTAAAGAACAAGCATAGTCAAAGAGTTAATGGCAACCATCACCAGGGTGTGACCATCATTGCCTTTTGCCAAATAGACCCAGACCAGGACCATCGCCGTGCAGGGTGCGATGCCTAAAAGAATACAGCCGGCTAAAAATGAACGCCAGAGCGGAACCTCAAGCATCTTGGTGCCGTTGTGCAAGACTACCTGTCCGATGCCGTATTTTGCGCCAATATCAAGGTTAAGACCTAAAGGCATCTTGACATAGTCAACCGCATTAGTACCAATCAGAGTGCGGAAAACCACCCCTAAAAAGAAGAGGGAAATCGCATACATTGTAAAAGGTTTGATTGCCCAGTTGACAAATAAAGTCAGGCCTACCGGCTTGGCGTTTCTGCCGGACTTGAGCACCTCGGTAAAGTCAATCTTTACCATTATGGGATACATCATAAAGAATAGGCAGACCGCAATTGGAATAGAGATGACCGGTGCACCACCGGTGTAGATTGCCATTCCGTCAAGGGCACGGGCAACACCGGGTGCGATTTTGCCCAACAAAATACCCACACCGATGCAGGCGATAACCCAAAAGGTTAGATATTTCTCAAATACATTCAACCCCTTAGGCTGTTTAGTTGCTTTAGCAATTTCCATATCCTTTGCCTCCTTATGCCAATGCACCAAAAACCATACCAACTATTGTTGAAAGGACAACCACCAAGAGGATATAGGTAAAAGCCTTTTTGAACCCGATGGTGCGGGTAATTACAATCATTGATGGCAGGGAAAGGGCAGGACCCGCAAGGAGCAGGGCGAGTGCGGGACCCTTGCCCATTCCTGAGCCTAAAAGCCCCTGGAGAATCGGGATTTCGGTTAAAGTGGCAAAATACATCAACGCACCGGAGACCGAGGCAAACAGGTTGGAAAAGATGGAGTTGCCGCCAACAAGACCGGCGATGATTGAATCAGGGATTATGCCACGGTTCAAGCCTGGTCTGCCTAAAAGAAAACCGGCGATAAAAACTCCACCCAGAAGCAAGGGCAGAATCTGTTTGGCAAAAATCCAAGTGGAGGCAACCCAGGCTTTGCGTTCTTCACCGGAAAACCAGAAAAAGACCATCAGCAGAGTGAGGACGAGAAAGATACCGGCAAGGAGCCATTTAACCGAGTAAACCACACTGAAAAATTCTATCGGCTCTTTGGGCTTGCCCCAGTTGGCAAAGACCAGAAAGAGAATCATCGCCGCAAAATAAAGGACATTCTGCACCAGATTGCGCCTGGTCTTCTGTGCCTCAAGGCCGAACTGGGCAAAGGTTTCTGCCCGCTTCTGCTCTGAACGGATAAAAATGAGTGCCATCAACACCCCGATGATTAGGGAGAATATCACCGCGCCGAGTGCCCTTGCCGCACCCAATTGCAAGCCCAGCACCCTGCCGGTCATAATTATTGCCAGAATGTTGATTGCCGGGCCGGAATAGAGAAAGGTAGTTGCGACACCAAGTCCGGCACCGGCATAATAGATGCCCATAAACATCGGCAAAACTGTGCAGGAGCATACCGCAAGAATCGCCCCAGAAACCGAGGCAACTCCATAGGCAAGAACCTTGTTTCCCTTTGGTCCAAAGTATTTCAGGACCGCTTCTTTGGAGATAAAGTTCTGGATTGCCCCAGCGATAAAGAATGCCGGCACAAGGCACAAAAGCACATGGAGTCGGGAATAATCCTGGAGCATCGCCAAACCTTCAAGAAATGCGGTCTGGACCCGAATGTGATCGAAAGGCACAAAGTAAAACAAGAGAAATACTCCCAGAATAAGGAGAAGCTTTTGATACTCCTTCATTTTTTACTCCCTTACTATGCTATCCATAATAGATACACTCCACCCAAAATCACTAAGACACCGCATATTTTCTTGACAATTGCTACCCCTTTTGAGCGGGCGTTCCAGTTGAGATAGCGCTGAACAACCTCGGTCAGGGTGCCGGCACCAACGATGATTGAGCAGTGGCCGATGCCATAAATCAAGATTAGAAGCACGCCATAGAGAAACCGGGTGGAAGCAAGGGTAAAGACAACTCCAAGCATCGGCGCCATATAGGCAAAGGTGCAGGGGCCAAGCGCAATACCGAAGAGAAGACCGAGAATCAGGGCAGCGAGCGCACCCTTACGTTTGAATGCCGACTCCTTGGGCGTGCCGATAAAGGGTAATGGTATTACCTCTAAGAGATACAAACCAACCGCAAGGAATATAATGGCAAGTAGATAATTGCCATAAGGTCCAATATCACCGAGCATCCTCCCTAATAAAGCGGTTACGACCCCGATGATGCCAATCGTGGCAAAGATTCCTAAGGAAAACAAAAGGGCAAGGACAAAAGCCCTTCGGGGTGATATTGTCTCCTGTCCGCTGATAAAGCCGACAATCAAGGGGATGCTGGTCAGGTGGCAGGGGCTTAAGAGAATACTTAGCACACCCCAGAGAAATGAGGCGGCAATCGCCACCGCCGGTGTTGAACCGACCGCACCGGAAAGCCATTCCAGAACCGAGCGCAACATATTTACTCCATCCCCATCTCTTTGAGTTTCTTGACTATCTCCTCTTTGGAGAGAAAGCCCTCGTGGCGCCAGAAGACATTGCCCTGTTTGTCAAAGAAAATCTGGGTGGGGATGATTCTGACATTGTAACGGTTGGCAATCTGCCGGTATTCGGCAATCTCAAGGATAATGATATTCGCTTTGTCCCCATACTCCTTTTGCAGTTCTTCAAATATTGGCTTCATCATCTTGCAGGGTACGCAATAACCGGCACCCAAATCCAGAACCGTCGGCTTGCCGCTCTTTAAAGCCTTTTCCAGTGGGTCGGGCGGTCTTTTTGCCCGCTGTTCGGCGAGCCATTTTTCATTGCGCCTTATTTGTGCCTGCGCCTTCAGGCTCTCAATATGGGCAACAATCACCTCGCCCTGTTTTTGCTCGGCTAAGTAGTTGCTGATGTCACCCTTCACCTGCTCATAACTTGCTCCCCGCATCTCTGTCTTGCGCTCCTCGTAAAATTGCCTGATTTCCTCCTCAGGGATGACAATTTTCGCACTTATGTCCCTTATCAATTGTTCAATCGTGATATCCTTTTTCTGCTCTGGGTCGGTCCCGGCATCAATATTTCTCCCGAACCCTTTTGCCACCGCCTCCTGATAAAGCAACTCGCGGGTGATTAACTGTTCTAACAGACCTTCCATATCATTTTTGTACACACTTTGATACTGTTCAGGCAGGAGGTTGAACATCCGGTTCAGATAGTCCTTGGTAATGGCAAAGCCGTTCACTACCGCCAGGAAATTACCATCCGCCTTCTCCTCGTTTTCCCTTGCTGTCGGAACCGACTCAGGCACAGGTGCGCCGGTTGTCTCAACCGCTGGGCTGGGGCTTTCCTGTTTGATTGTGTCAGAAACCGCCCCCGGGTCCAAAACGGGTGTTTTTTTCGTCCGCCCCTGTTTGACAACAAGCACAACCACCACCAGTAAAACAACACCGGTGATAATCAGCCATTTATACCAGTTCTTATTCATAATACCTCCGATTCTTATCACATTTACCCCTCTTTTGGCTTTTCCACCATTTCGTGACAAATCCGCAGTAGTTCCAGCACCCTTTCATCAGCAATTTTATAGATTACCCTGCGCCCTTCCTGCCTTGACAAAAGTATTCCTGCCTGCTCAAGTATCATTAGATGCCGGCTGACGACCGACCGGTCACGGTCAAGTTCGGGCGCAATCTCACACACGCAGTGCTCTCCTGAAGAGAGCATCGCCACAATCTCAAGACGGATTGGGTGAGCTAATGCAGCAAAAACCGCGTCCGGACTGGGAATAGTCTTTATGTGCATATGTGCGCTATTATACACATATTTTGGAAACTGTCAAATAAATTAGTATTTGATTTTGAATCGGATATAAATTTAACTTTGGTTTAGAGGGGGGGAAGTTTGAGGTAGACCTAGGGGTGAAAGGTAGGGTTATACCTAAGATTAAATCTGATGTGTTTATTGACTATGGTTTTGGTGCTGGGTAATATGTATAGTAGTTTTAAAAGAAAGGAGTAGTCATGAGAGTGAAAAGGTTGTTTGTGCTGGCGGCTGGTGTGGTATTGCTGGTCAGCGCGGGGTGCAATCTGTTTGGCGGCAACAAGGCACCGGTAAAACCGGTTGCCCCGGTTGGACCGGATATGAGAGCAATTGGGATTGCTGGTAGTTATAAGTCAATGACCACTGACCCAGATAATGACTCGATTGCTTATCAGTTTAACTGGGGATCGGCAAGCGATACCTCGGGCTGGAGCGTCTGGGTTAAAAGCGGTGATACGGTGGAGATGAGTAAAACCTGGAATACTGCTGGAACCTATTCAATTACAGTGCGTGCCCGGGACATTAAAGGTAACGTTTCGGAATGGTCAGCGCCGCTGGCCGTGACGGTAAGGATTAATCAAGTACCAGGAGCTCCGGCGATGCCGACCGGACCGGGAAGTGGCGTTAAGAATAGACAGTACTGGTTCTATGCGACCGGCTCGGACCCGGATAATGATATGATTCAGTTCCGGTTTGTCTGGGGGGATGGCGATACCTCGGACTGGGGTGGTTTTGTTCAATCTGGCGGCACCGATTCGGCAGCCCATACCTTTACGACTGGTGGCCTTTTTGCGATTAGAGTACAGGCAAGGGATAAATTGGGGGGCGAGTCTTTCTTGTCCGAGCCGCTGATTTTCGTAGTGACCGATACCACTTATCCATATACAATTGCTTTAACCTGGAACCAAGAGCCGCGAGATCTTGATGCCCATCTCTGGACTCCAAATATTGAAGGCGATTCCTGGCATATTTATTTTGGCAGGAAAGGATTTCTCCATATTGCACCTTACTGTTCTCTGGATGTTGATGATGTAACCAGTTTTGGTCCGGAGCATATCACGATTTCTCGGGCGTTCCCGGGTGAATACATCTATGCGGTACATCACTGGGCGGGCGATTCGACCATTTCCACTTCCGGTGCGGTGGTAAGGATTTACAATTACGGCAATCTCATCAGGACACTTAATGTCCCCAATACGCCAGCAGGTGATAACTGGTGGTGGCATGTATTCAAACTGAATGTGGTCACCGGTGAAATCACGGTGCTGAATGTGATTGATCCGAACCCACCCCTGCCTTGGACGATGGATGAAAGGAAATGATGGGCAAAGCGATTGCGGGGGGCTTAATGCCCCCCGTTTCTTATGCCTGACGGCTCGGTTCTGCCCGTTCCATCCGGTAGGAGTTGTCTTCCAGATACATCCGGATTTCCTGTTTCAGTAGTTGCCGTTCAATTTCGGTGGTAGAAATCGTGATTTTGCCAGGCTGAATCTCACTTTGCGGAAAGGCATGGGCGATTGAAGGCAAAAGCCAAGAGTAGAGTTCAACAATATCGGTACAAGCGCCACGGATCTCAATCCCGGTTTCGGTCTGCCAGAGTTCCAGAACTCCTTTGAATGTGCCCCAGGTTTCCAGATAGCCCGGGTCTGATTTCAGTCTGCCCCGGAGCATTATTCAATGAATTTATGCTGGCGGAAGCGAGCGAGAATCTCCTCTCGGGACATTAAGCCGACATTGCGGGAGAGCTCTTTTCCTTCAGCGTCAAGAAAGACGAGGGTTGGGATCGCCTGAATGTTGAATTTACGTGCCAGCTCCGGATTTTTGTCGGTGTCGATGGAAATAATCTCAATTCTGCCCGCATATTCCTTTGCCAGCTCCTCAATGATTGGTGCCTGTTTCTTGCAGGGCGGGCACCAGGTGGCAAAGAAGTCCCAGAGTTTGGGCAGGGCAGCCGGTTTTTCTGCCGGTGTCTCGGAACCGGTTGCCGGCTCGGATTTGGTGCTGGCAGGTTGCGTTAGTTGCGGTTGCACCGCTGGCGCCGTTGATGATTCCGGAGCGGGAATGGATTCGGTCTGAACCGCGGTCCGGGTTGTATCTACCGGTTTGGGCGTTCCAGTCTTTTTCGGTCCCCCGCAGAAGGATAAGATAAGGGTGAAAATCAACAGCAAGGCCAACCTTTTCATGCTGCTCCTTTCAATTTTTATTAAATTATCCCCTGGCCGCTATGACAGTCAAGCGGAGTTTGGCCTTTCAGGAGTAAAATGGTATATTATTTGATAAGAAAAGGAGGCAGACGAGGCGGATCGGAGTAATCGGTGGTATTATATTTACCACAGTTTCGGGTAGTGATTTTTTTACCTGATTCCTTTCTCACGATTCGGTCGGGACTGAATGGAGCCCTGGGTGGTGATACGGTATCAGTCAGTTCCGGTATTTATTATGAGCAGATCGTCTGACCCGGCAGGGATGGAATCAAACTTTATTCATCCGCAGGCAGGGTTTCAGCAATCATTGATGGCAATGGTTCTTGATCAGACTGCTGAACTGGTAGCGGAAAGGGCGTAGACTGCAGCCGGGGTCGAAAAACCACTCCCATCGTACCATTGTCGTCGATGTCCGCGGCACCCAGCACAATTTAAGGATATTTGCGTCCAGAATTCAGTTGACGATTATTATTCCCTTACCCTTTTCTATTCCGCCGATGAACCGGGCGTCGACGATTCCAGACAACTGGAACAGATTCAAAAGCCGGCATGCCTGGGACTCAGATACGGAAATTAGCAGACCGCCTGAAGTCTGGGCATCGCAGAGAATGAGCCGCAGTGTTCTGGAAATGCCGGTGCGGAACCGGGTATATTTTTTAACAAAGCGGTAGTTATTGAGTGTACCCAGCGGGTAAAAATCGGCCTGTGCCAGTTCGACCGTGCCGGGAATCAGCGGGACTGCTGATGCCTCAATTACCAAATTTACCCGGCTTGCCTGTGCCATCTCCCAGGCGTGACCCAGAAGACCGAAGCCGGTAATATCGGTGGCGGCGTTGACTCCGATTTTAACCATAAGTTCCGCCGCGGTCCGGTTCAGGGTGGCCATCAGGCGGTTGGCAAGACGGATCGATTTTGACGGTGCCCTGCCGGCTTTGAGTGCGGTGGTGATAATGCCGGTTCCGAGTGGCTTGGTCAGAATCAGCCGGTCACCGGGGCGGGCACCGGCGTTGGTAATTACCTTCCCGGGATTAATGGTGCCGATGACCGCCAGTCCGAATTTTATCTCCTGGTCCTTGAAGGTATGACCACCGGCAAGGACCGCACCGGCTTCTTTGATTTTACTGATTGCACCGGCAAGGATTGCCCGGATATTGGGATGTTCGATTTTACCTGGAGGAAAACCGAGCACTGAAAGTGCAGCCAGTGGTTTGCCGCCCATGGCATAGACATCGGAAATTGAGTTGGCAGCGGCAATCTGTCCGAAGGTAAACGGATCCTCGGCGATCGGGCCAAGGACATCAACCGTTAGGACCAGTGCCCGATAGTGGTTCATCCGGTAAATTCCGGCATCATCTGAGGTGTCACCGCTGACCAGCAGGTCCGGATGGTTAATCTTTGGCAGTTTCTTCAGTATCGCATAAAGGTCTGCCTGGCATGCCTTGCCGGCACAGCCGGCAGCAGTGGCAAATTCCAGGAGTGAGCCCGGTATCAACATTCAGAGAAGCACAATCCGGAGCAGCCGGTTGCCATTCCGGATCAGATAGACGCCCGCGGGCAGGCGGTGGATGTTATTACTGCCACTTTTTAGCAGTTGCAGCCGCTGCCCCGCTGGTATATACAGTTGCGCAGTGGAGCCGAAGGTCGGGCATTGATTTCGCCCGACAAAACGGGTACGGGTTTGAGGTGGTGATACGGGTACCAGATGGCTTTCGTTCACACCGCCGCACAGGGTGGTGATGGTGGTGATCGAGCGGCTCAGCGTCGGATCGCCCTGGGAACGAACGGTCAGGACCGCAATCGCTTCGCCTGGTGTGGGATTGGTGTAGACCTTGATTTCCAGCGTCGTATCTGACTGCCCGGGCTCAAGGGTATCATAAATCGGCATTCCCGGTTCCAGACATCTGCCTTTGAGGCAGTAGATGATTGACCAGCCAGGCACGCTCTGGGTCAGGATGCAGTTCAGTTCGTAACCGTCGGGCTGGGTGCCGGTATTGGTAAGGGTAAAGGTGTAATAGCCCAGTCCGTTCGGCTCAACCATCTGCTGAGTGTCGGTCCGGCAGACAAGCTGAAAGTCATAAGCCAGAACCGGCACCACAATGCTAAGCATCAGTAGGGCGGTTATTAATTTCATTTTCATTTATTGCCTCCGGGTTACTTTACATTTGGCGGTTTGCAATACTTTTTTCGTTAGCGGCTGCTGGATGAAGGCAACCGCCTTCAGCCGATCAGAATTCAACTGGCCGGGGAGATTGAAGGAAAAGCTGAGGTTTGTGGTTTCTCCCCGGAAGAGCCGGAGCGGTATACCTTCAATTCCGGGCAGCAGCAGGCGCAGGACATCATGAAACAGCGAATCGGTGGCGCCGCTGAGGGTTGCCCGGACACTGTCCTCGGTGATGGCAACAAAGAGGCGTAAGGTTTCTGCCGGCGTTGAGTCAACACCCCAGGTATGGATTGTGACCCGGCCGGTTTCGCTATGGCTGAACGCTTCGATTTCCAGCTGTGCCTGCGGGCAACGGCTGCGGGCGGCAAGGATGTAGTTTTTATAAGTTTCGTAGTTATACTCCGGGCCCGGGGTCCGGACCACCTCACCGCCGTCAAAGACCACCGCTGGCTCACCACCCGATTCATAATACAGCGCCCGCCGGAGTTCAACATAGTCGGGTGAAAGGGTATCACCGGCAAACCGGCGGTGCCAGGCGATGACCGCAATACTGTCCTTGAACTCCCGGACAAGGCTATCAAGGGTGTGAGCGGCATAGGGGCAGTAGACACAGCGCTGCCAGGTGAACAGTTCGGCGAGGACAATCCGGTTAGTGGGAATGAGCGGTATTTCCGGTGCCTCGGAGCAGACTGTAAGGAGCAGGGGCAGGGAGCTGATAATGAGCACCCCACCCCTGCTGCTGATGGGCGCAGTCATTACCGGAGGAGAATTATCCGCCGGGGCGGTTGATCAGCGGTTTTGATAAAGTAAACTCCGGGTGCCAGATGGGAAAGGTCGTTACTGCCCGGAGTCAGTTCGTATTTCTTTCTGCCGGTCGCATCCAACAGCTGGCTAGGATCATATCCAGAGATGGTACCCGTCAGGTTTAGCCGGGAGCGGATGATTGTGGCGCTGCTGTGCGCTTCGCTTTCTGTTTGCAGTGCCGGTTCGGCAAACGCCAGTCCAGTGCCCGCGGTCAGATCGTCAATATACCAGCCCTCGCCAACCTCGCTGTAATCGCTGATGAACCGGAAGCGGAGTTGAACCGTCTGGCCCCGGAAGGGTGTGAGGTCAAGCTGTACCTGTTCCCAGTTACCGATGGACCCAGTAAAACTGGCGAGCTGATACCAGAATGGTGAGCCATTATTGAGCTCAACGAGTGCAAAGTCGTAGTTTTCCTCAGTCTGGTAGTAGTGCCAGAACCGAACCCAGGCTGATTCGCCGACCGTGAACATCGGGGTCATCAGCCGGGCATCCATTTCGTTGATATATTGATGGCCTGCCTCATTACCACAGTACCAGGAGTTAGAAGGTGAGATACTTCGATAGGTTGAAAGATGCCAATAATCTCTGATGCCGCCATGGGTCCAGTTACCAATGCCGTGTTCCATGTCGTCAGCAAAACCGGGGCTGGCGGTTATGTTGAGCGCAAACTGAATGGTATCAGTGCCGAAGTCGGTGCTGGTGACAATCATCTTCAGGAGGGCGAGATGTGGGTCCGGACAGGAGGAGCTGATCTGGATTACGAATGGCTGACTGGCAAAGACATCAGCACCAATCGGAATACTGCCAAAGCTGGTGGTGTTCTGGGTAATGCTCAGATAGGGATCGGTGGTGGACAGCACGGCACTGGCACCGGTTGCGGCTGCGGTGCCGATATTGCGCAATGCCGGCGTGAAGGTGATTGTGCTGCCGGGTGCAGGCAGTACCGGCTGACAGCCCGAGTATTTCAGCAACGGCTCCGGTGTGACCGCCGTCATTGCCCCCTGATACATAATCTTGGTGGCATTGTCCTGGACGAATACGATAATCTCGCAGTTCTTCGCTACCCAGCCGGAGGCGATGGTGAAATTTCTGGTCCGGATGATGGTGTCATTTGCTGGAATGGTGACCGCCTCACCAGCAGCGCTTGGGAGCATTGTCCGTTCAACATCATGCAGGGAGTCCATTCCCTGCCACGGGTAGTAGATGTGGCTTTCGGTGATGACCGTGTGAAGCTGGCCTGAGACCGGAGCGGTGGATGTATTGCGGATGAGGATCGTCAGGGTGCCATTGCGTGTGACCGAGTCGTAGACAACATCAAGGTCAATTTCCAGCGAGCTGGTGACAGTTTTCCGGTAGTCAAAAATCTGGCGATAGGTCGGATACATCGTGCCGTAGTGCATGCCCCCCACTACCGATTGAGTGCCGTCAATCCGCATCGTCGGGTAACCGCTCACTCCGTAATAGCTCATCCGGCTTGCCGCAGTCGCCGTGTAGAATGGATCTGAGGTTGATGGATGGTAGGCGATCACCACTACTGAATCAAATGCGCGAAATTTGAGTTCTTCCGCACCACGGGCGGCGCCCGGGCAATAGGTGCACCAGGTAGCGGTGAAATCTTCCATCACTACGACCCGCTGCACTGCAAAAAGTGTCGGGCACAGGGTAAGGATGAGGATCAGCAGTTTCTTCATTTGACCTCCTTTTTATACCAGTCCCATACAGGACAGGCAGATTTGGGAACTGAAATAAAATATCCGGCTGAAACCACCGGTTGTGATTCCGGTGAAAAGAAGTATAATCCCTATTGTCACGAGAATTAAAGAGAGTATGCGCTGCTTCAATTAATTCGTCCGGTTACTTCTGACCGATGTAAAAGCCTCTGCCAACCTGATGCCGGTGAGCAGCATCGCGCCACATGTTCACCAGATTGACCGCAAACTGGAACAGATCCTGGCCAAAGTTCTGAAGGATCGTTGGTTTAAGTTTCTCTTCAACCATCACCTTGTATTCGTCAAAACAGCGGGCGAACTCATCAGTCTGATCCTGAGCCTGAATGATTTTGAAGCCGGCACGCTTGAGGACATCCTGCCAGCCTTCAAAGGTCTCCATATAGGGGAATGCCATCGATTCGTAGAGTTTTGCCAGCAGGTCCTCCTCAATTTTACCTGTAATTACCCAGTCAGTGAACCCGATCTTGCCCCCTGGTTTCAATACCCGGTAGCATTCCCGTGCCAGCAGATCTTTGTCGGTTACGTAGCACCACGCCTCCTGCCCCCAGACAATGTCAAAGGTATTTGCTTTGAACGGCATATCCAGGGCGTTGCCTTCGACATAGGTGATCAGGTGGTCCAGTCCTGCCTCTTTTGTCCGCTGTCGCGCCTTTTCCAGCATGGTCTTAGTAAAGTCCAGACCAGTTACCCGGACGCCGTACTTCTGAGCGATGTGCCGGGCAGGAGCACCCAGCGCACTGCAGACATCAAGCACATGCATCCCGGGCTTCAGTCCCAGCGCCTGTGCGAGCCGGTCAGTTGCCTCCGGTCCACCGGAGTGAATCTGTTCACCCATGACCGCTTCCCAGAGCAGACCGCCAGGACCATCATATACCTCTTGGACATCCTTACCGGTATAGTCATAACGCTTCGGCATAAATCCTCCTTATGTTTTGGGTTTGTGGTTATTAGTAATTACCCGCAGACTGCAGGTAGAGAACCGGCAGTTCACTTACACCTCCTTCTCCGGGGGGCAGAACTGCCGGTTGAATATTTTCTGATTATTAAGCAGGACTGGATTGGCAGGCGGGTTTGGAGCAGACCGCTCCTGATGAGCGGACGATTCATCTCCGCTGCCTCCTTTTGATTACCGGTCCCGCCTGCGGATGAATTAACTTATTCATCAACTTAAATTAATTATATGTCTTCAGAATTTGCTGTCAAATTAGGCGCAGGAATTCCTCCGGCGGAGCGCCGGGATATATTGACTTTGCTTGTGATTTAATTAATAATGAATCAGGCGCCCGTAGCTCAGATGGATAGAGCGGCAGACTCCGGATCTGCAGGCCACGCGTTCGAATCGCGTCGGGCGCTTTTAGGTTTAATTCGGTTCTGATTCCGGAAAACGGAACTTCAGATACTTCAATACCGGTGCCGGGTTGGCAGGTAGGAGGAGGTGGATTCCCCGGAAGTTGTCCAGAAAGGTTTTTTTACTGAACGGACTGAGAACCACCCCGCCACTGGTGAGAAAAAAGCGGCGGAATCTTGACCATTCATATGTATAGCTGAAGATTTTTTTGTCGATTGTGATACCCCGGGTATTCATTTTATAGGTAATGGGAATAAAATAGGTATGAGTGGCAACGCTCAGCACGATCAGTGCTACCAGCATAAGTGCCGGCCCGAAGGAAAAAAGGGTAAAGAGCAGAAAAAGCAGGGTGAAAGAGCTGACGATCACGGTTTTCACCGGCTGTTCCCGTGCCCGGTGTACCCGCCAGCTGATCTCCTGTTCGTCCATGGATAATATTAAACAGTTAAGTGGGCCCGGTCCGGGTCGAACGGACGACCAACTGATTATGAGTCAGTTGCTCTGACCAACTGAGCTACGGGCCCGACTATTTAGATTTTGATAATGTTAGCCCGGAAAATTGCAGAAGTCAACTGTCAGTCACCACTCGGATTCATCGGGTTCGTCAGGATTCAGGGTGAAATCTTCCAGCTCGTCAATATTAATGATATCATTTTCCATATCACTGTCGGCACCGAAAAAGGGAGAGTCCGGTTCGGTCTCGGTGTCCAGATCGAGAGGTTCTACGGGTTCCGTGCGCGTCCTCAACCGGTTTGACCTTTTTTTTCGTGTTTTTCTCTTTGCCTTCATATCAGCCTCCTTGAGCCATTCAGTCCGGTTCGGGATAAAATCTTTTCACCAGACTGAAATTAACAATTTTCAATCTGCTGTCAAGCAGAAGCAATAGTACCTAACAGAGGTGTGATTTGACAATCAGCCGGTTTATCGGGAAAATATGCTGTGGACCGGTTCAGGATTCGCGGCGGCAAGCCGCTGCGGGGCGAGGTCCGGGTTGCCCGGGCGAAGAATGCAGTTCTGCCGCTACTGGCAGCAGCACTCCTGAGCGAAGATACCTGTGTCATTGAGGGGGTTCCCTTTCTCGATGATGTTGCTACGATGCTCAAGCTGCTGAAATCGATCGGGGTTAGGGTGGAGATGAGGAACCGGACGGTAAGGATCAGCGCCACCGGCAGACTGAAACCCGAGGCGCCCTACGACATCGTGCGCAAGATGCGGGCAAGCTATTATGTTCTGGGTCCGCTGCTTGCCCGTTTCGGGGACTGCCGGGTTTCACTGCCGGGCGGCTGTGCAATCGGGCCCCGGCCAGTTGACCTGCATCTCAAAGGTATCTCTGCTCTGGGAGCGCGGGTAAAGATTGAAAAAGGTTATATTCATGCCCGTGCCCGGTTCCTTCGGGGGAATACGATGATGCTGGAAGGGCAGAAGGGTCCAAGTGTCGGAGCGACGATTAATACGATGATGGCAGCAGTGCTGGCACGGGGGGAGACGGTAATTGAGGGTGCTGCCTGTGAACCGGAGGTCGTAGATGTTGCCCAGTTTTTGAGCAAAATGGGGGCTGAAATTACCGGTGCTGGGACGCCGAAGATTACCATCCGCGGTGTGAAGGAACTGTGGGGCGCCTGTCACACACCGATACCGGATCGGATTGAAGCCGGAACCTTTGCCACTGCGGCAGCGATTACCAGGGGCCGGGTCGAGATTATCGGCTGTGAACCCAGACATTTAACGGCGGTAATTACCAAGCTGCAGGAGTCTGGTGTCAGAGTAGAAGCGTGTGCTGATCGACTGCTGGTAGAGGCTAGTAGTCGTCCTCAGGCGGTAAAGATTTCTACCGCACCTTATCCCGGTTTTCCTACAGATCTTCAAGCACAGTTTACTGCGCTTTTGAGTATCGCACAGGGGACAAGCACGGTTACTGAAAATATTTTTGAGTCCAGATTTCTGCACTGTCTCGAACTCAACCGGATGGGTGCCTTAATTGACATTACCGGCAACATGGCGGTAATCCACGGGGTAGAACGGTTGGAAGGAGCACAGGTGATGGCATCAGATCTGCGGGCATCGGCGGCACTGGTGCTGGCGGGTCTGGCGGCACGGGGTCAGACAGAGATATTGCGGATTTATCATCTGGATCGCGGCTACGAGCGACTGGAAAACAAGCTGAAGCTGCTGGGAGCAGATATCAGACGTGTCAGTTCCTGAGAAGTACAGGCTGGCAGTCACCGTTCGCAATCTGACAATCGGTGGAGGTGCTCCGGTTCGGGTACAGTCCATGACCAAGACCCGGACCGATGATGTCCGTTCAACCGTAAGGCAGATTCGGCGGCTTGCCCGGGCCGGATGTGAGTTGGTGCGGATTGCGGTGCCGGATCAAGACAGTGCTGAGGTTCTCCCATTGATTCGGGCGCAGGTGGATATGCCCCTGGTTGCTGATATCCATTTCGATTACCGGCTGGCGTTGAAAGCAATAGATGCCGGGTTTGACAAGGTTAGAATTAACCCCGGTAATATCGGTGCCCGCTGGAAGGTGAAGGAGATTATCCGGGCGGCAATGGATCATGGTGTAGCAATCAGAGTTGGAGTTAATTCCGGTTCGCTGCCCAAAACGGTAAGGCAGAAGGATGGGGTGGCGGCACTGCTTGAGGCAATGGCAATCGGACTTGAACCATTCGAGCAGTTGGGTTTCAAGGCGGTCGTGCTCTCTGCTAAGACTACCGAAACGCTCATGCTGATCAATGTGTATCAGGAGCTGAGCCGGCGTTACCCCTATCCGCTGCATCTTGGCCTGACTGAAGCCGGTCCGGCGTTTGAGGGGGCGATCAGGTCTGCAGCCGGGATGGCACCACTGCTGCTTCAAGGGATCGGAGATACGATCCGGATTTCACTGACCGCGGATCCGGTGCTGGAGGTGATTGCCGGTTATGAACTGCTGGCAGCGCTCGGACTGCGTCGGAGGGGGGCGATGGTTTATTCTTGTCCGGGTTGCGGGCGGACTCGGATTGATATCGACCGTCTTGTCCGGGAAACACGCCGGGCACTCAGGGGAATTGATGCACAGGTGAAGATTGCGGTAATGGGATGCGTGGTCAACGGTCCTGGAGAAGCCAGGCAGGCAGATTTCGGCATCGCCGGTGGGAAAGGGCGTGGGGTGATTTTCAGCAATGGAAAGGTGGTGCGCACCGTGGATGAAAAAAATTTGGTGTTGGAGTTGATTAAGGAGATAAAGCAAAAACTGCCGAGGGTGCAAAATTGAGATGAAACAAACCATTTTATGTTGGATGCTGTCGATCTTGGTGATGGCAAGTCATGCCTGTACCATCGGTGTTTTCGGTCCCTCGGCAACGGTTGATGGGCGGATAATACTCTGGAAGAATCGAGATGTAACCAACCCGGACCAGGAGATAGGTATCTTCCGGGGACCCAGGTACCGGTTTATTGCCAATGTCTATGCGGGCGAGACGCTGGATGTCTGGGCCGGGATCAATGAGGCCGGTTTTGCGATCATGAATTCCAATTCCTATAACCTCAGTGGCTATGACGCGGGTGCAGATGACGGAAATATTATGCGACAGGCACTGGGAAGTTGCATTACGGTTGAAGATTTTGCAAAACTGATGGACTCACTGAATACAGTCGGGCGGGAAACACCGGCAAATTATGGTGTTTTTGATGCTACGGGCGCAGCGGCAATCTTTGAAGCCAGCAATACTTATTATCACCGGTTTGATGTGAACCGGGATTCATTGGGATTTCAGCTCCGGGCGAACTTCTCCTTTTCCGGCGGTCCCAGCAGACTGCTCGGCAAAAACCGTTTTGAACGGGCAATGGAGCTCTGTACCGCCAGAATAAGGGAGAGTAGAATCTCGGTGGACTTTATTATCCGGGTTTTGAGCCGGGATCTGGGGCAGGTCGGGTTTGAACCTTATCCTCTGCCGTTTCTGGGCAGAATGGATCCTCTACCTTACGGTTATCTGCCGATCGATACAACTATCGCCCGGGCAACTACCCGTTCGGTTGAAATCATGATCGGACCCCACCCCGGGGCCAGTCCGAGCACGGGAATGATGTGGGTTCTGCTTGGATCGCCACTGGCAACGATGCCCGTTCCATTATGGGTACGGGGGGGTGCGGCGCCGAAGGAGCTGAACGGAACCAGTACCGCCCTGCTGTGTGATGAGGCAAAGCGGCTGTTCAGCTGGTTCTGTCCGGACCCGATGTTTCCCAAAGCGGTTAACACTTTCCGGCTGGCCCGCTGGCTGGATTACATTATCCCCCGGGAATCGCTCGTGCTCCAGCTGGTTGCGGAAAAAGAGCAGGAGTGGGGACCGGATGGTCCGGATTCACTGGCAGCAGCTCAGCTGACTCGGTATGTATGCCAGCTGGCAATATCAGCCTATCGGGAGTTCTGGCAGGAGAATGACCCGAAATTTGATGATGAGAGCAAGCGGGCAAGATTGACAGTGCAGCGGTCAGGACGCACCGAAACACTACGCCGTCTGCCACCTGGTATCAGGTTGTTTGATGTTGCCGGCCGCCGGGTATTTCAGTATCAGCCGGGTGTGATGATCGTGTGTGATGACAGCATCCGGCAGAAACTGCTGATTATCAATTAAGCGGAAAGAGCGGCACCGAAGGCGGCCCCCAGCAGTGGGAACTGGGCGGGTTGAACCGGAAGGCTGAGTGTTCGCGTCAGAGCTGTCTGCATACCGGGATTTAATGCAGTCCCACCGGTAAATATTATTTCCTCGGCAATAGACAGCCGGGCAGCCATTGCCGCAATCCGGCTGGCGAGTGCAAGATGCAGTCCGGCAATGATGTCCTCTGCCGGTGTGTCAGCGGCAACCATTGAGAGAATCTCGGTTTCTGCCATGACGACACACAGACTGGAGATGGTGACCGGTTTCTGGGAACGGGCGCTCAGTTCACCGAACTGTTCAATCGGAATGTCCAGCGCCCGGGCGATGAATTCCAGAAAACTGCCGGTGCCGGCAGCACAGCGGTCATTCATTACGAAGTCCTGGATCTGGCCTTCGCGGTTCAGGCTGATGACCTTGGAATCCTGCCCGCCGATGTCAATAATCGTCCGGCAGTCGGGATGCCAGTGCCGGATGCCCCGGGCGGTTGCGGTAATTTCAGTAATGGTCTTGTGGGCAAAGTTGACATTGTGCCGGGCATAGCCGGTGGCGATGATCCGGAAGAGGTCATTCTCCTGTAGCTGCGCCTGTTCCAGTGCAGTGGACAGTGTCTTTATCGCTGCCTGGCGCGGGTGCATGCCGGTCCGGCGAACGGCAGTGGCGGCGATCCGGTTCTGTTCCGGTTCATAGATTACGACTTTGGTGTTTGCCGAACCGACATCAATGCCTGCAATGTACATGATTATTACCTCCGTATTAGCTTGGGAGGAAATTCATAGCCACCAGCAATTTTAGCGGTCTGGACAAAGGTGGCAAGGTTTTCGGGCGGTGTTGCCAGCGGGACTTCACAGCCGGTAGCGCAGACATAACCGCGGGGACAGGTCTTCCCAAGCCGGACCATGACTTCCACCCCGGAGCCGATTTCAGCCGAAGTGGCAAGCCACAGGGTGGTGGTATCAAAGTTGCCGATGATCCGGACCTGATCGCCCGCCATTGTTAGCGCCTGTTCGAGTGGAATCCGGTCGATGCTGATCAGATCGGCACCAGTCCGGGGCATAAGGTTGATGATGCCGCCGGTGTCGCCACAGATGTGCAGGACCACATCCAGATCATAGCGGTGCCAGAAGCTGATTACCTCCCGTTCGTAGGGCAAGGCAAACTCCTCATACTGCTGGGGGCTAAGGACACTGCCGGAGGCAAGCGGATCGACAAGGATCGGCAGGGCGCCAGCACGGATCACCGCCCGGGAGAAGGCGATGACCGCACGGGTTGCATAATCCAGCAGCCGCTTTACCGCATCGGGATTTTCAATCAGTCCAATCAGGAATGCCTCCGGATCAACAAGCTGCTGGGCGGTGGTGAAGGGGGCGGGGATGTAAACCAGTACTGGGATCCGGTCGGCCACTGCCTCATAGGCGTAGGTAATTGCATCAAGATAGACACCGAGCCGGCCGAATCCGCGGCCGAAAAGTGCCGGTAGTGGAGGAGCGCCACTAATCTCCTGCAATGCCTGTTCCAGATCTGACCAGCGGGGTTGTGCGAGCACCGGCAGTTCCGATTCGGGGTAGTCATACCGCGAGCCGAGTCCTTCGGCGATGATGCCCACCTCCGAGAATACAGAAATGAAGTCGGTCTGAAAATAGTGCTGAGCCCGGAGCTGGCATTTTGCCATTACTGTACCATCCGTATAGTAGTCGCGCAGCGAGACGCCACAGAAGCCCGCGGTGTATGATGTCAGCAGGGGGAATACCGGCACCCGGTCTTGAGGTTCGTCGATGACCAGCAGCCCGAACCGTTCGCGCGGGTTCAGGAGTTCACTCATCGCCGGCTCCAAAGCAGTTCCAGAAAGGCATCAATTCTGGTTTTTGTCTGACGGTCGATTTCCCGATTTGGTGGTGCAACATCAAACTCCAGCACCGGAATCTGCAACTGCTTACGGACGAGACCGCCAATCAATCGGGATTCCATGGCACAATGGGAACCGCCCAGGATTCCGGAGATAATCAGCCCTTCAGCCCGGTTTGCCTGTGCCTGCCGGATGAGCATCTCTGCCCGCTCCTGAGATGTGCCATTAAGCGAACCGTCAATGTGGGAGCGGGCGAGAGCGTCTAACGGAGGCCGGGACGCGTCGATCAGAGTGAGCGCCTGATTGATCACATATTCGGTGGCAACTATCCGAGCACCTTGGTCCTCGGTATAGGAGAGCAGTATCGGATCGGCTGGAGGTGTAAGCCAGGCGAGCCGCAGTGCGTCCAGGGAAACAACCGGCTGGCAGGTTTGCCGGCGGTATTCTGCGGTTGCCAGCAGATGTCTGAGGATTGTGGTCCATTCAGTAATGTCCGAATAGTAATGAAGACAGCCGAATTCAATCACCATCATCTCCAGCGCCGGCAGCACCGCATCTTGATAGGCGAGCTGGCGCAGCCGGGTGGTCATCGTTCGCACCGCATTTGCCTGAGCAATGCTCTGGGCAAGGACGGCATCGGTGAGTCTGATGCCAGTCAGTTCTTCAAGGGCTGAAATTACCCGGCGGTACTCTGCGGTCAGCATATGGCTGAGGGAGTCAATGTTATCCGGCTGGCGCAGCGGGGTTTCAACCCAGAGGCAGTTGCCGGTGAGCCGGGCGACAAGGCTCTCCACACCGGAATAGTCATCGCAGGATGCGCCAGTGGCGGCAATTACCAGATCAGGATCCGGGAAGTAGCTGTGCTTGGCAAAGGCACCAAGAGCAGCCCGGGAATAACAGGTGGCCTCGCCGATGCCGAGCCGAGCCGCCGCCTCAAGCAGAACCTTGCTTTCCATAGCAAAGGGTGTCCACCACCAGCAGTCCGGGTAAAAGGGGACACAGTTGGGAAAGGCGTTCACCAGCACTGCCAGCGGTCCGAGATCACCCATGACGGCAATCACCTTCCTGCCGATCTGTCGGGCGCGGAACAGCCTTTCCGATTCGTTATTGACAAAGCCCCAGAGCCGGAGGGCGGCGAGTGAGTTGTCAAACTTGAGTCGACGCAGATGCCGGGAACCGTAAATGGCAAACACCTGCGGTGGAAACAGATACTTAGACCAGCCATCCTGACTGGGCGGGAAATAGTGAAATTTTTCAATCAGCTCGTCAGGAATCTGCTGAAAAAGGTCATCCCACTCCTCAAAGGTGATTCGAGCCGGTACCGGATCCTGATAGCCAAAGTTGAATTCGTTCATTTTCTTGCTTCAGTCAGCATTTCAGCAAACGCTTCTATCCGGGTGCGCAGCTGTTCAAAGTTCTGCCGGGAGTAGTCGTGGTCAAGTTCCAGCA
Source organism: Caldifarciminota bacterium (assembly GCA_965649165.1). GTDB lineage: Bacteria > Hydrothermota > Tepidihabitantia > Tepidihabitantales > Tepidihabitantaceae > JAOABP01. The sequence continues at coordinate 11,853 of CBFGJT010000014.1, read as the reverse complement.
TCGGCAGGCCGGTTGCCTGTCGTAGGTCCCGGGCCTCAAAGCGCCAGGGGTCGCAGTAGAGCAGGGTCTGAAATACAATCCCCTGAACCTGGCGTTCAGTAATTAGCTGCCGGATGTGCTGGTAGAGTGCGGTGTTCGGGCGCCGACAGGCACAAGGGATGCGGTTGAAGTAATATTCGGCAAGTGAACGAAATGGGTCTGAGTCAGCCGGAACTTCGCCCTCAATGAACCGGGCGCCAGTGCAGATCACATCGGCGACAATCACCGCCTGTTCCTCAAGCAGACTTATTACCTCCCGCTCATTTTCCGCAATGATGCTGCCGGCAAGCAGGAGCCGGGGAGGACTTTGTCGCTGGCTGAAGGTTCGGTTCGCAACCCGATTTTTTATTTCCGCCGCCAGCTGGATGACATCTGCCGGTTCGAGCAGGGTTGCCAAGCTGATCAGGTCAAACAGTTCTCCGGTGGTCAGCAAAGGGGTGCGATGCGCCCGCAATGCCTCGACGGTGCGCAGCGCAGCGCGGAGCCGGTTGCCGATCTCAATTTCGGTCCGAAGGTAGTGGTCATCAATGGCGGTACCAGTCAGGCGGGTGACAAAGTCGGCGAGCCGGTGCAGCTGGTGTTCAAATTCGGCAATCCGGGCTGGGAAGGGTTCGGCAGTTCGGGGGAGATAAAGCTGAAAGACAGGGATTGAAACGCGGGTCGTAACCAGTTCCGGCAGGCGGCGCATCATATCGCAGGTATTGACAAAAATCATCATATCCATCAGCTGATAGAGCGGGTCGGAGACGACCTTTTCCAGACTGCTCTTGCAGAAGGGGCAGGCATCGGCCCTGAGTTGCTTTTCCCCTGCCTGTGATGAAGGGTAGTCAGCCCGGGCAAGCCGGATTGGGATCGCTCCGGCTGCCCGGAGCAGTTCCACCGGTACATAGAGACAAAAGTATCCGGCAAGTTTCCTGCCCCGGGCTTTCAGCTCCTGAAGTTCATTCAGGCGCCGGACAGTCAGTTTTTCCCGGTCGAACGGCTCCATGGTTTGAGCTCCATGCATTCGACAAAAAGTTCTTCAAACTCCGGCGCATCAGCCAGCACGATTTCCTCACACCTGCCGGCGATGGCGGTGGCCGTTTGCAGCAGTTCCGGATTAATGGTTGCCCGGACCGCACCTGTGAGTGCCAGGTCGGGGTGCTGGCGGATTCGTTTCCGATCAAGGCGGGGCAGCAGGCCGATGGTGAATGCGGAGTCGGGCTTGATTCGGCTGCCGAACCTGCCGGTGATGAAGATCCGGTCGAGCATGGTTGATGCGGTTTCATCGGTGCCAAACCACTTGCGCAGCAGAATCCGGACACCAGCAGCGATTGCTGCCTTTGCCAGTTGAATCTCCCTGAGGTCCGACTGGGAGAGATATACCGGATTCTCCTCGTCAGCGTGGAGGAGCAGCCGGTCACCAGATCGGAGTCTGCCCGAGGGCAAAATCAGACCGGCTTTCAACCCCTCAGCAATCGCATCCAGAACCCCGGAGCCGCAGATGGCGACCGGTGGGCGGTTCCGGACCGTAACCAGTTTCCAGCCTTCAGGAAGGTAGCGGCAGGCACGGATCGCACCGGCTCGGGCAACACCGCCGCATTCCAGCGTCGCCCCTTCAAATGCCGGACCGGCAGCAGTGGAACAGGCAAGGAGACGTTCGCGATTACCTAGCACCAGTTCACCATTGGTGCCGGCATCAATTAGCAGGCAGGGTCTGCGGCTTTTGTGCAGACCGCTGGCAAGAATCGCAGCGGTACAGTCACTGCCGATAAAGGAGCCGAGCAGCGGCAGGGTTCTGATCTGCAGACGGTCAATGCGGATGCCAAGTACCTGACGCAGTGGCAGGCAGGAACGGTAGGGGTAGATGCCTAGGGAAGCAGGATTTTTCCCCAGGAGAAAGTGCATCATCACTGTGTTGCCGACCGCAATTATCGGATGGCGCCGGTCAATGCCGTTGGTTTCGCCAAACCGGATAAGCGGTTCGGTCAGCAGGATTTTTCTTACATCAGCGGCCCGGTTGATCCGGCTTAGGACATCGGTACCGTAAACCGTCTGAGGATTGAGTACTGTCGTCTGCCGGACTATTTTCTTTTTTCCCAGATCAACGGCGGCGAGTGCAATGGTGGTGGTGCCGATATCGGCGGCAAGCCGGAGCTGTGCCGATTTCGGATGACGCGGTGGGGAAGTTTTGCCTGCTACCTGGGGATCGATTGTGACCTGTACCGGTGTCTGGGGAATGAACTGGCAGGCAAGCACCGGCATGCTGTTCACAAGTACCCGGCATTTGCCGCAGGTGCCATTGCCGCCACAGTCGCCCGGGACCGGAATGCCGGCCTGGAGCAGAAGGTCGCGCAGATTCTGCCGGTTGCGGGGCCGGATTTCTATAACCACTGCCACCCCCGAGCGGTCTGAATCAGCGTCTGAATATTGGCTGGTGGTGTTGAGGGCGGGACATCGCAGGCGCTGGCGAGGATCAGCTTGGGCAGAGCGTTGGCAAGACACCCCCGGGCGGCAATACTGACCTCTTCGGGGGTGCCGTTTTCCAGTAGGGTGGTTGATACATTGCCCATGATTACCCTTTCTGGACCCAGTCGGCTGCGGGCAAACTCAACGTTGATTTCGTCAATGCTCAGTATCTCGGCACCGGAATCTGCCATCAGGTCGAGGATGGTACTTGTGTTTCCACAGATGTGCAGTCCGGTCCAAAGACCAAGGGTATGAATTTCATCAACCAGTTCTTTCAGGTAGGGCAGGGCAAACCGGGCAAACTGCTGCCGGCTGATGAGGCTGCCAGATGCCATTGGATCACCAATAAAAGGGACGGCACCCGCCTGAATAATTGCTCGGGCAAAATGTTTCTGGTTTTCAGTTGCCAGCCGGAGAAAATGGTCCGCCTGTTTTGGTGCTTCAACCAGCAGGGCAAGGAATTCCTCCGGTCCGGCAAGAAAGCTGGCAAGCGAGAAGGGACCTTTCAGTGAACCGAGAATGAACACCTCATCGTCAGTCAGTCGCCGCAGCTTCCGGATTGCCGCCAAGATTACCGGTATTCTGCCCGACCGTTGTGGATCGACAATGCGGGTATGATTCCCTGCAGGTGTCAGCAGCACCGGGGGTTCATCATCCAGTATCTCAATCTGACAGCCCATTGCCTCTGCCTCGAGTAGCACATCGGCAAATACCATCGCCAAGTCATAATCAAACCGCCGGTAGGAGTGATCCAGGACCGAACTCAGCAATTCGGGATCGGTCAGCACCCGGGAGAGCCTTTCGCCGGCAAGCCGGGCGGCACAATTAGCAACGACAATCGGAAATACTGCCGGTTCAATCCGCTGCTTAATCAGTTCAGCTGCGGGCAGATTGAGCAGCTGGGTAATTTTTTTAAGCTTCGGTTTCACTCGGTCAGACGCCGGATTTCCTGGATCGCATTGTGGGCATCTGGGGCATAGCCGTCCGCACCGATCTTTTCGGCAAAGAGCCGGTTAACCGGTGCCCCGCCCACCAGCACCTTGACCCGGTCGCGTAACCCGGCCTGTTTCAGTGCCTCAATCACCTTTGCCATGTTCGGCATGGTGGTGGTCATCAGGGCGGACAGGCCGATGGCGGCAACTCCATCCCGTACCGCATTGACAAACTGCTCTACTTGGACATTCCTGCCCAGATCAATCACCTCATAGCCGGCTGCCTGCGCCATTACCTTGACGATATTCTTGCCGATGTCGTGGATATCGCCCTGGACCACCCCCAGTGCGATCCGGCACCGGCTGGTAGGGGTGTGCGGGAGATGTTCCTTGAGGATATCAAAACCGGCATACATCGCCCGGGCGGCGGCAAGTACCTCGGGAACAAAATACTCCTGACAGGCAAACTTTTCGCCGACCAGCCGCATGCCCCGCGCCAATCCCTGTTCGAGCGCGATATCAGCATCGATTCCCTGTTCAAGCGCCTGCTGGCAGAGCTGAAGCACCTCATCCCGTGCCACCCGGAGGACTGCATCTGCCAGGCGGTCGAGGATTTGATCCGGTTTCATCAGTAGAATTAATGATAATAATTAAAAAAGAACGAGCAAGCAGAGTCGGGTTTTAGGACAGGGACTGGTGCGGTCCGTACTACTATGGCAAAATCGCCTGCCAGGTTTTGCCCGTCCCCAGCCACAGTGGAAATTATAGAACCGGCGGTATTATAGTGACCACCACAGACAATCGCTTAGTTTAATCACGCCCGGTTGTAGCCACCACCGTAGACCGTTGCGTGTTCCCATTCAGCTCGATTATATACCCCACCGCCGAGCGTAGTCCATTTTACTTGGGCAATGCTGTAGTGCCCCCACTTATCGTACAGAAGGAATCTTCTCCGGCGCCTATTCCGGTTGTACATCTGACGCCAAGATTGATCGGGGTATGACGGGCAAAAAGCCCCATAAGTCCGTTCTGTGCGCCACCCCGGGCAATACCCAGCAATCTTACTGTAAAAAGGACCGAGTCGGGTATACCGCGCATCCAGGCGTTATCCTCCTGTTCCCACATCATCATTTGCCGGACCCCCACGATGTTCCGTTCCACTTAAGCACCTGCCCGGAGGTGGCACCCATTTGGTTTAGATCCGCAGCCATGATCACACCATCTTGAACCTTGGCACTGGTAACAGCATTGGAGGCAGTTACCGGATTGGGATAGGTGCCGGTCAAATCGCCCCCCATTACCGATCGGTGAGGCATGATTGGCGCTGTCCGCCTTGAATGTATAGGCAGTGGATACAATCCGTAACCTCGGCGTCAATTCTGTGCCCACGCCAATCTGTAGGGCAAGGTACAAATTACCCGGATCAGGAACATAAGGGATTGGAGTGACCGAACCGAGGAGTACCGAGAACAGGCCGCTTTTTACCGCCACGGTCTGAGTTTCGTTCCAGAACGAGATGCCACCTGATTGCTGATTATAAAGCCGGAAGGTCAGCTGATAGTTGCTATCCGGGACCGGATTATCAAGACGGTCGGTCAGTCGGCCCTGGTAGGCAGGCATTCTGGGAATCGTAATTACATCAGTGGCGGCAGACAGGCTATCGGTTAAGGGTGCGGCAGCAAATGCCCCGCAATTAGTAAACCTGCCCTTCCTTCAACCGCAAGGAGCAGAGTGGGTCAGGACCGCAACACAGGCCAAAATCATCCCACGTTTCATATAAACCTCCCTTGGATAATTTATGTGCACAAACCTTCATCACTAAAGGGAGGGAATAAGCCCTCGTGATTGGTTAATTATCGCTGAGTTTGGTTTTTATGTCAACAGTTTTAGAGGGGTCTGCCGGTGTTGCTCCAGCACTTGCTCAACTGTCTCCGCCGAAAATCCGCGGCGTGCCAGCAGGCCGTAGAGCCGGCGCATTCTGGTGGAGGGGTCAAGCTTGCGGTAGCGGGGAAGGTAGTGTTCAACCACCATTTTCGCCGCCTCGAGTTCGGACGGCGCTTCCCGGAGAGCGGCTTCAATCTTTTCTCGGTCAATGCCCTTTTTCAGCAGTTCCTGCTTGACCCGGAATTTCCCCTTGTGTCCAACCGCAATCCGTGCCTCGACATACTCCCGGGCAAGCTTCTCGTCATCAACAATTCCCAGTTCCCGGAGCCGGGCAATCACCTTTTCGACTACTTCCGGCGAATAGCCCTTTTTATCGAGCCGTTCCCTTAACTCCTTTTCACTGCGCGCCCGGTAGGAGAGGAGTCGGAAGGCATCGTCCCGGCAGTGCCGGAACTGCTCCTCCAGGACAATCTGTTCGAGCAGCTTGGGGTCAACCCGGGTGCCGGTTTTGAGCCGGAACTGGGCTATTGTCTCCCGGTCCAGGGAGAAGGCGTACTCACCGTCAACAAATACCGAGAGCCGTTTCTTACTTCTTCTTTGTGGCTTGAGGGCGGAGATCCTCATCCCGGACCTTGAGTTTGGGCAGTTTCAGTTTTTCCCGCAGTGCCGCCTCAATTTTCTGGGCGAAATCCTTATGGCTTTTAAGGAATTCAATTGCCGCCTCCCGTCCCTGGCCCAGCCGGACATTGCCGAACGAGAAATAGGCGCCGGACTTGTCAATGATGCCCTGTTCGGTGCCGAGGTCAATCAGTTCGCCGGCACGGGAGATGCCCTCACCGTAGATGATGTCAAACTCTACCTCGCGGAACGGCGGGGCGATCTTGTTTTTGACCACCCGGACCTTGGTGCGGGAACCGATCACTTGCTCACCCCGCTTGATCGCTGCCACCCGGCGGACATCAAGGCGGACGGTGGCATAGAACTTGAGCGCCAGTCCGCCGGTGGTGGTCTCGGGATTGCCGAACATGACACCGATCTTCTGCCGGATCTGGTTGGTGAAGATGGCGCAGGTCTTGGATTTGGAGATGACGCCGGCAAGTTTGCGCAGTGCTTGGGACATGAGCCGTGCCTGCACCCCGACAAATGAGTCGCCAATTTCGCCCTCAATCTCCGCGCGGGGGACTAGCGCTGCTACCGAGTCAATGACAAACAGATCCAGACCGCCGGAGCGGGTCAGTGTTTCCGCAATCTCAAGCGCCTGTTCGCCGGAATCGGGCTGAGATACCAAAAGCTCCCGAAGATTGACCCCCAGTTTCTCCGCATACTTCGGGTCCAAGGCATGCTCGGCGTCAATAAAGGCGGCGGTGCCACCCTGGCGCTGACACTGGGCAATAATCTCCAATGCCAGCGTGGTCTTGCCCGAAGATTCCGGACCAAAGATTTCGACAATTCTGCCCTTGGGCACACCGCCGACCCCTAGGATTGAGTCCAGCCCGATGGAACCCGTGGGAATGGCTTCAATTTCCACGACCGCGCCTTCTTCGCCTAGCTTCATGATTGCACCCTTACCGAACTGTTTTTCAATCTGTCCCAGGGCATTGCTCAACGCCTTTAATTTCTCTTCCTTTGCCATAGATCCTCCATTTGATTTTATCCTGCGCCGCTTTCAGTAGTATAGAACCGCACCCTTTGAAGTCAAGCCCGCAGTCGGATTAACGCGATTTTTTCCAGTGAATACAGTTTAAACCGGAGCTGTTTGAAGAATGGTGCATATCGCTGGTAATCCTTGGCCCCTTTCAGTTTAAACATCTCTTCCAGGACCCGCGCTGCTTCTTCAGACCGTTTGAAGTTAGCGGTGAGCACATCCTCCAGATCAGTACGTTTCATCCGGTCAAACCGGTCAGCCCGGCCCGGGTCGCTTTCGCTGGAACGGGCGGGGATCACTGCCCGGCGCAGCGGCATAATCTTCCGGCTGAGTCGGATGCGCAGATTCCGGATCCGCGCAAGTAGCGGTTCATCCTCCAGCCCGAACCGGATAATATCTTCAATCACCCGTAATCCCTCAGTCAGCCGGTTGATATTGGCATCTACGATTCTGGCCTGTCTCGAGCTGAATTCCGGCTGGCGGTTCTGCTGCATTCAGTTCAGGTTAACTTCTATGGCGGAAAGGTCAATTAAATAAAAACGCCCGGTGATCAACACCAGGCGTTATCGGGTTTTTTGTTTCAGAATCCGCAGCAGCAACCGCCGTAGCGCTTCGGCTCTTCCTTTTCCTTTTTCTTCATCGGTTTATTACAGCAGTAGATCTCGCACTGTTCATAGCCGCATTCCTTGGTTACCATCACCTCAACACCACACTTTTCACAGTATAGGACATCGCCACTTTTCTTTTTTGCCATTTTCTCCTCCTTATTATTAGACTCATTTCATTCGGATCAGTTTCCAGTTAACGGTGGCGGCTCCGTTATCGAGCCGGACCAGATACACCCCGAACGGCAGATGCCGAAGGTTAAGACGCCGGGCATCGGTCACCGCATTGAGCACGCTGCCACTGACATCATAGATCGTAATCTGTCCACGGTGAAACTCCGCCGGCACTTCCAGTTCCTGGCTGGCGAAGATTGTCGGCAGCCTGTTACCCTTCACTTCTGGCACGGTTGTTTCGTCTGTTCCCAGATAGGGTGGGTAGTAGAAGATGATCGCCACCGAGTCATCAACGATGTGGTGTGCCGGCAGGTCGTCATAGAGATACTGATGATACCAGTTGTTGCTGCCGTTCAGGCCCTGAATGCCGACGGTGCTGGAGGTGAGCGTGCCGTTCATGGACAGGTAATTGAACCGGATTACGCCATTGCGGTAGAGGACGATCTCAAAGGTCTGGGTCTCAGTCGGTGCGTTGTAACGCGGGACATTTACCCAGGCAAACACCACATACTGGCCCCCAGGATCGTTGTATTGGTAAACCGTGCCCGCACTGCGCAGGTCCAGGTCATCCCACCAGCCGGCGATGTGATTGGTGATTGCGGTCGGGAAGGAGGTGTTGACGAAGCTGGTCAGGGTGCTGGTCTCCAGAAAGCCGTTGGTGCAGATGTTAATGGTGTTCAGATACTGGTCGTAATACCGGAAGGCGAAGGGCAGAGTCCGGACCGAATAGCCGTCATCGGCACTCGGAGTCCAGTCGGTAACCGGTGTGCCGGCGGTTGGGTCGATCCAGAAGAACCGCACCGTATCCCCGGGCTCCTGCGTGGACTCATAGATATATCCGAACCCGTCCGGGTTACTGCCGAACCGCACCTCAACCCGGGTGCGCAGGGTGTCATCAGCCGGGTTCTCGTCTCCGGTCAAGCTGACACTTGCGGTCACCAGATACACATTGCCACTTACCGGTGTGAGTGAATCAAACACCACCCACAGCGAGTCATTCCTTTCCAGTCCGGTCACCGGCTTTTCATCCTCAATCACATTATTGCCGGCGATGGAGTCATAGACTACCATCCGCACCGTGAACTCCTCGGTGTGATCACCGTAGTTCCGCACTAGCATCTTGAAGACCGCCGGTTGATTCGGCGGGGTGCGATTGGCAGGAGACACGCGGACGACCCCGACATCGTGCTGCAGAAACTGCGCCATTTCATTGACCGTCAGATAGGTCGGGGTGCTGCAGTCCGAACCCAGGCTGGCATAAATTCCATCCCCGACCTGGTTTGCCATCAGCCAGCCCCGGCTGGTGGGCATCGGCATCATCACGCTCCAGGTGTTATTCAGCACATGGTAGCAGTAAACGAGGCTATCGGCATAGGCAGCACCGTCCTCCGCTCCGCCGATGATAAAAATCAGTGTGTCGTTGTAAGTCACCGCCGAATGATAGATACGCGGCCCGGGCATTGCTGCCTTCTGGGTCCAGATGTTGTTTGTCGGATCGAACTCCCAGCAGTCGCTCAGGGTGTTACTGGCAGCATCACTGCCGCCAAACACATAAACCTTGCCTTGAGCGCCGGCAGCTGCTGCCCAGCCTCGGCCTGCGGGCAGTGATGCCTTCACATACCACTGATTCGCCACCGGGTCATACTCATAGGTGTTGCCGGTCCTGTTCTCATCGCCGATGATATAGAGCTTGTCATTCGCAACCGCGGAGGCACAAGCCCAGCAGCCCGCACCAGGCATGCTTGCCTTCTGAGTTACCGTCTTGGTGTCAACATCAAACTCTTCACAGGTATTCAGCGTCGTATGGGTTGAATCCCGACCACCGGCAACATATATTTTATTGCCGATTCTGCCACCACCGCCTGCCCGGCGGGGTACGAGTAATGTTGGCAGACCGGTGGTAATCCAGCTGTTGCTCTCTGGCACATAAGCCCAGATGGTGCGGGTGGAGTTGGTATTGCCACCACCGTAATCAACTCTGCCGCCCAGAAAGTAAATTGTATCCCGAACTACACCCGTCCCCGGACACCAGTATCTGCCTGGTGGAGGCGAACTTTGCCGTCTGGACCAGACCATGCCGAAGGCGCCGCCATCGTTTTCGGACAGGTTTAAAGATTTGACCCTTTTGACCGGCATTAACCGTTCCTCGGAGCGGCTGTCGGTGTCGCTAGCGCTCTGGTTCAGCGCCAGCGTAACACTGATTAACAGAAAGATGATTACTCCATACCGATTCACGGCTGCCTCCTTTTTGGATTAACCCTGTAATTTAATATAACCCGGATAAAACCGGTGTCAATTCTTAAGGCACAGTCACCCAGATATCCAGTCCAGGATAAAAGTCTGCCAGACCCCCACCCTGACACAGCGACTTGACCGGAAACGCCACCTTGGGTCTGATCACGAGCATCGGGATTGGTTTCCACATCAGCAGGACGTGGAAGAAGGACCGCTGCAGTTCAGAGTTAAGCACTTCAGCACCGTTCACCTGCTGCCGGCCCTGCCGGTAACCGGAAATTGCCAGCTCTGAAGTCAGACCGGGCAGAATACCCAAATCCAGCACTGCAACGTACTCCAGCAGATTACCGTATTTGACATCACCACTCTTACCGTTGAACCAGTAGGCACCGCGCAGATGGCCGGTGATAAACGGAATGTTGGCGGTGATGAGCGAAACGCCGAATCCGAGATCGGTTGAGCCGTCACCGAGTGCCGGGGTGACATCCTTTTTGCCGGTCGGCAGATTTAAGCCCATACCCAGCGCTGCCCGCAGCGGCAGAATTGACCCCTGAAACAGCCCGTAGCGTGCCATGAGCATCATATCCCCGAGGCCGCTGGAATTGAGATTGCCGTATGTTTTGCTTGTTACCGGCAGCATGAGGTTGAGGTCAATATTACCGGGCAGTCCGATACCCGCCATGAGATCGGCATTGAAAACTTTGAGCGGAGTTGACACCCGGTCAAATCTGTTCTGGGTCCATTCATAAAGCTGATTGTGCTCGTAATAGGTGGTTGTTAACCAGCCCAGCACCTGAAACGGCTTGTTAACATTACCGGTCCGGACAATCAGCGGTGTGCCCTGCATCTCGGCACATAAAAGAAACAGCGCCACAAACCATACCTTCACCATTTTCATCCTCACTCCTTTCTTTTGATTAAAGATAAACCGGCAGTCCGGTTTGTCAATAACCACAGCTGCCAAGGATTGACTGTTTTGCCGGCAATTCATTATATTTTACCATGCTGCTCCGGAATGCGCGGCAGGACGAGGGTACTGATTTCACCCGGCTGCTGCTGATTTCCGCCCCTTATTTCTCCCGGCTCTGGGGCGTAAAAATACCGCTGGTGCTCAGCCGGCTTTTCTCTCTCCGCTCCCATCTCTTCAGTTTTGAGAACACCGTTTTTGCCGAAGTTGACGGTAGAAATGCCGGGATGGTGCTCGGCTATGATTTCGCCACCAAACAGCATCAGAATTTCCGCACCGGATTGCTGCTCTTCAGCAGACTGGGTGTTTTCATGCTGGTGCGAATGCCGCTGCTGCTGAAATTCAACACCACGGTCGGGCAGATAAAACCACAGGAATATTACATCAGCAATCTTGCGGTTTATCCGCGGTATCGGGGTCAGGGCATCGGTGCAAAACTGCTCCGCCGTGCTGAGATGCGCGCCCGAAGTTGCGATTGCCGTCAAGCTATACTCGACGTTGAACTGGAAAACATTGCGGCAGTCCGGTTCTATCAGCGGCTCGGATATAAGCAGATGGCTGAATTTTCCCTCCGGTTTAACCGGCATTTCACGCTGAGGTTTCTCCGCCTCTATCGCCGGCTCGGATAAGCATCCACGGGCAGTCGGGATGTCGCAACAGGATGCGAAATCCTGTTTTAGGGTATCCGTGCAGGCAAACTTGTAACTAAAGAAGGGTGGTTCCTAATGGGTGCTGCCCCGTCACAATGTGCAGTGCAGAATGCAATATCAAACCGCTTGACAGAAGGCGGGTGGTGGGTTATTAACTTCCGGCGGGGCAGAGCCACAAAGAACAGCAGGCAGAAGCGGTAAAAATAAGAATGAAGTTTAAGAACATCAGCCTGTTTTTAATGGCCGCCCTGTTTATCGCACCCCTTGCTGGTAG
>CBFGJT010000013.1:37867-40883 GCA_965649165.1 Caldifarciminota bacterium | reverse complement strand
GAATTATTAACTGTAATCATAGAAAATACGGGAATGAAGTCAACAACTCGCCGGGCGGCCGGCAGGAAAACCGCTAATCGCCGGACGGCTTATCTGCGGCGATGATCAGCTGCTCCGGCAGGCCGGAAAGGTTGGGCATCTCCCAGTGCTGCCGGGCATCACCGACCTCCTCAATGCCCGTAACCCGGAACCCGGCACGGTTCAAAAAGAAGAAGTGATCCGAAATGGTCCAGCGGAACTCGAAGCGCCGGGAGGTAAGACCGGCCGGGGTTTCATCCGGCATACCTGGATAGCGGAAATCCTCCTCCGCTTCTTCTTTCGGCTTCTGACGCTCAAAATAGGAATGCGCGACCCGCGGCTGCCCCGGTTCCTGCTTCCAGATGCGCCGGAACGGATGATACTCGTTGATGATCAGCCTGCCTCCGGGAACCAGAATCCGGAACACCTCAAGATAGAAATCACCCAGGTTTTCAATACCGGCGCTCAATTGAGCTGCATAGGCGATTTCACACCAGCCTTCGCCCAGTGCGGACAGTTTTTTGAATTCCGCCTCACGAAATTCCAGCTCCACTCCAACAATCTGTGCCCGCACCATGAGCACATCCAGTCCGCTGCTGGTCGGGTCAATCACCATAACTTTCGCCCCCATCGCCGCCAGCGCGAGGGGCACCATACCCTCACCCGCTCCCAGCACCGCTACCCGTCTGCCTGCGACCGAACCCAGATACTCCAGTTCTGCCTGGTTGAGTGCCAGCGCCGGCATCACCACCACCCGGCGCCAGATATCACTGTCTTCAGGATTACGCTCCCAGGAAGGAGCAACCGGAATGTAGTCCCGACGCTCCATTTTCCCTACCGGAATTCCACCAGCACCTCGTCGCCGGTACCGGTGGACCGCTTTACCACTCCCACATCCGGTGCCAGCCACTCCACCCAGTTGGTAATGGTGGTGTCTTCACTGATAGTTGTTTCGGTAAACTCCAACCGGTAGCAGTCCGCAAACTGGCCTGCCGGCACAGTTACTGTCTCAATTCCGCCCACCCGGACATCCAGGAGATGAGTAAAGGCAATCGTATCCGGCCCGGAAATCAGGGTGGTGTCAAACCGGTCCTGATACCGGTTGCCGAGAACCGGCGGGAGCCAGTAAAGTAGTCCAAAACGGAACTCAACCGTATCCTCCCCTCCCGGCCTGGGCCTGGTGGTAACGATCAGTTTTCTGACCTCGTTCGGGCTGGTGATATAATACTCAGGCGCAAAATTCCGGTCCACCTGAATGCATACCCTGTTTAGTACCGCGGTATCACCTCGCACCTCCACAAAGACGGTATCATTTCCGACCGCATACTTCCAGCTCCTGCCCGTACTCAGCGGAAAATAATTTCTGCCTGCCCGAAACAGAATCCGCTCCGAACAGCCGGTGATTAGCCCGACCAGCAGCAATACCAGTCCGAATACCGCCAGCTTCACCCTGGTCCTTCTCAAGTTAAAAGGCATACCCCACCTCCACCCGGAGCATTGGAATGTAAGTCAGCAACGGACGGTCTGCCCTGCCTTCCATAAAGATGATATTATCCAGTCCCGCACTCACCCGGCTTTTCCCTTCGTGCTGAATGACCTTCAGCGCCAGATGAATATCCGGCGTTTTGCCCGTTTCCCGGCCGGTGTTGAAGCTGCGCTGAAGGATGCTATAACCCGCACCCACCCCGGCACTGATACCCCAGTTCATCCGGTGTAAAAACTCATAATCGTAAGCCAGCGCCACATCATGCACCCTCAGCTCATACGGAACGCTCACCTGACCCGGAAAGGTAAAATATGAATATCCCAGCTCCAGCCGGTGCCGGTCCAGAGAATATCCCAACTGTAAGCCAATTGTTGTGGCGGAACGGACTGTACGGTTGACGCCGCCCGTGGGGAATGCAATCCCCACCCGGCCACCGATATCCAGTCCGCTGCACAGGAGAGCTAAAATTACCGTCAGATTGACCACAAAAGAACTTTATCCCCGAGTTCGGCTTTTGTCAAGAAATCTCCAGCATTCGCTTCAGCGCCCGCTGTGCTCGGTCTGCCACGATTGCCGGTATCGCCACCTCGGGAACCATCCCTTGCAGTGCCGCCTTCACATCCTCCAGACTGGTAAGTTTCATATTCCGGCAGATGGCGGTCCGGCGCAGCGGATAGCAGTGGCAATCCGGATACTCGCGCCGGATCCGGTTGCACATTCCGGCTTCGGTCCCGAGCACCAGGCTTTTCACTTCCCGGGCAATCCGAATCATCCCGCTCGTCGATGCCACCCGGTCTGCGACCTGAATTACCTCCAGCGGACATTCCGGATGGACCACCACCAGCGCACCGGGATGTTCAATGCGCGCCCGCTTGACATCATCAACTGTAAACTGGGCATGGACATAGCAGAACCCTTCCCAGGGAATGATCTCCCTTCCTGTCTCCTTTTCCACCCAGTGTGCCAGATTTCGGTCCGGCACAAAGAGAATTTTTTTTGAACCGGGTAGAGACTGAACTACCCGCACCGCATTGGCTGAGGTGCAGCAGATATCCGCCTCCGCCTTGACCTCCGCCGGTGTATTCACATAGGCAACCACCAACACATCTCCCAGCTCCTGCCGGCGCCGGCGCAACGCCTCAGCAGTAATCATGTTAGCCATCTGGCATCCTGCCCGGGGATTGGCAAGGACCACTGGTCGCCCGGGGTTGACCAGTTTCGCGTTCTCCGCCATGAACCGTACCCCGCAGAAGACAATCAGCGCACTATCCACCCGGGCAGCCGCCTGCGCCAGCTCAAGCGAATCGCCGATGAAATCTGCCACTTCATAGATCTCGGGTAGCTGATAATTGTGCGCCAGAACCACTGCCCGCTGTTGCTGTTTCAGTTGCCTGATTTCCGCAATCAGCCGAGACTGCTCAACACCTTCCGCCACTGTTCACCTCCGGGGACGCCGTGGGCGCGCCGGCGTCCAGAAGCGGTCCTCTTCCAGAATGTGCACCACCTCAATCC
>CBFGJT010000013.1:25236-37771 GCA_965649165.1 Caldifarciminota bacterium | reverse complement strand
CGAGACTGCTCAACACCTTCCGCCACTGTTCACCTCCGGGGACGCCGTGGGCGCGCCGGCGTCCAGAAGCGGTCCTCTTCCAGAATGTGCACCACCTCAATCCCCTGTTTCGCCAGCTCCTCGGCGACGACCAAACGGTGGCACCGCTCGGGTAGATAACAGGAGCAAACAATGCAGCACACCCGGACCGGCACTTTGCCGGCAATAATCTTCAAGCCCCTGCGCACCTGCTCCCGGTTTAACCACTCCATGAGACTGTCTCGGGCTGCTGCCATCCCTTCCGGTGGCGCCAGCTCATTTCCCAGATAAAGATAATTGACCCTGTTGGCTGAACACAGCGCCTCCATCCCCGCCCGGCTGTAGTCAGTCTTTTCAGCACCGAAGAAAGTTGGCGGATTAACCGGTGCCGGAGGCAGATGGGCACGAATATCAAACAGCACCTGAATGCCGAATTTGGTCAGCAACCGGCTGAACTCAAACCCGGGCCGGCGGCCGATTCCCAGTGTATAAAGCCTCATTCCGCCTCAGAAACTGGAGTCAGATTTTCCGGCTCCCGCCGCATCAGCCGGATCGGACCAAACTCCTCCTCCTGTTCCACCCGCACCTCTCCCAGCCGCACCAGTTCCAGCAGTGCCAGGAATGTTACGACGATTTCTCCCAGTGTTGCCCCGCTTATTGCCTCCTCAAACTCAACCACCGCCCGCTCCTTTAAAAGGAGCCTTAATCCTTCAATCTTGTCTTCAATTCTTATTTCCCGCGGGGTAATCATCAGCCGCGGTTCGAGTTTGAGCCGTGCCAGCAGCCGGCTGAAGGCCCGGGTCAGCACTGCAATATCTTCCCCCTCAGCCCGGACCGCTGGTGGTGACTCCCCTCGGCGCGGAAAGCGTTGCCGCTGTTCTACCTCTTTCTGAGCAAGGAGCCGCGCCGCACTCTGAAACTGCCGGTAGGCATCCAGAATCTGTTCGAGCGAAACCTGTGGTGTTGACAGATCCTCTTCTTCGGTCCGGGGCAGCAGTGCCCGCACCTTCAGCCGAACCAGCACCGCCGCCATTGTTAGAAAATCACCAGCCACCTCTAGATTCAGCGCCGGGCTGTTGCGGAGCATTGCCAGATAGTCGTCTGTCAGCCGGGCAATGGGAATGTCAAGGATATCCAGCTCGTTCTTGCGCACCAAATAGAGCAGCAGCTCCACTGGGCCTTCAAAAATATCCAGCCGGACCTGTGCTACTTCACCCATAACCTAAAGACTCACCAGCTCATACTCCCTTTTCCCCAGCCCCAGCTCCACCGCCCGTTCCAGAAGCACCTGATAATTGAGGTGCGGATACAGCCGTCGGATTTCGGATCCGACCTGGTCCAGCACCGCCTGATCACAGGCAACCGGGTCCAGCGAAGCAAATACTCCAATATCAGGTATTACCGGATCCTCGGTCTGGGGATAACAGTCACAGTTCGGGGTGATTTTAAGGGCAAAGTTAAAGTGGATCGCCACCCGGCCCGCAAGGATCGCCTGGCAGTAGTCGGCCATTTTCTCCTGGACCGACTCGGACGCCTCATCCCAGTTCAGCTTGATCGCACCTGACGGACACACCGCTACACACCCGCCGCAGCCGGTACAGGACCTGCCGATCTTCGCCACATACTCAACAAAACCAATCGCATCATGCGGACAGTAATCAACACAGGTCCCACAGCTCACACACCGATTCTTTTCAACATACGGCTTGGAACTGGAATGCATCGCCAGCTTGCCCGCCTTGGCTGCCAGTCCCATCGCCAGATTCTTCAGTGTACCACCATAACCGACAACAAAATGGCCCTTGAAATGAGCAAGGTTAATCAGATAGCGGTAATAGCGCAGTCCCGAAGCTATATATGCCTCGGCTACCCGTCCGTTCGGCACCGCCACCGCATAGAACTTCTCGCCATACTCACCGTCAAGAATATCAACCGGTGCGAGCACCCGCTCCGGAACAAATCCGTGCTCATGCGCCACCTTGATGTGTTCACTTGCCCGCTGCCGCCTGCCCCGGTAAAGTGACGTGGTCTCAATCAGCACCGGTTGGAGATTGAAGTAAGTAGTAGTAATCACCACCCGACGTACACAATCCGGATCAATATGATTGTGATTACCCGCCTCACCGAAATGGACCTTGATCCCAACCCGCTTCCTCGGCTTGACCATCTCAAAAAACCCGGATTCGCGTAGCACCACCCCAAGACCGTCGGCAACCCGTTCCTTCGGCAGAAACCAGACCCGGGCCATGTTCATTGCCACACTCCACTGATTCTGCTGCCGCAGAAACGGCACCGGCGATTCATAATATTGTTTTCCATTACCGTAAACCCCTGACGCCCGATCAGTTTTTTACCACAGTTCGGACAGTAGGTATTCTCGTCCGGATGGCCCGGAACATTGCCGATATATGCATACTTCAGTCCGGTGCGACGCGCCACCCGCACCGCCCGTTCCAGCGTTGCCACCGGTGTTGCCGGACTGTTGAGTAGTTTGTAATCGGGGTGAAACCGGGTAAAATGCACCGGAATTGTGTCCCCCAGACTGTCCCTTATCCACTCGCACATCCGCCGGATGGTTGTGCTGTCATCGTTAAACCCGGGGACCACCAGATTCACCAGCTCCAGATGCACTCCGCTTTTGGCAACCGTCCGGCATGCCAAAAGCACCGGCGCCAGCGTTGAACCACACACCTGCTCATAAAACTCCGGTGTAAACCCCTTGAGGTCAATCTTGATTGCATCCACCACCCGGCACAGCGACTCCAGCGGCTGCGGATTCACATATCCACCTGAGACAACAGCAGTTCTGATCCCTTTTGACCGCGCCTGCCGGGCAATATCGTACATATATTCATAAAACACCACTGGCTCGGTATAGGTAAAACAGATAACCGGCAGTTTCAGTCGTTCCGCCAGTGCCACAACCTCCCCCGGATCCATCGTCTCTGCCGGTACATCCTCCGGTTTTGCCTGCGAGATCTCCCAGTTCTGACAGTATCGGCAGCGCTGATTACACCCGACTGTTGCCAGCGTCAACCTTTCCCTGCCGGGTAGAAAATGGAAAAAAGGCGCCTTTTCAATCGGCTCCCGGTTAATGGAACAGGGCCGGCCATAGACCAGGGAATAGAGCACCCCGTTTCTGTTCTCCCGGACCCGGCAGAACCCTCTTCCCCCGGGAGGAATCACACAGCGCCGCGGGCACAGCTCACACTGCACAACTCGGTTATCGAGCTTCCGGTACCACATCGCCTCCCTGCTCCTGCCGTGATGCCCGGTCTTTGGGTTCGCCGCCGGTATTGTCCCGAGCAGAACCATCAAAAAAATCACCAGCCTGGCCTGCCCGGCTTGCAGACAACCTCTTACCATGAAACTCAATTAACCGCTAGTCCGATTACCAGCCCGGTAATTGTACCCAGTCCGAAAAGTCCAAAGACCGAGCCGCCGAAAAGCCATTTCGCCCGCCGGACACTCTGCTCCATGGTCCGGGCGCTGATCTCCACTTTAGTCTCCATTGCCGGCAGAATCTCCACCCGGGCTGATGCAGCGTCAATCCGCGCCAGCGTCCAGATTGCTGAAAGCCGGCGCCCTGGAGAACCAGTTCGCACCGTCTGATAAAGCCGCTCCAGGCTGTCATTGGAAACCACGGTCACCCAGTAATTTCCCGGCTCAAGCTGATGCCGCACCAACGGTGTTATCCCGATACTCTCCCCTTCAACATACACCGGCATCCCGGCTGGCTGGGAATTTACCGACAGAAATCCGGAACTTGCCAGTCCGGAAATCAATCCTGCAAAGATTAACAGGCTCATCATAATAAAAAGACTATCCAAAAAAATTTTGGTGTCAAAACGGTAAACAGTATCCCGCACCCGTCAGTGCTAAAATTTGATTGACAACCATACACCCTTTGCGGTATAATTATTTTGGTATGGAGTGCCCATATCAGTGATGATATTTAAGGAGGCTTGAAAAATGGCTGATGAACAGACACCGATTGAAGAAAGCGGAGCTGCATTAGAGCAGAAATACGGCGTGCCGTTTATTGATTTAACCAGCTTCAAACTGGACTCAGAGGTACTTCAGCTGTTCCCGGAGGAGTTTCTCCGCAACAACAAACTCATTCCCCTTTTCCGTTCGGGTAACACTTTGGCAGTCGCCATGGTTGACCCGGGTGATATCTACACGATTGATGAGGTCCGGCGGATGACCGGTATGGAGGTGGAGCCGATGGTCTGCCGCGAACTGGACCTCTATCAGGCGCTTAACCAGTATTATGCTGCACCCGAACCGGCTGACCTGCCAGATGAACCGGAAATCACCAGCCTTGATGATCTGCCCGCAGAGGAAGGCGACAGCGCCGCGGTGGCGGAGATGAGTGCGGAGCCGAAGAAACTTGAGGAGCTCGCCTCCGAGGCGCCGGTGGTCCGCTGGGTCAACCAGATGATCATCCGGGCGGTCCGGGAGCGTGCCAGTGACATCCACATTGAACCGACCCGTGAAGGTCTGCGGGTCCGGTTCCGGATTGATGGCATCCTCCATCCGATTGTCTCCCCGAAAAAGGCGCTCCAGCTGGCGGTGGTCTCCCGAATCAAGATCATGTCCAAGATGAATATCGCAGAAAAGCGGGTCCCGCAGGACGGCCGCTACGGTGCAATTGTCGACGGCCGGGAGATTGACTTCCGGGTCTCCACCTTCCCGACTACCTATGGTGAAAAGGTGGTGATGCGTATCCTCGACCGGATGCGCCTGCTCTCATTGGACGAACTGGGTCTGGTGGACGAAAGTTATCAGGCGCTCCGCGAGATGATTGCCAAGCCGCACGGCGTGATCCTGATCACCGGTCCGACCGGTTCAGGCAAATCAACCACCGTCTACGCCATTCTCCAGGAGATCCGCTCCGCCGATACCAATATCATTACCATTGAAGACCCGGTGGAGTATGATCTGGATGAAATCTGCCAGTCCCAGGTCAACGAGCGTGCCGGCTACACCTATCTCGTCGGTCTCCGGCACATCCTGCGTCAGGACCCGGATGTGATCATGATCGGTGAAATCCGTGATGCGGAAACCGCCGGTGTTGCCATCCGTGCCGCTCTGACCGGTCAGCTCGTATTCTCTACCATTCACACCAATGACGCACCGGGCACGGTCACCCGTCTGATTGACATGGGTATTGAGCCTTTCCTTGTTGCCTCCGGTCTGGAAGGTGTTGTTGCCCAGCGGCTCGTCCGGCGGGTCTGTCCTAAATGTAAATACCACTATGACCCGCCGGCAAAGATGCTGGAGGAGCTGGAACTGCCACCCGGCACAAAATTTTATAAGGGCAAGGGGTGTGAGCACTGCCGGAACACCGGTTTCCGGGGTCGGATCGGCATCTTTGAGGTCATGAAGATGAATGACCGCATCCGCGAACTGGTAGTCACCCGGCCCCCGACTTCGGCAATCCGGGCGCTGGCGCGGGAATACGGCATGCGTACCCTCTGGGAAGACGGAATCCGGAAGGTGGTTGCCGGTATCACAACAATTGAAGAGGTAATGGAAGAAGCAGAAAAGGTTGATTAAAAATCGATTAAGGAGGCATTATGCCCATTTTCCGTTACAAAGTCCGGGACAAGGAAGGTAAAGTCCTTTCCGGAACTATTGAGGGCACCGATGTTGCCAGCATCACCGAAAAGCTGGAAACCTTCGGCTATGTCCCGATCACGATCCGGGAGGAAAAGGGCAAGGTAGCAGCCGGTCCCCAGTTCAATCTCAACGCCCTGTTTGAACGGGTCAAGCCGGTTGATTTGATCAACTTCACCCGCCAGTTCGTTACCCTGCACCGCGCCGGTCTGCCGATGCTCACCGCCATCACCGCCCTGCAGGCGCAGACCAAGTCCAAGGCGCTTATCCGGGCGCTGGATGCGATCCGCAAGGACCTGATGGGTGGCGCCTCGCTCTCAGTGGCGATGGCGAAGCACCCCCGGGTCTTCAACGAACTTTATGTCAACTCCATCTGGGCGGGCGAGACGGGCGGTGTGCTTGACGACATCCTTGACCGGCTGGTTATGCTCCTGGAACATGACCGCAAGCTCAAATCCGATGTCGGCAGTGCCATGCGCTATCCGATCATTCTCATGGTCTTCTTCGTCATTGCAGTTGCCGTTCTGGCAACATTCGTTTTACCGAAATTTGTCGCCCTGATCGCAACCGTTGGCGGCAAGATGCCGCTACCGACCCAAATTCTGATCATGGTTACCGACTTCATGGGCAAGTACTGGTATCTGCTCGTCCTGCTGATCGCCGCGGTCGTCGTTCTCTTTTACATGTTTATCCGGACCAGTGTCGGCAGGATGTGGTGGGACCGGCTCAAGCTCCGGCTGCCAATTTTCGGGCCGATCATCTACAAAATGGCACTTTCCCGGTTTGCCCGGATGTTTGAAACCCTGGACCGCACCGGTCTGCCGATCCTTCGGAGTCTCAATCTCGTCTCCAAGACGATCGGCAATGTCTACCTTTCTCAGGCGGTGGACAAACTGGCAGAAAGCGTCCGTCGGGGCCGAGGTATTGCTGCTCCAATGCGCGAACTGGGGGTCTTTCCGCCAATGGTGGTCCAGATGGTTGCCACCGGCGAGGAGTCGGGCGCCTTGGACGACATGCTCAAGCAGATCTCCGACTACTTTGACAGCGAAGTGGAGTATGCGGTCAAAAACCTGACCGGCATGATTGAGCCGATCCTGATTCTCTTTATGGGTGTCGGCGCGGTATTTCTGATCGTTGCCATCCTGATGCCCTACATGGCGATTCTAACCAGCTTCGGCTCCTCCGGCGGTTACGGCATGCACTGAAAAACTTTAAAAAATGCCGGCTCGGGAAACCGCGCCGGCTTAATTTTTTCTTGGGAATTCAATCAGACATCCAGATTCTCCACCTTGCGGGCGTTCTTCTCAATAAACTCCCGCCTCGGCTTCACCTCCTCGCCCATCAGCATCCTGAACACCGCATCCGCCTCGGTTGCATCCTCCATCGTCACCTGCTTCAGGGTCCGGGTCTCCGGGTTCATCGTTGTCGTCCAGAGCTGTTCCGGATTCATCTCCCCCAGCCCTTTGAAACGGGCGATCTCCAGGCTGTCGGACTTGACCTTTTTGCGAAATTCTTCCAGCTCTTCATCGCTGTAGAAATAATACTCCTGTTTGCTGTGCCGCACCCGGTAAAGCGGTGGCTGGGCGATATACAGATAACCCGCCTCAATCAGCGGCTGCATGAACCGGTAGAAGAAGGTCAAAAGCAGAATTCTGATGTGTGAACCGTCAACATCAGCGTCGGTCATAATGACAATCCGGTGATAGCGTGCTTTTGCCGGATCAAAGTCATCCTCACCGACTCCGGCGCCGATTGCCGAAATGATTGCCCGGATCTCATTGTTGGACAAAATTCGGTTCAGCCCCGACTTCTCGACATTCAGAATCTTACCCCGCAGCGGCAGCACCGCCTGAAACCGCCGGTCTCGTCCCTGCTTGGCTGATCCGCCAGCCGAGTCCCCTTCAACGATGAACAGCTCGCTCTCCGCCGGGTCCTCAGATGCACAGTCGGCCAGCTTGCCGGGCAGGGTGTCCGATTCCAGCAGCGAACGGCGCCGGGCAAGTTCCCGTGCCTTGCGCGCTGCCAGCCGTGCCTTCGCTGCTGCAATCACCTTCTCGATAATCCGGTTTGCCACCCGCGGATTCTCCTCAAAATAGGCGGACAGCCGGTCATTGACCACTGTCTCTACCACACTCTTGGCTTCACTGTTACCCAGTTTGGTTTTGGTCTGCCCCTCAAACTGCGGGTCGGGAATTTTTACCGAAACGACCGCGGTCAGCCCCTCCCGCGTATCCTCACCGGCAAGCTCAATCCCCTCCTTGAGCGCCCCGCTCTTGCGGGCGTAATCATTGATGCAGCGAGTGAGCGCCGCTTTGAATCCGGAAAGGTGGGTCCCGCCCTCATGGGTGTTGATCGTATTGGCAAACGAGAAGATACTCTCCACATAGCCGTCGTTATACTCAAACGCAACCTCAACCTCCATCCCGTTTTGTGCTTCCTCAATCACAATCGGTTTGTGTAGCCGGTTCCGCCCCTGATCCAGATAGGTAACAAAGTCCGCAAGCCCGCCGGGAAAGTGAAATGTCTCCTCCTTGCCTGAAGGTTCATCCACCAGTTTGATCGTCAGGTTCTTGTTCAGATAGGCAAGCTCCCGGAGCCTAGTCGCCAGGATGTCATAACTGAACTCAACCTTCTTGAAAATTTTTGAATCGGGCTTGAAGGTGATTTTTGTACCCCGCTTTTTTGTCTTGCCGGTAACCCGGAGCCCACTCTTGACATTTCCCCGCTCAAACTCCATCCGGTGGACCTTGCCGTCGCGATAGACCTCGGCGATCAGATACTCGGAGAGGGCGTTAACGACCGAGACGCCGACGCCGTGCAGTCCGCCGGAGATCTGATAGACCTTGTGCTCAAACTTTGCCCCGGAATGGAGCACGGTCAGGACCACCTCCAGCGCCGGTTTCTTCTCAATCGGATGGATGTCCACCGGGATTCCTCGGCCGTTGTCCTCAACTGAAACCTCAGTTTCGCTGTGCAGGGTGACGGTAATCAGGTCGCAGTAGCCGGCAAGCGCTTCGTCAATCGCATTGTCCACCACCTCGAAGATCAGATGGTGCAGACCCCGGGTTCCGACATCACCGATATACATCGCCGGCCGGTGCCGGACCGCCTCCAGCCCCTTCAGAACATGAATCTGTGCTGCATTATAGGTTTCTGCCATCATCGTATCTTATCAAACTGGGGGGGAAAAATCAAGTGGCAGAGCTAACGCTTCAACACCAGCCGGATTTCGGTCACCACTCCGGCGCCGATATATTCTGCCACTTCTTTCAGAATTTCGTTCTTGAGGTAAAACAGCTGAGTCATCCAGGCGGGTGAATCCACCGCTATGAGCAAAGTTTTCTCTTCTACCCCCACTGCGGTCGCGTGTCGGGCAATTGCCGGTCCGACAATCTTCGGCCATTGAACGACCGCCTGATAAGCCGTCAGCTTCTCTGCCAGCCCCATTTCCTTCAGCACTGCCGGCAGGCTTTCCGAAATACTCTTGAAACTGGTTCGGCGTTTACCGCTCATAGTTTATTATATTACCCATCTCCAGTTCGTTTCAAGCTCCGCATTAAAAAGGGCAGGGGTTTAACCCTGCCCTTAGTTGTCAATCCGCTTTTAGTGCGTGACTACAATCGTGCCGGTTTCACTCGCTGCTTCAAGCCGGAAGAGGTAAACGCCGGCAGGCACCCGCGCACAGTCCCAGACCGCACCAGTTGCACCGCGGAGCCGACTTACCTCTCTACCCGTAATGTCCCAGATTACCAGTTCGGCACTGCCGGAAGCCGGTTTTGCCCAGCTGAGGAGTGCGGCTCCCTTTGCCGGATTCGGCCTCACCCGCACTAAACTCCGGCTCAGACCGGTTTTCCCCTCAGCAATACCGGTGGTATTGTCCCAGGAGTCAAACCACAAATTCCGGGGTCCGGCCCCGGCATAGAGGACGGTGGAATAGTTTGAGCCGCCGATCGTTTTCCAGCCCGCTGCCGGTGGAAAGCTACCGGTATGCCGGTAGTCATTGACATTGATTGGCATCGTCCAGTTGGTATCACCCGAACACCAGGTGAACATCAGCGAATCTGAAGGCACAATCGCATAGGCAACTGTGGGCGCATCCCCGTTATGCAATGTGGCGATACTGGGCATCTGTTCATTATTGTCGGTATCCAGATGTCCAATCCCGTCATCATGGCCATACCTGAACACGGTATCATTACCTGCTGTGTAGTAATAGAATACCCCCAGCCCCTTGCCATTAAACGGTTCCATATCCCGGACATGAACGAGCCAGAGCGTCTGCCGATCGCTCCGCGCACCAATCACACCGTCAAACACCCGCACGTTTGGTGCCCCCACCTGCCTTGACTGCTCCCAGTTTTCACCCCGATCGGTGCTGCGTTTGATTCGGAATGCTGCCGAGTCGACTGAACTCAATCTTTTGTCAAGATATGAGACATAAACCCGGTTGTTGTAGCCAACCGCCACATCCGGCTTGGGCGGAACCCGGGTGTCAATTACAAATGATGTCGGTGGAGTCCAGTGCTTGCCATAATCGGTAGAACGGAAAAGCCCGACATTGTATCGACCATTGTGGTACTCATAGGTCACATAAAGGTAATAAGGGTTGCCGTTGTCCCGACAGGCAGCAAGATTGACAACCGTATCGGCATCGGCTTTGATAGCAAATATCTGCGCCCCGGAGGTCAGCCCGAACCGGGCACAGTAGATATCGCCATTATTAGCCGAGGTCCGCAGAAAGAGAAATACGAAGCTGGAATCACCCTGCGCCACCACCAGCTCGGGGGAGGAAAGTATAAAACCCGGATGCATAACCGCATTAAAGAGGTGCCAGGTGTTGCCATTATCGGTTGAACGGTAGATGAGCATCGTATCGCCGGTCGGCATTACAAAGGCAGCAAAAAGGGTACCGGTTGATGTTTGATCATAGGCAATCATTCGCTCACCGCCGTACGAAATCGGGCTTCTAAGAACGCCGCTGTAAACCTGAATGTCCTGACCCCAGAGCGGTCTCGGCTCTGCCGGATTGCCCTGATCGCTCATTTCCAAAATCTGCGGCGGCTCTCCCTGTGCCGGTGCTGCCTGGTTCTCAACCGTCCCGGGCGGAACATCCGGCTCATTTACCATTCGGGTCGGCATTGCCAACTCCGAAGACCTTGGATTGTAAAATGCCGGAATATCATCCGGACGGTCAGCACCGGAACCATTGCGCTCCGGTGTTACTGCCAGGGCGATGCTCAGCATCAACCCCAGACTCAGTATCACTATTTTTTTACTCATCGTTACTCCTTGGTTTAATTTTTACCCGGCGCAACATCTCAACCTCAAGGGTGAACATCACGGCGGTCAGATTATTATAACGCTTCTTCCCCCTTTTGTCAATAAAAAAAATACACCCCTATATGATATTAGAGCCCGAAACCGGACGGAGTTTCACACCTGGTTTAACCTCCCTGATCGGTAACCCGCAGGTTTTCATCAGCTTAAATTAATGCCCCAGGTCGGCAGGGAGGGGGCAGTTCCCTAGAGGGTGGCATCAGCTCCAACCTCTGAAATTGTGTTATTGACTTTTAACTGGCTTATCATATAATTTAATCTTAAAGCATTTGCGCAAACCGAACAGCAGTAAAAGGAGTCCATATGGCACATAAAAAAGGCGGCGGCACAGCCAAGAATGGCCGAAATAGCCCGGGTCAGCGGCTGGGTATCAAGGCGTTTGCCAGTGAGCGGGTGCGCACCGGTGCGATCATCGTCCGCCAGCGGGGAACAAAGTTTCTGCCCGGCAGAAATGTTGCCCGGGGTGGTGATGACAGCCTGTATGCCCTGACTGACGGCGTGGTCCGGTTTGAATGGGTCAACCGGAACAAACAGCGGGTCTCGGTGCTTCCGCTGTCAAACTGAGATGAAAATCAAATGGCTCGGTCATGCGGCGTTTGCCCTGACCGCCGCTGACGGCACTAAGCTCATCACCGACCCTTATGTGCCGGGCGCATATGACGGCGCGGTCAGTTATGACCGGATTACCGAGCGGGCTGATGCCGCCACGGTCAGCCATGACCATGCCGACCACAACGGCGCTGAACTTTTGCCCGGCAGACCGCCGGTATTGAAGGGCACCGGACCGTTCACCGTCAAATCGTTAAGGATCGCCGGTGTTGAGACCTTTCACGACCCGTCCGGTGGTGCGGAGCGCGGGAAAAATACCATCTTTATCATTGAGATTGATAATTTGCGGATTGCCCACTGTGGTGACCTCGGCCATCTACCTGATGAAGCCACGGTCAAATCGCTGGGCAGAGTTGACATCCTGCTCGTGCCAGTGGGCGGACTGTTTACCATTGACGCTAAGGGGGCGGCCAAACTGGTGGAGCAGGTGAAGCCCAAACTGGTAATTCCGATGCATTACAAGACCCACAAACTCGGCTTCCAGATCGCTGGAGTTGAGGAATTCGCCCAGCTTGCCCCGCAGGTCCGGCGGCTTGGCAAATCCGAGATTGAAATCACCGCCGAAAATCTGCCTCAGGAAACCGAAACCTGGATTCTGGAGCCGGCACTCTGATGCGCACCATTCCGTTTGATCAGATTCGCGACACGGTTGCCCGACTGTGCATTGAGGCAAACTGCATTCTCGGTGAGGATGTGGTCCGGGCGCTGGAAAAGGGCCGGGAGGTTGAAGAGAGCCCGACCGGCCGGGAGATTTTAAACCAGCTGCTAGAAAATCAACGGATTGCCCGACAGGAACTGATGCCCATCTGTCAGGACACTGGCTGGGCGGTGGTCTGGCTCGAACTCGGCTCAGATGTCAGAATTGAGGGCGGTGAGCTTTACGATGCAGTTCAAGCCGGTGTTGCCAAGGGTTATACTGAAGGCTACCTGCGCAAATCCATCGTTGCCG
>CBFGJT010000013.1:0-25138 GCA_965649165.1 Caldifarciminota bacterium | reverse complement strand
GATCCGCTCCGGCGCAAGAATACCGGTACCAACACTCCGGCGATCATCTATACTGAAATTGTTCCGGGTGACCGGCTGAAGATCACCGTCCAGCCCAAGGGTGGTGGCAGTGAGAACATGAGCGAAATTAAGATGCTCTCAGCCGCTGACGGAGTGGCGGGCATCAAGAAATTTGTTGTTGACCGGGTGTGGCGCTCGCAGGCAAACCCCTGCCCGCCGGTAATTGTCGGTGTCGGGCTAGGCGGCACATTTGAAAAATGTGCCCTCCTGGCAAAACGGGCGCTGCTGCGGGAAATTGGCTCCGTGCACCCGGATTCGTTCTACGCCCAGCTGGAAAAGGAGCTGCTTGAAGAAATCAACAAACTGGGCATCGGTCCCCAGGGTCTGGGCGGCAGGGTAACCGCGCTGGCGGTATTCATCGAAGCCTTCCCCTGCCACATCGCTACCATGCCCTGTGCAGTGAATATCAACTGCCATGCCGCCCGGCACAGAAGTGCGGTAATTTGAATCATGAGTCAGGTCAAAAACATTATCACCCCGCTCACCGACGAGGTGGTAAAAAACCTGCGTGCCGGTGATGCGGTGACAATTACCGGCACGATCTACACCGCCCGCGACCTCGCACACCAGCGGCTGGTGGCTGCGCTCCAGAATAATGAAACTCTGCCCTTTGACCTCCGCGGGGCAGTGATCTACTATGTCGGGCCCAGTCCGGCAAAACCGGGCCGGCCGATCGGCTCCTGCGGTCCGACCACCTCCTACCGGATGGATGCATATACGCCTGCTCTGCTTGCCGCCGGACTCAAGGGCATGATCGGCAAGGGCAACCGCTCGCCCGCGGTGATCGACGCCCTGAAAAAATACTGCGGGGTCTACTTTGCAGCGGTTGGTGGTGCAGCAGCACTGCTGGCACAGCGGGTGCGCTCAGCCCGGGTGATCGCCTATGAGGAGCTGGGACCAGAAGCGGTGCAGGAGCTGGTAGTGGAAAATCTGCCGGTGATTGTTGTCAACGACTGTTATGGAGCCGACCTGTATCAGGAGGGCGTGCGCCGCTACAAAAAGGAGGACTGAAAAATGGCAAAACGGACAACCAGAACGGTAAAGAAGAAACCGGTTGAGGCTCAGCCCGCAGGCGAATTTGTTACCATCTATGTGATGGGCGAAGCCTATCAGGTGCCGAAGGAGCTGACGATCATGAAGGCAATGGAGTATGCGGGCTACCGGTTCATCCGCGGCTGTGGCTGCCGGGGCGGATTCTGTGGCGCCTGCGGCACCGTTTATCGGACCCGCGACTCCTACAAGCTCAAGGTTGGGCTTGCCTGCCAGACGGTGGTTGAGGACGGAATGTATCTGACTCAGATCCCCTTCTATCCCGCCAACAAGAAGGAATATGACATCAACCAGCTCCAGCCCGATACTCAGGTACTCGTCCGCCATTATCCCGAGCTGATGCGCTGCATCGCCTGCAACTCCTGCACTAAGATCTGCCCGCAGGATATCGATGTCATGGGTTACATCCAGGCGGCAATCCGCGGTGATATTGCCCGGGTTGCCGACATGTCCTTTGACTGCATTATGTGCGGGCTGTGCGCCAGCCGCTGTCCGGCAGAAATCGTCCATTACAATGTCGCCCTCTTGGCACGCCGACTCTACGGTGCCAGGATCGCACCCCGGGCAACACATCTCGCCCGCCGGCTGGAAGAAATCCGGTTAGGAAAGTTTGAGCCTGGTCTTGACAAGCTGGTAAAGATGAGCGAGGCGGAACTTTCCCGCCTTTATTATCAGGAGCGGGACATCGAACCGGAATAGGAGGCTTGAATGTATCCACCGTCAATGCAGGAGTCAATCCGGAAGCTGGAAGCAACCCGGCAGGAGCGCATCGAGCAGGGCAAAATTCCCCTGCTCGATGCTGAGGCGAAAAAGGCACTACTAAAATCCTTCCATCCTGACTACATTGAGACTAGCATGCGGCCGCTGCAGATCGGCCCGAATAAGGGTGACCGGACCCCGCATGAACTCGCAGATGTGCTGGAAGCCTGGCCGCTTGTTGACCCGAAACGGTTTGATCCCGCCCGCCCGAAGTTTACCGTTGATGTGCTGGTGATCGGTGGCGGTGGTGCGGGTGTTGCCGCGGCCCTGACTGCACAGGAAAACGGTGCCCGGGTACTGCTGACCACCAAACTCCGGCTCGGCGATGCCAATACGATGATGGCGCAGGGTGGAATTCAGGCAGCGGACAAGGAAAATGACTCCCCAGAACGCCACTATCTTGATGTCCTGGGTGGCGGCCATTTCAAAAACATTCCCGAACTGGCACGGGCGCTTGTCACCGATGCGCCGGGTATCATCGCCTGGCTTGAGGAGCTGGGGGTGATGTTTGACAAACAGCCTGACGGCACGATGATTACCATCCACGGCGGCGGCACCTCCAGAAAGAGAATGCACGCCTGCCGGGACTACACCGGTGCTGAGATCATGCGCACGCTACGGGACGAGTTCCGCAACCGCCGGATTGATTTGCTGGAGTTCTGTGCGGCACTCGAGCTTTTAACGGACGACCAGGGCGCCTGCTGTGGTGCGGCATTTGTCAATCTGGACACCAACGAGCTGTTTACCGTCCGGGCAAAGACGGTTATCCTTGCAACCGGCGGCTGCGGCCGGCTCCACATCCAGGGGTTCCCCTGCACCAACCATTACGGCGCAACCGCCGATGGTCTGGTCCTCGCCTATCGGGCTGGTGCCCGGCTAGTATTCATTGACACCATCCAGTATCACCCGACCGGGGTGGCCTATCCGGAGCAGATTGTCGGTCAGCTGATCACCGAAAAGGTACGCGGGCTTGGTGCCCATCTCGTCAATGTCCACGGAAACCGATTCATCTACGAGCTGGAAAGCCGGGATATCACCGCCTCGGCGATCATCCGCGAATGCACTGAACGGGGCAACGGTGTTGTTACCCCGACCGGCCGGGTCGGTGTCTGGCTGGACACCCCGCTCATTGAAATCCTCAAGGGCGCGGGTGCGGTCAAGAAGAACCTGCCGGCAATGTATCACCAGTTTGCCCGGTTCGGCATCTATATGGACAAGGAGCCGATCCTGACCTATCCGACCCAGCACTACCAGAACGGCGGGATCTTGATCAACGAGCAGGGGGAGACCGGGGTGAAAAACCTTTATGCGGCGGGTGAGGTTGCCGGCGGCATCCACGGCCGGAACCGGCTGATGGGCAACTCCCTGTTGGACATCCTCGTCTTCGGTCGGCGGGCGGGCAGGTCGGCAGCGGAAAAATCAAAAATTGTCAGCCTTGACCATCCTGCAGGATTTCATCACCTTCAGAAATTTCAGGCTGAGCTCAAGGCTGCCGGTATTCCCCGCGATCGGTGCTCACCGATTCTCTTCCCGGAATATCGCCGGCCAGAACTGCAGACGCCTTTTGTCTTCGCTGGCTAATTGCCCGCCCTAAAATAATAACTGGGCCGTGCAGGACTCGAACCTGCGGCCACCGGGTTAAAAACCAGGTGCTCTGCCAACTGAGCTAACGGCCCAAAACTACTCCTCAGTGCCGGAGGCCGGAGTCGAACCGGCACGACCCTGACGGGTCAAGGGATTTTAAGTCCCTTGCGTCTGCCCATTCCGCCACCCCGGCGCCCCAGTTTCAAGAGGCGGCACGGGGATTTGCACCCCGGAATTGCGGTTTTGCAGACCGCTGCCTTGCTGCTTGGCTATGCCGCCAGGTTATGTGAAAAAGCGGGAGACGGGATTTGAACCCGCGACCCCCACCTTGGCAAGGTGATGCTCTACCAGCTGAGCTACTCCCGCATTTGGCCCCAACCGGAGTCGAACCGGTGCCTTCACCTTGAAAGAGTGATGTCCTAAACCGCTAGACGATGGGGCCGGTCCAGTTTCTACCGCCCTATTAAATATAACCATCAGATCGGGCTTCGTCAATAACTTCTGACCAGCCGCCAGTCTTTCGTCTCCGGCTGTTCGGTAATCTTGTCCCACAGCTCCTGAAACAGAGTCTGCTGTCGTGACTGGACATAGCTTTCCTGGTTCAGCACCGGCCGTTCATTTGCCTGCTTACTGTCACACCGGATAATGTAATAGCCCCAGTTGGTCATGATCGGACCCGCGATTTCACCCGGCTCCAGCGCCAGCGCCGCACCGACAAATTCCGCACCCCGTCTCCCACGTGCCATGATGTCGGTAGTGCCGTTGACTACTTCGTGAATCAGTTCCACCTGCGGATTCTGAGCTGCATAATCCTCCAGACTCTTACCCTGTTTCAGTGCCTCACGCGCCCCGTTTGCCATTTCACCACACAGTTTCTTTTCCCGCTCCTGCCGCAGCCGCCACTTCACCGTCTCCTTCACCTGCTCAAATGGCGCCGGCTGTGCCGGCACAATCCGCTCCAGCCGGAACACATAGTAACCATAAGGACCCCGCATCGGCACCGGCATGATCTCGCCAACCCTTGCGTCTGCTGCCCACGCCACCAGCTCACCCGGATTGTAAATCTGGACGCTCCAGTTGAGCCGTTTCCTGCCCACAACCCGTGCCGGAGTCTGTCCCACCATCAGATTCATCCGCAGTGCCACCGAATCAAATTCACCTGCAGCCGTCTGTTCCATAAACTCCCGGACTTTATCCTGGACCGTCAGCTCCCGTGCCTCATCCGGCTTTACCCGGGTGCGGATGCGCCTGACCCAGAAGGTGTCGTTCCGAGCACTGTCCAGAAGAATGATTTGCCAGCCATTGCCGGTCGCCACCGGCCTGGTGAAACTGCCCGACTTGAGCCGACGGACAAGCGACTCCACTGGTGGCGCAAACTGTCCCTTTGTAAAGGCAACCGGTACTGTATCCGGTTCATAATCGCCAAACATCAGCCCTGCCATTTCAAAGCTGTCCTGCAGACTGCCGGTATCTGCAGCCAGCAGCCGGCGATATGCCTCATCGATCCTCGTTCGCGCCGCCTGCGTATCCTCAGGGGTGACGGTGAAAGGAAAGAAGACAAACTTCAACTCCCGGATTTCTTCCTTGGGCTGAAAGTCCCGGCGGTGCTTCTTGTAATACGCCTGCAGTTCGGCTTCGGAGGGTTCATAGTTCCGTTCCGAATCGCTGAGCGCAGTCGGTCCGATATACAATGCGGTAACAGTTGCCACGGTATTCGCAAGATCTATCGTCTGCTCCACCTCATTTCTGGGCACGATGATCGCACCGGCGACATAAAGCTGAAGCTTCTGGGGCCGGAGTTGCTCGTAAATCTCCCGGGCATACTGGGCAAAGAAGGGGCGGTTGTTTGGATTAGCAAGCGCCTGTCGGTACTTGTTCGTATCAAACTTGCCGTCCGTCATCAGGTCCGGATGATTCAAAAGCCCCTGTGGCGGAAAATTGCTGATGATCCATTCCAGTTCACCCTCAGTAATGTCCAGTTTGGTCTGTTTGAAAATTTTCGCCCAGGTAAGCTCGGTCTCCAGATGGTTCCAGGCCAGATGCTCAATCCGAGTTTCGTCCTCATTGGTCAGATCGCGAAACATACTGTCTCTGTGATATTTACCAGCAATATACTGCCGTACCTGCCGGTATTCCTCAAGACTCACCTTATAATCCCCCACCTGTCCGACCACTCCGGGCGGAATACTGTGCTGGGATTTCCGGTCGCTCCGGCGGATCAGACTCCAGACTTCGCTCATTAAAAAACCGGCGATAAACGTTACCGCCACAATGATCATGATCACCTTTACTCTCTTCCGCAATGTGCTAAGCATAATAGTGAATTTTAATGAAAATTCCCTCCCAAGTCAATTTGGCAAGCTTGCATTTCTTAAGGTTGTTGACTTTTCCCTTCACCAGCCTAATATACTTTTTCAGCGATGAATGAGCAGCTAAACGAGGTTCTACCCCTCGTCACCAAACCAGTTCGCTACACCGGCGGCGAATACAACGCCTATTATACCGGCTCAGGCAGTGAGCAGGTCCGCTGGGTGCTTGTAATGCCCGAAGTTTATGAAATCGGTATGTCCAACTACGGACTCAGGATACTGTATTCCATTCTCAACCGGCTGCATGGAGTCAGCTGTCAGCGCTGTTATGCTCCCTGGCCCGACTTTGGCGATCTGCTCCGGTCAAAACAACTGCCGCTTTATGCTCTGGAATCAGGACAGCCTCTGAATGAGTTTGACATCATCGGTGTCTCGCTCCAGAGCGAACTTTCCTACACCAACCTACTCTATCTCCTTGATCTCGCCCGTGTCCCGCGCCACCGTTCTGAGCGTAGCAATTCCGATCCGCTCATTATTGCCGGTGGACCTTGCACTGTCAATCCGCTGCCACTTGTGGATTTTGTTGATGTGTTTGTCATCGGCGACGGCGAGGATGCGGTACGGGACATCAGCGCGGTTTATGCCGACTGGAACCGCAAAAACCGGGACGAACTTTTATCCCGACTTGCCCGGCTCCGGGGTCTATTTGTCCCCGGCTATACCGATATCCGGAACCAGCAGGTGGAACGCCGTATTGTATCCCAGCTCCGGGAGGAAGATTTTCCTTTCCCGCCCATTGTCCCGATCTGTGAAATCATCCACGACCGCCTCACCGTGGAGATCGCCCGCGGCTGTGGTCGGGGTTGTCGGTTCTGCCAGGCAGGAATGATCAACCGTCCCGTGCGGTTTCGTGATGTGGAACAGATCGTCCGGCTGGCGGAACGGGGAATCCGTGCCTCCGGGTGGGAAGAGGTTTCCCTCCTTGCCCTCTCAGCACTTGACTACCCTTATCTCTTAGAGCTGGTTCAGCGGCTAAACCAGCGCCTTTTCGGACGCCGGGTCTCCATCTCTCTGCCATCAACCAGGGGCGAAGACTTCACGCCGGAACTGGCGATCAACCTGCAGGAGGTAAAGAAAGCAGGCTTGACCTTTGCCCCGGAAACCGCCTCTTCCCGGCTCCGCTCATTCATCAACAAAAACATTTCTGAAATAAAAATTCTGGAGTCAATCCGCAATGCTCTGGATGCCGGCTGGGGCGGAATCAAACTCTATTTCATGATCGGACTGCCGGGGGAAACCGCAGAGGATGTCCGTGAGATTGCCCGGTTCGTCCTCGAAGTCGCCCGGCTGTGCCGGAACCGGACTGTACGTTTCAACCTCACCCCGTTCATCCCCAAACCCCACACCCCGTTGCAGTGGGCAGGATTCGCCGACATTGGTGAAACCCGGGAAAAGATGGCTTTGCTCAAGGACATGCTCTCAAGACGCAATATCAAGCCCAAATGGGAGAATCCGGAATGTTCCTGGGTCCAAGCGCTGCTTGCCCGGGGAGACGAAAAACTGTGCCCGGTGATTGAACGGGTATACGAGGCCGGAGGTATCTATCAGGAATGGACCGAGTTTTTCAATTTCACCCGCTGGCAGGAGGCACTTGCCGCCTGCGCTGTCGACCCGACTTCCTACCTTAAGGCGCAAAACCCGGCAACACCGCTCCCCTGGGAATTCATCAATGTCGGAGTCAGCCGGCAGTTTTTGGTTCAGGAGTTTGAACGGGCAAAGGCTGGAATTGAAACCCCGGACTGTCTGACAGGAGGCTGTACCGGCTGTGGTGCCTGCAACAGCCCCCGACCAGAACGCCCACATCCGCCATCGAGCACTACTGATACATCCGGATTCGGACACCTCCATCTTGGAACTATAGAACAACTGAAAAAACGGTTACGGTTAAAATATGCTGTTGACGAACCGTTTCGCTTTGCCGCTCATCTTGATCGTGTCCGCGCCTGGTACCGTTCACTGCGTCGAAGTGAACTTCCGGTTATCTATACCCGTGGTTTTGCACCAAAACCGATGCTTTCCTTTGGACCACCCCTGCCCGTCGGTGTGCTTTCTGATGGCGAATATGTCGATCTGTTTCTTGATTTTCAGTATTCGGGCAATATCGCCCGGGACCTCGGACCATTTCTGCCCCGTGGCATCCGGATCGTTGCTGCCCAAGCGGTTCCTCTGAGTGCGCCATCCCTCGGCGAACTGATCAATCTCGGTCGGTATGAAATCCGGACTCCACCAGCACTCACCCTGCCTGAAAATCAGCCCCCTCCCGCCGGGGTCCGCCGCCTTCAGGTACGGTCCGATCGCACCCTGCTGCTTGACCTGTCCATCGCACCGGGCGTTAAACTATTCCCGGTGCTGGCCGAACTCCTAGGCATCACCGAGTCCGAGGCAAGAGTTTTGAAGGTAAAACGCTTAGACTGTCTCATTTGTTCCGACGGCACGCTGCGGACACCGCTGGGTGAAAAACATCACTTGATCGGGGAGGAAGAATGAAAGTAAGAACGAAAATTGTCATCAGCGCCAATGAATGGGAAACCAGGGTTGCGGTCTTTGAACAAGACCGGCTGGTTGAATTCTACCTTGAACGGGCAGAACAGCAGAATCTCGTCGGCCGGATTTATAAGGGACGAGTAGAAAATGTGGTCAAGGGCCTGCGTGGTGCCTTTGTCAACATTGGTCTGCGCAAGAACGGTTTTCTGCCCCTGACCGAAATTCCGGAGTTTGATATCCTAGAGGGTGATGAAATTGAGGAAGGGGACAGCGGCACCAGCCGGAGCCGGGGACCGGAAAAACCGCCCGCCCGCACTATCATCCTGCGCGAAGGTGAGGAAATCCTGGTTCAGGTCGTCAAAGACCCGTTTGCGGAGAAAGGTGCCCGATTGACATCGCTAGTCTCGGTCCCCGGCCGTTACCTCGTTTACTTTCCCAATGCCCAGCGAATCGGCATCTCCCGCCGGATTGCCGATCGCCGGGAACGGAGCCGGTTGCGCGATGCGGTCCGTCAGTTCAAGAACCCGCAGGCCGGTCTGATCATCCGCACTGTAGCCCAGGAAGCTTCAGTTGATGACCTGAGGCGGGAATACCAGGAGCTGGAACGAACCTGGGAGGAAATCCGGCACAAGGCAGAACAGCACAGTGCCCCGGCACTGCTTTATGAAGAACCCTCAATCGCCCTCAAGGTTGTGCGCGATCTTCTGAGTGAGCAGGTGGAAAAGGTGCTGGTGGACTACGAACCGATCTATCAACAGCTGCTCAGCTATGTCAGCCGGGTAGCACCCCGTTTCCGGCGCCGGATTGAACATTATCAGGGTGAAATCCCGCTTCTGGAATTCACCGGTGTTGAAGCGGAACTGGAACGGCTGTTTCACAAACGCATCTGGCTCAAAGGGGGTGGTTTCATTACTATCGACCAGACTGAGGCGATGGTTGCTATTGATGTCAATACTGGCCGGTCCGCCCAAGAGGAGGATCCGGAAAAACTGATCTTTGAGACCAATCTTGAAGCAGCCGCGGAAATCGCCCGCCAGATCCGGCTGCGCGATCTTGCCGGATTGATCATCATTGACTTCATCGACATGCAGGATCCGAAAAACACCGAACGGGTTGTACAGGAACTGAAGAATCATCTGGCACACGATCGGGCAAAATCGGATTTTTCCAAAATGAGCCGGTTCGGCCTACTGGAGATGACCCGGGAACGGACCCGTCCCGGAATGATGTACCTGCTCTTTGAAACCTGTCCGGTCTGTCAGGGATCAGGCCGGGTGCGTTCCCGATCTGAAGTGGCAATGCGGATTGAACGCCTCATTCTAACCCGGCTCCCCAAACTCAGGGGTCGAAAGGTCCGGATTCTCGCTTCCCCCCTGATGACCGAATTCCTCACTACCGAATGGTTCGAACGACTATCTGAGTTTGCCCGGCGCTACGAACTGGCAATTGATGTCAAAACCGATTACCAGTTGGCACCAACTGAATTCAAGCTTCTTACTGAATCCGGTTAAACACCGATCTCATAAACCTTCTGGCGCGAACGGACGCCCGCCACCAGCCGGACCGCGGACTTTGGTACCCTGAAAAAGGTAGCGAGCAGTTCTGCGGCTGCCCGGTTCGCCCTGCCTTCAACTGGTGGCTCACGAACTGCAACTATCAGACTCCCATCCGGATTACGCACAACCTGGTTTTTGGTGGAAGCTGGTTTCACCCGAACCCTGACCCGCACCATTCACAATCCCTGAAATCGCAGAATCGGTACCCGGACCGGATTGATATTTATCAGGTCACTCTTGAATCGATCCTTGAGCTCCTGTTTCTTCCCGGCGTTCCAGCCGGAAACCCGGGAAAAGTACCCGGTCACCCGGGTGATGTGGTCTACTTCGGCTGAATGGCAGTAGGGACAGGTGGCCCTGAGACCACGGCTCGTCCGGTGGCACCGGGCACAGGTCGTGAACTCAGGTGAAAAGGCAATCTGGGCATTCCGAGTCCGGTGATAGGTCTTAAGCACGAAATTGGCAATCGCCTCCTTCGGTGGCCGGGAATCTGCCAGCCAGACATGAGTCAGCGCGCCCGCTTCAATCATATCGTGAAACTTGCCTTCAAGGTAAACCCGCTCAATCGGATCGATCGCCGCTCCGATATTCAGATAGGTGGAGTTCGTATAATAAACCGCTCCGGACTGAAGATCACCCTTGACCACCTGCTGTGTCTGCTCCGGATAGAGCTCCAAATCCAGCTTTGCCAGCCGGAACGCCGTTGACTCAGCCGGAGTCTGCTCGATAACCAGGCGCATTTGGTGTTCCGCTGCCAAACGCCGGCACTCCAGATTGAGAAATGCCATCACCTTCAAACCGAACCTGAACGCCTCTTCGCTTTCATGTAGCTCCTTGCCCAAGTGATACTGCACCATCTCATTCAAACCCAAAACGCCGACAAGATAGGTCACCCGGCGCATCCGCAGATAGGGTTCGCCATCCGCATCCATGGTCAAAAGCGCAAGCGGACCCTCTGACTTCAACGCCAGAAGCTTTTCAATGAAAATCCGCTTCTCTTCGTGCGCCCGGGCAACCATCTCCATCCGCTCCCGCAGAAGTGAAAACAGCGCCTCATCATCATGATTGGCAAGAAAAGCCACGCGGGGCAGATTGATCGTCACATTCTGCAGCGCACAGTAGCGCATCTTCCAGGGAGTTCTGGCATCATTCATATCATGCTCATCCAGCTTGAAACTGAGACGGCAGCACTCACTGATCTTGGCAGTCTTTCCCCGGTCAAAGACAAAATAGGTATTACCCTTCTCGGCAGCGACATCGGCGATATGATTGAGAAAATCCTGATAACCAGGGGTCTGAAAGAAGTTCTCGGTAATATGGACGAGCGGTTTGGGGAAGAAAAACGGCCGACCGGACCCGTCGCCGTCCCGGTAAACATCAAATATCGCCCAGACAAACCGCTGTGCCTCACTCAGATAATCACCATATTTCCTGCCGGTATACTCACCACCGGGACCGATTGCCGGCACCTCGGCAAAATGTGCCGGCATCTCCCAGTAAAGATTAATATCGGAAAAGATCGCCTGACCGCCCCGGGCAACGTTCTGCTGTGAATACTCAAAAACCAGCATCTGCGCCAGCTGGTGAATCTCCTTGTCACTCATCCCAACCAGAAATGGTGCAAAAAAGATGTTAACCGCATCCCAGCCGATTGCGCCGGCAAAATGCCCCTGAAGCGCCGCAGAAAACTTAACCATATGTGCCAGCAGTGTCTCCGGATGGCGTGCCGGCTTTGCCATTGATAACGCATTCGGCAGATTGAGTCCAAACTTCTTCACATATTCCAGTGACTGCCCGGAGCAATAAGGTCGATTGATAAAACCCAGATCATGCAGATGGATGTCGCCACGGGTGTGAGCATCGGCGATATCAGCATCAAATACCGAACTCAGGGCAAACTGTTTCAATGTCCACTCGGCAAGGGTCATATTTGTTGCCTCGGGATTGTGCGGGGTATTTGCGTTCTCCCGGTTTTTGTAGAGAATCAAGTTCTCGACATCGGCAATCGGCACCCCAAGCCGGGCATGGCGTCGCCGCGCCTCTTCCAGCCCCCGCTCTACCAGCTTGGCGTTAACCAGTTCCCGCACCAGACTCGAAGTTACCCTCCGGACATTGGCATCTACAATCATCTCCTCGACCTGCTGGGCGATCTCCTCGGCAATTTCCGGTTCCAGCCCGGCCTCACGCACCAGTGCCCGGCTGATCCGCGACCGGTCCCACTTGCGAATCATATCATCGGAAGAGCGGACAAACAGCGCAAACTCGGTTGTATCACGCTTGCCGAAAAGCATGGGTTTAACCCGCGCCGCCTCGAGCCGCCTCGCCCGCGCCCGCTCCTCCCGTTTCAGAATATAAGCTTTGGCAGTTTGGGCATGCCCGTATTCCACCAGCACCTTCTCTACTGCATCGCCGATCTCCTCAACCGTCGGAATGTGCGGACCGCGCTGGGCGTAAAGGTACTCCACCACCCGTTCTGCCAACCAACGGGCCCGATTATAATCCTCACCTCCGACCGAACGGGCGGCATTGAAGATCGAACCGGCAAGTTTGTCAATATCAAAATCCACCAGCTCACCGGAACGTTTCTGGACCTTGCGAAAATGACATTTGTTGGACCGCCCTCCTGCCGGCAATCGCATCTGCGGCAACCTGTGTTTCTGATGATTATTCTCCTCTGACAACTCCTGCCTCCTTCCTTATTTTATTTTTCTTAGCTCCTCAACAAACTGCTCTGGACTGGTAAACTGCCGGTAGACTGACGCAAACCGGACATAGGCTACCGGGTCAATCTCAATCAACTGTTCAAGCACCAGCTCGCCAATCTCAGCGGAAGTCACTTCGACCCTGCCCTCCTCTTCCAGCCGGCGCTCCAGTGCGTCCACAACCAGCTCGATCTCATTTCTACCCACCGGCCGCTTCCTACAGGCAAGCATAATACCGTTCACCACCTTCTGCCGGTCATATGGCTCATGCCTGCCATCGCGTTTAATCACCATTAACGGCATCCGCTCTACATACTCATAAGTTGTAAATCGCCTGCCGCATTTTAAACACTCCCTCCTGCGACGAATTGCATTCCCATCCTGAACCGGTCTGGAGTCCAAAACCTTATCCTCTTCCCATGAACAGTATGGACACTTCATATAGATTAATTATATATTATACCACAATATATAGCATGTCAAACATAATAACCAAACGGTTCCAATTTTTTAACTTATTGATAAAAACATATTTTTGTTAATTATGCCGAATAATTCAGCATAGTTGAAAATTATACAATAATCAAGACCGTAATTATCTAAAAACAAATATGCCCCCTATTGTCCACATATTTATCCACATTTTTTCAACATTATCTTAAATTGGATTTCAGCTGATAAGGTGATCGTAACCGGTAATTTTCAGTGGAACTGCCTTGTTTTGTCCTTTTTTAATATAAAAACCTCTGCCCTTTTCTACCCAGCCAATTCTTGTGATCCGCACGCCCTTAACCATTGAGGGTAACCTGCTTCTGCTTGTAAATAACAGCTCATAATCCTCACCTGCGCTCAGGGCAAACTCCAGCGGACTCCTCCTCTGTTCTTGACACAATTGAAATGTCACCGAATGAATCGGCAACCAATCCGGCTCAATCACAATTTTAACCCTGCTCTGAGTACTCAGGTGCCGGGCATCAGTCCCCAGACCATCTGAGGTATCAATCAATGCCGACATCCTCAACCTCAGAGCGCGCATCACCTGCAGTCTAGGTACGGGATAGAGATGACGTCGGACAGCCAGTTGTATTCCGGCAGTACCTGCTGGCAATCTAGCCCTTCTGGCAAGTATCAGCCTACCGGTCTCGGCAAGCCCGGTATAACCGGTCAGATAAAGGTAATCACCGGGTTGCGCCCCAGAACGAAGCACAGGTTTTGCTGCTCTGCCTAATGCGGTTAGTGCGATCACCAGCCGGTTTAAAGCGATGATGTCCCCACCGCCGATTTCACACCCCATCTCTTTGCATACCCGCTCCAGCCCCTGATACAACTGCCTTATCGCCCGCAAATCGGTTTCCTGTGGTACCGCCAGCCCCACCACCAGCACCTTGGGATCACCGCCCATCGCCACTACATCAGAAAGCGCAGCACATGCACATCTTGTGCCCACATCATAATAACTCATATAACTTAAATCAAAATGCACCCCTTCGGCATAGGTGTCTGTAGTCAGAACTGTACTGCCATCCTTCAGAATCAGAGCGTCATCACCAATCCCGAGCTGAAGATTGCCCCGGCTGTGGACCTGCCGCTGAATTATCCTGATCAGCCCCTGTTCTCCTAACTGGTTAATTCGCACTACCTATGATATCAAATACCGGCTTAATGGGCAAGAAGAAAAACGCTTCAGCATTGACACGAGTGGAGTTACTGCTATCATATTCCGCACGATGGATTCTCTAACAATTAATACCCGGAAGCGCACTGAACTGATCGACATCACGGCGCAGATTGGCCGGCTTGTAGAAAAGAGCGGTATCCGCACCGGCATCTGTATCCTATATGTACCTCATACGACTGCGGGCATTACGATCAACGAAAGTTATGACCCGGATGTGGCTGAAGACATAACTACGCTGCTCAACCGGCTCATCCCCCCGGATCTGTCCTACCGCCACACTGAGGGTAATGCCGACGCCCATATCAAATCGGTGCTCATCGGCACCTCTCTGGTGATCCCGATTGAAGACTGCCGGCTGGCACTGGGCCGGTGGCAGGGGGTATTTTTCTGTGAATTTGACGGCCCCAGAACCAGGGAATGTCGAGTAAAAATTATCGGCGACAGAATTAAATCAAAATCACAGGAGGAAAAATGAAACATAAAAAACTTTTTGTCCCTGGACCAACCGAGGTGCGGGAAGAAATACTGAAGGCTCAGGCCCAGTGGATGATCGGCCACCGATCCAAGGAGTTTGGTGACCTCAACCACCGGTGCATAGAAAAGACCCGCCAGATTCTCAAGACCAATAATTATGTCTTTTGGTGGACCGCCTCCGGAACTGGACTGATGGAAGGCGCTATTAGGAATGTTGTCCGGAAAAAGGTGCTCCATACCATTAATGGCGCCTTTTCCGACCGCTGGTTCAAAATCTCCCAGGCGTGTGGTAAAGAGCCGGGCGCGGTGCGGGTGGAATGGGGCAAGGCGGTCCGGCCGGAACAGGTTGATGCCGAACTGGCTAAGGGAGGATATGAAGCGGTAACCATCACCCAGAACGAGACCTCAACCGGTGTTCGGACACCGATCGAGGAACTCACCACTATGATCCGGGAAAAATATCCCGATGTCCTGATTTTGGTTGATGCGGTCTCAAGTCTGATGGGCGACTGGTTTGATATTGACCGGCTTGGTCTGGATGTGGTGGTTGCATCAAGCCAGAAGTGCGTGGCACTGCCCCCGGGTCTGGCGGTTGCGATCGTTTCCCCGCGGGCAATGGAAAAATGCCGAACGATTCCCGATCGTGGCTATTACTTCGACTACGAAGCGATGCTTAAGCGCTATGAAAAGGACCACCAGACACCCACCACCCCCGCAATCTCCCTTTTCTGGGCACTCGAAAAGGAACTGGACTACATCCTTGCCGAAGGCATGGAAAAAAGGTATCAGCGCCATCTCGAAATGGCAAAATTCACCCGGGAATGGGCGAAAAAATACTTTGCGGTATTCCCAGAGCCGGGCTACGAATCGGTCACCCTCACAACCGTTACTAATACCCGGGGTATCAGCGTTAAGGATCTGAACACCGCTCTCGGCGAGCGGGGCATGCAGATCTCAAATGGCTACGGTGACCTTAAGGAAAAAACCTTCCGGATTGCGCATATGGGAGACCTAACCTTAGATGATCTTCAGGAAGTTACACAGACGATCGTTGACATTTTGAAACTGTGAACCGCTGGTTCAGGCTCGGGCTGGTACTGGTTGCCACCAGTCTCGCTCAACCGGTCCTGAACCGCACCCAGGTGCGTGTCCGGTTCCAGCCCGAGCCCTATACCGACGCCCGTTATATCCGGCTGGCGGGCGGTATTATTATTGATACCCGCACCGCCACTACACCGGCTGAAATGTCATCTCGCTATTGGCTCCTGCACTTCACTGCCCCAATTTACAACCACTGGCTCGACACACTAAAAAACCGTGGACTTGTCCCGGTCGCCTATCTTGCCTATCAGACACTGGTGGTGGGAGCACCTGCCGGTTGCACCTCTGATTCCATTGACCTGCTCTGCCAGTCTCTGCCGGTTGACTGGCATGGACCATTTCTTCCGGAATACAAATTCGCCCCGGAACTCCGAAAACTGGGTGCCCGAGTTAACCGGCTGATCTGTGCGTACTGGGAACCGGCAAAAACCGAAACACTTGACCTTTCAGCTCTCAACCGGGATGATCGCAGTCGCCGGCTCGAAAGCCTTGCTACCCGGGACGAACTCTTCTGGATTCAAACCCGGGAAAATCCAGTACCATTCAATCGCAACGTGCAGTGGGTCCTCCAGTCCGGCTGGGACAGTACCATTCCGGACCCGGCTGGGAGCCGGCGCATCTGGCGTTGGGGCATCCGGGGACAGAACATGATCATTGGGCTGTTTGACTCCGGAATCAACACCGAACACGACATGTTCTTTGACCCCTATTTTCCCCTGACTCAACCGGGCATCTATCCTGATCACCGCAAGATTACCGCCTATAAACTTTACTATGGTGCTGCATTCGGCGACGCTGCTGGTGCCAACTATCACGGCTCCGCGGTTGCGGGCACCCTTGCGGGTGAGGATTCAATCACCGGCAACGAAAGCGATCTTGAGGGCATGGCACCTGATGCCCGAATCTATTTTCTGGACATCGGCACCGCCAGCGGTCAGTATGTCTATTCTGATGACCTGACTGAGATGCTCGACTCAGTCCGGCTCGGTCTCGGCATTTCCGAACCGGTCCGTCAGGTATCCGGTTCCTTCGGCACCATGGATTACCTTTCCGAATACCGGCTGGC
This sequence comes from Caldifarciminota bacterium, assembly GCA_965649165.1. Classification (GTDB taxonomy): domain Bacteria; phylum Hydrothermota; class Tepidihabitantia; order Tepidihabitantales; family Tepidihabitantaceae; genus JAOABP01. Next base: position 8,255 of record CBFGJT010000013.1, on the reverse strand, counting down.
AGATGCCTCGGTGGATGCAGTCTGCTGGCAGGACAAGAAATTTCTGGTAATCTGGGCAGCAGGCAACGGTGGTGGCACCCGTTACAAACTCGGTCACCCCGCCTGTGCAAAAAATGCGCTCACGGTCGGCGGCTGTGGCAATGGCACCAGGGCGAATTTGATTTACTCTCTCTCCTCAGCCGGTCCAACCCGAGACAACCGCCTCAAACCAAACCTTGTGGCACCGGCAGAGAGTATCTGGACCGTTTATGGCGGCGGAATCAATGCCTACCGGGTCCGGGAGGGAACCAGCTTTGCTGCACCCTCAGTCAGCGGCGCGCTTGCTCTGCTCCGTCAGTATCTAAAAGAAGGCTGGTACCCGACCGGTCAGCCCGACCCGGAACATTCCATTTGCGACCCCAGTTCGGCGCTGATGCGGGCATTTGCCATTACTGCTGCCGACACAAATGTCGGCCGGGAAACCATCCCTGACATCCGCACCGGCTGGGGCAGACTGAACCTTTCCCGGATTATGCACTTTCCGGACGATTCGCTCAATCTGGTGTTTATTGACGAAACCCTGGGACTGGCAACCGGAGAATATGATGAATATGAGGTTACCATTAGCCGCCGAGAACCGCTGCGGGTAGTTTTGGCCTGGACCGACACTGCCGGTATGCCCAACGCCGAAATCGCCATTGTTAATGATCTGAATCTCGAACTGGAAAGCCCGGATCACAACCGCTACCGTGGCAATCAGCTTGCATTAAACCAGTCGATTCCCAATCCCGTGCTTTGGGATGAGCGTAATGTTGAGGAGCTGATTCAACTCGCCCGGCCCATGGTTGGTACATGGAAAATCCGGGTTTACGCGCGCAATGTCTATACTGCCCGCCAGCCCTATGCGCTCGTGGCCTGCGCTGGAATGCAGGAAACTCCGGGAATCGGAGAAGTAACGAATCTCGTCTGTCCGCCAACCCACATCTGCCGGCTCGGTCAGGCTCAAATTTTAATCCCGCCAAGAACCCGGTTTCGCCTCTGGTCGATCACCGGCACCCTGGTTGCTGATGTCTTTAATAATCAACTCCAGCCCCGCTATTGGAAAGCCCCAAACATATCAACGGGCGTTTACTTCCTGCAGACAGTAACTTCAAACTCGGTCCAAACTGGCAAAATCATTCTGCTAAAATAAAATTCAGCAGCCACTCCGGCAGAGCTATTATCTTTGACTTCTGAGCCCTGACCACTTAAAATAAGGTTTAAAAAAGGAGTTTAAATTGAATACTGCTGATTACATTCAACTTGAAGAAAAATATTCCGCACACAATTATCATCCTCTCCCGGTCGTACTCTGTAAAGGCGAAGGGGTCTGGGTGGAAGACGTTGAAGGCAGACGTTACCTCGATATGCTCTCCGCCTATTCAGCACTCAACCAGGGACATCGCCACCCGCGCATCATTCAGACCCTGATTGAACAGGCAAACCGGCTGACCCTGACTTCAAGGGCATTTCACAATGACCAGCTCGGTCCGCTCTGCCAGCTGCTTTGTGAGATCACGGGACAGGAACAGGTGCTTTTGATGAACTCGGGTGCGGAAGCGGTGGAGACCGCAATCAAGTGCGCCCGGCGCTGGGGCTATACGAAAAAAGGTGTTCTACCAGACCGGGCAGAGATCATTGTCTGCGCCAACAATTTTCACGGTCGGACGACAACGATCATCAGCTTCTCCACTGAACCGCTCTACCGGGATGGATTTGGTCCGTTTACCCCGGGGTTCAAAATTATCCCCTATGACGAACCGGATGCACTCAAGCAGGCGATTGATAAAAACACCGTCGCCTTCTTGGTGGAACCGATTCAGGGAGAAGCCGGAATTATCGTTCCCCGTGACGGCTACCTTCAGCGTGCGCGTGCCATCTGTCATCAGCACAACATCCTCTTCATCCTTGATGAAATCCAGACCGGTTTGGGCAGAACCGGACGCCTCTTCTGTTACCAGTACGAAGATGCCCGACCTGATGTCCTAATTTTAGGCAAGGCGTTGGGAGGCGGCTGCATACCGATCTCCGCGGTTCTTTCGTCCCGCGAAATCATGAGCGTATTTGTGCCGGGTAATCACGGCTCAACCTTTGGCGGCAATCCTTTGGCCTGCGCGGTTGCCCGAACCGCTGTCAGTGTAATTCTGGAAGAAAAGCTACCTGAACGGTCAGCAGAACTGGGCACCTATTTTCAGAGCCGACTGAAAGCACTGAACTCCTCAAAAGTAAAGGAGATCCGGGGACGGGGACTCTTCATCGGAGTAGAACTTAAACCCGAAGCTGGTAGCGCTCGGGAATACTGCGAAAAAATGCTCAGACTCGGCATCCTTGCCAAGGACACCCACGAGCAGGTAATCCGGTTTGCACCACCGCTCGTAATCACCCAGGAGGAAATCGACTGGGCGCTGGAACGGATTGCTCAAGTACTTGCATAACTTATGCGGCTACTCGCATTACACGATCCTACCGATCTCAATTCAGAACTCGCCCGGGTGGGTGTTGACCAGCGTGCCTGGACGATCTTCGCCGAGAAAACCGAGGTCATTCCGCTCAAAATTACCGGTATCTCGGTGGCAGCCGGTAACATCCTCAAGCAAACCGCCCTTGTCTGTGGCGCGGACTGTGCCCTGCATCGGGATGCCATTTCTGGGAAAGTGAAGAGAACCGATGCGATCCTCTTCGCCACCCCGCGCCAGTATGAACAGATCTGCCTCCGGCTGAAGAAACAGCCGGAATGTGCGGCCCGGCTCGTTCCTGAAATCCGTTCCCTGCTCACCGCCGCCCGTCGTCCGCTGCGGCTAAGGCTTGGCAACCGCACACTCAAGCTCAATCGCACCCTGATCATGGGCATTCTCAACATCACCCCCGATTCCTTTTACGACGGTGGCCGGTATCTCAATCCCCATGCGGCACTGGAACGGGCGCATCAACTGGTGGAAGATGGCGCGGACATTCTCGATATCGGTGCCGAATCCACCCGCCCCGGTGCAACACCGGTGTCACCAAAACAACAGCTGAAACGAATCCTGCCTGTACTAAAACCGCTGGTAAAAAAGACAAAGGTGCTGATCTCGATTGATACAACCAGCTCTCAGGTTGCCGAAGCCGTACTTGCCGAAGGCGCCACACTCATTAACGACATCTCCGGGCTGAAGTTTGACCCCGCACTTGCCCGGGTTTGCGCCCGATACAACGCCGGCTTAATCCTGATGCACATCCGCGGCACGCCCCGCACCATGCAGCGCAATCCGGTATATAAAGACCTGATGGCGGAAATTATTGGTGAACTCCGAAAATCAATTCATCAGGCGCTTGAAGCCGGTGTCGGCTTTGAAAACCTGCTTGTTGACCCGGGTATCGGCTTTGGTAAAAAACTGGAACACAATCTTGAAATCCTCCGTCGCCTTGCTGAACTGCGCACCCTGAACCGGCCAATTGTAATCGGTCCCTCGCGCAAATCATTCATTGGCCATATCCTTAACCTGCCGCCGGAGGAGCGGCTCGAAGGCACCATCACCAGCTGCATTGTTGGAGCACTCAACGACGCCAGTATCGTCCGAGTTCACGATGTTCTTCCAGTCCGCCGGGCGCTGCAGGTGCTGGCGGCAATTCAGCCGGATAAAGGCCGGGCATGATTTCCTTTATCCGCATCCGGCCGGTTGACATTATCGACATCCTGCTGGTTACGGTCGCCACCTACTACTTCCTGCGCTTTATTCGCGGCACCAGGGCGATCCGCATGCTCTATGCCCTGCTCTTCCTTGTACTTGTCGGCACAGTCGCCCGCTGGCTTGACTTCAAGGCACTCGGGCTCATCATCAGCTCCTTGACTACCGTCTGGCTGGTGGCGTTTGTCATTCTCTTCCAGCCGGAGATCCGTAACCTCCTCTCCAGATTCGGCCGTGCCCGCCCGATCCGTGTTCTCTTCCGCCCGACCGCTGATTCAACTCTCGTTGAGGAACTGGTAGCCGCTGCCGCCCAGTTAAAGGAACGAAAAATCGGTGCCCTGATTGTCGTGGAGCAGGAAATCGGGCTGCGCGAATACACTGAAACCGGCACCCGGCTTGAAGCCCGGGTCTCCGCACCACTGCTGGTCTCAATCTTCACCCCGCCCTCCCCGCTCCATGACGGCGCGGTTATCATCTCCGGCAACCAGATCATCGCTGCCGGCTGCACCCTGCCGCTGGGCGAAACCGAACCCGGGCTGGGAATGCGTCACCGCGCTGCTGCCGGTATCACTACCCTGACCGATGCGGTCGCGATTGTAGTATCGGAGACCACCGGTAATATCACCTTTGCCCGCCGGGGCCGGCTGCTAATCAATTTGACACCATCGCAATTGAAGTATAATTTAATGCAGTCAATTTTGAAGGTATAATGAACAAAGGAGCTTAAAAGATGAACGAGACACGCTGGCGCCTGGTGGTTTTTCTCCTGGTATTTTTGACCGTCCTGGGCGTCTATCTCTACAGTGTTGCGCCCACCGCATCCTTCTGGGACTGTGCTGAACTGATTGCTGTCTCCTACATCGCCGGTATTCCCCACCCACCCGGCACGCCGCTCTTTGTCATGCTGGGCAGAATCTTCACCATGCTGCCCATCGGCCGGGAAATCGCCTTCCGGGTGAACCTCATCCCTGCCCTGTTCGGTGCCTTTTCCTGCGGACTGCTCTATCTCATCGTCATCAAAATTCTTTCTATCAACGCCGCCTCAGAAAAGGACCGGCGTCCGTGGTTACCGCACATCGCCGCTGCCTTCGGTGCCCTGATGTGCGGGTTTGCCTACTCCTACTGGGATAACTGTGTCGAGGCTGAAGTATACGGTCCCTGTGTAGTCATTGCCCTGACTGTGCTCTATCTGGCACTCGTCTGGCGTGAAGGAAGGGAAAAGGGGATCGGGGACAACCGTCAGATTCTTGCCGCCATCTTTCTGCTGTTTGTCGCCACCGGTATCCACTTTACTCCGATGCTGGTGGTCTTTGCGGTGCTCATCTTCGCCCTGCTCGTGGACCGTCAGGCGGTAATTCATCTCCGTTTTATTGAATTTATGGTCGGCTATCTCCTCATCTTGACGGTAAACGAAATGGGGCTTTCTCCTGGCACCTTCATCGTTGTGCCGCTGATCCTTGCCGGCACCTATTATGCCATCCGGATCATGGAGCGCTCGGAAAGAAATCTTACTTTGCTCTACGGGCTGGGAATTCTGGCTGGCGTCTTCCTCGTCGCCTACATCGGTGCTGGACAGAAACTGATGGATGACATTGTGCTCTTCCTCGCATCTCCGACTGTTGCCTTCATTGAACGCTGGTTTCGCTCGCCGGCGCTGGTAATCTTCTTCCTCCTCGGTTACGGCGGCTACCTCTATTGGCTCTACACCCAAAAGAAACTGCGTACCGGCTATGTCGGCCTGCTGCTCGGACTGGTGCTGCTTGCCGGCACAGTCCAGTTCATCATGCTTATCCGTGCCCGCCACTATCCGGCGATCAACGAAGTTGAACCGGCGCGTTGGCGGGATTTTGTCAGCGTACTCAAGCGGGAGCAGTATGACCCGATGCGCCTTTTCCCGCGCAAGACCCAGTTTCTCACCGAAGATGAATGGCGGGCTAACCGCAATCCGGTCTTTGATGTCTTCCGCGCCTACATCGAGCAGATCGCCTTTTACACCCGCTACTTCCTCTGGCAGTGGGGCAACGAGCGCTTTCTTGATGTCCTCTTTACTAACATCCCCCGCATCTTTCTCCGGCTGGGCTGGCAGGGAATACTGGGACTGATTCCGCCGCTGCTCGGCATCTGGGGCATGGTCCATCAGTTCAAGCGGGACAAAAAATCCTTTGCCCTGATCTTTGTTGCCTTCATCGTCGCCTCGCTGGGACTGCTCACCTATCTCAACCTGAAATTTTCCCCTTCCGACCCCAGACCCGAACTCAAATTCCGGGAGGTGCGCGAGCGTGACTACTTCTTTGCCTTCTCCTTTGTCTTCTACACCATCTTCATCGGTAATGGCGCCTATGCCCTGCTCAAATGGCTTGATGCGGAACTGAAGGATAAAAAATTTGCCCCGATGCCCGTTGTTGCCGGACTTGTCCTTGCCTTCGGATTTGTCCCGATGCTGCTAAATTACAAGACCGTCACCCGGCGCCACAACTGGATTCCCGCCGAATACGGCTATAACATGCTCGTCTGCTGTGAAGGCGAAAAGGCGGTCGTTTTCACCAACGGCGATAACGACACCTTCCCGCTCTGGTTTATGCAGACCGTGCCCTCAATTGTGGCGGATAACGATCCGAACTTCGGCAAAAATGTGGCAGTCGCCAACCTTTCACTACTCAACACCCCATGGTACTGCAAACAGCTCAAGCGCTGGGGGGCACCGATTTCCTTCAGCGAGGAGGAAATTGAACGCCTGCCTCAGGGATTTGTGACCAAAAATAACCGGGTGGTCCTGCTCAAGGACATCATGATCCGCAACATCGTTGCCACCGCGGGCGGAGTGAAGCTCATCTGGCCTCAGGATTACGAGTCCACCCCCCAGGAGTTCATGGCGAAGGTATTCGGTTCCGGTTATCAGCCCCAAAGCCCGGTCTATTTCGCCACCACCGTCTCTCCTGACAATATGCAAGATGTCCAGCCTTATCTGCGACTTGAAGGTTTGGTCCAGCGGGTCGCCGGCGAGCGGGAAAAGATTCCAGGTGAAGGACAGATTGACACCGCCCGCACCCGCCGGCTTTTGTTTGAACAGTTCAAGATGAAATCGATGCTTGACCCGCGGGTGGAGAAAGATGACAACACCCGTGGCCTGCTCATCACCTACGCCCATTCCTACCTCCTCCTGGCAATGGAATACGCCCGCACCGGCAACTATGCCGCTGCCTGCTCAACACTGCAACCGGCACTCCGTTTCGAACTGGAAGCACCGCAGAAGATGCTGCTCTTCTACCACTACTCCCGCTTCTCAACGCTAAGCAGCAACTACCCCGCGGCACTGATGGCGGTAGATTCAGCGCTCACCTATGCCGGTGACGACCCCAGACTCCGGCTCGAACTCATTCTTCAGCGCGGTCTGATCGCCCAAGGTATGGGTAACTATCCGGAGGCAGAGAACATGTTCCAGCAGGCGCTGGCGATGTACCCGGATGAATGGCAGCTCGTCAATGTCCTCTACCGGCTTTATGTTGACGAACTGCACGACTATAACCGCGCCCGCACACTGCTTACCGACTGGCTCCGGCGTCATCCTGCCGACTCCAATGCCGCCCGGCTGCTCAACGCACTGCCTTAAACTGGATGCATGAGTTTGCCATTACCAGCAGCCTGATCAGTCAGGTAATCAGCGAGGCAGAAAAAAACGGCGCCCGCCGGATCCGGCGGATTCACCTTGTGATCGGTGAGCGGTCCGCAGTGGTACCGGAATGCGTCCAGTTTTATTTTGCCCAGCTGAAGGACCACCCGCTGCTTGAGGACACCGAACTTGAGTTCCGGCGGGTTCCGCTCCGCCTGCGCTGCCCGAAATGCGGACAGGAGTTCGGTTCGATTGAAGAAATGTGCACCTGCAATGCCGGTGCTGAAATCACCGGCGGTGATGAACTGATTGTTGAAAGCATGGAAATTGAATAAGGAGGGTTTATGAACGTAATACTTGTGCTTCTGATTGCCCTGCAACCAGGGTTGAAGGTTGAGCTCACCGGACTGGAAACCAAAGTCCCGGGTATGCTCACCATCACTCCGGTAAACCTGCTGCCAGACCTGCCGGCAACCGATGCAATCCGGATTATGCCCGGCTGGCCTCAAAAGGTAACCTACAATCCGCAGTTCGGACCAGCACGGGGCATCACGCTGGCCGACCTTGACGCTGACGGCCGGCTTGAGGTGATTATGCCCTCGACCGCTGGCCAGCTCCATGTCTGGCGTTACGATGGCAGCTACTATCCCGGCTGGCCGAAAACTTTTTCCTATATGGGCCAGTATGCGGCGGCAGCAGCCGATATTGACCGGGACGGCCAAATTGAGATCGCCATCTGCACCCGCGGTATGACCAATGGCGGTGCCGTCTATGTCTACGACCGCAACGGCAATGTCAAGCCCGGATTTCCCTTTAACGGTCTGGTTAATGGCAACTTTGCCGATTCGCCCACACTAGCTGACATTGACGGCGATGATACATTGGAAATCATCGCCGGCGAACGGGACTGGCCGATCGGTCACCTCCATGTCCTGCGTCACAATGGAACCCGTCAGCCC
>CBFGJT010000012.1:0-47094 GCA_965649165.1 Caldifarciminota bacterium | reverse complement strand
TAACAGCTGTAAAATTTGCAAATGTCGCACCACGCTTCAGTTTTTTATCTAACCATTTAAAAAATTGTAACTTGTAAAACCAAAGAAATGCGCCTAAATCCTAAACTCTTCGGGTCTAATCCGGTAACGTTTGATCAACCGCTGGGCGTGCCGTCTTGTGATACAAAGGAGCTGAGCAGCGCGGGTAATATTCCCACCAGTCTGTTCCAGTGCCTGAAGCAGCTGGTGTCTTGTCAGTGGGCCGCCCCGGGTACCGCTCTCTGAAGGCTTGAGATGGATAAAAGTCTCCCCCACATCCTCAAGCCTTATCCGCTGATTCTGAGTCATAATTACTGCACGCTCAATTGTATTCTGAAGTTCCCGAACATTTCCGGGCCAAGAATACTGCAGGAATGCTTCAACAACCTCCCGCTCAAATCCGTTAATCTCCTTGTTCAACCGCTGGGCACAGGAGCGGAGAAAATAATTTGCCAGCGGAATGATATCCTGACTCCTCTCCCGGAGTGGCGGCACATTTATCGTCACCACATTCATCCGGTAAAACAGATCCTGGCGGAATCTGCCAGCATTCACCTCATTAAGCAGATTTTTGTTCGTAGCACAGATCAGTCGAACATCAACAAGCCGGGTCTGGGTTTCACCGAGCCGGCGGATAATTTTATCCTCCAGCACCTGCAGCAGTTTTGCCTGAATTGCCGGCGTAGTATTAGTAATTTCGTCTAAAAAGATTGTGCCTCCATTGGCAGACTCAAAGATGCCGATCTTGTCCCGCACCGCACCAGTAAATGCACCCCGGACATGACCAAAGAGCTCGGATTCAAACAGGGTCTCGGGCAGAGTTCCGCAGTCAACTGCTACAAATTTATTATCCTTTCTACCACTGCGAGAATGAATCAACCGCGCCAGCACCCCCTTGCCGGTTCCGGTTTCACCGCTAAGCAGCACGGTGCAATCGGTCGGAGCAATCTTATCAATCAAAGTAAGAACCGGACGGATGGCAGGCGATCTGCCAAGAAAAATACCGGTTGCCCGGTCCACCGGCAGATCATCCGCAGCAAGCATCGTCTCCTGATACCAACGCCGGTACACCCGGGAGCGTTCAATTGTCGCCGCAATCAGATGCCCGACCGACTGGAGAAGATTCTGATCCTCCTCAGTGAAAAGATGTGTAGTCAATCGGGAATCCAGGTAAATTGTACCGATTACCCGTTCGCCTACCACCAGCGGTACACAGAGCAGAGACCGAATCTTGTTCAGAATCACGCTGTTGGCTGAATTGAACCGCGGATCGGTCAGCGCATCAACGCTGATCAGCGGCTCGTGGCGGCGCCGCACCTTGCGTAGCACCGAATGAGAAATTGCTTGGGCATCGAACACTGTGGAATTTTCCACATCCCGTACCGCCACTGGTGTCAACCGGTCCCGGTGGAAGAAAAAAATTATCCCACGCTCGGCACGGGTTACTCCAAGCACCAGCTCCAGCACTTGCTCAAGGAAATCATCCCGCTCCAATGCCGTGTTCATCAGTTCGCTTAACTGATAAAAAATCTTCAGATACTCATTACGCTGCCGGGCTTTCAGCTGAATCACACCGAAGATCTGCTCGAGCGATGCCATAGTCTGCTCAGCACGCTCAAGTTCAATCTGAGTCTCGAGCAGCCGGAAAAAAGAAATTGCCTCCTCCAGATTCGCCCGGACCCATTCATAATGTTCGGCTGGCATTCCTCTTAATTTTTTCGGCAGAGATAGGGTATCGGTGCAGATCAGTTCCGCAGTTGCGAGCAGTGTAAGCCCGAGTTCATACTTGGCATTAAATTTACGGAAAATTTTAATACTTTCCTCAAACTGCGTGCGTGACCGATCCTTTCTGCCGGCAGCAGCATCACAACGCGCTGCCAGCCGAAGCGCCCCAGCATACTCAAGTGATATCGGACGGTTCCGGAACGCAGCAACCGCCTGTTGAGCTTCAAAATCAGCCCGGGAACCGACTGCTAGCCGGAACTGCCCGGCAAGCAGCCACACGAGTGAGCGCATTCTCCAATCCTGCACTTTTACTGCCGAGCGCATAGTCCGGATCAGCCACTCCTTGCTCAGCTCCAGTCTTTCCCGGCGCAACTCCATTTCTGTGCGGACAAAAGAAGACATAAACTCCAACTCCGAGTCTTGAGAATTTTCTGCCCAACGGTGGGCTGTGGCGAGATATTGCTCAGCAGACTGGAAATCGCCCCGGATTGAGCTGAGGCGGGCTGAATAGACCGCCAGCTGTGCCCGGCCCGATTCGGAAATCGCATCTCCTGCTGTCTGACTGAGCTTGAGCGCACGCCGACAGCAAACCTCAGCCCGACTCCACTCCCCCTGGTCAAAGTATAAATTAGCCAGCAGTAGATTGATATTGAAAGCAGCACTGATATAACCGACACGCTCAGCATACTGCAGTGCTTCGGTAAAATGCCGCTCCGCCCGCTCAAATTCTCCCTGCTCATAACTGATCACCCCCAAACCATGACTGGAACTGAGCAGGTAATAAACATTACCGATCTGGTGCTGAATCCTTGCCGCCTCCTCGTAAAATTCTCGTGCCCGGCGCGTATCACCACGGCGCAGACAAAGCGTTGCCAGAAACTGTGTCACGACCGAAACCATGAACTGCTCACCGATTGATTTGAACACATCCAGCGCCTGCTCTGCCAGCTGCAATGCCAGCATGTAATCCGACCTTGCTCCAGCCAGCACCGCAAAGTAGTAAAGCACAAGGCCGTTCAGGTAATTAGTCTCCTTGGGATGTCCCGGTTTTAACTGCTCGGTCTGCCGCAGCGCCCGGACTAAATAATCCTCAGCCAACCCCACCTTTCCCGCAGCACAATATGACCAGCCCAGATCTGCCAGCAGCCGCGCTGACTCTAAGCCGGATTTTTCTCCCAGAAGTGCGAGCGCCTGATTTAAAAAAAGCACCGCCTCCTGATGTTCCCCCAGTTTCTGATGAACGAGTCCGAGCCGGCGCAGAAACCGGGCGAGAATCGTTCGATTTTCTCCGGCAAACTGGGCTGCCAGACTCATTCCCTGCCGGTAACTGTCAATTGCTTCGTGATATCTGCCGGTTGCCTCACGGAGTTCACCGACCCGCTCAATCAGATAAAACCGTTCAGCAGTAGTGACAAAATCTGAAGAAAGATTCAGGGCACTTTCGTAGAAAAGCCGTGCCTCATCAAACAGCAGCCACTCCTGCGCCTTTTTAGCGGCTGCGAGTGCGTAGCGGTATGCCTGCTCCCGATCGCCGCTCTGAATCCACTGGTGTGCAAGGTCAAAAAGAATTTTATCCTTTTTATCAGCATGTAACAGCTCCAGCGCCAGTGCCACCCGGCGATGCAGTTCCCGGCAACGCTCCTGTGGAATTCTTTGGGTAACTACAGTCTCGAGCACTTTGCTGGAAAGAATCAGTGCCCCGCGCACCTCTTCCGCTTCATTATCCCGTGAATAAAATGTCCTGAGCAACCCGAGCTCTTTCAGCCGGCTGATCGCCTGAAATAGTGTCCGGTCCGGATAATTGAGCACCGCCCGGAGAAATTCAATCGTAAATGGATTGGCGGTTATTGCCCCAACCTCCAGCAGTTCCCTTTCTTCAGGTGTCAGCACCTCAAGCCGGTGCCGCACCAGTTCCGAAACATTCTTAGGTATGGGAAAACTTCTTAAAGACTCCAGTGAATACCGCCAGCGCAGCCTCTCACGGAAAATCACCCCCTGCTCAATCATACTATAAATTATCTCGATCGTTGCCAGTGGATTACCGCCGCCGAATTCATAAATCCAGTCAACCAGCTCATCAACTTTATCGTCATCACCAACGATTGAACTTACCAACTCATGAACCGCCTTACGATCCAGAACATCCACATCCAGGTGATAACAATACGGCTTTTCGCTCAGTTCGCTGACAATATCCAGCAGCCGCTTTTCTCTTAACCCGGTGACCACTAGAAGCAGCCTTTCCTTTTCCAAGCTCAATGCCAGATAACGCACAAACTCCAGACTCAGCGGATCAAAAAGTTCAAAATCATCCACCAATAGTACCAGACTGTGGGACACCCGATGGGAATCGGATAGCGCCTTCAGCCGCCGGACCAAGTGTTCAAAGAGCTGAAACTTGGACTCCTGAAAAAAATCCAGGCTAATACTTGTTTCTACCTGCTCGCCTTGGTAGAGAAGGTTTATTAGGCTCTCAACCAGTGACTGGGTTCGAGCACCCAGCGCCACCGGTTCAAAGGCAATAACCGTTGCCTGCTCCAGCTGGGCAATGAACTTGAACTCCCCTAAAAGCCGGCTTTTGCCTGCACCCCGTTCCCCAGAAATAAAAACTACCCTGGGTTTGCCGGTAGCAGCCTCTCCCAGCAGTTCCTTCAGACGCACAATCAGCGGACCTCTACCGACAAAAGCCGGTGCCAGCAAATCCCGCCTTACAACCGAAGGCTCAGCTACTATCTGCGTTCGGGATGATTCTGGTACAATCAGCCCTGCAGACACAAATTCTTCCAGCAACTGCTCTACATTTGCCGGCCGCCGTCTGGGGTCCGGATTGAGCAGACGCAGCACGAGATTATCCAGCGCTGCCGGGACTGCGGGGTTGAATTTGCTCACCGGTTCAAATCCGGAATAATACTGCCGTCTCAGCCATTCCTTCAGCGAACCTCCGCTTGTCGGTCCGACCCCAGTCAGTATCTCATATAAAACCAGGCCGAGAGAATACAGATCGGTTCTGCTGTCCACGTCGGCACCTTTGAGCAGCTCCGGTGCAATATAGCCCAGTGTGCCGCGCGGGGATGTGGAAGAAAGAGCCATATCATCAACGAATCCTAAATCCAGCAATTTCGCCTTTGGCTTTCCCTCCTCATCATAAACAAGAATATTAGAGGGTTTGATATCGCAGTGGACCAGACCTTCGCGGTGAATTGCATCCAGTGCGGAAAGTATCTGAATCAGAACCTCAAACAGTGCCGGCTGGTAACCCTGGAAAAAATGGGTGATCGGTACTCCGGGAACAAACTCCATGGTGAAAAATGGGGAGTTGTCGATCGTCAGGCCGTAATCAAACACTCGGACGATGTTGGAATGCGCAAGCTGGGAAAGATAAAAAAATTCCCGACTGAGTCTCAGGCCCGCTTCCCGAGACACATTTTTCTGCAGAACCTTTAACGCAACAGTCCGGCGTCCCAGCCGATCCTTTACTTTATAAACCTCATTAAACTCACTTCTGCCGAGTAGCTCTAACGGTTCATAGCGCTCATTAAGCTGCCGTAGAACATTGATATTCTCCTGCCCATCAAACCCCGTCATCAGTTTGCGATTATAATCGCTATGTGAAAGAAGTCAATAGTAATTTGTCCGTTAACTGAACTGCAGCCAACTACCGGACAACCACCAGCCGTCGTACTGCCTGTCCACGCGCCCGATCAGAAAACAAAAAATACACTCCGCGTGTCAGCTGTGGAAATCCATTTCTGCCCGGTTCGAACCTCCAAACCCGGCTGCCGGTAACGTCAAACAGCATACCCGACTCCACTTTACCACTGCTATCCAATCCCTGAACTACTGTCGCATGACACTTCTCAGATTCAGAATAATCAGAACTTTCCAATCCCTGTGCCGAGGTTGCCCAGGCATAATATATCTCCGCATTACCATCACGGTAATCGGTCCAGACCGCATACACATTGCCCGGTACTTCAGTATTGCCGCTGGCGATTGAAGGACGTTCACGGGTGTTAACGGTATCGGTAACATCAACCGGGGGACACCATACTCCGTTAGTTGAACGTTCCGCATAACGAATCTGGGGGACAACCGGCGAGCCAGCGGTCCTGCCTGACCAGATGACGTGCACCCTGCCGTCCAGGGTCGCTACGATCTGCCCCGGCTCCTGATCCAGTGTATCCCCACAACCAGAAACGGTATCCGCAGGCTGCCAGCCCGTCTGATTCCGCCAGCGATGCACAATCCGCTTCACCAGATCCTGGGCACCATAACACTGCCAGAGCACATGCGGGCAACCTGTTACCGGACTGACCGTAATTGAAGGATACATCTGATGCCGTTCGCCCTGAGATACATCCTCGGTTGGACCCCACACAGTGTCGATTCGTACCTTGTAAAATACATCGTAATAGCCACTCGTCCCCTGTCTCCCATACCAGATTACATGCACCCGGTTGTCCGGCCCACCCGCAACTGCCGGATATGCCTTGTAGTTACTTCCACCTTCAATTACAACCGGTGTCCGCCACAGAGTATCAACCTTCTCCCGGTGGACGATCGCTGTTCCTTCCAGCCAGACTACATGGACATGCTGATCCGGCGTAACCGTGACGGTAGCACACTCCTTCGTCACCGTCGGCGCACTTCCTGATAGCGGACGGGAGTTCTGCTCCCAGCCGGACTCCGGAGTCCATGTTTTGAGATAGACGTAATCATCGGTCACATCATCCGGTCCTGAAGTCCAGACCGCATAAATTCTCCCGGCAGAATCGCACGCCAGAGAAACGTGCTTGGAGTTCAGATTCTGGTTATAAAGATCGGCCGAAATCATCGTGTCCGGCGTCCAGCCGCTGCCCAGCTCCCAGCGTTTATAGTAAATCTGGAAACGGTAGTTTCCAAGCTCAGAGTTCATGACATACCAAGCGACATGAACTCTGCCTGCGGGGTCAACCACAATCCGGCGCTGAGTGCTCCAGTAGGAATAGTCTGGATAGTTATTATTGGTCAACCGAATTTCGGGCTGCCACTCAGCTGCCAGCAGTCCGGCACCGGCTATTATCAGTGCCATAACCAGCTTCTTCATATTATATTCCTCCGTGTCTTTATGTCTTCATTAAATCACCTATATCATTTTACAATCAGAACAGGAATTTTACAATTTTGACAACAATCCCCCGAAATTACCATTACCGCTTGCCGACCGAAAAAAACCGGCGGGTGCAACTGGCTTAGATTCCGTAACTAATCTTAGCACCACACCTGTACCCCGGTTCCTAACACAAACTTCCTTCCGCAGACATTGTTTTTCTGCACAAAACCGTTTGACAACGGCTTCTCGCTTTACTACTCCGCCTGTTCTAGTTTCGTTACCGTAACCAGGAACGGCAGATGCTGATGGTAATTTACCATTCAAAAATGGCGGTGCTTGAAAAATTTGCCCGCCGTCTGGAGAAAAACCTAAAGCTGACATCATGCTTGACGCCTGCTGAAAAAACTTGTCAAAAGAATGCCTGGTAACCGGGACGCCGGCGCTGCTGTATTTCAACCCCATGCACCAGTTGCAAATCTTGGGCGATCTTTCATCTGGCGTAAAACCGGGTTCGTTTTAAGTGTTTTGTGGGGCGCAGAATTAACAACATCGAGCATCGGCACTAATACCGGGTTGTATTTCTACATAACCGGTGTCGAGCCTTGGGAGATAATTAAAACGGAACTGCTGCAGCTCACATTCCGCCAGCACGATTTTAACCTTATGTTTATGCCCATCTGTAACCCCAAAAACTATGTCAAGCTTCGTAAATTAGAAGAAAAATTGGCACCGGGGACCGCCCATCCCCTGCCGGTGCTAGTAATTGGTAACCGGCTGCTCTGGGGTGAACAGATCATACCGGAAATCCGCCGGTTTTACCCCCCCGCTACCGTTAGCAGCTGAGAAAACCGCCGCCTACCAATTTATTACCATTGACACACACGCTTCGTTTTCTATAATCAGATGGTGAAGGTTGTAGCCACTAATCGCAAGGCGCTGCGCGACTACACCGTTTTTGAAAAAATGGAGGCGGGCATCGCCCTCATCGGGACCGAGGTCAAGTCACTGCGCGAAGGCGGCGCCTCACTCGATGGTGGTTATGCAATTATTGAAAATGGGGAGGCATTTCTCTGCGATGTCAATATCGCCCCCTACCGTCAGGGTAACATCTTCAACCGTGACCCACGGCGCCGACGCAAACTGCTGTTGCACAAAGATGAAATTAAAAGGCTCTTCGGGAAAACCACTCTGCGCGGATTTACTCTGATTCCCCTGCGACTGTATTTTAATGACCGGGGCATCGCCAAAGTAGAACTGGCACTCTGCAAAGGTAAGAGGGCGATTGACCGACGGGAGGAACTGAAGAAACGGGCAATGGAACGGGAAGAACAGCGATGGTGATGAAAAAGTTGCTCCTCCTTCTATTACTTTTATGGAACAGTATTACTTACGCTGTTCCCCAGAAAATTCTTAATGGTATTGATTACCTGTCTCTCGCTGGCATCACTGCTCAGCTCAACGGTCAGTGCTGGCGGATCGCGGTAAACGGAAATGTAACCCGTTTTGTTGCCATTCTACCGTCACTCGCTGATTCGAGTAACCGACTTAACGCCGGTGGATTAGAATATACTTTCATTCCGGACAGCAATTTTGTAATTCACAACTCCCGGAAGCTGAAACTACCCCTGCCCGCCATTGTTGACTCCGGTGAACTCTACCTGCCGGCAGTGGTTACTGCCGCACTGTTTCCGGAACTGGATGTACCGGTTCTCTCTACGATTGAAACTGATCGCAGGGGTGATACCCTGGTTCTGCGGCTGCTCTTGAATCCGCTCCAGCCCAGAAATTCGCCGCTGATTTTCTTCAGCCAGAAAAACTCCACGCTTGAATACCGGCTGATTCTTGGTTGCCGGATGGACTCGGTTTTCCTTCAGCAGTTGCGACTACTATCGCTCACCAGTTCTACCCTGCTTAACGGTATCAAACCCGATTCGGGCATGGTCGGCACCAGCCTTGTCTGTACCTTCCGCCAGCCGGTATCAGAAAAAATTGTCCCCTTGGCGAATGGACTGGAGCTCCGCCTGACACCACTACCCAAACGCCGGGTTACCAGAATTATCATCGACCCCGGTCATGGTGGTAAAGATCCGGGTGCAGTCGGCAGAATGGGAACGCAGGAAAAGGAAATAGTCCTCGACATCGCCCACCGCGTCGGTGAACGGCTGAAAAATCAGGGTTTTGAAGTGTATTTCACACGTGATTGCGACCAGTATGTGTCACTTACCGAACGGGCAGAAAAGGCGGTAAAAACTGCCAGCCAGATCTTCGTCAGCATCCATGCCAACTGGTCGGAAAACCGCTCCGCAGTCGGACTGGAAACCTACTTTCTCTCGGAAGCAAAGACCGACTGGGAACGGGCAGTTGCCGCTCGGGAAAATGAAGTGTTTGAGCGGGAAATCGCCAACCCGTTCATCAGCAAAAACGACCCGGTATCACTGATTCTCGCCGATCTTGCCCAGCATGAATTTCTCTATGAATCCGGCATCCTCGCATTGCGGATTCAGGAAGCCGGACTTGACCTGGTGCGAACCCAGGACCGGGGGGTACGGCAGGCAAACTTTTATGTCCTGCGCAACATCTTCATGCCCGCGGTTCTTGTGGAGTGTGGTTTCTTGAGCAACCGCCAGGAGGAGCAGGCACTGCGCAAGCCGGAATACCGGGCAAAACTCGCCCGTGCCATCGCTGCCGGTATTAGCAACTTTGCCAAGGAATATGAACTCCGGCTCAACGGGAACCACTAATGGCAACTTCTACAACAGCCAAGCGGTTCCAGCGTATCGCATCGCAGCGGCTCTGGGGTAAACGGCTGGATGTGTATCTTGTCCTTTCCGGACTCGGCGTCTCCCGGACCCGGGCGGCATCCCTAATTACCGCCGGTAAGGTGCTGGTTAACGGTCAGGTAGTCAAACCCAGCTACCGGGTGAAACCTGGTGATCTGATTACTGCCGAGTTTGAATACGAACCGGAACTGACCATCGAGCCGGAACCGATGGAGCTGAATATCGTTTATGAAGATGAAGATGTAATTGTAATCGATAAACCGGCAGGAGTAGTGGTTCATCCGGCACGGGGAAACCGTTCGGGTACACTGGTTCAGGGACTGCTCTTTCACTGCCAGCACCTGCCGCTGCGACCGGACTCGCCACTGCGTCCTGGTGTCGTCCATCGTCTGGATAAGGATACAACCGGACTGCTGATGTTTGCCAAGACTGATGAAGCCCTGCGCTGCCTCTCATCGCAGATCGAGCACCGAACCGTTCTGCGGGAATACCTCTGTTTTGCATGGGGCGATTTCGAGCTTTCCAGCGGCACGATTGATGCTCCAATCGGCCGACACACGATCGACCGTCAACGAATGGCAGTCACGCCGTTCTCAGCCCGGACCGCGATCACCAGTTATGAAGTTCTGCGCCGGTACAATATCTGCACCTATCTCCGCCTGCGTCTGCGCACCGGCAGAACGCACCAGATCCGAGTTCACCTCCAGCATATCAATCATCCAGTAGTCGGGGATCCGGATTACGGTGGCAGAAGTCTTGCGGTGCTCACCCAGCGGGAACACATCCCGTTGCACCAGGCGATCCTCGCCCGGATTAAACGCCAGGCACTCCATGCAGCACGGCTCGGTTTCACCCATCCCCGCACCCGCAGATTCCTGGAGTTCACTTCGCCTTTGCCCGAAGATATGGGACAGCTGCTTTTGTTTCTGGAAGAGAACTCCCGGGAGCACCGACTGTGAAACTCAAACTCTTCCTTCTGCTGTTGCTGCTTGCTGTCTGCGGTCCGCCTCAAAATCCCTTCCCTGAGCTCACACCGCCGGGCTGGATTGATGGAGAAACCTCGGTATTTTCAGTCCGACGCAACGACTCGCTGGTGTTCCGACGCACGATTACTGTTGAATTGGATGAGGAGGCAGGCGAACCGGTACTTGTCTTTAGAAGCGTTGTGGAATCGGAATCCGCTCCCTTTTTCTTTCTGGACTCTACCATTTTCACCCTCACCCGGTATACCTTGAAACCCTGCTGGCTTTACCGGACGGTTGCCAGTGAAATATCAATTTCTGAAGTAGAAGTAACATTTGACTCTGATGTCATCACCCTCCAGAAAAATACGATTGATGGCACCAGTAAACTGACGCTCAAACCCACCCCTTATAGCTACTGCATGGAGATGCTACCGCTGCTGCTGCGTGCCGTACCGCTCGATCCCGGACTGAAGTTTACTCTTAGCGGTATCATTCCCCTGGAAATGCGCACCCAGCCGGTTCAGGTTAAAGTACTGGGCACCAGACTCATCACCACACCCTTGGGTGAAATCCTGTGTCGAGAAATCGAAACTGCAACCCGGGACCGAACGGTTCGTCTGCTCTATGAACTCGCCGATCCTCACCG
Organism: Caldifarciminota bacterium; assembly: GCA_965649165.1. Classification (GTDB taxonomy): domain Bacteria; phylum Hydrothermota; class Tepidihabitantia; order Tepidihabitantales; family Tepidihabitantaceae; genus JAOABP01. The sequence continues at coordinate 35,868 of CBFGJT010000012.1, read as the reverse complement.
GCTGATTGCCATCCGGGATGAGGAAAATTCCACTGAAACTGTGCTTAGCCAGTTCTTTATTCAAGAACCACAGACGACACTGCCTGAAGAGTAATAGGACAGCGGCAACGCCTCATGTCTATTCCACCGTCACTGACTTTGCCAGATTGCGCGGTTTGTCAACATCACAGCCGCGCCGCACGGCAATGTGATAGGCTAAAAGCTGAAGCACCGGCGCCACCGCAATCGGCGAAAGATACTCCGGAGTTTCCGGAATATAGAGCACGGTTTCTGCCAGTTCATTCAGCGACCGGTCCCCCTCCGTGCCGATGGCAATAATTCTGCCCTGCCGTGCTCGTGCTTCAGCCAGATTGGAAATCATCTTCTCGTAAACCGAATCCCGGGGCGCAATTCCGATTACAGGCACATTTTCATCAATAAGCGAAATCGGGCCATGCTTCATTTCACCAGCCGGATAACCGGTTGCATGCACATAGGCAATCTCCTTGAGCTTCAGTGCCCCCTCCAGTGCACTCGGATAGTTGATGCCCCGGCCCAGAAAGATGAAATCATGTGCGCCTGCCAGCCGTGTTGCAACTTCCTTGATCCTGCGGTCAAGGGCAAGGATTTTCTGCAGCAGTCCCGGCAGACGCTGCAACTCATCTCTGACTTCTCTTAACTGCTGATCACTGAGCGTCCGACGTACCCGGCCAAAATACAGTGCCAGCGTCAGCAGTGTGAATATCTGGGCGGTATAAGCCTTTGTAGAAGCTACACCGATTTCCGGTCCGGCATGGATGTAAACCGTGGAATCCGCTTCGCGGGCGATAGAAGAGCGATACACGTTGAGTATTCCAAGCGTTTTCATCCCCCGTGCCTGCGCCTCACGGAGCGCGGCCAGCGTATCCGCAGTTTCACCCGACTGGCTGACCGCAATCATCATCGTTTCATTTTCATACAGATATTCTGATGTCCGCAGTTCCGAACTGATCTCCACAGAGGTGGGAATCCGGCACAGCTTCTCGAAATAGGCTCTGCCCACCAGCCCGGCATGATATGACGTACCGCATGCCTGGATCACAATCCGGTTAATCCGCTCAATCAGATCGGGATAGAAGAGAAATTCGGGATCAAGCATGATACTGTCATCCCGGAAGCGGCGCCGGATATTTGCCTCCAGCACTGTCGGCTGTTCAAAGATTTCCTTACGCATAAAGTGAGGATACCGGCCCTTGGAAATATGCCGGGGTTTAATTTCAATCGGAGTAAACTGCCGGCTGACCTCCCTTCCAGCAAAATCCCGCAGTTCCACTCCTTTCTGGCTGACGACCGCAATTTCACCATCCTGCATTACCAGCATTCTGCGGGCAATCCCGACAAGCGCTGGCGCATCGGAGGCAATGATATATTCCTTATGCCCCCGGCCGATTACCAGCGGTGACCCCATCTTTACCGCATACAGCCGATCCGGTTCACCGGCGTTGATGACTACCAGTGCGAACGCACCTCTGAGTTCGCCGACTGCGCGCCGCAGTGCGGTGAAAAATCCTTTCTCCTGAATCCGTGCTGCCAGATCCTCAATCAGATGAACTATCACTTCGGTATCAGTTGCCGACTGAAACCGGTGACCATTTGCCTCCAGCTGCTGCCGCAGCTCGCGGTAGTTTTCGATGATTCCATTATGCACCAGCGCAATCCTGCCGGTACAATCAGTAAACGGATGGGCATTCTCGTCGCTTACCTGTCCGTGCGTTGCCCAGCGTGTATGTCCGATACCGAGCCTCCCCACAACCGGACTCTTGAGTAATATCTCCTTCAACCGCTGGAGTCTGCCCACAGTTTTACGGATCTTGATCCCGTCATTCAGCACCGCAATCCCGCACGAATCGTATCCACGGTATTCAAGACGCTCCAATCCGACCATCACCACATTGCTGACATTCCGCTCACCGATATAGCCGACAATTCCGCACATCCCTATCCACCTTGTTCAATCAGCTGCCTGATCTGCCCGACCAGTTCCTCGGCCCGTGCACGGCTCCGGGCTTCAGCAATAATTCGGACGACTGGTTCAGTATTACTCTTCCGGATATGCACCCACCAGTCTCCGGCGTCGATTCTGATACCATCACTCCGATCAACCATCGGCACTTTTTCCCCGTACCGCTCCAGAGCGAAAATGAGTCGTTCCGCATCAAATTCCAGCGCCTGGGCCACCGACTTCACTTGATGATATCCCGGCAGCTCCTGACGGATTGCACCCAGACTTTTCCCGCTTTTTCGCATCAACCCGAGCACCGCTGCCGCTGCCACCAACCCGTCCCGGGTGGAATTGATTTCCGAAAAAATCACCCCGCCGTTTCCCTCACCGCCAAGCACTGCCCCGGTCTCAAGCATCCCCTTTACAACATTTGCTTCTCCAACCGGGGTGCGTAAAACCCGGACCCCGAACCTTTCTGCGATCGTATCTACCATGCGGCTTGTTGAAAGGTTGACAACAATGTCCGTCTTTTTCTGCGCCAGCACGAAGAAGGCAGCAAGCCCGAGCGTCGCCTCCTCACCCATGGGCACACCGTTTTCATCCACACAACTGAACCGGTCACCGTCCGGATCAAAGGCAAAACCTGCATCCAGCCGCTCCGCCTGCACCAGCCGGCAGAGCGCAGCAAGGTTTTCCGGCACCGGCTCCGGTCCGCGGGGGAAGCCATGACTTAATTTCTCGGGCTCGCAGTTTATAGTCACGGGCTTAGCACCGAACGCCCGCAGCAGTGCTGCTGCCGCCCCGGACATCGCCCCGTTCACCGCATCAACACCGATGCGCATTCCTGCAGCACTGATTCCGGCAAACAGTGGATGACGCCGGATTGCTGCAATATGGACATCAATTGCTCCAGCTTCGGAAACCGCTCCCAGCCCCGAACCGGCACAATGGAACAAGCTATCCCCGTTACCATCAGCCATCAGCCGGTCAAGCGCTGCAACCTCATCCGCAAAGAGAACCCGGCCTGCCGGATGCACCAGTTTCAGTCCGTTCCATTCAATCGGATTGTGACTGGCGGTGATTACGATTCCACCCTGCAGATTCCGCTGGCGGACAAAGTGAACGGCAGTTGGTGTCGGACATATCCCCAGCTCAAAGACCTGACATCTGAATTCGGACAAAACCTTCTGCACCACACCTTTAACCCAGCTGCCAGAAGGTCTCGGATCCCGGCCCAGGGCGAAACCGCCCGGACCATAAAGCCGGCAGAACGCCTCTGTTACCCGGCTGACCAGCTCTGCCGTCAATCCTCTGCCCGCAATCCCGCGCAGCCCAGAAACGCTGAAAATCGCTTCCGACACTCCTCTATTATATCCGTCAGCTATCTCAGGTCAATCAGACGGTCACAGTTCAACTCCTTAAAATCTCCATTACCGTCAACACCGCACTTTACTGTCTTTTCCTCTTCCAGCACTGCACCCGGTTGGGGTCCGGATTTCAATGCATTAAAACCCAAACTGCACTTGCGGATACTCACTGTTAACTTTTCTTGCCAAAGCCGGATTCTTGGTTATCATTATTGCTTAATAGGTTGAGTTCAAACAGGAGCAAAAATGAACACGAGCAACACAGTGGAAAAGACCGTCCGCACCCAGCTTAAGCGAATGCTTGAAGCCGGGTGCAGCTTTGCCGATGTCCGGTTCTACGATGAGGACCGGACCGAGCGGCTTGTGCTTTACGACGGTAACCTTGAGGTTAATTATCAGCGCTGGGAAAAGGGTATCGGGGTCCGGGTACTCAAAAACGGCGCGATCGGATTTGCCGCTACTGCGGACCTGAATGCAATTCCCGAATGCTTTGAACGGGCACTTGCCAATGCCGAGGCTGCTGCCCAGCTTTTAGGTTTCCCCAAGGATATGGGCAGTGCCCAACCGGTCAAGGGCAAATACCAGCCTGGATTCCAGCAGGACCCGTTCACCGTGCCCCTGCCCGAAAAGCTCGGCCTCCTCAAGCGGGTGGATGAAAAACTCAAGGATAATACAGTTGAGCATCGAATGGTATCCGCCCATTTTCAGAAACGCCGGATTTTTTACTATAACAGTGAAGGCACCGAAATTGAACGCTGGGTGCTCAACACCTTTGCCGGTATGACCGTAATGGCAAAGGACAGGGACGGCAAGGCACAGCGCCGAAGCTATGAACTGGATTCGGACGGCACCGGCACCCGCGGTTTTGAATGGCTTGCTAACCCGCAGGCATTTGAGATTCATACTGAAAGAATCAAACGCGAGCTCAGCGAGATCATCGCCGCTGATACGCTGCCCCCCGGACGCCGGGATGTAATCCTTTTGCCTGGTCAGGGCCACCTGCAGGTCCACGAAACCATCGGACATCCGCTGGAACTGGACCGAATTCTCGGCTACGAGCTATCCTTTGCTGGTGGCTCCCATGTTAAACCGGAGATGATCGGCACCCTGCGCTATGGCAGTGAAAAACTGAATGCAAAGGTAATGGTGGTGGAAAATTCACCCGGGACCTTCGGCTATGATGACGAAGGCACACCCCAGCATGAGTATTATTTGATCAAGAATGGTATTCTGGTCAATGTTCTCTGCTGCCGGCTGGACCTTGCCGAGGCAAATGCCAAGGCAGGCAGGGTGGTTGTTTCCGAGTCGGGTGCATCCGCCCGCGCCGCCGGGTTTTACAAGACCCCGATCGACCGGATGACTAATGTCTGCATCGAATGGGGCAATGACGGTACCCTTGAAGACATTATCCGGGCAACCGAGAACGGGGTAATTCTGGATATGCCCGTCTCCTGGTCAATTGGCTCCAACCGGGAGCATTTCCACTTTGGCTGTGAAATCGCCTGGGAGGTCCGGGACGGCAGGATCACCCGGGTCTTCAAGAATCCGACCTATCAGGGGCACACCCTGGAGTTCTACAATTCGCTTGATATGGTCGGCGACCGTTCAACCTGGCGGCTGTTTCAGGTGGCAAACTGCGGTAAGGGCGAACCCAACCAGATTATGGAGGTGGGGCACGGTGTGCCGGTAATGCGGTTCCGGAATGTCCTGACAGGAGAAGGGAGGTAAAGGATGCTGGAGACAAGAATTCGTAACCTGCTGCTGGAGGCACGGGATTATGCCCGCAAACAGGGGCTGAACGCTGAGTTCTCATTTCACCGCGAGCGCTCCAGTCTCATCCGGCTCGGCAACTCGGCGGTCGCACTTTCCACCAGTGAGGAACTTTCCCGGCTGGATGTCTCAGTGCAGGAAGGACGGCGGGTCGGCTCCTGGACTCTGACCGCCGACATTACCAGCTTTGACCAGCTGAGGGAGGCAATCAACCGTGCAGCCGAAAACTGCCGGAATTCGCTCGCAAAGGATTATGAACCGATCTTCGGCACGATCGAAGAGCCGGTTGACGACACGACCGGTTTCGATCCCGCACTTGAGACCATCTCGCCGGTTGTCAAATCCGAACTGTGCGCCCGGGTAATCAAGAACATCAACCCCAGAGGCGGTTATGACTTCTCCGGTTCCTGGAGCACCGGTTCAACTGAGATGTACTACCTGACCACCGCCAATGACCACGAAGCCTACCGGAAACTCACCGACGGCCGGCTGGTACTGGTTCTGAAGGACCAGGTAAAGAAATGGGAGCTGGCGGTAGAGAAAACTCAGAAGCGGGCGGGCGAGTTCACTGCCGAAGAAATCATTCAGGAGTTTGAAGCCTTGCTGCCCATCTACGAAAAAAATTCGGGCTACCGAACCGAGATCGGCAATCAGCTGGTGCTTTTCGGACCGCAGGCAATCGCTCAACTTGTTTCCCTCTGTGTCTGGAGCGGCTTCTTCGGCCGGGCTTATGAGGAGGGGCGGGCGTTCACATCCAAAAACCGCTTCGGCGAAAAGATCTTTTCAGAGCTGGTTACGCTCGTTGACGATCCGAGCAATCCTGATGTCTTCGGCATGCCGTTTGACTTCAACGGCAAACGGCGCCGGCCCTTCCCGCTGGTGAAAAACGGTATATTCACCAATGTCACCTACGACTCGCAGACCGCCGCCAAGTATGGCAAACAGCCGACCGGCCATGACCTGAATAACTGGGATCTGGTGTTTGGCACGGGCACTGGCCCGGCAGATCTGCGTTCAGCAATGGAGCTTGCCGGTAATGCGCTTTATATTCCCCATCTTCACTATGTCCACCTTCCTGATCCGACCCGCGGCATCTTCACCGGCTCCTCCCGCTTCAACGCCCTGCTGATCCGCGATGGTAGACCGGTGGCACCGCTTTTCTCCACCCGAATCACTGACTCGATTCCGAATGTATTCAACAATGTCGTGGCAATTGCCGCCCGTGCTGTATCCCAGAACGAATCCTCAACCTACGAACGCCGTTCCCCCGAAGCTCAAAGTGTCCCGACCTGGCTCCTCTGTGATCGGGTCCGGATTTCTGATGTGGCGGACAGCTTTTAGCCGGGCTTGACTTGCAGGTGATAATAATTAAGCTATTATCAGCTTGATTCCTGCCGAGGTGGCGGAAATGGCAGACGCGCTAGGCTCAGGACTTAGTGGGGCAACCCATGGGGGTTCAAATCCCCCCCTCGGCATTTAACTTCTGAAACTGACCTTTTTATCCCGGGAAAACTAAGCTATGAGAAAACTCAAACCTTGCCCAGCAGCCGCTGGAGCCGCAATCTCAGGACTAAAACAAAGGCCCGCCAGATGATCCGCTTGGACATTTTGGACACACCGGCGCGCCTTTCGGTAAATATGATCGGAATCTCCTTAATCCTTCCGCCCTTGCGCCAGATCACAAAATCGATCTCAATCTGAAACCCGTAGCCGTCCTCTTTGAGCTGATTCAGATCCAGCTTGCGCAGCATATCGCAGCGGTATGCCTTGAAACCGGCGGTCAAATCCCGGATGGGACAACCGGTAACCTTGCGGGCATACAGACAGGCAAAATAGGACAAAAGCAGCCGCTTCATCGGCCAGTTGACAATTGAGATGCCGTCGGAATACCGGGAACCGATCACCAGGTCATAATTCTTAAGCAGGGCGATCATCTCCGGAATCTTCTCCGGTGGATGAGAGAAATCGGCATCCATCTCAAAGCAGTAATCATAACCCTGCTCCAGCGCATATCGGAACCCGAGCACATAAGCGGTACCCAGCCCCAGCTTCTTCTCCCGCCGGATCAGCTTCACCCGCGGGTTCTGCCGGGAAATTGCCTCAACAATATCGCCCGTTTTATCCGGAGAATTATCGTCAATGATCAGGATATCGAGTTCCGGCGACTGCGCCAGCACCACCGGTATGATCTTTTCAATATTTTCGGATTCGTTATAGGTGGGCATGATTACTAGTCCGCGTGCCACGGTCTTATGATAAAAACCTGTTTCAATATGTCAATTGTGCGTTGCGGTCAGCTATTCACCAAGTTCCCGGGTCAGCCGTGCCGGTGAACAGTGGAAGATAACCAGCCCGGCAAGGGCACTGCCCGCAAAAGTGGCAGCCAGACCGGGTAAAAATCCAATAAAAAGTCCTGCCGGCAATCTGCGCCCGCAGCACATCCTCCATCACCACCGCGGCATTGCGCATCATCCCGCTGATGTCAAGACCATGCGTCTGCAGCTACCAGCTGACACCCAGCCCCAGCAGTGTACCCAGCAGTGAACGGCAAAGATGCAGTTTAGTCTCGCCCAGCGCCAGCCGGTGCAAGCCGTTCCACGGTCTCACCCCGCGCCCACACCGAGCCAGCACTGGGCACATCCAGCGTGCCGATGATATTCAGCAGGGTCGTTTTTCCCGAACCTAAAGGTCCGATCACACCACTGAACTCGCCCCGGCGGAACTGCAGACTGATCCCTTTGAGCGCCACCAGCTCCTGCCTACCCATCGGATAGCGCTTCACCAGCTCCACGGTCTCGACAAGCAGACTGTCATTCGGCATATTCAGTATTAAACTTTTCTCAGTTTACGGCTGGGCAGCAGAATACCGGTTGATTCCCCGGATCATCAGCTTCATTCGGGAAATCCGGTCTGCGGGCGCCGGTGCCACAAACTTGATCCACTGCTCCTGATTGGACTCGAGCATCACCTGATGCCAGCCCCAGGGATCATCAAACTGCACCCCTTTTTCGTCATAAAATAGCATCTTCACCTTACCGCCGATCGGCATGTGCCAGCCGTTCTTCAAGAGCACGCTCACCACCAGCGCACCATCCGACTCCTCCTCCCTGACATCCAGCACCCGGATGTCACTTGCCAGCACCGGATTGTTGATCACCCAGCGCCGGGAATCGGTTTCACGGTTGATCCAGAGCGAGTTGATGGTCTGAGCACACACGGTCAAGAGCAACAAAGCGCTCATTGTGGATAACAGACTATTAGCACGGTTCATGAAAACCTCCTTTTAATTAATAACGATAAAACTCCTCAGCCAGACCGGCAACGACAAACCAGGTCCGATATCTGCCCTCATGCCGGTCACAGAAACCGGCCCGGCCGCCGGTGTCCAGCGGATAGTCGCAATATCCGGTCAGCGTCCCCGACCGGTCGTAAAACCGGAGCCGGATCCGGGCGGTATTTGCCGGAATTTTGAGCCGGGCAAAGGAAAAGTTCAGCGGTGCATAACCCCAGGCACGGATATCCTTATTCTCCTCCTCCTTGCCGAGCGTAATATCGGCAATATCCTCTGCCAGCTTCTCCCCATAACCGGGCAGCGCCCTCTCCATCAGCAGCGCACCCAAAATCCGCAGTGCCCACCGTGCCGCCTTTGCTCCTGCCTCCTGTGCCGCCTTGCGGGTAGCCTCTGCCCCGCTCAGCCGGACCGGAAAGCTGTCCATCAGCTCGGGCAGGGTAGCGATCACCCCGAGCGAATCCAGCCAGATTTCGGTTCTACCGATTGCACCGGCGGTCTGATGATCAACCTGGACCACCAGCTCCAGCTTACCGCTGTCCGGTGCGGTTACCGCTGACATCTCCTCCATCAACACCTGCGCCAGCTGAAAAACGCCAGAGCCCGAATCTGCCATCGCCTGCAGCCCCTGGTATTCAATCCGAGCATCATCCGGCTTGCCCAGCTTCTCATAAATCAGACCAAGATAGAAGTTCACAACTGGCAGTTTCGAGGCATCCTGGTCATACTGGCGCAGCTTTTTGAACTCCACCAGCGCCTCCTGCGGGTTGTCCTGCATCAGATAGCACAGCCCCAGATAAAAATGGACCAGCTCCCGCTCCCGCTTCCGCAGCTTGTATACCGTCCGGGAATCGACCACGAGCCAGTCATAAAGCTTTGCCGCCTCAGGCCGGTCGCCCGCATCTACCTTGTAAGCGGCAAAAAAGGCCTTGCGTGCCTCGTCCAGCTCCAGATTATAAAAACTGGTAATCGCATAACTCAGCAGCGAGAGGATATAGGAGAGGTCCTTTGCCTGGAACTTCTCCTCGACCGTCTTCCGGTATCGCTCCACCGCGGGCGCATAGACCAGACTGGTGAAATAGCGGGCAGGTGCTTCGGGCTTGACGGTTGCCGACGGCGGCCCGCAGACCACCAGTCCGCAGACCTGCACCAGCAGCCAGAACCGGAACCGGCGCATCGGTCTTGTTCCGGTTCAGATTATTCGTACCAGGCGCGGCTGCTCTTTTTCTTCAGCTCCTGCTCGTCCGCCCAGATGATTTCCGAGGTCCGGACATCCACCAGTCGCATCGTCAGCTTGTAATAGGCAAGGGTGGTTGCGCCTTTGGTCTTTTCAATACTCATCACATCGCCGGTAAGAAAATAGTCCGCACCGATCAGATTGCCCAGCTTCACCGCACCATCCACATCGATCCGCTGGGTCTCAACGAGCGCAATCTCCTTTGCCTGCTGTTTTAAAAGTTCCCGGTCCACAATCCGGAACTTGCCCAGCTTCAAAAGCGCCACCAGGATCTTCTCCGCGATCCCTTCGGTATCAATGTGCTGCGAGGTCCGGTTGCCGATCGTAAGAAACGCCAGAACGGGTTTGCCGGTATCTGCCCGCGGTGGCAGCTTGAACTCCGCGAGCGACATCACCATCTTCTCCGCCAGCAGCTTCATATCGGTATCGGAATAGGTGTAATCCCATTCGGTCACCTCATCGGGCCGGACATAGTGGGAGGTGGCGCAAGTCAGAAGCCCGAACAGCACCAGAGGTACCAGGAGCCAGTTTGCTCTCATTTCTGCCCCTCCTCTTTTTTCTGCTCCTGCAGACTTGCAATCATAAACTGGATAAACTTCTGACTGATAGCACTCACCGGCGTGCCAGATTCCGGTTCATAGAGCGCCCAGACCAGCACTTTATCCTGCGGCACATCGACCAGCGACAGGGAAACCGCCCGCAGCTCCTCGGCGGAACAGGAACCCTTGCCCCGGACACAATGGCCACAGCGGCCGATGATATTGCCGGTAATCAAACTGTTAGCACCCAGCTTCCGGGCGAACTCTACCGGGTCCGGCGGTGACTGCCGGTTTTTGCCCAACTCCTTTTCTCCGGGATAAATCACGCGGATACTCTCGCTCAGCACCGCGAGCGCCAGCGCATCCTCAAGCAGCCGGTTTGCCTGCGGATCGATTCCGGACAGCACCACCGCTACCGTGCCCAGAATCGGCAGCTTGCCTGCCGCATCCGGATGGACAAAACTGGCGACCGGTGCGAGTGCCGGTTTCTGTTCCTCAGCCGGACCAACACCGGCAAAAATCAGCAGAGCCGCAACTGTTATAGTTATTCTGCACACACTTCACCTCCTGCTTCAGTCAATAAATTTTATCTCAATCCGGTTATTTGTCCAGCCCAGCACCTCAAACCGGACGGTAAAACCCCGCTCCTTCAGCCCGCTTATAATCTCCTGAGTGGTTGTCTCGGAAACAACCTCAATCAGCGCCTCATCACCCGCAAACTCCCGAGTGATCACCGTAATCACCCCGCGCAAATTTGTGCTCAGTTCGCTCTTCAACTCCTGCACCTTCTCATAACTTGCATTCCGACAGACAATTTCTGTTGTATTGGTCCGACGCCCCCAGCCGGCAACGATTCTGTTCATCAGCACCCGGCTTGAGGAGTCGGCAACCCGGTTCAACACCTCGCTTCGGGAAAAGGGCAGGGTCAGGCTTACCGTTGATGTTGCCAGGACCGCAGCGGTCTGAAGATTGATTGCGCGCAGGACCAGACCCGCCTGATAAAACTGGGTCTCGGTCTGGGTATAGGGTGAACGCCGCCGCTCCTGGGACCGGTTGAGCCTGCCGACGATCCCGATTTCGGCACCGGTGCGCAGTCCGGCAAGCTGTGCTGCAGTGCTGTCACCCGCGATCAGCCGGCGCAGCTGCTCTTTTGCCAGATTCTGCTCCAAGGTCTTGCGGTCAACAACCGGAAAACCCTGCTCGGCAAAATAACCGCTGATCCTGGTCTCGACAAAACCGGCATCCTCATCTTCCCCCTCATCACCCTGCACCACGACCAGCACCCTCGGCCTGCCCTGCTCATTGAGCAGAATGCCGATCGCCTGCAGGTCATTTTCAATCCGGTCGGTCTTCACCCTTGCCTTAATCACCACCCGGTATACCCCCTGCTCCCGGCCTTCACTCACCACCCGGTAGGAGGCAACATAACCGCTCGAGTTGGCGTAGATCCGGTCGGAAAGCAGCTGGAAGTTCTGGACTCGGGTCTCGGCACTGATGAAACTGCCCACCGCCTGCTCCACCGCCTTGCGCAGCGCATCCCGGAGCGCCCCATCCCGGGCAATGTCCACCGCACCGGTAATTGCCGCCACCCCTTCAGCCAGCACCTCCACCCCTTCACCACCACTGAGCGCCACCTCTGATGAGGGCGCCGGAGCAGAGCGATCGGTTTTTGCGGTGTAGGCGGGCTGATAACAAAAGACAAAGGGCAAAATTAGCAAAAAAAAGGTCAGCGCCCGCATCTCCCCCCTTTTTTTATAGCATCAGCCGGACAATCAGCCTGCCCGCCTCCAAAAGAAACTTCGCCCCATCTTTGAGCCACTTCAGCCTTTCCACATCCTGCCGGGAGATCACAATATCACTGCCCAGTTTGCCCCGCACCTCTTTAATTTTGAGCACCAGCGGCTTTTGGGCAAACTCGGGCCGGGAAAGAATCTCGTCGAGCCGAGTGATATAGTTCAGCACCACCTGACCGGTTGAACCGGTATAGCGGTAAAGCTCCCGGGTATCCAGGAGCAGATTACCACTCTCATCATAAATTCTGGGAAACAGCGCGGGCTTGAGCCCGGTATTGCCCCCATCCAGCACCAGTCCGGAATACTGCCGGAAAAACTCCCGGACCTCAGGCGAAACCTGCGCCGGCATTTCTTTGGACTGCGGACCGAGCGCCGGCAGGAGCGCGTCGGCAACGCTCTGCGGACCATCCAGCGCCACCTCCAGCTCCACCTCGACAATCCCGGCCGCTGAATCGTATCTTGCCGGACCGGTCTGCCGTGCTCCTTTGATCACCCCTTCCACTCGGGTGTAAACCACATCATAGCGGGTGACAAAGTTCTCCACCTTTGTATCCGAATCCACCCGCACCCCCTTGATGATCTCCAGGAGATTCCGCTGCGCCACCACCACTGCGGCCCGCTCCGCCATCAGCCTTGCCCTCGACAGATTCTCATCCGCCGGGTCCGGCACCCCAGAGCCGCGTGCCCGCACCACCCGGGCGCCCCAGTCAATCACCCCGCCCGGCACCGGTTCAACAATCTCATTCGGCGCGGCGATCGGACCAACCGGCACGGTCAACCCGGTATCCTGAGGTATCGGTGGCATCTGAATTGGACCCGCGACCGGTGCCTGCGGTGGTGCTCCAACCGAAGAACTGGCGGACTTGACACCGGCAGAGGAACTGACACAGCCGGCAGCCGTCAGCACCAGAACAAAAATAACAGATAAACTGCCGGTGCGCCTCATTTCACACCTCCCTTTTTCAGCAGCGGCAAAAGCGCGGTCAACACCGCACCCTTGAGCGCCTCCGCTGCACCTTCAAAGCTGGAACTCTGCCCCTGCGCCGAATACAGCACCGCGCCATTCTCCACGCTTATAATCCGGACAAAAACCTCTGCATCCCGCTGGTTCGGCGAATCAGAAAAGAAACGGTCATGCTTCACCTTCCCGATTCTGATACTCATCAGCGCATTCGCACCCATCAGCCCACCCAGCTGGGAGGCGGTCTGGGGATCAACCAGACCTGAATAGGAGAACTCCTGCTCCTTCAGCACCGCATCCACCTTTGACCGGTCAACCACCACCACGGTCGGAATCTTTAAAAGCTGGAGCTCGGCAAACTCCCGCAGTCCGCTCTCATCACCAGTATCAGAAGAACCGCCCGCCAGTGGCAGCAACGCAACCCGCCAGGTCCGGCTCAGATCAAACTCCGGCGCGATGGAATAGGGCTGGACCGCCTTGACCATCGCTGGCGTGCAGTCCAGAACCAGTGCGGCAGACACCGCCGCAAACAAAAGGGCAAGATTAAACCTTTTCATAACCAGATTATCCACTATTTCCCGCTCCTGTCAAACCGCAACCATCCCGAACCAAAACAGCATAGCAACCGTCACTCTAACCCGCCGCCTCCTGCATCCACCCTCCCGGGAACTGCACCCGGAGCAGACCATTTGGGGGTATAATTCTATAAGTTTTTGTAAAAAATAGTTATAAAAGTTGAACAACCTTTGCTTAATCCTGATTTGCAAGTAATTATTTTTCAATGAAATTACCAAAGGTCGCCCATTTTCACTTAATTTACTTTCTCATTCTAATTGTGATCGCGATCCTTAACTCGGTTTACACCCGGATGACATCTTCCTGCGGTCATTTCGAGCCGGTCGAGAAATCCCTTTACCCGGTGGTGGTGTGCATCTGCTTGACAGCCGGCAGAATGGTGGTTATATTAAATCAGAGGTTGCGGCCATAGCTCAGGGGTAGAGCCCCGGCTTCCCAAGCCGGTTACACGGGTTCGATTCCCGTTGGCCGCTTTATTTTAATTAAAGGCAGGCTTATGCCCTGGTATGGCTATATCCATCCGGTTCTTGCCCTCGTAACCTTCGGCTATGGCATCACCATCGGCCAGCTTACCCTTTCAAGGCTCGGCGAATGGGACTTCCCTCTGCGCCGGCTGCGCCAGCGCACCTTGATCTACTTCCTGCTCGCCATTGCCAATCTCGGACTGGGTCTTTTGTTTAACGCTCTGCTTACAAGTCAGGGTAAAGCGGTCAGACTGCTTGCCCATCTGCCGCTTGCTATTGCCGCCGCAGTGCTGGCACTGCTGGCCACAGCCGTCACCTATGGCAAAGCCCGACCAGGTGAGGTTCCGGCCAGCCTGCGCTGGCATCCGCTCTTTACCATTGCCAGTCTGGCGTTAATTATGACCATGGGCTTGACCGCCCTGCTTAAGGTTTTCGGCATCTGAAAAAAACAGGCCTGATCCGCACCATCTGCCGGCGCCTGAAAAGGTCGGCGCTTCTCCGTTCCGCACCGGTGCACCGGATGCCGGACCAAGACCCGTGGCCGGTGCTTGTTGGTGCGGTGCTCTCAACCCGGACCCGGGACAAGGTCACTGTTAAAGCGGTAAACCGGCTCCTGCAAAGGGCACCTGATCCGGCGGCGCTGTGCGGGCTTGACATTACCAACATTCGCCGGCTCATCTATCCGGTCGGGTTCTACCGGACCAAGGCGAGGCTGCTGAAAATGCTGGCAAAGACAATTCTTACTCGGCATCAGGGCAATGTGCCCCGCTCCCGCAATGACCTGCTGGCACTGCCCGGTGTCGGACCCAAAGTGGCAAACATTGTCCTTGCCCGCGGGTTCGGGATTCCCGCGATTGCGGTTGACACCCATGTCCATCGGATCGCCAACCGGCTCGGCCTGGTGAAAACCGGGAAACCGGACCAGACCGAAAGGAAACTGATGGCGGTTGTGCCGGAAGAGTGCTGGCTTGAGTTCAATCCCCTGCTGGTTGCTCTCGGTCAGACGTTCTGTCTGCCCCGCAAACCAAAGTGTCAGGGCTGTCCGCTTGACCCGCTCTGCCCGAAGACCGGGCTCAGCCGGGCAAAAATGAGCCGGTAGCCAGGCTGATAGACCCGGCGATAAAGCTCGGAATGGACCGGTGGTTCGGGCTTTTCCTGAATAAGCCGCGCCAGCCGCTGCTCCTCTGCTGGCAGGCGGACCGCACACCACGCCCGCGCCTGTTTTAGTCTCGGAAGCAGCTGATCCGGTCTTGCCCCAAACTCCCGGATCGTATTCATCAGCGCCTCAACCAGCAGCTGCTCCTTTGCCCGGAACCCGGCAACCGCGGCCAGATTTACCCGGACGAGCAGACCTTCAGGATCAACCGGTTCAACCGGCTCAACCGCAAAGCAGGTTTTCAGCCGGGCCAGCTCTGCCTTTATTTTCTCCTCCAGCTCTTTCCGTTCCGCACCCAGGTGTCCGGGGCCGAAAACCCCCTGATAGATCAGCTTGTAGATATCCTCTGCCTTCCAGAGTGGATAACGGCTGAAGTGCCAGTCCAGAATCGCTTGTAACTCCATCAGCCGGGCAGAATAAACTGCGATCGATGATACCGTTCGGGCGGAAACACATACTCCAGCATCTCAATCAGCGCACCGAGCACGGCGCCGAGCAGGGCGCCGGCAAGAAACTGCCACTTCAGTCCGCCGAAATCGGCGGTCTGGTGCAACCTTAACCGGAAAAGGACCGCAACCAGCACATAGCTAAGTCCGACCAGCAGAGCCATGAGCAGAAACCTGCCGGGCTTGAACCGGTTCAGGAGTTTAAACAGCAGAGCCGAGACAAGAAAGGAGATGCCGACTGGGAACGCCCACATTGCCGCGCGGACAATTGAGCCCAGACGCAGGGGCGGTGTCAGTGCCAGCTGCACAAAGAAGAGCAGGACCACCATCATCAGCCCGAAGCCGAGTCCGCGCAGCCTCATGCCCGCATAGATCAGCCCGCCGGCGATGCCGACCGCGAGAAAGGGTAGAACCGGCATCCTGATCCCGAATGGCACCAGCCGCCAGTTGAGCCAGCCGGCGACCGCACCGCTGAACATATAGCCGAAGGTATAAAGACTCTCCCGCAGACTGGGGCTCATATTCTATGATGCCAGACCGGGGTGCAGAAGTCAACCCTGCCGCCGGATTAATAATCCACCATTTTGACTTTTGAAATTTTGGGGCTATTAATCGATTTGGATGCCCCTGCCCTTTGCCCGTTTTGCCCGCTACTATGACCGGTTCATGGAGAAGTATGTTGACTATCCGGAATGGGTGGATTATGTTGAGCGGATCTTCAAACGGTTCCGGCGCCAGCCGAAAAGACTGCTCGACCTCGCCTGTGGCACCGGTATTCCAACCATCATTTTTGCCCGCCGCGGCTATCAGGTGGTTGGTATTGACCGCTCGCCCGAGATGCTTTCGGTCCTGAAGTCAAAAAAGGGCACTTTGCCGATCACCGTGATCAACGCCGACATCCGAAACTTCACCCTTGACAAACCGGTGGACGCGGCAATATCACTTTATGACAGCATCAACTATCTGCTGAACCCGGAGGAGCTGGAACGCTGTTTTTCCTGTGTCCATCAGGCGCTGGTCCCGGCCGGGCTCTTTGTCTTTGACCTGAACACGGTCTACGGACTGGAAAAGCATTGGGGCAGCCGGACGATCACCCGGGAGAATGAGGAGATCGTCTCGATCTGGCAGTGCCAGTTTGACCGCCAGACTATGCTCTCCACCCTCAGGCTTGTCTTCTGGGAGAAACTCGCTGACGGCACCACCGGGGAAAAGTATGAAGAGATTCATCAGGAGCGGGCGTATACATTAGATGAGGTCCGGCAGGCACTGGAACGGGCGGGTTTCAGCCGCTCCCGTTTCTTTCATCACGGCACCTTTCTACCGGTAAGCCCCCTCTCGGTGCGGATGATGGTGGTGGCAGAAAAGCCGCGCCGGCACCCAATGCCGAATTTGCAATTCGCCCAACAGAAATTAAAATAAACCGTGCGCTTCATTGCCGATCTCCATATCCATTCCCGTTTCTCCCGGGCAACAAGCTCGGATATGGACATTCCCGCAATCGCCCAAGCAGCAAAGCAGAAGGGGATCAAACTGGTGGCAACCGGCGACTTCACCCATCCGGAATATTTTGCCTCCCTCAAGCAGCACCTCCAGGATGCGGGCAACGGCCTTTATGTTTATGATGATGTGCATTTCATCATCAATACTGAAGTCAATAACATCTACTCCTGGAACGGCAGATTGCGCCGGGTGCACAACCTGATTTATGTCCCGAGCCTGGAGAGCGCAGCCCGGGTCTCAGAAATGCTTGCCGGTTACGGCAAGCTTGATGCCGATGGCCGACCCAGCGTCAGTATCTCCTGTCATGATATGGTGGCGCGGATTCTGGAGCTGGAACCCAGGGCGTTTGTTGTCCCGGCGCACATCTGGACCCCGTGGTTCTCCCTTTACGGCTCCAATTCTGGCTTTGACTCATTTACCGACTGCTTCGGTGATCTGGCAAATGAGGTGTTTGCGGTTGAAACCGGACTCTCCTCTGACCCACCGATGAACTGGCGCCTTTCCGAACTGGATAAAAAGACCCTGATTTCCAATTCCGATGCCCATTCGCCGAGCCGGCTGGGAAGGGAAGCAAATGTGTTTGACTGCGACCTGAATTACGACACCGTCCGGGAGGTGCTTAAGACCAGAGACAAAAACCGGCTGCTGTTTACAATTGAGTTCTTTCCCGAGGAGGGCAAGTATCACTACGATGGCCATCGCAACTGCGGTATTCGGCTTACACCGGGCGAGTCCATTCTCTCGGGCGATGTCTGCCCGGTCTGTGGCCGGAAGCTGACAATCGGAGTTCTGCACCGGGTTGAACAGCTGGCAGACCGCAAGCCGGAGGAAGTGCCCAAAGATATGATTCCGTTCAAGCACCTGGTTCCGCTGGAGGAGATCATCGCCGAGGCGCTGGAGCAGGGCAGAGACACTGCCGGCGTCGCCAAGAAGTATAAAGAGATGATTAAAGGTCTCGGACCGGAGTTTGAAATCCTGATGGATGTGCCGGTGGCAGAGATCGCCCGCTTCGGGGAGAAGATTGCAGAAGGTATTGAACGGATGCGCCGGGGTGAAATTACAGTTGAGCCCGGGTTTGACGGTGTCTTCGGCACCGTCCAGGTCCTGCCCGGCACCCGCAAGGTCATCTTTGAGCCCGAACCGGGCGAAAAGGGTCAGCAGCTCCGGCTTTTCGGCTGATGGAACGGCTCTGGGCACCCTGGCGTGCCGAATACATCATGAAAAATCCCGCCTGTGAAAAGGGAGGGTGTCTGTTCTGCCAGCTCAAAAAATGCAGAAATGACCGGGACAATCTGATACTTTTCCGGGGCAGAACCGCCTTTGTCGTTATGAACCGTTTCCCCTATAACAGCGGCCATCTGATGGTTGCACCCCTGCACCATACCGCCAACATTGAACTGCTCAAACCCGGAGAGGCAGCCGAGCTGCTTGGTCTGATCGGACGGTGCGTCCGGGCGCTGAAAAAGGAGTACAAACCCAATGGGTTCAACATCGGCGCCAACCTCGGTGCGGTTGCCGGTGCCGGTGTTCCCGGACATCTCCATTTTCACATTGTACCCCGGTGGCAGGGCGATACCAACTTCATGCCCCTGCTCGGTGAGACCAAGGTGATTAGCGAGCATCTGCTCACCACCTATGACCGACTCAAAACCCGTTTCCAGCGGTGAAATCATGATCAGGGCGGTGGTCTTTGATGTTGACAATACGCTCGTGGACTTCAACAAGTGGAAGGAGGCAGCGGTTGATGCAGCGGTGATGGCGATGATCGACGCCGGACTGGACCTGACACCGGAGGCGGCAAAAAAGAAGATCTATGAAATCTACGAAGCCAAGGGGATTGAATATCAGGAGGTGTTCAACGACTTTCTCAATCAGGTGCTCGGCTATATTGACTACCGGATCCTTGCCAGCGGCATCATCGCCTATCGCCGGGCACGGGAAGGGGTGCTCGTCCCCTATCCCCATGTCCACCTTGCCCTGCTCCGCCTCTTCCGCATGGGTCTGAAACTTGCGGTAATTTCAGACGCACCTCGGCTTCAGGTCTGGATGCGGCTCGTGTCGCTCAATGTTGACCGGTTCTTTGATGTTGTTGTCACCTTTGATGATACCGGCAAACGCAAACCCGCACGGGAGCCGTTCGAAAAGGCGCTGGAACTGCTTCAGGTCCAACCCCGCGAGGCGATCATGGTCGGCGACTGGGCAGAGCGGGATATCATCGGCGCCAAGGAGCTGGGGATGATCACCGTGTTTGCCCGGTATGGCGACTCATTCGGCACCCTCAACTCCGGTGCCGATTATGAGATCAACGACATTCTGGAGCTGGTGCCGATTGTAGAGAATCTGAATTGCTGACCGTGATCTTCGGTATCGGCATTGATCTGATTGAGGTGGCGCGCATCCGGCAGGCGCTCGAGCGGTTCGGCAGCCGGTTTCAAACCCGGATTTTTACCCCGGCAGAGATCGCCTTCTGTGAAAAGCTTGATGACAAATATCCCTCCTATGCCGGCAGATTTGCCGCCAAGGAGGCGTTCTCCAAGGCGCTCGGCACCGGACTCCGGGGTGCGATCTCCTGGCGGGAAATCGAAATCTGCGACAATGAGCGCAGCCGGCCTCAGATCCGGGTCACCGGACGGGCAAGGGAAATTCTGGGCAACCGTGCCGTCCACCTGAGTCTGACCCATCTCAAGGATTATGCGGCAGCGGTGGTCGTGATCTGCGAACCGCCGCAACGAGATTGACTTTTAACCATTTTCGTTTATCCTCAACCCCCGGATGTCAAGAAAAAAGGACCTGCTGATTGTTGAATCGCCAACCAAGGCGCACACCATTACCCGTCTGCTCAGGGGAAAACTGCGCGTGCTCTCATCAAAAGGACATATTGCCGATCTGCCCAAGTCCCGGCTCGGCGTAGACATTGAAAACGGATTTGAACCGGAATACATCCGGATCCGGGGCAAGGCACCGGTCATCAATGAATTGAAGTCTGCCGCCCGGCAGGCAAATACGGTGTATCTCGGCACCGATCCAGATCGGGAAGGGGAGGCGATCGCCTATTCGGTGGCACAGGAGATTAAAAATGGTGCTCCGATCCGGCGCGTGCTTTTTTATGAGATCACCCCGAAGGGCATCACCGCTGCATTTGACGCGCCCGGAGAAATCGACCTGCGCAAGGTGGACTCACACCGGGCGCGCAGGGTAATGGACCGGCTCGTCGGCTATCTGGTTTCACCACTGCTGTGGCAGACAGTCCGGGCGGGCAAGTCTGCCGGCAGAGTCCAAACCGTGGCACTCCGGATCCTGGTGGAGCGGGAACGGGAGATTGGGAAATTTACCCCCCAGGAATACTGGCTCATCCGGGCAATTTTTACCGACAGCAAAGGGCAAAAATTTGAAGCCTTGCTGGTGAAGATTGACGGTGCCAATGTCCGGCTCACCAGCGCCGCCGAAGTGGAAACGGTGCGCACCGGCTGTATCAATGAAACTTTCCGGATTGAAACGGTGAATGTCCGGGAAAAGCACAAAAAACCCCTCCCGCCCTTTGTCACCGCCACCCTGCTCAAGGAGGCGGGACAGACGCTGGGCATGAGCTCGCGCCGAACAATGCAGATTGCCCAGCAGCTGTTTGAAGGGGTGGATTTGAAAAAGGAGACGGTAGGCCTGATCACCTATCCCCGCACCGACTCCTTCCGGACCGCAGAGGAGATGATCGAAACTGCCCGCCAGCTCATTGCCGAAAAGTATGGTAAGATATTTCTCCCCGAAACCCCGCGCCGTTATCCGGACCGAAAGGGCACTCAGGGTGCTCATGAGGCGATCCGGCCGACAAGATCGGAACTGACCCCGGAATCGGTCCGGGAATTTTTGACTCCGGATCAGTTCAAACTCTACAGTCTGATCTACCGCCGGTTTCTTGCCTCGCAGATGGCAGATGCGGTCTATCAGCAGACGGAACTACTGGTCAGTGGCGGCAGATTCACCTTCCGGGCTGAGGGCATCAAAAGACTGTTTGCCGGTTTTGAACAGGTGTATGGTGAACCGGAAAAGGAGAAAAATCTGCCGGAACTGAAACCGGGTGAACCGGTCCAGTTTGCTGAATTCATTCCTGAGCAGAAGTGGACCCAGCCGCCGCCCCGCTACACCGAAGCGACCCTGATCAAACGGCTCGAGGTCAACGGCATCGGCCGGCCTTCAACCTATGCCACCATTGTCCCCACCCTGCTCGAGCGCAAATATATTGAACGCCAGCAGGGCAGACTGGTGCCGACTGAACTGGGAATGATTGTCCACGACATCCTTATCCCGCGCTTTGCCAACATCTTTGAAATCGGCTTCACCCGGGAAATGGAAAAACAGCTCGACCTGATTGAGGAGGGGGTTGAAAACTGGCGCCAGGTGGTTGCTCGGTTTTACCAGCCTTTCAAAGAAGATCTGGATCAGGCGCTTGCCGCCACTCCGGAAATCCGGGAGGATCTTGCCCGCGAACTGGAGGAAAAGTGTCCCAAATGCGGCAAACCGCTTGTTGAACGTTGGGGCAGATATGGCAAGTTCATCGCCTGTGCCGATTATCCGCAGTGTGAATATGTCCTGAAACCTGAACCGCGCCAGCTGGATGAGAAATGTCCCCAGTGTGGCAGACCACTCGTCGAACGCCAGGGACGCTACGGCAGGTTTGTCGCCTGCTCCGGCTATCCCCAGTGCAGCTACATCAAGCGCGAACCCAAGCCACCACCGCGCCAGCTGGATGAGAAATGTCCCCAGTGTGGCAGACCGCTCGTCGAACGCCAGGGACGCTACGGCAGGTTTGTCGCCTGCTCCGGCTATCCCCAGTGCCGTTTTATTAAAAAGGAAAAAAGTCGGAAGGTGATCAAGAACCAGGAGGAGAAATGAGATATCGGAAAAATGGCAGTTATTACCAGCTGCGACTGGAGCGGGATGAGGAGATCATACCCGCGCTGGAGCAGTTTGTCCGAAAGCTGAAGCTGAGGTCCGGAATTGTCATCGGGCTGGGCGCCGGCATTGAACTGGAACTGGGCTGCTATGACCTTAAGACCAAGAAATACCACCGCCGTCGTTTCCCGGGCGAGTATGAGATCTGCACACTGGTAGGCAATATCGCCTGGAGTGAAGAGGAACCGGTGCTTCACCTCCATGCGGTCATCAGTAACCGGCGGCTGATCACCTATTCCGGCCATCTGTTTGCGGGCCGGGTCGCCGCCACCTGTGAAGTTGCAATCATTTCCGGCAGAGAAAAAATTCAGCGCCGGCTTGAAACCGATTCCGGGCTGAAACTGCTTCAGCTGTAAAGCACCCGTGCGGACATCATATTGACTTTTCGCTCAAAAACGGTAAAAATCTAACCGGACAGCATGCAGCAGTTAAAGAATATCAAACCCGCACCGGCTGAAATGCCGCCGGCAGCATTTGTCCTGGCCCAATGGAAAAAATTTTTGCCCTGCGACTGAACCGCATTCCACCCTATCTTTTTTCGGAACTGGACCGGCTCAAGGCACAACTCGGCCACGGACTCATTGACCTGGGCGAGGGCAATCCTGATCTGCCGCCGGGCCGCGCCCTCCTTGCCCGGCTGCGCCAGGCATTGAATCAGCCCGCCAACCATCGGTATCCAACCTATGCGGGCAAGCTGAATGTCCGTACCCGGGTTGCTCAATGGTATCACCAGCGGTTCGGGGTCCGGCTCAATCCGGAAAATGAGGTGCTCATGCTTATCGGCTCCAAAGAGGGTGCTGCTCATCTCATCTGGGCGCTCTGTGGTGATGGTGATCAGGTAGGGGTCGCCGATCCTGGCTATCCGGTTTACTTTAACAACACGCTGCTTGCTGGTGCGACACCGGTCACAATACCGCTCGAGGAAAAAAACGGCTTCCTACCTGATCTGAGTCTCATTGACCGGCTCGGACCCCGGCTCAAACTGGTGTGTCTGAACTTTCCCAGCAATCCCACCGCCGCAGTCGCCCCGCTGGAGTTCTATCAGGAGCTGATCCGGCTCGCACTCCGACACGGCTTCTATGTCATCAATGACAATGTCTACTCCGAACTCTGGTTTGACACCCCGCCGCCCAGCATCCTCCAGGTTCCTGACGCCAGAAGCTGTGCAGTTGAACTCCACTCCCTTGCCAAGACCTTCTCCATCCCCGGCTGGCGCATCGGGATGGCGGTCGGTAATCCGGATATCCTGAAGGCGCTACTGAAAATCAAGCAGAATGTTGATTCCGGACCGTTTGGCGCGGTTCAGGACGCAGCCGCCTGGGCGTTGCAGAATTACCGCAAACTCGCCGAACCGGTCCGGCGCACCTATGCCCGGCGGATGAAGGTCTTTGTCCGGGCGCTTCAGTCTGCCGGATGGGAGCTGACACCATCCCGCGCCACCTTCTATCTCTGGGCAAGACTGCCTGAGCGCTGGCAGCAGCAGGTGAACGGCTCACGCTCCTTTGCCTTTGTCCTTGCCTTGCTTGAGAACTGCCGGGTCGTGACCGCACCCGGTGCCGGTTTCGGGAGACATGGCGAAGGGTATGTCCGGTTTGCCTTAATCGCTGATGAGATAAAACTCAAAACCGCTGCCCGCCGGATCGTACGCTGGCTGAAGACGGTCTGAAGATGGCGCTGCTGGTTCAAAAGTACGGTGGCTCCTCGGTTGCGGATATTGAGCGGATCAGGAATGTTGCCCGGCGGATCGTTGCCCGGCGCCGGCGCGGCGACCGGATCGTCGTGGTTGTCTCTGCCATGGGCGAAACCACCGACCGGCTCATGGAACTTGCCTGTGCTGTCAACCCGGCACCCAACCCGCGGGAGCTGGACATGCTTCTGACCGCCGGCGAGCGGCAGGCGATGGCACTGCTGGCACTGGCAATTATGGGCTACGGAGTTGAAGCCCAGTCCTTCACCGGTTCACAGGTGGGTATCATCACTGATCGGTTCCACACCGACGCCCGGATTCAGGAAATCCGCCTGTTCCGGATCACCGACGCACTCCGGGAAGGCAGAATTCCGATCGTCGCCGGCTTTCAGGGTATGAGTGAGGAGCGGGAAATTACCACCCTGGGCCGCGGCGGTTCGGATGTGACCGCAGTGGCGTTAGCCGCTGCACTCCGAGCTGATAGGTGTGAATTTTACAAAGATGTTGATGGCATCTTCACCGAAAACCCGTTCGAATTTCCTGCAGTCCGGCATCTTAAGGAAATCACCTTTACCGAACTGGCAGAACTTGCCCAGGCCGGCTCAGAGGTAATTCATCCCCGTGCCTGCGCCCTGGCGGAAAAATACCGCGTGCCGTTAAGAATCAGCTCATCATTTAACCGTAAGCGAGGTACCATGGTCGTGGAAAAAAGAATGGTAAAGATGGAAAAGGCGTTTGTCCGGGCAATTGCCCATCAGCACAAACTTGCCCGGATCGTCTTGATTGATGTGACGAAAAAACAGCGTTGTCTCCACCAGGTTATCACCCGGCTCGCTGCCGCCCGGATTCCGGTTCTGTTCTTCAGCCACGGCATCGCCCACAACAGCCGCTTCGACCTTTCCTTCATCATTCCGGAACCGAACCGGAAACAGGCAGAGGAGATTCTGACCGGACTGCTGAATGAGGTCCGGGCGGCGAAGCTGGATATCGCTGACGATCTGGCATCGGTCTCGCTTGTCGGACCGGGGGTCGGCAACGATCCGGAAATCATCTCGGGCACTCTTGATACCCTTCATCAGGCACAGATTCATCTTGAGGCGTTTGCCCTTAATGCCACTCGGCTTACCTGTTTTCTGCGTCGCTACCAGCTCCGGCTGGCGATTACCGCCCTGCTCGCCCGCTTCCGCCTCACCCGGGAGTCATAATCATGGAATATCCGGAAACGGCAGAAAGGACCGAACCGGTGGCTCAGCCGCTGGAACCGGTAATTGAGGCGCTACTTTTTGCTGCCGATGCTCCGGTTACCCTTGCCCGGCTGACAGAAATCACCGGTGCCGATGATACCACCATTCGGGAAGCGATTGAACGGCTCAATCAGACCTATGCCGGAACCGGCAGAGCATTCCGGATCTCCCGCGTCGCCCAAGGCTATCAGCTCTACACACTGCCGGAATATGCCGACTGGATCCGCAGACTTTATGCCCACACCCGGGTCCAGCGCCTGTCCGCTGCCGCGCTGGAGGTGCTGGCAATCATCGCCTACAAACAACCAATTACCCGGCCGGAGATTGAACAGCTGCGCGGGGTGGACTGCTCGGCACCGCTGCTGACCCTGCTGGAACGGGGACTAATTGTCACCGCGGGCCGGGCACATCGTCCCGGCAACCCGTTTCTCTATCGCACCACGCGGGAGTTTCTACGCTACTTCGGGTTAGAATCGCTTGATGAGCTACCCCGGCTTGAGGAGCTAGGTGGATTTCTCGCCGCCCGGGAACCGGAATCTGAATAACTAATGCACCGATGACCAAACCTGCCCGGCTGTTTTTGGCAATCCTTGCCCGCCAGCCGGAACTAATCAATACCGCCGAACCGGAACTGAATCACAACTTTGGTCCGATCCTGCTTCGCAGCCCGGTCATCAGCTGGAACTTCTCCCGCTATTATGAACCGGAAATGGGTCCGAATCTCCTCCGCCAGTGGCTACTTTTTGAACCACCGGTTCTGCCTTACCAGCTAAGCCAGCTTAAGAACAAAACAATGGAAATTGAGGATCAATTCCGGGATAAAAATAATAACCGCCGGCTCAACCTTGATCCGGGTATTCTGACCCTTCATAGCCTCGTGCTTGCCACCACCAAGGACTATTCCCACCGGATTGCCCTAACCCCCAAGATATATGCGGAAGTTACGCTGATCTTTCATCAGGGCAGTTATCAGCCTCTGCCTTGGACATATCCCGATTATAAAACCGGCATCTGCCTGGACTTTCTGCTTGCCTGCCGCCGGACCCTGCTGGCGCCGGCTGAGACCTGAATTATCGGTTCCGCTTCAGAAAACTTGCGATTCGCTCCAGGGCAGCACCGATATTTTCAATCGAATTGGCATAGCTGAGCCGCAGAAAGCCGTCACCAAATTTGCCGAAACAGGTCCCGGCAAGACAGGCAACACCTTCCTCCTCCAGCAGCCGCTCTGCCAGCACCTTGCAGTCCATACCGGTATGCTCAATATTGGGGAATACATAGAAGGCACCCTGTGGTTTGGAACAGCGGAAACCGGGCAGCCGGTTCAGACCTTCAACGATAAAATCCCGGCGCCGCTTGAACTCCGCCACCATCCGCTCAACCGGTCCCTTCGGACCCTGGAGTGCTGCCAGACAGGCACGCTGAATAAAAGTAGCAGTACAGGAGTTGATATTGGTCTCAATCCGCGCCAGCTTCTCTGCCATGTCCTTGGGCATGATTCCATAGCCGATGCGCCAGCCGGTCATGGCAAAGGTCTTGGAAAAGCCGTCCAGGATGATCAGCCGCGGGTGGACATCAGTGAATCGGGCGATGGATTCAAAGGGTTCATCATAAACAATCTCGGAATAAATCTCATCCGCCAGAATCCAGACGTTGTACTTGAGTGCGGTATCGGCGATCAGCCTTAGGTCCTCCCGGGTCAGCACCCCGCCAGTTGGATTAGCTGGCGAGTTGATCACAATCAGCTTGGTCCGGCTGTTGACCATCTGCGCCAGCTCCTCGGCATCGAGCCGGAAGTTACGCTCCTCCCGCAGCCGGATCGGCACCGGCCTACCGCCCATGTATTCAATCATTGATTCATAGATTGGAAAGCCGGGATTGGGATAGATCACCTCATCACTCGTGTCCACGAGCGCCATGATCGCAAACGCCATCACCGGCTTGGCACCAGGCGTCACCACCACCTGCTCGGGAAAGAACTTCACCCCCCGCATCCTGCCGGCATAGTCCGCAATCGCCTCCCGCAGCTCGGGCAGACCGGCGGAAGGACCATAATGGGTCCAGCCCTCATCCAGTGCCTGCTTTGCCGCCTCGATAATATGCTTGGGAGTGGCAAAATCGGGCTCGCCGATCTCCAGATGGATCACCGTCCGGCTGCACTCCAGCTCCTTTGCCCGGCAGAGGACATCAAAGGCGGTTTCGGTGCCCAGCCGTTCCATCCGGTTTGCCAGTCGCATACCACCTCCTCTCTACTACTCGCTCTTTTCCTTTTTCGCCCGTGGCTTCCGGGTTGTTGAAGTCCGCTTTCTGTCCCCTCCGGTTTTATCCTGCCGCGCCGCAACCGCTGGTTGCTGCGCCAGCAGCTCCCGTGCCTTGGCGGCAATATGCTCGGCAGAAACCTCGAACTCCCACATCAACTCCCACGGCTGACCCGACTCGCCAAATCGGTCCTTGACGCCGATCGCTCCAAATGCCACCGGCTTACCATACAGTTCCGGCGCAGTGTGCAGGGCATAGGAGACCCGGTTTGCCAGCCCGCCAATCTGATGCTCCTCCGCGGTCAGAATCACGCCGGTCTCCAGCGCCGCCTGGACGAGATACTTCTGATTGGGAATCGTTTCATTCGGATGAGTTGATGGTGACTTCAGAGTATGGAGATTGATCACCCGGGTTTCAATCCCGAAATCCTCCTTTAAGATCCAGGCGGCACGCAGCGCCTCCGGCACCATCGGTCCGCAGGCAACAATCGTCAGCTGCTCCTTTTCGTTATCATAACTGTCTGCGGTTGTCACCTCAAACGCGTCAATAAACAGCTCCTTCTCGCCCCGGTAGCGGTAGATGTTAGGCATACCCCAGATAAACGGTGTCCGGTCACTCGTAACGACTGGCGTCGCTTCCCGCGCAAACCGAATGTACTTCGGACCTTTAATTTCAAACAGGAGATGGGTAGTTGCCCGTTTGGTCTCCAGCGCATCTGCCGGCACGCATACATGCATATTCGGCAGTCCGCAGATCTGGAACAGATCCTCCAGTGCCTGATGGGTGGCACCATCCGGTCCGACCGAAACCCCGCCATGGGCACCGGCGATCAGCACATTGAAGTTGCCGTAGCAGACGGTGGTCCGCAGCTGATCCAGATTTCTGCCCGCGGCAAAAACGCCGTAGGTACCGAACACCGGCAGCTTTCCCTCCTTTGCCAGCCCGGCGGCAACATTCGTTCCCGACTGCTCCGCGATGCCCACCGAAATCCAGCGCTCCATCCGCTCCGGATGCTTCTCATAGAATCGGGAGATGGTGATCGAGCTGGAGATGTCGGCGCCGATACAGCAGACCCGCGGATCATCGCCCTGCTCTTCCAGCGCCTCGCCAAAACCGAACCGGGTTGCCTTCATCTCCACCTTCATCTTCTCCTGCCGGTTCCAGAAATAGTCCCGGGAAAACTTCGGCACCTTTGCCATCAACTTGGCGCTTGCCTCGGCCTGATACTCCTCCGCCCGCTTCAGGAGCTTCTCATAATCAACCCGGTAGTGCAGTCCGAGCTCCTGGAGTCCCTTGATCATCTCCGCCTTATTCGGTGCCTTGCCGTGCCAGCCGGCGACATTTTCCATAAAGGAAACACCCTTGCCCTTGGTGGTATGGGCGATGATCACCGTCGGCTGACCCTTGTGCTGGGCTGCCTTATCAAATGCGGAGAGAATCTGATGCATGTTATGGCCATCAATCTCAATCACATTCCAGCCGAAGGAACGGTACTTGTCCGCAATCGGATCAATATTCATCACATCCTTGACCCAGCCGTCAATCTGCAGCCGGTTCTTGTCCAGGATACAGCAGAGGTTATCAAGATGGAAGGCGCCTGCCTCCATCACCGCCTCCCAGATCTGCCCCTCCTGATGCTCGCCATCACCAGTGATGCAGTAGACCCGGTAATCCTTCCGGTCAAGCCGAGCGGCAAGTGCAATCCCGACCGCCACCGAAAGCCCCTGCCCGAGCGAACCGGAGGAGATCTCCACTCCCGGCAGCTTCAGCCAATGCGGATGACCCTGATACGGGGCATAGAGCTTGCGCAGCCGCACCACATCCTCCACCGGAAAGTAACCCGCCATACCCAGCCCGAGGTAAAGCGCGGGCGCCTTATGTCCCGTTGACCAGATGATCCGGTCCCGGTCCTCCCAGAACGGATTCTGTGGGTCATGCCGGGCAACCTGAAGATAGAGTGCGGCAGTGATATCCATAATGGACATTGTCCCGCCCGCATGCCCGGAACCAGCAGCACATAGCGCAATCAGATTGTAACCGCGCATCAAATTTGCCGCCTGAATCAGCTCGGCTGTGGTATAAGTCTTTCTTACCTGACCGGTCTTGGAATCAACAATCGGCATCAACCCTCCTTACCCCTTCGGAATCTGCTGGTAATCCTCATAGAACTTCTTGATTCCGACATCGGTCAGCGGATGCTGGACCATCTTCTTCAGCACATCATAGGGAATTGTAGCGATCTGGGCACCCGCTCGCATCGCCTCAATCACATGCAGGGGATGGCGGATACTGGCGGCGATCACCTGCGTGGCAAAATCATAATACTCAATCATTCCGACGATATCCCGGACCAGCTCCATCCCGTCATGGGAGATGTCATCCAGTCTGCCGATGAAAGGCGAGATGAAGGTCGCACCGGCACGGCAGGCTAAAAGCGCCTGATTCGGGGAAAAAACCAGTGTCACATTGGTCATGATCTGCCGGCGTGCCAGCTCGCGGACCGCCTTCAAACCCTCAATCCCCATCGGGATCTTGATTGTTACCTTTGCCGGATCCATTCTTGCCCACTCCTCCGCTTCCCGGACCATACCGTCGGCATCCGGCGAGATCGCCTCCACCGATACCGGACCATCTACTACCCTGAGAATCTCCGCCACACACTCCCGGAACGGTTTACCGGCTTTCCTGACGAGCGTCGGATTGGTAGTTACGCCGTCAAGGATTCCCCAGCCTGCCACCTCCTGAATCTCACGAATATCGGCTGAGTCAATGAAAATCTTCATTATTATTCCTCCTGGTTATGGTTGAAATCATTGACTGCGGTTGAAACCTGCAACCTCATAATAATAACGCTTAATTTTCACCGGCGGAAATCTTTTTGCTCTCACAAGCTGGTAATCATAACCGATAATTGAGTGAAAATCAAATCAGGCATATCTGGTTTCCCCGGGTTTATATTCTAATTTATTGACAAATTAAAAAACCGGCTTATCATATAATGGCGGCGCTGAAAAATTAACTGCTCATCAGCCCGGAGCGGCGCTTTCGGCTCATTAATTTTACGCTCCGGTGGCTGGGCACCAAAGGAGGCTTTAAATGAAAAAAAATGTCCTGCAATTGTACCGACTTACCCCGTTGCTGATATTGCTCACAATTTTCCTGCCCGCTTCTGCCCAACAGACCATTATCACCGAAAACTTCGACGGTAACTGGTCAACGGTCAATCCGCCTGCCGGCTGGACGATCGAATTCCGGAGCGACACCTCCAGAAATGACTGGCACCGTGCCCCGGATCTGGGCTTCAACCCCTGGTCGGAAAACCCGACGCCGTATGCCGCACTCGGCACTGGTGGGGAAGAGGAGATTGACGACTGGCTGATCTCACCCTATCTTGACTTCACCGGCTGCTCTAACATCACCCTCCGCTGTTCACTCGGCATTCAGCCTGGAACCGGCATCTCCGATGTCCGGATTTACGGCGCAGTAGACTCCGGCCAGTTCACAATTGAGATCGCCGACCTCACCGGCAGAACGATTGAACCCGGACTGGTGACTTATGACCTCGGCTGGGCGACCAACCGCCGCGGGGTCCGGATTGCCTTCGCCTGCCTCGGTGAATCAACCGCAATTCAGTGGTTTGTCATTGACAACTTCACCATCACCGCGGAACGCCGGGCAACCGATGTCGGCATCCTCCGCATCCTAGCACCGGCAGACACCGTGGATTCTGCCTCCATCACCACCCCGGCCTGCCGGGTTTACAACCCGTCAAACGGCACCGCCTCCTTCTGGACCGTCTGTGAGATTGGCACCGCCTACCGAGACAGCTTCTATGTTACCAACCTCAATCCGGGTGATTCGGCAACGGTGAGCTTCCGCTCCTGGCGTGCCGACACCGCGGGAATGGTCACTGCCCGGTTTCAGACCCGCCTGCCTGACGACCTGAATCCGGAAAATGACACCGCCCGCCGCCGGGTATTTGTCAAACCGCCCTTTTTCAACGATGTCGCAGCAATTGCCATCCTGGCACCAGCGGGTGTGGTGATGGAAACGACCACTGTCATCCCCCAGGGGGTAATCGCCAACCTTGCACCGCAGGCGGTCAACCTTAAAGCCTATTTTGAAATCTCATTTTTCGGCTCCCCGCTCTACACCGACTCCATTACCCATCACCTCAATCCCAATCAGACCGACACCATCAGCTTCTCCTCCTGGCTTGCCAGTCCTGCCGGCACCTTCACCACCACACTCTGGGTCAGTGCCGCCCGCGACCTGAATCCGGAAAATGACCGCATCAACTCCACGGTTACGGTCCGCACCCCGAGCCATGATGTCGGCGTTACTGCCATCCTGGCACCCGCAGACACTGTCTCCCCAGGACCGATAACACCCCAAGTTCAGATTACCAACTTCGGCACCTTTACCGAGGCAAATTTCCAGGTGCTCTTTTCGGTCCTGCAGGGCACGACCCCGGTCTTTACCGACTCTGCGGTCATTACCACCATCGCCCCCGGTGACACCGCACTGCTCGCCTTCCGCACCTGGAATGCTGCCCGTGGCACCTACACGGTTGCCTGCTCCACC
Organism: Caldifarciminota bacterium; assembly: GCA_965649165.1. Taxonomy (GTDB): domain Bacteria; phylum Hydrothermota; class Tepidihabitantia; order Tepidihabitantales; family Tepidihabitantaceae; genus JAOABP01. The sequence goes on along the minus strand of CBFGJT010000012.1, from coordinate 4,092 downwards.
CGGCTCATTGGTGACAACGAACCCAATAATGACCGGTTCAGCAGGACGGTCTGGGTCCGCACCCTGCTTCATCCCGGCTGGCAGGAACTCACTCCGCTGCCAACCGGACCAGCCAGCAAACCGGTCAAGGATGGTGGCGCCATTGCCCTGCTCGGCAACCGGGTCTATGTACTGCGCGGCAACAAGACCAACGACTTCCTTGCCTACGACATTGAGCAGGACTCCTGGTTCGTGCTGGAAAACATTCCGCCCGGCACCGCCAGCAAGACGGTTTACAAAGGTGGTGCCCTCTGCGCCGATGGCATCCGCTACCTCTATGCCACCAAGGGTTACTCCACCTTTGCCTTTTTCCGCTACGACGCCTGGCTTGGCACCTGGGAGTCAAGAAAAGATGTCCCTCCCGGCTCCACCGGCAAACCGCTCAAAGGTGGCACCAAGATGACCTATGTCCGCACCCCGCAGGGCGATTTCGTCTACCTGCTCAAGGGCTACAAAAACGAGTTCTGGCGCTACAATGTGATTGCCGACTCCTGGGAGGCACAGCCCGAGGCACCGCTCGGACCATCAGGCAAAAACAGCTACAAGGAGGGCTCGTTCATCGTCTACGACGGCATCGCCACCATCTATGCGGTCAAGGCAAAATACGGCGAGGTGTTTGGCTTTGACATCGGCACGGGCCAGTGGCTCGCCACCAGCTTCCGCAACTTTCCCGAGGCGGGCATGCTGGGAAAGAAAAAGAAGGTCAAGGACGGTGCGGGTGGCGCCTGGTGGAACGGAGCGATGTACTGCCTCAAGGGCGGCAATACCTGTGAATTCTGGCGCTTCAACCCCAGCCTGCCCGAACCCTGGAACGAACTGGACACCATCCCTCAGCTCGGCACCACCGGCAAGAAAAAGCGGGTCAAGAGCGGTGGTGGTATCACCGGCATGGATAACGGCATCTTCTTTGCCCTCAAGGGCAACAAGACAGTTGAATTCTGGTGCTACAAGAGTCCGGAAGCAGGACCGGGTGTCGAGGAAAAACCGCTACCGATCACTACCCCTGCTCCGTTCCGGCTCGAACTTTACCCCAATCCGGCAGCCGGCAGGGTCAATATCCGCCTGAATCCCTCGCTCCCAGACGTTACTGTGCTCACCATCTCCGATCCCGTAGGCAGAATCCGGCAGAAGACGGTTACCCGCGCCTCCAGTCTGGCCCTTGACCTCCACCGTTTACCACCGGGAATCTACTTTGTGCAGGCACAGCAGGCAGGGAAGAAGACCACCGCCAAACTGCTCGTCCGCTGAAAAGGGTCCGCCAATCAGCGCCGGGGCGTGGAGGACGCCCCGGTTTTATTTTCCCGGATTTTAGATCGGAGAAGTTACTCTGAAACAATAAAAAGGGTGTCCGATGGGACACCCCTGGATGCTAAAAACCCGGTTTACTCGCCGTAGCGGGCGATGATTTCCTCCCGCTTCTTTCCGAGGATGTCGTATTTCCTGCCAACATTGACAAACGCCGCAATCGCCCGGTCGATGTGCTCCTTGTCATGGGCGGCAGACAGCTGCACCCGGATCCGCGCCTGGCCCTTCGGCACCACCGGATAGAAGAACCCAATCACATAGATCCCCTCGTGATACAGATCCCGGGCAAAGTCCTGCGCCAGCTTCGCATTGTAGAGCATGATCGGCACAATCGGATGTTCACCCGGCTTGATGTCAAAGCCCGCCTCGGTCATCTTCTGCCGGAAATACTTCGTATTCCACTCCAGCTTGTCCCGGCGTTCGGTTGTCTGGGACAGCAGTTCAATCACCCGCAGGGTTGCAGCGGCGACCACCGGACACAGCGTATTGGAGAAAAGATAGGGCCTAGACCGCTGTCTTAAAATCTCGACAATCTCCTTCCGGGCTGCGGTCACGCCACCCGAGGCGCCGCCCATCGCCTTGCCGAAGGTGGTGGTAATGATGTCCACCTTGCCCATCACCCCGCAGTGCTCGTGCGTCCCGCGTCCGGTCTTGCCCATAAATCCGGTCGCATGGGAGTCGTCAATCATCACCAGCGCATCATACTTCTCCGCCAGCGGCACAATCTGATCCAGCTTCGCCACATCTCCATCCATCGAAAATGCGCCATCAGTGGCGATCATCACAAACCGAGCACCACCCGCCCGCGCCTGCTTCAGCTTTGCCTCCAAATCGGCCATGTCCGCATGCTGATAGATCAGCCGGCGCTCCTTCGGCACCTTGCACAGCCGGATGCCGTCAATGATTGAGGCGTGATTCAGCTGATCAGTCACGATTGCATCCTCCGGTCCCAAGAGCACCTCAAACAGCCCGCCATTCGCATCAAAACAGGAGGAGTAGAGAATCGCATCCTCCATCCCGAGAAACTCGGCAATTTTGCGCTCCAGCTGGCGGTGCAGACTCTGGGTCCCGCAGATAAACCGCACCGAGGAAAGCCCGTAGCCCCATTTCTCCAGCGCCTCGTGCGCCGCCTTGATCACCTCCGGATGGCTGGAAAGCCCGAGATAGTTATTGGCGCAGAAGTTCAGCACCTCCTTCTGCGGTGCCCCTTCCGGATACTCAACCTTAATCTGCGCTCCCTGCGGTCCGTGAATATAGCGCTCCTCCTTGTAGAGCCCCTGCTCCCGGACCGCCTTCAGCTCATTCTGCAGAAACTCCTGGATCTTGCCATATGCCATAGAACCTCCTTATTATTTTTTACTCCGTAACTCCTCAAGCACAATTGCCACCCCAGCCGAGGTGCCGAGCCGGTTTGCCCCTGCTGCCAGTAGCGCGCCCGCCTGGTCCAGGGTCCGGATCCCACCCGCGGCTTTGACACCAATCTTCCCCTTGACCACGCCGGCAAGGAGTGCCACATCCGCGACCGTTGCCCCACCCGGACCGAAACCGGTTGAAGTCTTAACAAAATCGGCACCGGATGCAAGCACCAGCTGTGCCGCCCGCACCTTCTCCGCCTCGGTCAGCAGACCAGTCTCAATGATCACCTTGACCAGTTTCTTCCCTGCCGCCCGCTTCACCGCCTGAATATCAAGCAATACCTCCTTATACCGCCGCGCCCGCAGCAGCCCGATATTCATCACCATATCAATCTCGGTGGCACCGGCACTGATTGCCGCTTTAGTCTCGGCAACCTTTGCCGCAGTCAGCATCGCACCGAGCGGGAACCCGACTACCGAACACACACCAACCCCACTGCCTTCAAGCAGCCGGACCGCAAGCGGCACATAGCAGGAGTTGACACAAACGGTCGCAAACCGATAACGCCGCGCCTCCCGGCACAGCTGCCGGATTTCCGCTGGCGTTGTCTCCGGCTTCAGCCGGGTATGGTCAATAAAACGGGCAATTTCAATCATCCGGAAATGTAATTTTAACTCAGACCTGCCTAATGTCAAACACCTGCCACTGCCACCCCCGTTCCCCAAACCCGCCCGTTTTCCTGCCTGCCACCATACCGTAGGGGGAACTGCCCCCGGCGCAGGCACATTCTGGCGTTCAACTTGTTAAGGTATTGAAAGTTTTTAAGTTAACAGACAAAACCCCTCTTCAACAATTTTTCGCTGTGAATTCTGCGCTTCACACGGTAAAAGCGATTTCTCGACTTGGCTTAAGCCTCGCCCGGAATGACGGAAGGGGCATTCTGACTGAAGCGAGGCGGAATGGAGAAATCCCTTGAAAACAAAAGCGGGGGGCGAATCGCCCCCCGCAATCCGTGCGCAGTCGCTTACTGGACGATGAGCTTCTGAGCTGCGCTCCTGCCCGCCGCCTCGAACTTCACGAGGTAGATGCCAGCAGCCAGCTGCCGCAGATCCAGGCTCTTGGTGCCGGTGCCCTGCGCCACAAAGCCAAACTCCGCTACCGTCCGGCCTGTGACATCAAACACCTTCACCTGCGCCGCACCCGCCTGCGGCACGCTGTAGGAGAGCAGACCATAGCCCTTGACCAGTGGATTGGGTGCCAGCGTGAAGCCGAACCGCACCGGTGTCACCGTCTGACCCATCACACCCGAACGCTCGGGTGTAGAAACCAGTGGTGCGGGCTCTTCATAGTAACGCCAGAATTCCCTGGTCTTATTACCCTTGAGTGCGAAGA
>CBFGJT010000011.1:20832-47119 GCA_965649165.1 Caldifarciminota bacterium | reverse complement strand
TCGCATCGGACAAAAATGCTTCCTTTTGGGTCTAATAAACCTTTTGCTAATTGCAATCTATTTTCAAGCAAAGTAATCCAACTGCTATCTTTGTATTTCACAGAATAAAAATAATCTGCATCCTGCTCTTTGTTAAACGGCGGGTCAATATAAATTGTCTGCACTTTTTCTTTGAATTTTGGCAGGATCGTATTTAATGCTTGATAGTTTTCACTTTTTATCAACCAGCCATCTAAAGATTTATCTAAATCATCAAATAAACTCAAAATCTCAAGTTCCAAATCTTTGAAATACTTGGTATCAATCGGCGCTTTGGGATTGTCTTTGTCTATGCCTAATTCTTCCCACTCTTTAACCTGCTCTTTGTAGTTTTTGTGCTTTTTGATTTTCTCAATAAGTTTTTTGTCCGTTATTCTATCCAGCGTAATTACATAGTTTGAGTTTTTGACAAACTTCGGCTTGTTCCATACCTTTACAAGCTCATCTTCAAACTGCGAGATAAAATCAATAATCTTAAATGCAATATCTTTTAAGATTTGCAGTTGGTTAACTCTATCGGCGCTCCATTCTTTTGCGCCTTCCCAGAAATACTGATAACTCCAAAGTTTAAACTGCTCCTGTAAAAATGCTTTGGCGTTTTTATTGATAAAGAAATCAACCTCGCTTTGCCTTTCAAAAATCCTGAAGGCACGCTCCAGTTGTTCTTCAGTAATGGCAATGCCTTTTCTCTTTATGGCTTTTAATATCTCGTCTTGCTTTGTTTTTATGCCTCTTTCGGAATATAAAACAGTGAAAACAACGGTTTGATCCTCTTTGATTTCTTTTAACTCAAAAACCAGCGAGCGTTTTTCATTGGCTTTTTTATTTTCTATCTTTGAAGCGTCAAAGTAAAATTTTATGCCGTCAAACTCAACCGGCAGACTCCTAAAAATCCGGTCGGTTTTGACATAGTAAAGCATCTGCGTTTTCCAGAAGAGGATGACATCCTTTTCATCGGTATAAACCTTTTCATAAATATTGTTGTGAAACGGCGTTGAGTTGAAATAAATTGAGCCGCTTTCGGTAAAATAGCGGCTGAAAAAAGAGTAGAGCTTGTCAAAAAGTTCTTCTCTAAAACCAGGATATTTCTTCAATGCCTTTTCTATATCTGCCTTTAATAAACCCTCAATCTTGCGGTAGTAATTTGATTTTATCCTCATTAAGTTAATAAACCCACCCTGCCCCTCTATTCTGGCACCGATGAATAAATCCTGTAATACCTGGTAAAACCGTTGCTCTTTGTTCACGATGTTACTCTTAATTTATTTTAATTTAATTTTTTGTCAATAAAAATTACCTTGAAATACCCGCTTGATTGCACTATAATGAATTTGAATTACTTCAGGGTAAGATGCTCAATCCGAAAACGCCGCATAAGAAGCGCAGGATCTTAATTCCCCTCCTTGCCTTTACCTGCTTCAGCGCCGCCCAAGCCCGGATCCGCTGGCAATCCATCGGTCCGGGCGGTTGCGGCTGGTTTACCACCGTAGCGATTGATACCACTAATCCGGCAGTTGTGTTTGTGGGCTCGGATGTGGGTGGCGTATATAAAAGCACCGATGATGGCTGGTCCTGGCGAATCGTTAACTCCGGACTTACCGATTATTATATAGAAAAGATCCTTCCCCACCCCGGACTCCCCGGAATTGTGTTTCTGGGCACCTGGGGCGGAGTGCATAAAAGCACCGATCGCGGTGAAACCTGGCAGCCGAAACGCACCGGTTTTCCCCCGCCCGGGGTTTACAATTATACCGCACCGATCGGAGCGCTGGCCATTGATCCGCAGAACCCGTCAAGAATCTATGCCGGTATCGGTATGCCCCGGATCGGTCATACTGATGTAACACGCTGGCGACCGGTACCAACCAAGGGCGCGATCTTCAAAAGCACCGATTATGGAGAAACCTGGCGCATGATCCGCAACACCGGCATTGACACCACCGCGCTCATCTCTGCGCTCGTCGTTGACCCGGAAAGTTCCCAAATTGTTTATGCAGTTGCCCATACCGGCGTTTACAAAAGCGTCGATGGGGGAGAAAACTGGGTTTTGAAAAACCACGGCCTGCCGCATTTCTCCGATACCGTCTTTCCCCGCAGTCTTGCCCTGAATCCTGAAAACCGGCAGGAACTCTATCTCACCATCATATCGGACACCATCCCTTACTGGCGCGGCGGAGTTTTCAAAAGCACCAACGGCGGCGAAGTCTGGTCTGCCTGTACAACCGGATTAAAACCGGCAAAATACATTGACATCGTAATCAACCCCAGAAATCCCGCTGTAATTTACACCGGTGGCACCCATTATGGCGCGGGCGGAGTCTATAAAACAACAAATTATGGCGCGCGCTGGTCAAAGATAACCTCTGCCAGTAATGTGCAACCGGGCTGGGTGCGATTCTGGGGGACACCGCAACCCTATAGTATAACCATCAACCCGGCTGATACCGCAGTTCTGTTTTACACTTCAGCCGAGGCGGTAGTCAGGACCACCGATGCCGGCCTCACCTGGCACCAGTGCTATACCGAATCGATTGGCCCGGATGACAACTGGAAGAGCCGCGGACTGGATGTAACCTGTATCCGGCACATCGTGATTGACCCCATTGACTCCAATGTGATTTATGTCGGCCTGGGCGACGGTGGCACCTGGAAAAGCACCGACCGGGGCTACTCCTTTAAATGGATTCACGACGAGCTCTTACCATACGGCAACACCTGCTTTTATCTTGCCCTTCATCCCGAATCTACCAGTATCCTTTACGCCGCGGTTGGTCCTTGGGTAACGGATTCGGGATTGCTTTTTAAATCAACCGATGGCGGTCAAAACTTTACACTCTTAGATTCAACCCAGCTTCCCCAAAAAACCATTTGCCCGATTTTGGTTGACCCACACCATCCCGAGATCATCTATCTCTGGGTCAACCGCCACGGGGTCTATAAGACCACCGATGGTGGTGTAACCTGGAACTTGAAAAACAACGGCCTGGCGATAACTCCTTCCGATTCATTTCTTCAGGCGCGTCCCCATATTATGGCAATGGCCCCCGATGACCCATCAAAGCTCTATCTTTGTGTTTCGCGCCGGGGAAAGGTCTACCAGACTGCCAACGGAGGAGAAAACTGGTTGCCGATCAATCTACCCGCAAATAACATTGAACCCTGGGGCATTGCCGTTCATCCGTCTAACCCGTCAAAGCTTTATCTCTGGGTTAGAATTTGGGACCAGGGGCTGATCACCTTAAATCGGCTTTACCTGTCAACCGATGGCGGAACAACCTGGCTGAGTGAACCATTGTTTGAACTGCGCGGCTATCAAACCCAGATTCGCACCTTGGCGATTAGCCCGTTTGACAGCTCTTTGCTGGTCCTGGGCACAACGGACTATGCCTATCATGACTCCAGCACTGGCAAAGGCGTCTTTATCAGCACCGATGGTGGTGCGACTTGGGAACAAGCAAATGAGAGGTTGAGTTGCTGGCGCAGCTTTTTTTTAACCTTTGATCCCCACAACCCGAATGTCATCTGGTTGGGGACAACTGGCAACGGGATATTCCGGGGTGAATACAGTTTAACCGGACTGAATGCAGATGGACAGAAATGGAATATGGAAATTCCTAATAAGATGGGGAGGACCGTTTTTCGCCATACCATCTACCATAGCCCGAACCATTATCCGACACAAGGGGAGGAACTTTTTGATGCTGCAGGCAGGCGGGTGATGAAACTCTCTCCCGGTGTAAACGATGCTCGGCACCTTTCGTTCGGAGTCTATTTTGTTGTCTCGGGAGCCATTAATGGCAAATCAGCCTTGACCAGGATCTTGATCACAAAATAGATTTAACCACTACTGAAATACCCTCTCAACCACCCGCGCCTCAACCCAGCCGCCGAGTCCGCCCGGAAGCTGAACCAGCACCCATTCAGGTCTGCGCTCAACAATCCTCACCTCCAGGCCATCATGCGCCGCCGCAATCTCCCGGTATTCACCACCCGGACCGGCACGGAGGAGCGCCTCCGGTACCACCACGACCGCCAGATTGCGGTCTGTTGCCCCACGCCAGTAAAGCACCGACCCCAGACCAAAAAGAAAGAACACTGCCAGTACAAGTCCGGAAACGAACAGGACCAGCCGCTGCCTGAGAAAATAGCCGGCAAGGAAGAGTGCACTCAGAAAGAAGCTGAATGCAGTAAGCAGTCTGGTAATCAACGGGTTGAAAAGAGTAAAAATGGTGCGGACAAACCGTAACCATATCCCTTCTGGAGCGGGATTTTTGTCCACCCGGAACTGACGGGCGAAATTGAGGTTGTAGTTAATATCCGGATCCCGGGGAGCCATACGCCAGGCACGGAGATAGTCGGCGACTGCCAGCCCGATCCGGTTTAGCCGGAAATGGGCATTACCCCGGTTATAGTAAACAGTTGGTGACTGCGCTCCCAGCAGCGTTGAGTCGTAAAGTCGCACCGCCTCATCGTAACTGCCCGCCTCATAAGCCGCATTTGCCCGCCGGAAACAGTCTGAAACCCACTCCGGTTGGGTAAGGATAATAAATAACAAAACCAGACTACTCATTTACCCCCCGCCACGGGAATTTTGCCCAGCAGCCGCTCCGCCTTGTTCAGCAGTTCCGGCGGATCACAAGCCACCGCCCCGGGTGAAAACCGGACGATCTCACAGAGGCTAATCAGATCAAGCAGTTCCTTCACCAGCCCTGGATCAACCCCATACCGGTTCAGCTCAGCCTGGAGCTCAGCGCTGGTAAGTGCACCTGGTTCAATATTGAACCGGTCACCAATGAAACCCAGCACCACCTGTCGCAGCAAACCGTAAAACTCATCCATTCTGCCTTCCCGCAGCGCCCGCTGTGCCCGCTTCAGCCGCTGGCGTGCCTGCCGGAACGCCCGGCTCTTGCGGGCATAACCGGTGTCCAGCTGAAGCCGGCGCCGGTGTCTTCCCAGAATCACCCCGGCAATCAGCAGCAGAATACCGCACGGATAGAGGACCGGTTCCAGCCAGGCGCACCTCGCCCATCCTTGAATCCGAACCATCCTGCTCTGGATGTGCCGGATATCCGTGCCGATGACTCTCAGCCCCGGGCTGGCGGTCTCCAGCGGTCCCGATTTCGCCGGCACATCTGAGGCAACAAACTCAAGTGCCGGTGTCTTTTTTACATAGTAACTGCCGGATTTCGGATCAAAAAATCCCAGCTCAATCTCCGGAATCCGGTAGCGGCCATCGGCTGTCGGTAAAACCGGATAAACAAACCTTCGGGAACCGGAAAGTATGCCACCGGCATAGCTGAATTTGTCCTTGGTCTCCGGGGTCAGGATTTTCAAACCCGGCACTGAAGGTAGCGCTGGTGCGGTAAGCAACCCGAGATTACCAGATCCATTGACCGTGATCGTCAGAGTTACCGGTTCACCACCGGTTGAACGGTCACTGCTCAGACTGGCACTTACCTCAAATGTGCCGACGCCTCCGGTGAACGATTCAGGTCTGCCCGTTTCCGGCAGCGGTCTGACCGTGATCTTCAACTGCTCTGATGCGACACTGAACGGTTCTGCCCGGCCGAAGAAGAATCCGCCGCTGACTATCTGCCCTTCCAGTTTCATCGAACCGACCCGCAGCTCTCCGGACTGTGTTGGGAAAAGAGCGGTCTTTCTGAGCACTGCCGCATAATAGGTCCTGCCCCGGACCGTGCGCCGTTCGTATCTTAATTCCTGCGCCTGATAGATATCATCAGCCCAGAATCCGGTTAGGGCCGGGGTTTCCTTCAGGTTTAACCGGGCAAGCTCCCCGGTGGTGTAGAGTGTCCAGGTGACCGTTACCTGCTCACCCTGATAAACCGAAGTCCGGTCCGCGGCCGCCGCCAGAAAAACATCGTCGGCACCTGCCGGTTCCGGCTCAGGCTCCTCAAACAGATCAAACGGACTGGGGGGAAACCGGCTCTGAGGTTGAGTCCGAGGCTGAGAACGGGTTCCTGACTTCACGACGGTAATCCTGATCGGCTCGGTAGTATATTCAGTATTATCATAGACCATCCGGCACGGTCCGATGGTCAGTTCTCCAAGTTTTCTAGGCACGAGCGTATAAACAAAGCTGACCGCGGTCTGCTGCTGGACACGACCATTGATGATGGAAATGCTGGTGGACTGAGACTGGGAAACACCCAGATTGTCAAATTCAGTCAGCTCGGGCAGCTGAGGCCTGGGAACCCGGCCGATGTTTATCCCGGACACCGTGACTGTTAGCTCAAACGGCTCGCCCAGACCGACAGTTGTCCGGTCAACACTGGCAGTGAAATTTATTTCTCCTGCATACAACAGATTAACCAGTATTAATATAAGCAGGTCTGCCAGCCGGATCCTAACCTCAAATCTCCCCATTTCTACCAGTCCCGCTCCACCTGCCTCTGCCTCCGTACCCGGCGCGCCTGTTTCTGCGCTTCTCTTTCCCTGTTCTGAACCGCCTGCAGAACTCGTTCCGCCTGCTCACGGTCCAGCTGACCACCAGCCTGGGACCGGGATTGAGACTGCTGCCGGTCCGGCTCGTTCTGACCAGACGGTTGCTGCTGTTGTGGACCAGAACCGGACTGCGGCCGGGATGTTGAATCCGGCTGCTGGCTTTGCTGCTGCTTCTTGCGTAGACAAAACTCAAAATTCTCCTTTGCCTGACGATCCCGGGGATTGGCAAGCAGCGCAAGTTTGTAGGCGTTTAAGGCATCATCGAGCCGCCCCAGCCGGTAAAGGGTATTGCCCAGATTATAAAATGCCTGCACCCGTGCCCTGGGGTTTCTGCTGACCGTTGCCAGCGAAAGCTCGGAAATTGCCTCAGAATGCCGGTTAAGCCGGTAATAGGTATTGCCCAGGTTGTAATGAATCCCCAGATTGTCCGGCTCGAGAACCTCTGCCTGCTGGTAGAATGCGAGCGCCTCTTCAAACTTCTGCCGGTGGTAAAGACTGTTCCCCTTGCGCACGAGACTCCGGAAATCGGCGCCGCCCAGCACCACGACCGCAAAAACCAGTAGGAACGGTGCTATCGTGCGTCTCATCGTCATCGCCCTTCTATTTTCCTCTCCGGCAGCACCAGGGCAAGAAAGAGCATAATCATCCCCGCCAGCAGAAAACCCTGATACCGTTCAACATAACCGCTGAACTCACCACCACCCAACTCCTCCTTCTCCAGCCGGTCCAGCTCAGCCCGTAATCTTTCGGGCGAAAAACCTTCCAGCCGGAAAAACCGGCCGCCGGTTGCCTGGGCAATAAGGATCAGCTTCCGCTCATCCATCCGAGATATGACCACATTCCCGCTTGCATCCTTCTTGTAGGTCACTTCCGATCCCTCAGACTCTGGAATCGGTGCCCCTTCAGGAGTGCTGATCGCCACGGGATAAATCCGGACCCCCTGCTCCTTTGCCGCCATAACCGCCTGCTCAGTATTTCTGCCCAGGTCCTCGCCATCGGTGACGAGCACCAGCGCCTTGGTCGCCGCACCAGGATTAAACAGCTCCCCAGCAACATTAATCGCCTTGCCGAAATCGGTTCCCGGCACCGGCATCAACTCCGGACCGATGATATCCAGAAACAGCTTCGCTGCCTCCAGGTCAGTGGTCAGCGGACAAAGTGCATAGGCATCGCCGGCAAAGGCAACTATCCCCACCGCATTGCCCACAAGCTCGTCAATCAGCGCTGAAAGCTCCGCCTTTGCCCGGACCAGCCTGCTGGGCTTGACATCCTCGGCAAGCATTGACTTTGAGGCATCGAGTGCGATCACAACCGCAATCCCCCTGCCTTTGAACATCTGCACCCGTTCCCCCCAGCGCGGCCGGGCAAGGGCAACCGTCAACAGCACGAGCGCCAAAAGAAAGAAAACATTACGCCCAACCACCACCGGCAGGATGCGCTCGGTGTGCAGCCGCCCAATCAGCACCGGCTCAACCGCCAGCCGGAACTGACGGCGCTCCCAGAAACGGATCAGCAACCACAGCAGCACTAAAACCACCGGTGCCGCCAGAAACCACAGATAACCCGGCAGCGCCCAGTTGATCACACCAGCCTCCGGAAAATCAGCATGGTCCCCACCGCACCGGCAAGCAGACTGATCAGCGCCCCGAACATCGGCCGATGCGCCAGCTCCTGATAAATCGTCCAGCGCTGGGTTTTGAAGGTGCTCGGTTCCAACCGGTCAATTTCGTCATAAATTTGCTTCAGCGCCTGCGGGTCGGTGGCAAGAAAGAACTTTCCCCCGGTGATATCGGCAATCTTCTGCAGAGTTTCAGTATCCAGATCCACCTCCGCCTGCACGAACCGGCGTCCGAAGATCGGATCGTCGATCGGAAACGGCACCGGACCCTTGCTGCCCACGCCGATCGTGTAAACCTTGATGTCCAGTGCCACTGCGGTCTGAGCCGCAGTCAGCGGGTCAATGTCGCCGGTATTGTTGACCCCGTCCGTCAAAAGAATTATCACCTTCTCCTTCGCCTTTGAATCCTTAAGCCGGGCAACCGCGCTGGCAAGCCCCATACCGATGGCCGTCCCGTCTTCAAGGATACCGAACCGCAGCCGGTCTATAATTTCGGTAACAATCTTATGGTCAAGTGTTAGGGGACACTGAGTCAGACTGGTAGCGGCAAACACCACCAGCCCGATCCGGTCGCCTTTCCGTTTACTGACAAACTCCTTTGCCCGCTCCTTGGCAACGGCAAGCCGGTCGCCAGGAGCAAAATCCAGTGCCTGCATTGAACCAGAGATATCCAGACAGAGCATGATGTCAATACCGCGCGTTTCCAGCTCTTCAAACTGCCTGCCTTTCTGCGGCCGCGCCAGTGCCACCGTGCCGAGAACAAGCGCGAGTGAATAGAACATCAGTGGCAGCCGGCTGATGAACCGCTCCATTGGTGCCGGCTCCGGCAGCAGCCCTACATCGCTGTAACGCAGTGCCGGCTGCTTCTTTCTCAACTCCCACCACCACAACAGCGGCACCAGAGCAAGCAAAGCGAAATATCCCGGGCTAGCAAACTGCATCATTTTGCCTCCACTGCCGGGCTCGCCGGTTCCGGTGCCGGTCTGGTCAGCTCAACCAGCTCCCGCGCGCGTGTGACCACTGAAGCGGGTTCGACAGGCAGATACTTGGCATACTTCACAAGATCTGCATCCAAAAAGAAGGTGGCAAATTGCTCGCTGACCGCTACCTTCCGGCTCTTCAGTTCCCGTACAATTTCAGTGCTGGTCTGGTCAACCGCCGGGAACTCAAACCGGCGGGTGAGATAGCGCTTGACAATTTCCGAAACGGTATAATACAGCCGTTTGACCTGACCGGAACTCAGCCACTCCTCCACTGGCAGGCTGGCAAGTGCCGCCAGCGCCTCATCCCAGGGAGGAAGAGTTGACACCAGCTCCTGCTGCCGACGCCGGTACCGCTGCCAGGACCGCCAGGCGAAATAGCCGGCGAGCCCGGCGCCGATTAGTCCCAGAACAACCCAGAGCGGTATCAAATTGGGAAAATTAACCTGCGGCTTGAGGTCATTAATGTCCTCCATCCGGTCAGAAACCAGGCCCTTAACCTGAAGCGGGATGGAGTCCGAAGCCGCCAGATAGCTCCGGTTTTGCTGCTGATAACCGACCAGAAAAGGCGCCAGCTTTCGATCGCCAACAGTAAAAACTGCCAGCGTCAGGTCATAAACATCAACCGCTGTATCAGCCCGGTACTGAATGTGATGTTTCTGATTCAGTACCACAACCTCATCCGGATTTGCCGGCAGGGGCGGTGTTACTCCAAGCTCACGAGGATGATAAACCCACAGCCGCAGCATTATACGATCACCCACTGTCAATACCCGGGGCTTTTTTACCAGCTGCCACTCCACCCGGACCGGACCGTTCTCAACCAGTGCCGGTGCTGCCGGAACAGAATCACCCCCCACGGAATCTGCCGAACCGGCAGTTGGAACCTGGGTCAGCAGCAACAGTACTGCAATCAGCACCATCTTACCGATATCTCCTCGCCCGCTCCTGAAAGAACCGGTGCAACACCGGCGTAAACTCCTCACCGGTGCGCAGCTGAATCCAGTCCACACCGAACCGCTGAAACAGCCTCGCCATCTCCTCACGCCGCTTCTGAATCTGCTCGCTTACATACCGCCGGGTCCGGACACTGGCGGTATTTACCAGTATCTGTCTGCCCGTTTCCGCATCCTCAAACTCCAGGACTCCAAGATTGGGAAGACTCTCCTCTGCCGGGTCATTAATACTGATCACAATCAGATCATGCCTGCGGCTTGCCACCCCGAACGGCTTTTCAATTCGCTCCGGGCTGAACCCCGGTCCGAGCAGATCCGAAATCAGAAAAACGATCGCCCGGCGCTTGAGCACATGCATAACAAAATTGAGCGCGGTTACCGGTTCAGTTCCGAGTCCGGTCGGCTCAAAATACAGGATGTCCCGGACAAGCCGCAGGACATGAAACCTCCCTTTTGCCGGCGGCACAAAACGCTCAATCCGGTCAGTAAAAAATACGAGACCGACTTTGTCGTTGTTACGAATGGCAGAAAATGCAAGGGTGGCACCAACAATAGCCGCCTGCTCCAGCTTGAACTGCCCTCTGGTTCCGAACCGGTTTGATCCCGAGGCATCCACCAGCAGCATCACCAGCAGCTCCCGCTCCTCAGCAAACTGCTTGACAAACGGCTTGCCGAACCTTGCGGTCAGGCTCCAGTCAATCGTCCGGACATCGTCACCGGGCAGATACTCCCGGACATCGGCAAACTCCACCCCTCGCCCCTTGAAACTGGAACGATAATCGCCGGCAAATACGGTATTGACCAGCCTCTTTGTCCTGATCTCAACCTGCCGGATTCTGCTCAGCTCAACCCGCGCAGCCGTCCGGTTCATCGCCCGCAGCCCTCATATCTCTGTTTTCTTTTTACGGGACCTCAACCCCTTCCAGCACCCGCCGGATGATGTCATCAGTGGTCAGCTCCTCCGCCTCCGCCTCATAGGTCAGGATAATCCGGTGGCGCAGGACATCATAAGCCAGCTCTTTGATATCCTCAGGAATTACAAACCCGCGTCGCTTGAGAAATGCCAGCGCCCGTGCCGCGGTCAGAAGATAGATTGATGCCCGGGGTGAAGCTCCATAACGGATCAAGGATGCCAGGTCAACAAGGTTATGCTCCTTCGGGAAACGGGTGGCAAAAACCAGATTCAGGATGTAATCCTTGAGCTTCTCATCCACATAAATTTTTGTGCACAGCTCGCGGGCGTGTAGAATTGTCGGGATATCAACCACCGGTGCAGTCTTCGGCTCTGCCCCCTTGGTCATCCGCTCAACAATCTGTTTCTCCTCCTCCTTCGTCGGATAACCTACCTTCAGCTTCAGGAGAAACCGGTCCGCCTGCGCCTCGGGTAGGGGATAGGTCCCTTCCTGCTCAATCGGGTTCTGGGTTGCGAGCACAAGAAACGGCTCCTCCAGCTTGAAGGTCTGTTCGCCGATTGTTACCTGCCGCTCCTGCATCGCCTCGAGGAGTGCGCTCTGCACCTTCGGTGGTGCCCGGTTGATCTCATCCGCAAGCACGAAATTGGCAAAGACCGGACCTTTTCTGGCAGTAAACTCGCCGGTGCGTTGATTGTAAATCTGGGTGCCGATGATATCAGCCGGTAGCAGGTCCGGTGTAAACTGAATCCGCTGAAATCGGGCGCTGATTGCGCCGGCAAGACTCTTGACCGCATAGGTCTTTGCCAAACCGGGCACACCCTCAATCAGAATATGGCCGTTTGCCAAAAGCCCAACCAGCAGCCTTTCGATCAGATACTTCTGACCAACGATCACCTTGCCGATTTCTGCGGTCAGTGCTTGGACAAACAGGCTCTCCCGCTCGATCTCTTCGTGAATTCGCCTGATATCGTCCTTCAATTCGACCATAAATAGCTCCTTTTTGAAAAATTATCCAACCCTCGAGAAACAAAATTTTGTATCTATTAAATAGACTAATTCAAATTCGGCAAGGTTGCAAGGAAAACAGAGTTTAGCCAACCAGCGCAAACCACCTATCGGTATTTTCGCTTTGCCCCTAATTTACGGCTGACTATAACCCCTGTTTTGCCCTGATGTGCGCCTGACGCAGCGGTTCGGGTAGCCGGTATTTGCCCACACAGCGCAGAACGATTCTGCCCGCCATCTGCACGCTAACTCTGTGTCCTGGTGAAACAAAGATCGGCCGGGTGTTGCCCTTTGTCCGCACAACCAGCCCGACCGCATTGCCTGAGCAGTCCCGGATGAAACTAAACGCCCCCTTGCTTCTTGCCGGCTGATCATAAATACCAAACAGGTGCGACTTGGCACAACCGATCGCCGGCTTGTCAAGAAGAACACCAAGATGGCTGGCGATCCCCAGCCGCCGTGGATGGGCGATCCCCTGGCCGTCAAAGAGAAAAACATCCGGTTCGGTCCTGATCCGGCTTATTGCCTTAAGCAGCACCGGACCCTCACGGAAAGAAAGAAATCCGGGAATATAAGGAAACCCTACCCTGCCCGCACAAACAACCTGCTCTCTAACCGTAAACGACTCCAGGTCAAAAACCACCACGGCAGCAACCAGTCTTTGCCCGTCTTTCTCATACGCCACATCACCACCGGCTACCAGCGTGATCTGTTCCTCATTTGTAAACCCATCCTCCAGTATCACCTGCTGTGCCAGCCGGTGCTGAATCAATTCTGCTGATTGGATATCCTTCGGCAGTTCGAACCGTTTTCGAAGAGCCATTAACCGTTAACCTGATACCGCGTCGCCAGCGGTCACTCCTTGCTTTTTCAGTTTACCGTTGTAGTCTAAATGCACGATGTTCTACACTCTGCTTCAGCTGGTCATCCTGTTTTTTGTCATCTTTGATCCGCTTCTGAGCTTCGTTGTGTTCTTCAGCGCCACCGCCGACATGAGCCCCCAGGAAAAGCACAGAACCGCAATTCTTGCGGTCAGCGTCGCGCTCGGGATTTCTCTCGTCTGTCTCATATTCGGAACAGGAATATTGAAACTTTTCAATACCAACATGAACGATTTCAAGATTGCCGGCGGCATCATCCTCGGTATCCTTGGTATTCAGATGTCCCTAGGCCAGGCTGGTTCCGAACGGGTGATGGGCACGAAGAAATCGGCAAAGGCGATCGCCTCACTCATCGCCACCCCGCTCTTGACCGGCCCGGCATCAATCACCGCCATCATTATCAGCGTCCATGACTACGGAAGACTGCTCACCGCCATCGCCATTCTGATTGTCCTTCTGATTACGCTGGCGATCTTTTTGCAGGCACCGCGCATCACCCGCCTTACCGGCGAGACCGCGCTCCAGGTAATCTCGACCCTAATGGGACTGATCACCCTCTCCTGGGGCATCATGTTCGTCAAAGAAGGACTGGGCGTCTGAAACCCTGTCCTGCACCCGGTTTCTTACAGCGTTTACCTCAATAGCGTAAACCGCTGCCTTAACTCTAGCCCGGAACCGCTCAGTTTCAAAAAATAGACACCGGCATTCAAATCCCGGAGATCAAAACTCATTCTCGTCGTTCCGACATTCAGTTCACCTGTCTTTAGCACTCGCACCTGCCTGCCTGTAGCATCCAGCAGTTCCAGCCGGAGCTGTCCGGTCTGAGGCAATTTCACCTCCAGCTCCAGCCGACTGCGCACCGGATTGCCGAGCACCCGCAGACCGGTCTGGTTGAATGTTTCCTTTGGCTTCTCAGTAATCCCAACCGGATTCCAGAATGCACCCAGCGCCTTGTTAGTGAAGTAATCCGGAAGATAACCGTCAAATGCTATCAGCAACTGATCCGAGCCGGCAGTAATGCCGGAAAGGTAGCGATCATCGGGTTGGTTGATCAGCTCAATCCCCTGCGGATCCAGAACCAGACCATTCAAATCAACCCGGGCCCCAAAGATATCGGTATTTTCCTGATTGCGGTAATCCTGCCAGGCGATGAACCAGCGATGGTTAAGAAAATCAACCCGGGGATAGAACTGATCACTATCATTAGTGGAAATGGCAATACCATCCGGATCCAGCACAGCGCCATCTGCGGTCACCCGAGCTGCGTAAACATCATATCCGCCACTCCGGCTGTCATTCCAAACAACAAAGTAGCCACCCTCGCCAGAAACCGCATCCGGGAAGGTCTGATAATCTCCTGCAGTGCAGACTGGGATTCCATCCGGATCTAGCACTTCACCTGAAGGCATCACCCGGGCAGCGTAGATGTCCGTATAACTCATACTGTCCCGCTCATCCTGCCAAACAACAAGCAGAGTTTCAGTACCGGTAGTAATCGCAGGATGAATCTGCCAGCCGCTAAAGCCTGCAATAGTCAGAGTCCCCAGCACATTCCCGTCCGGGGTCACCCGTACACCATAAATATCATGTTTGTCTCCAACCCAGTCATGAAGTTCATACACTATTAGATAATTCTCACCGTTGAAACCCAACTGGGGATAATACTTGTAATACTCATCAACTGCAATCGGAACTCCGTCCGGGTCCAGCACTTCACCTGCCGGGCTCACCCGCGTGCCGTAAATGTCCTGAGCGCCGTTCCGCTCATCAACCCAGACCACAAAGTAGTTCGTGCCGTCAAAGGTTATTGCCGGTGAATACTGATGCTGCCAGCCGGTGGCGATTGCAATCCCCTCAGGATCAAGGACCTGCCCTTCGGAAGTCACCCGGGCACCGTAAATATCCCCGCCATATCCATTCCGGTAATCCTGCCAGATCACCAGATAATTAGTGCCGTCAAAGGCAGCCACCGGTGCATACTGAGTCGGACTGATAATTCCCCAGGAAAGCAGTACGCCATCCGGATCCAGCACCTGACCACTGATATCAACCCGCGCACCATAGATGTCTGGCGCCTCAAAATTCCGATAATCGGACCAGACTGTAAAGTACCTGCCAGCACCAAAAACCACCGCCGGAAGCACTTGGTCGGATTCTGACTCACTGGAAACCGGAATTCCCGAACTGTCCAGCACCACACCGGCGGTACTCACCCGCGTGCCGTAGACATCCGCCTGCCAGCCGGAACGGTAGTCCAGCCAGACCACAAAATAGTTCGTGCCGTCAAACGCCACCGTCGGATAACCGCTCAGATTATCACTGACTCTGATGCCCTGCGGATCAAGTACCGTGCCGCCTTGGGTCACCCGCGCACCATAAACCCGGTAATCCTCAAGCACCTCCCGGTCATCAAACCAGACCACAAAATAGTTCGTGCCGTCAAACCCAACCCGGGGCAGCGCCTGGTCATTATTTCCCGCTGAAATAATAAAACCCTGACTGTCCAGCACCACACCACCAGTGCTCATCCGGGCACCGTAGGCATCATAATAGTAATCACCATCCCGGTCATCAGAAAAGACAAAGAGATAATTTGTACCATCAAAAGCCAAGCCCCGGTAAATAATCTGATCATAGGGCTGAGTATTAACCGGAATCCCGTCCGGGTCTAGCACCTCACCTGCCGGCGTCACCCGGGACGCATAAATATCGGACTCCCAGTTGCCACTCCGCAGATCATTCCAGGCAACAAGATAGTTTGTGCCATCAAAGATAACCGAAGGAATCGACTGAATTTCCGGTGCCGTCGAGATGGGAATTCCGTCCGGGTCCAGCACCTCACCCGCCGGGCTCACCCGCGTGCCGTAAATGTCCTCATCCCCATTACGCCAGTCGACCCATACTACCAGATAATTTGTGCCGTCAAATGCCACTGCCGGATACTCGGGAAACAGACCGCTCGAGCAAAGTGGAATCGGGAAGGTATCAAGGAGCACCCCGTCTGGGCTCATCCGGACACCGTAAATCCCACCATCTTCGTACTCCATCCAGACCACAAAAAAGTTTGTGCCGTCAAAGGCAACATCGGCACAATCCTCTTCCCCAGGCGCAGGGCCCAAGGCAAAAGTGGTATCAAAAGGAAATTCCTGAAGCTCAAATCCCGTTCTGTGGTTCGGACCAGATCTTTTTACTGTTAATTGTGATACCCTTTTTAAAAACCCCTTCTCCTTCCAAAACCGGCTGAATTTAAAATCGGCTTTACCTGATTGTAATTTGTGAACTGTTGTCGGTGGGTGCATACCGAACATCAGTTTCCCTGCCGGTGCACCAAAACCCAGACTCAGAATAATGGCTATGACTGAAAGCGCTTTCTTCTTCATTGTAACCTCCTGTTTTAATATATAATAATCACCCATGAATGTCAAGCCCGCTGACACGGATAACCCACGGTCACGCTCACCCAACCCTGTACTCTAACCTGAACCCAATCCTGCCAAAAACCGCTGGCAGCACCGCGAGACATTCAGGTAACCGTCCCCAAGAGCACAGATGTTGTCTTGCAGAAAAGGAACAGGGGACAACACCTTGAACACTCAAACCCGCAGCCTGTCCGATACCATCCCCCATACTGCCCCCTTCCAGCCGGACCTGATTTTCAACTTATTATTATTTCACTACTTACAAATTAACACTCAACTGAATGTTAAATTCTGTCCCTCTCGAGTATCTAATCAGCTAGCGCTGCAATGAAAACTGCTCCGGTTTGCTGCTGATTCTCACCGGCATTGGCTTGACTTGGACTCAAGTTTCACTTATGCTCATCTAATGAGATTACTGCTGATCACCTTAACTCTTGCCGTTCCGGCTGGTGCCATCCTCTACCATATTGACAGTCCAGTGCCGATCTCTCTTACTCACGGCGAATACTATGCCGGACTGCGCCTCTGGGGCGAAGGTGGTGTTCTCGCCCGCTTCGGAGTTGGGCTGTTTGACCGGCTGACAATGGGCATGTCCTATAGCGCCAACCACATCATCGGCAGCAGCACGCCGGAATTATCAAGGCCAAGACCGGAACTCTTCGTCCGGGTGGCGATTTTCCGGGAGGCGGGCTATGTGCCGGACCTGACATTCGGATTTGAAAGCCAGGGTTATGACTACTGTCACAACGAGGAGTTCACCGTCCGCGAGAAAGGAGTATATCTGGCGGTCGGCAAGACTGTTGAAGCCAGTCGAACCTATGCCGAACTGGGCGTCAACTGGTGGCGCGGATTTAACGGCTTTCTGGTCCTGAACCAGCTGCTGCCCGGTAATGTTGAGCTCATCGCGGAATACGACCCGGCGCTGAACGCCCTAGAATCGAGACGCCCCTGGCGCGGTGGCTGGCTCAATTTCGGCATTGCCTGGACCTTTCAGGAACGGGTTCGTTTGGGACTTGCACTGCGCGACCTGCTCGGAAACAATGACGCTACCCGGCGCAACCGGGTAATTGACCTCTCCATCAACGAGCATTTCTAAGGAGGGAAAATGAACACCAAGGAGTTTCTGAAAACGATCGAAGGTTTCGAACGGTTGGAAGACAGCGAACTGGAACGGTTTGCCCAGCTCGGAAAGCTGAAATCGGCCCGTGCTGGTGAACCGGTTGATGTTCAGGGGCAGCCGGCAGACCGGTTTTATATCCTCGTCTCCGGAAGGCTAGCGGTCATTCTCACCCTTGACTTCGGTGTTGCCCAGCAGACCTATCAGATTATGACGCTGGGACCGGGGCAGATGTTTGCCTGGTCCGGACTGGTCGGCAATCCCCACTACACCGCCGGCTCCCGGACCCTCACCGACTGCACCTTCCTTGAGTTTGAGGTCGCAGAACTGGAACGGCTTTTTGACCAGGACCCTCGGCTTGGCTATGTCCTTATGCGACTTGTTGCCCGGACGATCGCTTCGCGCCTGCGCCACATCCAGTTGCAGCTTGCCCAGCAGTTTGCCCTGCGGGAATCAACCGAGTGAAAAAAAACTCTGCCGGCTTCATCATTGCCATTGACGGTCCTGCAGGTTCCGGCAAATCTACCACCGCCCGGCTTGTTGCCCAGCAGCTGGGCTTCTTCCATCTGGATACCGGTGCGATGTACCGGGCGATCACGCTGAAAATCATCGAGGCGGGAATCCGGCTCGCGAACCGCCGTCAGCTCCAGCAATTGCTGGACAGCACCCAGCTGGATCTGAAATGGAAAAAGGGCCAGCTGCAGGTGCTGCTCGATGGCCGGGATGTTACTGAAGCCATCCGGCAGCCAGCGGTGAGTGCGCTCGTCTCACCAGTGTCCGCAATCCGCCGCGTGCGGGAAAAACTGGTTGCCGAACAGCGCCGGCTGGCAGCAGGCAGAAATGTCGTCTGTGAAGGCCGGGACATCGGCAGTGTGGTCTTCCCGCATGCCCAGCTGAAGATCTATCTTGACTGCGATCTGAAAGAGCGTGCGCGGCGCCGGCTGGCAGAACTGAAGGGAACGGCAAATCTGGAACAGGTACAAAAAAATCTCGCTGAGCGTGACCAGATTGACTCCCGCCGGCGACACAGCCCGCTGCGCCGGGTCCGGGATGCAATTCTCATTGACACCACCCACCTCACAATCGAGGAACAGGTGGCGCTTGTCTGCGCACTTGCCCAGCGCCGGCTGGCAGACCCGGACTAAAATGAAACTCCGCTGGCGGCTTGCCTGGAGTCTCACCTACCCGCTTGCCCGGCTGCTGCTGGGCCTCCGGGTCTTAGGCCGGGAACACCTCCGCATGTTAAAAGATCGCGGTGTAATAATTGCGGCTAATCATACCTCCAACTTTGATCCGCTCATACTCGGCTGGGCTGCCGCCCGGGAAATCTACTTTCTCGCCAAAGAGGAACTCTTTCGTTACCGCCCCTTCGCCTGGCTCATCCGAAGCTGGAATGCCATTCCGGTCCGGCGGGGCGGAATGGACCTCACCGCCCTCCGGCGCTGTTCGCAACTGCTCCGGCACCACCAGACCCTGGTGCTCTTCCCAGAGGGCACCCGCAGTCGCAGCGGCAAACTGGGCAGCTTCAAACCCGGGGTGGCAATGCTGGCGGTCCGGAACTCGGTGCCCGTGATTCCCTGTTACATTGCCGGAGTTGACAAGTCATTCATTTCCTGGTGCGTGGACCGGGACTTTGTCCGGCAGGGGCTGCGTACCCGTCCCCGGCAGTGTGTCCCGATCACGGTGCGGTTCGCTCCACCCTTAATGCCCGAAGGATTTGCCAACAACCGGACCGGTTATGAACAGCTCACCCGGGAAATCCAGGTCCGGATTCAAACGCTGGCAGGCTGAAATGCCCCGCGTCCTGATCGCCCGGCCGACCGGTTTCTGCTTCGGTGTCGAGCGGGCACTACGGCTGGCGAGAAATGCATTAAGAAAATACCCCAGAGTCTGGACCTATGGCGAACTGGTCCATAACCCTGATGTCCTGCGCGAACTGCAAAACGAGGGCATCAGAATCGCTGCCCGCATCAGTGCGGTCCGGGATGGTGCCATCATCATCCGCGCTCACGGTTGTCCGCCAGAAGTGCTGACACAATGCCGGGCTCGGGGACTGGAAATCATCGACGCCACCTGCCCCTATGTGCGTCGGGTCCAGCAGGTAGCGCGCCGGCTCGCAGCAGAAGGTTATCAGGTAGTGGTCGTGGGCGAACGTAACCATCCCGAGGTCCAGGCAATCCTTGCCGCTGCCACTCCCCGGGCGTTCGTCTATTCACCCGCACGCCGGTACCCGAAGACGAGCGGAATCGGCGTTGTTGCCCAGACAACCATTGGCCGGGACCGACTCAAGGCAGCAGTTGCCAACCTGCTTGATTTTGGTTATACTGAAATCCGGGTCTTCAACACCATCTGTGCTGAAGTGACCGCCCGGCAGGCGGCAGCGGTCCGGCTTGCCAAGCGGGTCGAGGCGGTAGTAGTTGTTGGCGGTAGAAACAGTGCCAATACCACCCGCCTGGCTGAAATCATCCAGCCGCACTGCCACCGGGTTGTGCATATCACCGGACCGGCAGAAATCGATCCTGCCGAATGGCAGGGGTTCTACCGGATCGGGATTGCAGCGGGCGCGTCAACTCCGGCAAAGGTGGTGGCAGAAGTTGCCCGAATTTTAAGAATGTCAGGAGGACGAAAAGATGAATAATTACCAGTCAAACCCGGCTCCGGATACCGGAGAACCCAACTCACTTTACGACACCTCTTTCCCCAGTTATCGTGAGGGAGAAATTGTCACCGGCACGATCATCAAGCGGGTGCAGAATGCGGTGCTGGTGGACATCGGTCTGAAGGCGGAGGGAATTCTACCGCTCGAGGAGTTCCGCAATCCCGATGAGGCGGTCGAGGGCAAAAAGATTCAGGTCTATATTGACGCTTTGGAAAACAAGGACGGCTTCCCGGTCCTGTCTAAGAAAAAGGCTGACTTCCAGCTTGCCTGGGAGATCATCAAGCAGAAGTCGGAAAGCGGTGAACCGGTCAAGGCGGTTGTGCTGCGCCGGGTCAAGGGCGGTCTGGCGGTGGATGTCTTCGGGCTAGACGCCTTTCTGCCCGGCTCGCAGGTTGACCTCCGGCCCGTCCCCAATCTCGACGCCCTGGTTAACCAGGAAATGGAAGTCAAAATTCTCTCCGTGAACTGGCACAAGAAGAACATCGTCGTTTCCCGCCGGGCACTGCTTGAGGAACGGCAGGAGGCGCTGCGCCGTGAGCTCCTGCAGCGGATCCAGGTTGGCGATATTATTGAGGGAACGGTCAAGACGGTAACTGAATTCGGTGCCTTCATTGACATCGGCGGTGTTGACGCCCTGCTTCATATCTCCGATCTTGCCTGGGTCAAGGTAGTTCACCCCAGTGAGGTGGTGCAGCCGGGTGAAAAACTGAAGGTCAAGGTCCTCTCCGCTGACACCAATACCGGCCGGATTACCGTCGGTTTGAAGCAGCTGACCCCGCACCCTTGGGAAAAGGTGGAGGATAAATACCCGATCGGCTCCCGCGTCCGGGGCCGGGTCACCACTCTCGCCGAATACGGTGCATTTGTGGAACTGGAAAAGGGAATTGAGGGGCTGATTCATATTTCGGAAATGTCCTGGACCAAATCGATCCACCATCCGGCACAGCTGCTCTCGGTTGACCAGGAGGTGGAAGCGGTGGTACTGAATATTGACAAAGAGAACCGTCGCATCTCTCTGGGGTTGAAGCAGACTCAGCCCGACCCCTGGTCGCTGATTGATGAACGCTACAAGGTTGGACAGCGGGTCACCGGCAAGGTCAAATCGCTCAAGGATTTCGGGGCGTTTGTCGAACTGGAGGAAGGGATTGAAGGGCTGATTCACAATCAGGACATCTCCTGGACCAAGCGCATCAAACACCCGCGTGAGGAGCTGCGTAAGGGCCAGGTCGTGGAGACAATCATTCTGGAAATCGACAAGGAAAACCGGAAGATCTCCCTGGGATTAAAGCAGACTCAGGAGGACCCGTTCTATAAGCTCAGTCAGGAGCTGAAGGAGGGGGATATCGTCCGGGCGCGGATTGTGGACATTCCGAAACCCGGGCTGGTGGTCGCCCTGAATTACGGAATTGAGGGATTTGTGCCCTTAAGCCAGCTTGCCCGGAGCGGCAGTAAGAAGGTCCGGGAAAACTATCATATCGGCGAGGAGCTGGAACTTAAGGTTCTGAGGATTGATCTCAACAACCGGCGCGTCGCTCTGAGCGAAAAGGCACTCCAGCCCAAGCCGGAAGAAAAAGAAGAAGAGGAGCTGCCGCCGGAACGGCCTTCAGACCGGTTCACACTTGAGGATCACCTCCGGGACTTTAAAGACTTTTAACCACCTGTGACCGTGCCCATCACCGCTGAACCGGGGCGCGCCGCCTGTATCGCTACGGTCGGCTGCCGGCTCAATCAGGCGGAAAGCGACCTGCTGCGCGGCTGGCTCAAGACGCAGGGTTTCCGGCTCGTCAATAACCCCAAAGCGATTCCCGATCTGTACTTTGTCAACACCTGTGCGGTAACCGCCAATGCGGAGAAAAGTTCGCTGACGCTCATCCGTTCGGTCTGCAGCCTCAACCCGAAACCCCGGGTGATTGTGCTCGGTTGTCTGCCGATGCGGGCGCCCGAACTGCTGAAAAACATTCCCGGAATTGACGAAATCTGGACCGCGGACGAGAAAAGAAGTCGGCTGGAAGACATTCTGCCGGCACCGGTCCGGAGTCGTGCCCTGATCAAGGTTCAGGACGGTTGCGACCGGACCTGTTCCTTCTGCATCGTCCGCCAGCTGCGTGGCACTCCAGCTGCCGTGCCTCCAGACAAGGTGCTGGAGCAATTTCATCATCTGCGCCGGTTCGGATATCAGGAGATTGTCCTCACCGGACTGAACCTCGGCCGGTATGAAAGCGGTAGCTGCAACCTTGCCCGACTGCTGCAACTCCTGCTGGCGCAACCGGGCCACTTTCGGCTCCGGCTCGCCTCAATTGAACCGGATCTGTTCACCGAAGAACTGCTGACGGTGATCGCCGATCCCCGCATCTGCAGTCACTTTCACATCCCACTCCAGAGCGGTGACGACCGGCTACTCGGGACAATGGACCGGCGCTACCGGAGCGCCGATTATGCCTGGCTCATTAATAAAATCCTTCAGGTGAAACCCGATGCCTGCATCGGGGCGGATGTGATTGTCGGTTATCCAGGCGAAGATGAACGCTCCTTCAGACGTACCCTGGACTTTCTTGAGACAATTCCTCTTCACTACCTGCATGTCTTTCCTTACTCACCCCGCCCTCAAACCCCGGCTTACGAACTCGGCGATCCGGTGCCGAAAACGGTAAAACAGCAGCGGCTACAACTGCTCCGCCACTGGTCTGACCGGCAGCGTCAGGCCTATGCCCACCGGTTTATCGGCACGGTCCGGGAGGCAATACTTGAACCCGATGGCCGGGCGCTTACTGACAATTACCTCCGGCTTACCTGTGAACCAGTCCCAGCTGAAATACCTGCAGGCAGACTGGTCCGGCTCATGCTGAAACCGGCTGAAGACCGGCTGGTGGGGACAGTAATTGATGCCGGCTCCGGTTAACGACAGCAGAAGAAGTATGATTTAAACAGGGAGGAACGGCTATGAACGCCAAGGAACTGATTCGGTTCCGGGCACTTCTGCTCCTGCTGGCACTCACGGCACTTGCCGGTGCCCGGGAGTACAAGATCGGCTACATTGACTCCGACCGGCTCCTTGCCCGCTACGAGGCGGCAAGCGAGGCAAAAAAACAGCTCAATGATGCTATTGCCAAATTTCAGGCAAAGGCAGAATCACTTCGGACTGAATATGAACAGGCAAAGGAGGAATACGAATCCCAGCATCTCACCCTTTCGGAGGAAGGCAAGCGGGCAAAACTGGCGGAGGTGGAATCAAGAAAAAAACGGTATGATAGCTACCTGAATGAGATTTACGGTCCTGGGGGAAAACTAGAGCAGAAAAATCAGGAGCTGCTGGCACCGATCGTCACCATAATTGACTCGGCGGTGCGCAAGATTGCCCAGATTGAAGGATTCGCCCTGGTCCTCGATGCCACCAAGGCGGGAATTGTCTACGGTGAAACCGGACTGGATCTGACCGAACTGGTGCTTGAGGAGCTCAACCGGAGGTATGCCCCGCTGCCTGCCACAGTTGCAGGCAAAAAGGTCTTTGTCATCACTCCGATCTACGAAGCCAGTGACGAAGCCCAGCGGGAACGGCTCGGCACCCGCATCCGGCAGTTCGCCGGCGCCCTGCTCAAGGATAAAACGCAGGTGGAAATCATCCCGGACGCCAAGGTTGATCAGACGGTCCAGAACCGGGGCTATTCAGGCATGCAGCTCAGCCAGGACCAGGCACTGGATGTTGCCCGGGCTCTGAGTGCCGACTACTGCATCTTCGGGGAGTGTTCAAAACGGGAACGGAAAATCCAGTTCCAGCTGTCTCTGATTCAGGTGGCAACCGGCACGCTCATCCGCACCCAGGAGGGCGAGGCCGACCGGATTGAGGCACTCCGGGAAAAGGTAAGCGGTGTTATCCAAATTCTTTATTCCGCCATTACACCCTAAGTGCACCCTGAAGAACGCCGGCTCAGCTGGATTGATCCTCAGGCAAAAGTTGATCCGAGTGCGGTCATCAGTCTGTTGGTCTACATTGGTGCCGGAGTTGAAATCGGTGCCGGCTGTTTCATCGCTCCGAATGTCACCATCCTCGGCAGAACGATCATCGGCAGAAAGGTCCGGATCGGACCGGGCACAGTCATCGGCTGGCACGGATTCGGGTATGAAAGGCACAACGGCAGCTACCACCTCCTGGAGCATGAGGGCGAAGTGATCATCGAAGATGAGGTGGAGATCGGACCTCTGGTCTCAGTCGCCCGGGCAAAAACCGGCAGACAGACCCGGATCGGCAGGGGCACAAAGATTGATGCTCTGGTCCACATCGGCCACAATGTCCGGATCGGCGAAAACTGCATCATCACCGCACAAAGCGGTATCGCCGGCAGTGCCCGGCTGGAAAATGGGGTAATAGTTGCCGGCCAGTCCGGAATCCGGGACCACATCACCATCGGCGCCAACAGCGTCATCTATGCCAAATCCGCGGTATTCCGCTCCCTGCCGCCGGGCAGCCATTACTGGGGAATTCCAGCACGGCCGCTTCGACAGATGCAGCGCTTCTGGGCTCGGCTCTGGCACCAGTTTGGAGAAAACCGGTGACGATCAGAAAAAAGGTCACAATCCGCGGCTGGAACCGGCAGGGCCAATCGGTACGGCTCGAGCTCGATCCAGCACCCTCAGGCACCGGCATTGTCTTCAATTTCCGGCTCCGGGCAGATATCAATAACGCCCGGATTGAAGGACAGACCACCGTCCTCGCCCATGACCGCTCCCGGTTCGCCCTCGTTGAGCACCTGCTTGCCGCCTGCACCGGCCTGGGTATTACCGACCTCAAGATTACCATTGACAGTGGTGAATTGCCCTTTGCTGACGGCAGCAGCCTCCTGTTTGCCCAAAGACTGAAAGATACGGGCATCACCGGCAGAACCGTGCCCTTTTATCTGCCGAAACCGGTAGCGGTAACGGATGCCGGTGGTATTATCATAGCCCTGCCCAGCAAAAACTTGAGGATCAGCTGTCTCATTGACTACCCCCACACCGGTCCCCAATTCTTCTCAGTTCTGATCACTCCTGGACGCTTCCTCAGGGAAATTGCACCTGCCCGAACCTTCGGACCCGCAGGCACTGAACTCCAGCCGCTTTTGGACCGCCTGCCCTTCCGGGTAAAAATTATTAACGGCTGGCTTTTTCCGGCAAAACCCCGATTTAGTGCCGAACCCTGCCGGCACAAGATCCTCGACCTGCTTGGTGATCTGGCGCTATTTGGCCGACCGCTGCGGGCAGAGCTCTTTGCGTATAATCCCAGTCACCAGCTGAACCTGAAACTGGTCCGGATGTTAAGAAAGGAGGCAGTTTGAACCCATCCATTGATGTCAAACAGTATCTTCCCCACCGGGAGCCGTTTCTCTTCATCGACCGGGTAATCCGGTTTGATCAGGAGGAGATTGAATGCTCCCGGACCATCCAGCCGGAGGAGTTCTACTTTCCGGGCCACTTTCCCGGCAACCCGGTCCTGCCCGGCGTGCTGATGGTGGAGGCGATCGCCCAGGCGGGCATCCTGCTCGTCCTGCTCCAGCAGCCCGAACTCAAAGGGAAGACCCCGCTCTTTGCCGGCATTGAGCAGGTGCGGTTTCGGCGGATCGTCCGGCCCGGAGAACAGCTGCGGGTCATTGCCCGGCTGGTCTCGGCAAAAGCCGGGGTGTTTAAGTTTGAAGGCAAAGTTCTCGTCGGTGAAGAGCCGGCATGCAGTGCAACGGTAACCGGTGCGGTCCGCTGATCCATCCGACCGCCCTCATCAGCCCTCAGGCGCAGCTTGCGCCCGATTGCGAAATCGGACCCTTCTGTGTCATTGAAGACAGGGTCGCACTCGGCGCCCGCACCCGGCTCAAAACCGGTGTGGTCCTCGGTGCCGAACCGATGGACCGGAAGTATCAGGGCGAGCTGACCGCGGTCACGATCGGCACCGACAACATGATCTTTGAATATGCAACTGTGCACCGGGCAACCGGTGCGGGCAACTGCACCCGGCTTGGCGACCGCAACTACATCATGAGCTATGTCCACATTGCCCACAACTGCCAGATCGGCTCGGACTGTGTCCTGACCAGCGGCGTTCTCCTTGGCGGCTATGTGGAGGTTGAAGATGGTGCCAATCTCGGCGGCGGCACCGGGGTCCACCAGTTCTGCCGGATCGGCCGACTGGCGATGGTCGGCGCCCACTCCTATGTCAACCAGGACATCCCGCCCTTTATGCTTGCTGCCGGCAACCCCTGCCGGATATTGGGC
>CBFGJT010000011.1:0-20734 GCA_965649165.1 Caldifarciminota bacterium | reverse complement strand
CGCCGGCTTCAGCCCGGAGAAGATCACCATCATCGGCGATGCCTTCCGGCTTCTTTTCCGCTCCGGTCTGCTTTTTGACAACGCCCTGAACCGGATTGAGGCGGAACTTCTGCCCGGACCCGCAGAAACGGAAATCCGGCAACTGCTCCAGTTCTGCCGGAGCTCAAAACGGGGAATTCTGCTCAAGGCCGCCACGGAGTGGTAATGAACTACCATCAGGCGCTTGAATTTCTGGACTCGCTCGTCAACTATGAACGCAAACCCCGACCGCGCGACCGGTTCAAGCTGGATGCGATCCGCCACCTGCTTACGCTTGCCGGCAACCCGCAGGACCGGCTCAAAAATGTCATCCTCATCGCCGGCACCAAGGGCAAGGGCTCGGTTGCCTGCCTGATCGAAGCAGGACTGCGCGCCTGCGGACTCAAAACCGGACTTTTCATCTCTCCCCATCTCCTCTCGGTCCGGGAACGGATTCAGCTCAATGGCAGCTGGATAAACCAGGCAGAATTTGCCCGCATGATAACAAAATTCCGCCCGCTCGTAACAAAACAGCCGGTCTCGTACTTTGAACTGCTGACCGCATCCGCCTTTGACCTCTTTGCCCGGCGCGGGCTTGACTATTTGGTGATTGAGGTCGGGCTCGGCGGCCGGCTCGACGCCACCAACCTCAGCCATCCGGAAGTCTCAGTCATCACCCGCATCGGCTATGACCACCTCAGGGTGCTCGGCAGTACGCTCGCCAAGATCGCCCGGGAAAAGGCGGGCATCATGCGCCCGGGAAAACCGGTGATCATCGCCCCGCAAACGCCCGAGGCAAAAAATGAACTGCTGGCACAGGCAGAAAAGACCAATGCTCGGCCCGTGCTTGTGGAGGCGCATGCCCGCTACTGGGATGAAACCACCGACATCACCGGCACCGCCTTTTCCGCCTTCACCGAACTGGGTGCGGCCAGAATTCAGCTCAGACTACTTGGAAGACACCAGATAGAAAACTGCCTGACCGCCCTCACCACCCTCGGCATCCTTGCCCGCAATGACCCGCGGATTAGAATTGAACCGGTACTTCAGGGCTTGAGCGGACTGGTTATTCCGGGCAGATGTCAGCTCGTGGAACAGAACCCGCCCCTGCTTATTGACACCTGTCACAACCCCGAATCCGGGCAGGCGCTTGCCCGGGTCCTGCATGAATGCTTCCGGGAAAAGGTAATTCTTGTCTACGGCTCGCTCCGCCACAAACTGGTCAAGAAAACCCTCGAACCGGTTGCGCCCTATGTGGACTATGCGCTTGCGGTTGCGCCCGAATCGCCCCGCGCCCTTGCTCCGGCACTACTCAAGGGCATCTTCACCCGGCTCAAAGTCCCGGTCGAAACCGCACCCGACATCCCGGCCGCGCTTGCCCGTGCCCGCGAACTTGCGGTCGGCAGAATGCCGATTGTCGTTGCCGGTTCCTTCTACCTCGCCGGCGCAGTGCTGGCACAACTGCAGCAGATAAAACCCGAAAGCTGAAAAGCCATCATTTCCTTGACAATCTGATTAATTAAGTCACTCTTTTTACCGATGGTGCGGTGCAAGACTTGCATTTTTTTTGTCTGCATTCTTGCCCAACTGGGTCTGGCAGTGGAGTGGGACCGTCTGTTCCGGCTGACGAGCCATTCGGCAGTGCAGGTGCCCGGACTGAGCTGTCAGAAAAGCATTGCGGTTGACCCGCAGGGAAATATCTTCGTCTTCTGGCTCGACAGCCGTGCCGGCTTCCGGCAGATCTGGTATCGCCGTTATGAAGCAGGAAGCGGGATCTGGCTGCCCGAATCCCAGCTCACCCGGTTTGAAATCAACCTCAATCTGCCCGCAGCCGGTGCCGACCCTGCGGGCAATATCCATCTCTCTTGGCACATTGATGCCCAGAACTATCCCCAGCTCCGCGGGATCTGGTACAAACGGTTTGATGCCGCCACCGGCCGTTGGCTTGCCGAGACCCTGCTCGCTTTCGCACCCCTGCCGTATAACCTCAAATATCCGGTGATTGCGGTCCAGCCGGTTAGCGGTGCGCCGCATATCGTCTATTACGGCAACCCGGATACCGGCGGCGTCCCGCAGGTGTTTCACAAGGAGTATCAGCCCGGCACTGGCTGGCTGCCGGCGGAGCAGATAACCTCATTTCCCGCGGATCACCGGGATGCGGCGGTAGCGGTGGACAGCGGTGGTGAGCTGTGTGTTGTCTGGTTGGGAAGGGATCTGGGCAGCTCCAGTAATCAGGTGCTGTGCCGGCGCCCGCAGGGCTGGAGTGAAATCACCGCTGTCAGCGGTTATCTCCAGTTTAATCAGGAGTCACCATCAATTGCCCATCTCTTTAACAACCGGTGTGCTGCGGTCTGGTGCGGAAAAACTGCCAATTCACCGGACCACAAGCAGCTGCTCTTCGCCCTCCAGGATTCTGCAGGGCACTGGACCGAACCTCACCAGCTCACCTATCTGACGAGCCACGACGTTAACCAGCCGGCGCTTGTAACCCAAAACCAAACCCTGCACATTCTCTTCGCTGCCGACAGCGCCGGCAACTCCGACCTGTTTTACCTTGGGGGCAGACTTACCGCTACCGGGGTCAACGAACCAAAGGACCGGCATCTTTCGGTCCGGATCGCCACCCTTGGCAGCTGCCGTTTTATTTCCGCCTTTACGCCCGCTGGCACCCGGGTCCGGATCAACGGTCCGGGTGTTTATCTCGTTCCGGTTTCGTATCATCGCTGCCACAAACTGGTGATAATTGATGGCGCTAACTGAATCCCGGGTACGGATTTTTACGCTCGTTGCCACAAGCATCAGTTCGTTTGTCACCCCATTCATGAGCTCATCAATCAACATTGCCCTGCCCGGAATCGGCCAAGACCTCGGACTGGATGCGATCACGCTCGGCTGGCTACCGGCTGCTGCACTCTTAAGCTCAGCGATTCTCCTGCTCCCCCTGGGCCGGCTTGCCGATCTTTACCGCCGACGCACAATCTTCCGCCTCGGACTGGGCATCTATACGCTCGCCGCGCTCGGTGCGGCGCTGGCCCCTTCGGGCACACTGCTTCTGATCTGCCGGCTTCTGCAGGGGGGTGCGGGAGCGATGATCTTTGCCACGGGCATTGCCATCCTCACCACTGTCTACCCGCGGGAAAGACGGGGCTGGGCACTGGGCATCAACACCGCCGTTACCTATCTCGGACTTTCGCTTGGACCATTTCTCGGCGGCATCATCACCCGGCATCTGGGCTGGCGCATGGTGTTCGGCATCAATCTGCCCTTCAGCCTTGCCGCTCTGGTGCTGACCCCGTCAATTCCCGAACCCGCGTCCACACCCGGCAGTACTTTGAAGTTCGACCTCACCGGCTCCATCATTTATGCCGCCAGTATCCTCGGACTGCTTTTCGGCCTGACCCGGCTGCCGGACCGCACCGCGATTATCCTGAGCACCGCAGGCGTTATCGGCCTGCTCGCCTTTTTCCTCTGGGAGCGGCGGACCGCCAGCCCGCTCCTCAAACTTGCACTGTTTCGGGGAAACCGGACCTTTACCTTCTCCAATCTCGCCGCACTAATCAACTACGCTGCAACCGCTGCGGTCGGATTTCTGCTCAGCCTTTATCTGCAGTACCTCCGGCAGATTGATGTCCAGACCGCAGGTATGATACTGGTATGCCAGCCGACGGTTATGGCGCTCTTTTCACCCCTAACCGGCAGGCTTGCTGACCGGCACGAACCCCGCCTGCTCGCCTCTGTGGGCATGGGGCTGACCACATCCGGGCTCGGACTGTTTGCCCTGCTCAATCCCACCATAACGCTCGGAATCATAATTATCGGACTGCTCATTCTCGGCTTCGGCTTTGCCCTGTTTTCTGCGCCCAACACCAGTGCGGTCATGGGTGCCGTCAATCCGGCGGACTACAGCATCGGCTCCGCGATCCTGGCCACCATGCGCCTGCTGGGTCAGAGCCTCTCGCTCGGTCTGGCGATGATGCTGCTAGGGATTTTTGTCGGTCCGGTCAGACTCCAGCCCGGCAGTGCCCCCGGACTTCTGCCCGCGCTCCGGCTGGGTTTTATCATCTTCAGCCTGCTCTGTTTTCTGGGAATCTTTGCCTCGCTTGCCCGCGGTCCGGCTAAAGACCGTTAGCTGTTTTACCGCCGTCTCAACCGCAGCCGGGCGGTCAGAACCCGCTCCCCCTGGAAAAACCAGGCGGCAAGTATGACCAGAATCACCGCAAACAGCCCGGTATAAGCGATGCCGAAGATGATCAGCCGGTAGTTACCGAAGATCAGCGCCTGCGGCACAAGAAAAGGATAGGAAAAGGGGATCGCCAGCACCAGCACCCGCAGCGGCAGGGAAAGGGCGTTGATATCAAACATCAGAACAAAGAAATAGGGAATCAGGCAGAGCATCATCAGCGGAGTGATGTTTACCTGCGCACTCTTGGCATCCTCGGAGAAAATTGCCAAAATGGTTGCCAGAGCTAAAGCCACCATGATCGCCAGAAACAGAGTAATTCCCAAAATCACCACCCCCTCACTCGTAAGGCTTAGCCCCAAATCCGTCGCTACCTTTGGGGCTGATGGCACTGTTGTCCGGTCGGTCGCGAATCCGGCGGTGTAGTAGGCCATGACCACCATCGAGACTGCAGAGATCACCATTGCTGCAATCGCCGCCCCGAGCATCTTGCCGGCAACAATCAGCACCCGACTCACCGGCACGGTCAGAAGCGTCTCCAGAGTTTTATTCTCCTTCTCCTGCCCAATTGAAGCAGCGATCATCTGACTTGCATAGATGATGACCAGGAGCAGAATAATCGGCACAAGAAAGGTCTGAGCGAGCACCAGTCCCTGCACCGCCTCCGGACTGCCCCGTGCCACCATGCCTTTGAACATCACATACCACTCTTTATGCAGCGGATGCTGGATTGCTGCCGGCTCCTGCCCGCCTGCTAGCCGTTCGATCTGCTCACGGGCAAGGATTGAATCGAGCCGGGCGAGCGCAGTCTTCACCTTTGCCCCACGCATCGTCTGCCCGAATGAGAACCCGCGCAGGGGTGTATAGACCTCAACCTGCACCGGTTCAAACCGCGCCAGCCGGGCATCCGCACCCTCCGGCACCCGGACGAGCACCACCCAGTTTCCACCTTTCTCCACCAGCGCTGAATCCAGCGGCCCCCAAAACCGCTCGGGCATCAGCCCGCTCTGCTCCAAGAACCGGACAATCCGGTCTAAGACTGGACCCGAGTCAACACTGACCACCAGCACCGGCTGCGGCGCCTCTGCCCGTTTCCGCTCACCACGCAGCATCCGGCCGATAAAGAGAAACAGCAGCAGCAGCGCCACAAACGGAACCAACATCCGCACCGTCAATAGCTCCCGCAGCTCCTTCCAGATCAATGTCCCGAGAAACCTCATCCTGCCGCCTTGAGAAACACCTGCTCCAGATTTTCCGCCCCAAACTGTACCTTCAGCTCCGCGGGTGAGCCGGTGGCGATCAGCCGGCCCTGCCGGATGATCCCCACCCGGTCAGAAAGGAACTCCACCTCCAGCATGTTGTGCGAGGAGAGCAGCACCGTCGTGCCCCCCCGGGCGAAATCCCGGATGATTGTCCGGACCTCAGTCGCGTTTTCAACATCCAGACCTGATGTCGGCTCATCCAGAATCGCTAGCTTCGGTCCGCTCATCAGTGCCCGGGCTAACAGCAGCTTTCTTGCCATCCCTTTAGAATAGGTCCGCACCCGGTCTTTAATCCTTGTGCCCAGACCGGCGATCTCGATTCCCCGCTCCACCAGCCGGTCCCGCTCCACCGTGTCATCGGAGTAGAATGTTGCCATAAACCGCAGATACTCCAGTCCGGAAAGATTTCGGTATGCCCCGGCATCCTCGGGCAGATAGGAGATCAGGCGCCGGACCGCCTGCGCCTCCCGGACCACATCATGGCCGAAAACGGCAACTGTGCCCGCACTGGGCAGCAGCAGGGTGGCAACAACCCGCAGGGTGGTGGTCTTGCCCGAGCCGTTGGGACCGATCAGCCCAAAGATCTCGCCCGGCGCCACCGTGAAGGAGAGGTTGTCAACTGCGGTCAGCCCACCAAACCGGCGCACCAAACCTCTGACCTCAACCGCATCCACTACCCAAGTTTAACGATTTAAGCCGACACCGTCAAGTTCTGCCGGCACCACCCGAGCTCCCGTCTGAGCAGCGCTTCCAGCCGGTCGAGCAGTTGCGCTTCCAGACCCCGGACCGTCCATTTGTAGCGCCGGATCTGAATCTCGGTAGTGATATCTGCGCGCTGCCGGGTGCGATAGAGCTTTTCCAGCTCCAGGGCATAGGTGTAATACAGGCGTCGGGATGCAGGTGCCACCCCTGCATTGCCAGTAACCTCCTGGACCAGCCGGTAAATCCGGTCTGCTTTTATCGCGTAAAGGTAGTAGTTTGCCACCATCCTGGACCTCTGCCGGGCAAAGCTTAGGGCGATATGGTCCGGGTCCTGCCGTTTCAGGTAGTTGAGCACCTGCTGTTCAACCCGGCTGATGCCGGTTGCACGCTGTTTCTTCATGCCTGCCTCCTTTCTTTTTTCTTTCTCCATCCAATTAGAGTCATAAAACCGCCGGAATTTAACCGTGAATTGGGCTGTTTCACTAAGTTATATTCTATCAGATAGTTACAGAATAAGCCCTCTGGAGCCTCTACCCTCCCCCCAGTTCCCCCTACCGTTGTCCCCATTATCTTCCCTTGTCTTCTGTCGGCTGTCGGTAAAACTGGACTGACAGAAACAGGCTGGCGGGTTTGACAGTTCCATTTTTCTCCGCTATGATTTTTTCACGGGCGATTAGCTCAGTTGGCGAGAGCGCCTCCCTTACAAGGAGGAGGTCACCTGTTCAATTCAGGTATCGCCCACTTTTCTGTTTTCAAGGGGAAAACTGAAACCTTTTGAGCCCTGCTGCTGTCTAATTTAGGGTGAGGGGGTGGGGATGGGGATGCGAGGCGTTGAAAAGGCATAATTTACACAATATCAGGTGCAAATATAAAAAGGAGGAGTGATGAAGATTAAACCATTGCAGGACCGAATCCTCGTAGAACGGGTTGAAGAGGAAGTAAAGAAGGGCGGGATTATCATCCCGGATACCGCCAAGGAGAAACCGCAACAGGGTAAGGTGATTGCAGTTGGACCGGGCCGGATCGACGACAAGGGCAACCGGATTCCGATGGAGGTAAAGAAGGGTGACTACATTCTGTTCGGCAAGTACTCCGGAAACGAAATCCGGATCGGTGATGAGGAGTATCTGATCATGCGCGAGGATGATGTCCTGGCGATCATTGAAAAGGAAAACAAATAAGGAGGAGTAAAATGCCAGCAAAGCAGTTGAAATTTGAAGAGGATGCCCGAAGGGCGATTCTGCGCGGTACCGAACAGCTTGCCCATGCGGTCAAGGTGACACTTGGTCCGCGCGGCCACAACGTCCTGATTGACAAGAAGTGGGGTGCGCCGACCGTGACCAAGGACGGCGTTACCGTCGCCAAGGAGATTGAGCTTGAGGATAAATTTGAAAATATGGGCGCCCAGATGATCAAGGAGGTGGCGTCCAAGACCTCAGACATTGCCGGTGACGGCACCACCACCGCCACGGTTCTGGCCGAGGCGATCTACCGCGAGGGCCTGAAGAATGTCACTGCCGGTGCCAATGCGATGGCGCTGAAGCGGGGCATTGACAAGGCGGTGGAGGCAGCGGTCGCCGAACTCAAGCGCATCTCCAAGAAGACCGCAGGCCGGGAGGAGATCGAGCAGGTTGCCACGATCTCCGCAAACAATGACAAGGAGATCGGCAAGCTGATCGCCGATGCGATGGAGAAGGTGGGCAAGGAGGGCGTGATCACGGTTGAGGAGGCGAAGTCGGTCGAGACGACACTGGAGGTCGTGGAGGGCATGCAGTTTGACCGCGGCTATCTCTCGCCCTACTTTGCGCTCGAACCTGGCACCACCTCACCCCAGAATCAGAAGATGGAAGCGATCCTTGAGGATGCGTTTGTCCTACTCTATGAGAAGAAGATCTCCTCAATGCGCGACCTGCTGCCGATCCTGGAGAAGGTCGCCCAGCGGGGCAAGCCGATTCTCGTGATCGCGGAAGAGGTTGAGGGTGAGGCGCTGGCAGGCCTGGTCGTCAACCACATCAAGGGCACGCTCCGCTGCTGTGCGGTCAAGGCACCGGGCTACGGTGACCGGCGCCGGGCGATGATGGAGGATATCGCTATCCTCACCGGCGGCCGCCTGATCTCCGAGGACCTGGGCATCAAGCTCGAGAATGTCCAGATCTCCGATCTCGGCATCGCCAAGCGGGTGGTGATCGACAAGGAGAATACCACGATCGTTGAGGGTGCGGGCAAGAAGGCAGACATTCAGGCACGGATTGAGCAGATCCGCAAGCAGATTGAGGAGACCAAGTCCGATTACGACCGCGAGAAGCTCCAGGAACGGCTGGCGAAGCTTGCCGGCGGTGTGGCGGTGATCAATGTCGGCGCATCCACCGAGGTGGAGATGAAAAACAAGAAGGCGCTGGTTGAGGACGCACTGCACGCCACCCGGGCTGCGGTGGAAGAGGGGGTCGTCCCGGGCGGTGGCGTGGCACTGGTGCGCTGTATTCCGGCGCTGGAGAAGCTGAAGGTTGAGGGCGATGAGCAGATTGGCGTCAACATCGTCAAGCGGGCGCTGGAGGAGCCGATCCGTCAGCTCGCCCAGAACGCCGGAGTTGATGGCTCGATCGTGTTCAACCGCGTCATGGAGGAGAAGGGCAGTTTCGGCTTCAACTGCGAGACCCTGGAATACGGCGACATGTTCGAGATGGGCATCATCGACCCGACCAAGGTCACCCGGGTTGCGCTCCAGAATGCGGCGAGCGTTGCCGGACTGATGATCACCACCGAGTGCGCGATCACCGAACTGCCGGAAAAGGAAAAGACCCCGCCGACTCCGGGCGGCTACGGCGGTGAATATTAATCACACCTCCGGACCGGAGCGCCCCCCTGCGGGCGCTCCGGTCTTTAAGCGAGCGAAAAGAAGCGTCTAATATGCCAACCTACGAATATCACTGCAGGCGATGCGGACACCGCTTCAGCCAGTTTCAGCGCATCACCGAACCGCCGGTGAAGAAATGCCCCAAGTGCGGGAAAAACGGCAAGGTTGAACGGCTGATCTCCGGCGGTTCCGGGCTGATCTTCAAGGGTTCAGGTTTCTACATCACCGATTATGCCCGCAAGTCCGGTGCGGACAAGGGCGGAGAAAAATCGCGTTCAGAAGGTTCTGCCAAAAAAGAGGGGAAAAAGGAAAATCAGACCCCTTGAAATCCTACTCAGAAAATTTATCGCTAAAAAATTATAAGTTATGAAATTGTTGGTAGATAGTTTATTGAAAACCGGATTAAAATCCTGCTTGACAAAGGTTTTGGGGCAATTATAATATAGTTACAGAGATATCGCTCTTTGATAATTCGGATGTAACCCAAGCGTGCTCGGGTTGTGCCAATCAATTCCTTACAAGCTTCTCGCTTGAAGGGTTTGATCCTGGCCCAGGACTAGCGCTGGCGGTGTGTCTTAGACATGCAAGTCGAGCGGAGCACAGTGTGGTAGCAATACCGTGCTGTGCTTAGCGGCGAACGGGTGAGTAATACAAGGGTAACCATCCCCGGGGAGGAGCATAACCCGCCGAAAGGCGGGCTAATTCTCCGTATCCTGTCGGGAGGGCATCTTCCCGACAGGAAAGGTGCCGCAAGGTGCCGCCCTGGGACGGGCCCTTGGCCTATCAGCTTGATGGCGGGGTAAAAGCCCACCATGGCTGAGACGGGTAGCTGGCGTGAGAGCGTGACCAGCCACAGGGGAACTGCGACACGGTCCCCACTCCTACGGGAGGCAGCAGTCTAGAAATTTGGGCAATGGGCGAAAGCCTGACCCAGCGACACCGCGTGGAGGATGAAGTCCTTCGGGATGTAAACTCCTGTCAGGGGGAGCGAAGCTCCTTGACAACAAGGGGTGACGGTACCCCCAGAGGAAGCCCCGGCTAACTACGTGCCAGCAGCCGCGGTAATACGTAGGGGGCAAGCGCTGTCCGGATTCACTGGGTGTAAAGGGTGTGTAGGCGGGCTGGCGTGTCGATGGTGAAAGCCCTCCGCTCAACGGAGGAACTGCTGTCGAAACTACCGGCCTTGAGGACGGGAGAGGGAGCCGGAACTTCCGGTGTAGCGGTAAAATGCGTGGATATCGGAAGGAACGCCGATGGCGAAGGCAGGCTCCTGGAACGTTCCTGACGCTGAAACACGAAAGCTAGGGGAGCAAACAGGATTAGATACCCTGGTAGTCCTAGCTGTAAACGATGCACACTGGGCGTGCCCGGTTTCGGGCGTGCCGCAGCTAACGCGCTAAGTGTGCCACCTGGGGACTACGGCCGCAAGGTTGAAACTCAAAGGAATTGACGGGGACCCGCACAAGCGGTGGAGGATGTGGTTTAATTCGATGCTACGCGAAGAACCTTACCTGGGTTTGACATGCCGGTGGTAGTGACCCGAAAGGGAAGCGACCCGGGATTTTCCCGGGAGCCGGCACAGGTGCTGCATGGCTGTCGTCAGCTCGTGCCGTGAGGTGTATGGTTAAGTCCCACAACGAGCGCAACCCCTGCCCTTAGTTGCCAACCCGCGAGGGTGCACTCTAAGGGGACTGCCTCCGTTAAGGAGGAGGAAGGTGGGGATGACGTCAAGTCAGCATGGCCTTTATGCCCAGGGCTACACACGTCCTACAGTGGCCGTTACAATGGGTTGCGACGTCGCGAGGCGGAGCTAATCCCATAAAAGCGGCCATGGTTCGGATTGCAGGCTGCAACTCGTCTGCATGAAGATGGAATCGCTAGTAATCGCAGATCAGCATGCTGCGGTGAATACGTTCCCGGGTCTTGTACACACCGCCCGTCACGCCATGGGAGCCGGCAATACCTGAAGTCCCTCTTTATGAGGGCCCAAGGTAGGGCTGGTGACTGGGGCGAAGTCGTAACAAGGTAGCCGTACGGGAACGTGCGGCTGGATCACCTCCTTTCTACGAGTTTCGCACAACCCGGGCACGCTTATTGATGTTACATCCAGTACAGTTCTTTAAATATGAAGGCCGTGGGGTGGAGGCCTTCATATTTTTTATTGGGTTTTCTGTACCGCCTTATGCCCAACGCACCAAGATCACCAGCTGTCGTTCAATGCCGGTGAAAGGGAGGCGCACCGTCTCAACCCGGTCCAGGTTTACCTTCAGCCGCTCCAAGAGCCGGGCGTTCTGTTTCAGTTCCGCCTCCCAGCCAGCCGATTTGTAAAGAATCATAATCCCCCCGGGCTTCAGATGGCAGACCGAATGACGCAGGGTCAGCCTCAACTCGCCGGTCAGCCGGCTTAAAATCACATCGCAGTCCAGCGGTGGCAGGCTCTCAGCGCGGGCACAGAACAGCCGAATATTTTTGAGTTGCAACCCTGCGGTCACCTGCGCCAGAAACCGACACTTCTTCTGCACCGATTCAATCAGAAAAACGGTCAAGTCCGGACGGATTATCGCCAGCGGAATCCCGGGCAGTCCGGCACCGGTGCCAATATCGGCGCAGACCTGCGCCTTGGGAATAAACCGGGAAACCGCCAGGGAGTCGATGATGTGATAGCTGAAGATCCGGCTAGTGTCTTTGCGCGAAATCAGGTTGATCTTTTCATTTCCGGCTGTGAGTTCTGCCTGATACCGGACCAGCATGTTGAACTGTTCTCGGTTGAGCTCCACCCCCAGCTGCCCGCAGGCAGCGGCAAAGACCCGATAATCAGGCAGCCGGAGAGGCTGTGCTTCCGGCGGGGGGGTGATGTCACTGAACTTTGCCCGGCGTCTCGCCAATGTAAACATCAGTTTCCAGATAGTCGTTGAATTCAGTCCACCGCACCCCGGGATTTTTCTCAATTGCCGAGCGGAAGATCGCCAGTCGGGAATCCAAATAGTCCAAAAAGAAGACGAGAAAGGCTTCGGGAAACTTCGGGGTCTTGGGCGCACCAAATTCATGCTCGCCGTGATGGGCAAGAATTATATGCAGAACCTGCTTTTCCAGCTCGGGCGGAAAGCCCGCAATTGTGCGGATTTTGTCCGCCACCAGCTGATAACCGAGCACAATATGACCGATGAGTTTGCCCTCGTCGGTATGTTCAATCGCCTGCCCGGCGGTGTATTCACGGACCTTCCCGATGTCGTGCAGGATGCAGCCGGTCAGAAGCAGGTCGCGGTCAATTTCCGGATAAACTTCCGGGAGGTGTAGCGCCTGACGGCACATCATTACCGTATGTTCCAAAAGCCCGCCCACCCAGGCATGGTGTACCCGGACCGCTGCCGGTGCCTGAACAAACTGTTCAGCAAAATGGGCATCATCAAAAAATGTCTTAAGCAGCTGCTGGAGCCAGCGGTTCTGAATCCGGGCGATATAACCCTGGAGTTCGCTCATCAGCTCAGCGGGATTGAACTTAGACACCGGGATGAAATCCCCCTTTGACACCTGAACCGGCTCAACGGGATAGACCGCACTAACTGTCAGTTGCAGTTTCCCCTGGTAGTCGCCGACCCGGCCCTGAACATGGCAGAAACTGCCCTCGGCGATGTAGGTAATTCCGTCCTCAATCTTGTCCCACATAATCGCCGGCATAGCACCGGTCCGGTCCCGGATTTCAAAGGTCAGAAACTGCCCGCCATCACGGCGGTCCTTGATATCCCGCCGCGAGC
Source organism: Caldifarciminota bacterium (assembly GCA_965649165.1). Taxonomy (GTDB): domain Bacteria; phylum Hydrothermota; class Tepidihabitantia; order Tepidihabitantales; family Tepidihabitantaceae; genus JAOABP01. The sequence continues at coordinate 7,963 of CBFGJT010000011.1, read as the reverse complement.
ACCAGAACACATCGTTGACCAGCGTTCCCGGCTTGAGATCCTTGACAAACTGACGCTTCATCGGCGAGTTACAGGCTGAACCCGAGGCTCAGCCGGTGGGAAAAACCGAGGACTCCCATCGGCAGGAAGGAATAGTCAATCTGATAGCGGTCATAACGGATACCGAGCCCGGCAGCAAAGCCGGCAAGCAATCCGCCCAGCGTGCCGTCATTCCAGTCGCTGCCGCGGGAATCGTAGCCAGCACGGAGAATAATGTTACTGCCTGCCCAGCCTTCCACCCCGCCGCCGAAGCGGAAACGGTCGGCTCTTGATTTATGAACGCCGAACCCGAGGCTGAGTGCCGGCACCGGCTGCCAGACCGCACCGAGCGCAAGATCCAGCGGGAGCGGATCCCGGTAGTCACCGAAAGGCTTGATCTGCAGTCCGAGGTTACTTACACTGGCACCGATTGACAGATGGTACTCCGGGAGACGGTACACTGCGCCGGCATCGCCCGCGACCCCGACACTGAAAAAGGTATCAATACTGCCGTAGAGCCCGCTCAGAGCCAGCCCGAAATCAATTCGGTCCGCAACGGTCTGCGCCCCAGCAATCTTCAGACTGGCAAACGACACGCCGAATGTACCAAGCTCTTCCCCCTGCTCATTGGTCCGCTTCATCGTCCCGGAGTTCAGGTAATAGAAACCGGCACCGAAACCGCGCCCCAGGGCAACGAGCTGGCGGTAGGCAGCCGAACCCGCATTCACCCTTGCCGGGTAGTTGATGTAGCTTAACTGCGCCTCCGGCGCGGTGCTGGCTAAGAGTTGCGCCGGGTTGTAATAAAATGCAAACGCACCGCTTCCCGCTGCCGGATTAAAACTGCCGATGACCGCTTCCCGGGCAGTCGGCGGAATGAGCAGAAAATCAAAGGTCGCCATTCCCGTCGCCGGGGGCGCACTGATCAACCCGAGCATAATGAAAATACCCATCATTAAAGGTTAAACCGGATCACCGCTGATGTCAAGTTAAGCCCGCGAGCACGCGGGCAAGAAGGGGTTACTGTTATTGACTCACATTTATACCGGGTTATATTTATAATCTTGTGACTCTGCTTTCGGATTCAATCACTCGCAGATACCGGACCAGCATGCTCCGCTGGAGCGAAAACGCTGCCTACGCATTCGGCATCGGCAGGATGAAGGCACGCGAGCCGCTCTTTTTTGACCGCAGTCTCTATAAACGGCTGATATCAGTTCCCACAGCACAGGATTTTCTCCGAGAACTTTCCGAAACCCGTTATGCCGAATTCATCGACCGGGACGGGTTGCACAACCCGGCTCAAATCTTTTCCCGGGCAGAGGAGGCTGCTCTGCATTTTACCCTCGAATATGTCCGGGAGGAATGGCTGAGGACGGTTCTGATCCTGCCAGCAGTGGTCATGCGCATGAAGGTGAGTCTGAAGCGACAGCTGGGAGCAGACGAAACACAGATTACCGTGCCGGAGTCGTCTGGGCACCTGGAGGTGCCGCGGTGGGTAGTAAGCTGGCTTGCGACCCACGGGCGCACCGCACTGGAACAGGCAGAACGCAAGGGGAATCCAGGATTTGTTGACCTCTATCTTGACCAAAAAGAAATTGAGCTAGCACTGGACTGCTGCCGGAACCGGGATTTTGCCTGGCATTATTACCGGCTGACGGCGGATCTGCTTAATCTGAAGATACTACTGCGGTTACGGTTGATGCCGGAGGTACCGGAAAACCCCTTCTCGCTTCTGATACGGGGAGGCGGTCTCGCATCGGCAGAGCTGAAGGCACTGGTCGGCGCTGAAGATGAAGTGTGGAGCCAGCGGTTCAGGGGAACGGTTTTTGAGGAGCTGGTCCAGCTGGGACTGGAGGTAAAGATAAACCGCGGGTGGTTTGCCCTCGTTGAGCAAAGAGCCCGTCGTCTCCTGGTGGAATTTGTAAATCGAGCACGGTATGTGGCACTGGGTTATGAACCGGTATTCCGTTTCTACCGGCTGTGGGAAAATGAAATTACGAATCTCCGGCTGATTTACGCCGCCAAGATCAGCGGGTTACCGGTAACCCTGGCCGAGGAGCTGGTTGTTTATGCCGAGTGAAATTTCCCGGATCGCAGTCGTGGGTCCCGAGGATGTGGTGATGGGAATGGGAGCAGCGGGCGTGGATGTCTTTCCTGTGCAGGAGGGGGATGCGCGCAGCAAGGTGGAAGAGCTGATCCGGGCCGGTTACCAAATGATTTTCTACACCGATAATCTGGCAGGCGTACTGAAGGATGTGGTAAAAAGGTTTTCGCAGGATGCCCTGCCGTGCATCGTGGCGCTACCATTCTCCGGATTGAAGGATGAATTCGATCCCCTAGTTAGAGCAGTCGCCCGGGCGGTGGGCGCCAACCTGCTTGGTACGGACAAAGTCCGGACCGGCAGAGCCGGGGGCGACATTCCGAAGGAGGAAAGGTATGAGTAAAAATCAGAAAATTAGGGAAGAGCGGACGCAGTCGGAAGTCGGGACGATCGTCAAGGTATCGGGACCGCTGGTGGTCGCCAAAGGCATGGCGGGCTCAAAGATGTTTGATATGGTGCGGGTTTCAGAGCAGAGACTGCTTGGAGAAATAATCGGGCTCGCGGGTGATGAAGCGGCAATTCAGGTTTATGAAGAGACTGCGGGTATCGGACCGGGCGAACCGGTTTTCCCGAGTCATGAACCGCTCTCGGTGGAGCTGGGTCCGGGACTGATCGAAAGTATTTATGACGGCGTGCAGCGACCACTGGATGTCGTGCGGAGCGTAGCCGGTGATTTTATCAGCCGGGGTGTGGAAGTCCCGGGTCTGAACCGGGACCGGAAGTGGCATTTCAAGCCGGTCGTAAAAGCCGGCTCTGAAGTTGAGCCTGGAGATGTAATCGGCGAAGTTGAGGAAACCACTCTGATCCGGCACCGCATCATGGTGCCGCCGGGTGTGGGTGGAGAACTGGTCGAGGTTCGGGAAGGCGAGTGGAAAATTAGCGATACGGTAGCGGTCCTACGGACACGGGACCGGACAGTTAATCTGACCATGATGCAACGCTGGCCGGTGCGGGTTCCCAGACCGGTAAAGGAACGGCTGGCACCGAATATGCCCCTTTTAACCGGACAGCGGGTGATTGACAGTTTCTTCCCGGTGGCAAAGGGCGGGACGGCATGTGTACCCGGACCGTTCGGTTCCGGGAAGACCGTGATTCAACATCAGCTGGCGAAGTGGGCAGATGCGGATGTGGTCATTTTTGTCGGCTGCGGTGAGCGGGGAAATGAGATGACTGATGTTCTCCTTGAGTTTCCCAAACTTGAAGACCCGAGAAGCGGGGAACCGCTTATGAAGCGGACGGTCTTAATCGCCAATACTTCCAATATGCCGGTAGCGGCGCGGGAGGCTTCAGTTTACACTGCGGTCACAATTGGCGAGTATTTCCGGGATATGGGCTATGCGGTTGCGCTGCAGGCAGATTCAACTTCCCGCTGGGCAGAGGCGATGCGCGAGATTTCCGGCCGGCTGGAGGAGATGCCGGGTGAAGAGGGTTATCCGGCTTACCTGGCAGGGCGGATTGCCGAATTCTATGAACGGGCAGGCCGGGTGCGCTGTCTCGGACGGTATCAGGGCAAGGAGCAGGAGGGAAGTCTGACTGTTATCGGCTCGGTCTCGCCGCCGGGCGGCGATCTTAATGATCCGGTTGTCCAGGCAACGTTGCGGGTGGTAAAGGTTTTCTGGTCGCTGGAGGATAAACTGGCGTTTGCCCGCCACTTCCCGGCAATTTCCTGGCTCCGCTCCTATTCACTGTATGCGGAATCGCTTGCTCCGGTAATGGACCGGCTAGGGGGTGCAGGGTATGGTGCTAACTGCCGGGAGGCGCTCGCAATATTGCAGCGGGAGGCAGAACTGGAGGAGGTGGTGCGACTGGTGGGCAAGGATACGCTGGGCGGAAGCGAACGACTGATTCTGGAAGCCGCCCGGTCAATCCGGGAAGATTTTCTCCATCAGAATGCATTTGATCCGGTAGACAGTTTCAGTTCCCTGAAGAAACAGGCGCTGATACTGAAAATGATCCTCCGGTTCTATCACGGTGCCCGGCAGGCGCTGGAACGGGGTGATGATATTAACCGGATTGAAAGGCTGCCGGTCCGAGAGAAGATTGCCCGGATGAAATTTTTAGAAGAATCGGAGCTGGAGACCCGCTTTAAAGAGATTGAAGCGGAGCTTGAAGCGGAGCTAAGGGGGGCGGCATGATTAAGGAGTACCGAACTGTGAATTCAGTCTCCGGACCACTGCTTGTTGTTGAAGGGGTGAGCGGAGTAAAGTATGCCGAGCTGGTGGAAATCAGACTACCATCAGGTGAAAGACGCCGCGGCCAGGTTCTGGAGGTGAACCGCGACCGGGCACTGGTGCAGGTATTTGAAGGAACAAGAGGAATTGATGTGCCGAAAGCCGGGGTGCGGTTTCTGGGCAGGGGTATTGAACTGGCGGTCTCCGAGGAAATGCTGGGACGGGTTTTCGATGGCTTGGGTGCACCGCGCGATGGTGGTCCGCCAATCATTCCGAAACAGCGGCTCGATATCAACGGCGCTCCTATTAACCCTTGTGCCCGCGAGTACCCGAATGAGTTCATTCAAACCGGTATCTCGGCTATCGACGGATTAAATACCCTCGTCCGTGGTCAGAAACTGCCGATTTTCTCCGGCACCGGTCTGCCTCATAACCGGCTGGCCGCCCAGATCGCCCGTCAGGCAAAAGTACTGGGAAAAGAGGAAAAGTTTGCGGTTGTATTTGCCGCCATGGGCATCACCTTTGAGGAGGCACAGTTCTTCATCGACGACTTTACCCGCTCCGGTGCGTTGTCCCGAACTGTACTGTTTCTGAATCTCGCCGATGAACCGGCAATCGAACGGATCGCCACACCCCGAACCGCTCTCACCTGCGCCGAGTATCTAGCATTTGAGCTGGGAATGCATGTTTTGGTGATTCTCACCGATATGACCAACTACTGTGAAGCACTGCGGGAAATTTCTGCTGCCCGGAAGGAGGTGCCGGGCCGACGGGGTTATCCGGGTTATCTTTACACCGATCTGGCATCAATTTATGAGCGCTGTGGCCGAATCAAGGGCCGGACCGGTTCAATTACGATGATCCCGATTCTTACCATGCCCGAAGACGACAAGACCCATCCGATCCCCGATTTAACCGGTTATATAACTGAGGGGCAGATTATCCTTTCCCGGGCAATGCATCTCAAGAACATTGCGCCCCCCATCGACGTCCTGCCTTCCCTCTCCCGGCTAAAGGACAAGGGGATCGGTACCGGCAAGACGCGTGAGGATCATGCGGATCTGTTTAATCAGCTTTACGCCTGCTATGCCCGCGGCAAGGAAGCGGAGGAACTGCAGGTGATTCTGGGTGAGGCGGCGCTGACCGAGATGGACCGGATGTATATCGATTTTGCCCGGAATTTTGAACGGCGCTACATCGCCCAGGGAGAGTACGAAAACCGCTCAATTGAGACGACGCTGAATTTGGGTTGGGAGCTTTTGTCGGTGTTCCCGAAGTCAGAACTCAAACGGGTGCGGCCGGCACTGCTGGAGAAGTACTACCCGAAGTAACCGGCGCACTGCCTGTTTTCCGACTAACTTTTATTGACAAACCCGCTAGTCATCATACTATGTGGACGGGAGTCTTGATTGATGCCCGAACGGAAGAAAAAAAGAAACCGGAGACTGATCTTTAAAAACATCAGCATCCAACCGGGTGACATCGTCATCACGCTGGACCTGGCGGGTCGAATTGTTGACGCGAATGATGAGACCCACCGGACCCTGGGGATGAACACGGAGGAACTGCTGGGCATGCCCTGGAGCGGACTGTTTCCGGATTCAGGTCTGAATATAAAAACGGTACTGGCAGGCCGGGATTTTGCTAATGGCTTTGAATTCATCCGGAAAGACGGCCGGCGGATAAGCCTCTATTTCTTTGCCACCGTCGGGCTGGATGCATCAGGCACCACGGCCGGGATTGTGTGCATCGGCCGGGATGTAACACCATTTTGGCAGCCCACTGAGAAGGCGCGGCAAACAGAAAGAAAGTATCAGACGTTGTTAAGGCTCTCAACCGATGCCATCATTATTCTCTCCACCCGCGGCCAGATTCGGGATGCAAACACCGCGGCCGCCGCCATCATTGGTCTGAAAGTGGAACAGCTGCTCAATCAGCCCGTAGACCGGTTTATCCATCCGGAAGAGCGCATTACCCTCGCCCGCTTCGGACGCCAGTTATTACGCAAAGGGAGCGGTGAAGTCACCTTGCGCATTCTGGATCACCAGGGACGGGAGAAGACCATCCAGGTGAAGGCGGAACTGCTGCCCTCGACGACTGAACAGCTGATCTACGCTCTCTGCCGTGATATTACCGTTGAACTTGAACTCCGGGCACAAGTCAAGCGGTATGAACTGCTGGTGGAGCAGCTCCTCGCTGCTGAAACCGCCGCTATCTTTCTAGAAAAGATGGACGGGACAATCGTACAAGTCAACCGCGCCGCCACCCATCTGCTTGGCCAGCCAGTGACCGAAGTTGTCGGCAGGCGTCTGCGCGACATCGTCCCCGCCGATGTGGCGTTAATTCTGCCCCGGATGCGCACCGCCATTCTGGGGAAAAAACAGTTTCAGGCGGAAATCCACACCCGGCGCCGGGACGGCCGACCGCTCTGGCTGCTTTTGAGCAACGCACTGGTGGAGCTTGAGGACGAAACGCTAATCCTTACGATCGCTCGTGATATCACCGAAGAAAAGCAGGCGATGCTAGAACTGCTGGAGAACGAAGCTCGGCTCCGGCTTCTGCTCAATCAAATTCCGGCGCTGATCTGGACCACCGACGCCGAGCTAACATGCACCTCAGCCATCGGCTCCGGCATGCGCGGTCTCTCTGCCCAACCCGGCACACTGGTCGGAGGAAAAATTACCACCCTTTTGAACATCAAACCGGAGATTGAACCCCGGCTTCAGCGGGCACTGGCGGGTGAATCGGTGCAGTTTGAATTTATCCAGGGCGAACACTTTTATCTTGCCCGGGTGGAACCGCTGCGCGGGCTGGACGGCGAGCTGCTGGGCACTGTAGGTCTGGCACATGATATTACCGATTACCGGATAATTGAGCGCCAGCTCAAGGAAAGCCTGAATAATTATCAGACCTTGATTGAGATCGCCCCGATAACAATTGCAGTTCATCAGCAGGGCAGAATCGTCATGATCAACCGCACCGGTGCCAAAATACTCGGTTATGACGATCCGGCAGAACTGGTCGGGATGAGCGTAGTAGAATTTGTCCATCCGGATGACTGGCCGGTGGCAGTCAGACGGATCCGGAACGCAATTGAGCAGGGCTTGAGTAATCCGCCAATTAAAGAAAGACTCCGCCGCCGTGATGGCAGCTACATCCTGGTTGAAATCCGGAATGCACCGCTCAGCTGGCAGGGTCAACCGGCGGTGCTGGTGGTGGCACAGGATCTGAGCGAGCGGGAAAAACTCAGCCGTCAGGTCCAGGAGGTGCTTTCGCACACCCGGGCGATCCTTGAATACTCACCTCATGGCATCGCTGCCGAGCATGAGGGCAGGATTGTTTACGCCAATCCGAAATTCGCCGAGTTGTTCGGCTACAAGCTCAATGAGGTGATCGGTAAACCGGTAATGGAGCTGGTTGCCGAAGCTGAGCGGGAACGGATTACGGGATACCTCCAAGCCCGAAAGGAAGGCAAACCGGCACCCGACGAGTATGAGTTTGACGGACTGATGCGGGATGGCACGATCCGCCGCCTGCAGATCAAAGTCACCACCTATCGCATTAATGAACAACTGATTGTCCTTGGCTTTGTCACCCCAGCTGACCCAAAAAGTGTTTAACCGCAGAAATCCGACTCATTTTAACCAAACCGTCCGACATCAGAAGCCGATAC
>CBFGJT010000010.1:5192-53908 GCA_965649165.1 Caldifarciminota bacterium | reverse complement strand
CCTCACCCGGGCAGATGTCCGGGGTTGTGATGGGACTTCCAATAAAACAAGGATTGAAACAAAATCTCAATCTGACGCTCGCCCTCGTTAGATGATACTGTGACGGGACTCCTTAATAGCTTAATAACCGCTATTCTTTAAGTTTAATTTTTGCAAATAGTTATATTCAGATGCCCTTTGTGATCCTGGGCAGGGGGCAGTTCCCCCTACCGTGTCTGGTCAGGTGCTGATGAACTTTTCCACCCAGGTGGTGTTGATGACCACCTCCTGGTTGTAGAGCAGTCCGGCAACCCGGACGCCGTTAAGTCGTTCCAGCAGGTCGATCCGGTTGATCAGGTCGGGTATGCCCCAGACATCTGCCTCCAGGGTCAGGTATCTGCCTCCGAGCGGTCTGCCGGACATCACCAGCTGGAAGCCGTTTTCTCCGGTGAGCCGGGCAATCTCCTCAGGCCGGTGCCCGGTTTCCAAAAGGAAGTGGAAATGGCCGAAGTTTTCCGCTTTTGACCAGTCAATTGCCGGCTGGATCCGGAAGATGCCGAAGCGGTTTTCCTCGGTCCAGAGGAGCCGGTCCAGTTTTGCCCGGACCCAGTTTTCGTCCTGGCCAAAGTGGGCAGAGATGGTCTGGGCATCCGCATCCGGCTTCTGGATCAGAAACCGGATGAAAGCCTTTTCCTCGCCAGACAGGGGCAGGGAGACCGGATAGGAGTATTCCCGGATTTTGAACACCTCAAGTTCGCGCACTCCGGCAAGGTTCTGGATGAAGCGGGTTTCATTTTCCAGGTCCCGGGAGAAGAAGAGCAGGGCAAGGTTGGGGCCGATGTTTGCCGGGAAGCAGGCGTTGAAGAGGATTTCGGTAATAAAGGGAAGCCGGCTGGTGAGCTGATGGGCGGTGTCATAAGGCGCTTCAGCTCTGCCAAGCAGGGCAGCCCATGCCCAGTTGCCGCCGGCAAGGGGCGGGACAACCAAGGTCAGGTGGAAGGAGCGGAGGATGCCGGCGCTGGCGAGACGGTCAAGCCGAGCACGGTAGGCTTGGATGGTGAAGCCGGCATTTCTGAGGTCCGGATGGTCAAAGAGGTAGTGCCGGGTTTCAGCAAGGCGCAGGGCAAGCAGGTCAGGCAATTCCAGGATCATGGGGTTTTGCGGGATAATTATTTACCAGCGGACAGGAGAAGTCAAGCCGGAGCGGTTTCAGTAGGCACCTTTGCGGGCAAGCACCGCCGGGACGGTTCTGAGGATGATGAGTAGGTCGCCCCAGAGGGTCCATTCCCGGACATAGCGGGTGTCCAGTCTTACCCGTTCGTCGTAGGTGGTATCGGTTCTGCCCGAGACCTGCCAGAGACCGGTCAGGCCCGGGGGGACGCGGAAAAGGAGCAGGGAGTAGTCCTGATAGTACTGGATCTCCTTTTCCACGATCGGCCTCGGTCCGACGAGCGACATCTGCCCGGCAAGGACATTGAAAAGCTGGGGCAGTTCATCGAGCGAGGTGCGACGCAGGAATCTGCCGATTGAGGTGACCCGGGGGTCGTTTTTGAGCTTGAAGGTCTTTTCAAACTCCGCCCGCTTTTCCGGGTCGGTTCTGAGGATCTCCTCGAGCCGGCGGTCGGCATCAACAAACATAGTCCGGAATTTGAGTACCCCAAACGGACGCATATTTCTGCCGAGCCGGCGGTGGCGATAGAAGACCGGACCGGGGCTGGTGAGTTTGATCAGTAGGGCGACCAGGAGCATGAGCGGAGAGAGCATGAGCAGGGCGATTGCGGAGATGAAGATGTCAATCAGGCGTTTGAGCCGTCGGTTGATGCCCTCGTGGGCAAAGGGCCCGAGGAGGCGGGGATGGGGTCCGAGTAGGTAGGCGGACATCCGGAAGGAGCGGACACCGATGAAGTCGATGAAGTAGCAGGGGGCAAGAGTGGAGACCAGCTGCTCGGTGCGCAGGTCGGTGGTGTCAATCACGATGAGCGGAAGCCGGCTGACCCTGCCAACCGGTTCCGCGTTCTGGTGGAGCCATTCGGGAAGGGTGTCAATCGGAATTGTTTCCGCACAGTCAAAACCCCACCAACGGAGCAGTTGCCTTTTGGCCTGATTGAAGTCGGTGACAAAGAGGACCGGCTGGGGAAACATCCGGCGGATCAGGAGGCCGACAAGCGGGGCGATGAAGGTGAGGTAGGTCCAGAAGGCGAGCCAGAAGGCGATCGTGAGTTCTTCGCACCAGGACCAGAGCTGGTGGACGAGGCCGTAGGCAACGAAGGTGAGGGCGAATGCTGCCTGAGTGCGGGTGGTCAGTCCGTAGTTGATGCGGGTGGCAGACTCAAATTCGCCGACCAGATAGGAGGCAAGGGTAAGCAGAAGCCAGACCATCAGGACGGTGGTGGCGCCGGTTGAGTTCGGGGAGAAGATCAGGCGCAGGATGGCGATGACGAGCAGGAGAAAGAGCAGTTCCAGGGCAACGACGACCGCACTGTTCGGCGCCGATTCGGGCGCGGTTTTCCCGTTGGAATTCATCCTGCACTTTTCAGTTTATTGTGCGGACTGGTCAAGTCAACGTCCCAACTGATTGCAATTAGGGTTTTCAGCCCGGTCCCAAACCGGAAAGAAAACAGTTTCAGCCCAGATTAGCGCCCAAAATTACCGGATTTTCTTCTTGTGGCGCAGTGCCTTGCGTCTTTTCTTGAACTTGTGCCGTTTGACCTTGCGCAGTTTCCGTTTTCTGCCACAGGGCATTATTTCCGCTCCTTTTATTGCTGAACCTGGCTCAGACTGGCTTTAAGCAGGCGCGAAGCCTTGAATACCGGCACCCGGCGCGGGGGCACGGTTACCGGTGCCTTGGTTTTGGGGTTGCGGGCGAGTTTGGGTTTACGCACTTTGGTTGCCAGCACCCCGAACCCGCGAATTTCCACCCGGTTGCCCTCCTGGAGTGCCCGGCAGAGTTCATCGATGAACAGTTGGACAATCCGGGCAACATCCCGCTTGGTAACCGCGGGTGCCATCTGTCGGGCAATCGTTTCAACCAGATCCGCCTTTTTAATCGTCATAATTTTCCTCCTTAACCGCAGGAGCTGCAGTTGTGACTGGAGCAGCGGCTGCAGCTCGAGCCGGTGGTTTTAACCTTTTTCTCTGCTCCGGAAACACCGAACACCGAAAGACAGCGGTTGAGTTTTTTGCTGCCGCATTTGGGACAGACGAGTGTCTTTTCATCGTTTGCACTCAGAATCAGCTCCTCAAACTTATGACCACAGGAGCAGCAGTTAAATTCTCTGATCGGCATAACTAATTATAGTATTTTGACTTGAGAATGTCAAGCAGGTGCGGATCGGACCGTTTCGGGGGTTTTGCTTGACAGTCATTACCAGCGGGTGGATAATAAATAAATGCCGATGAGGGCGCTGGTACTGTGCGGTGGCAGAGGGACAAGGCTCAGGCCCCTGACCTGGGCGATTCCCAAACAGCTGGTGCCGGTGGCGAACCGGCCGATTCTCTCCTATGTGCTTGAGCATCTGATGGTTGCTGGGCTGGATGAGGTCGGGATTGTGGTTTCACCTGAGACCGGGGCGCAGATTCAGGAGTTTGTCGGTGATGGCCGGCGCTGGAATTTGCGGGCGACCTATATCCAGCAGGAGGAGCCGCTCGGACTGGCCCATGCGGTGAAAGTGAGCCGGGATTTTCTGGGCACAGAGCCGTTTGTGATGTATCTCGGAGACAATCTGCTTCAGGACGGGCTTGAACCTGGGCTGGCACTTTTCCAATCCAGTGGGGCGGATGCGGTGATTATGCTCAAGGAGGTTGCGGACCCGCGGCGGTTCGGAGTGGCCGAGCTGAAAGACGGAGCGGTGGTGCGGCTGGTGGAGAAGCCGGCGGTCCCGCCCTCCAGTCTGGCACTGGTTGGGGTTTATGTCTTCTCCCCCCTGATTCATCAAGTGATTGAGCGGCTGGAGTTTTCGCCGCGCGGGGAGCTGGAGATCACCGAGGCGATTCAGGGGTTGATTGAGCAGGGCAGAAGGGTGCTGCCGATTGTGCTTGCGGGCTGGTGGCTGGATACCGGCAAGAAGGATGACCTGCTGGCAGCGAACCGGCAGGTGCTGGCGAGCTTCGGAGCGGAGGCGATTGCGGGCACGGTTGACAATTGCCGGATTACTGGTCCGGTGCGGATTGAGGCGGGCGCGCGGCTGGGCAACTGCGAGCTTCTGGGTCCGGTGGTAATCGGCGCAGGGTGCAGGATTGATAACTCCCGGATTGGTCCTTTTGTGTCGGTCGGTGCCGGGTGTGAGATCTCCGGTTCCGAGATTGAGCATTCGGTGATTCTGGAGAGGTGCGTGATCTTTGGGGTGCGGAAGATGAGTGAGAGTCTGCTGGGCAGGGAGGTGCGGGTTCGAGCCAATGGTCAGTCTGGTGGCAGGCTGAAACTGGTACTTTCCGATGCAAGCGAGGTGGAGTTGTGATGCCCCAGTTTCAGGAGCTGGAGATTTCAGGGGTTTGGCTGGCATGGCTGATGGTGCATGCCGACAGCCGGGGCTGGCTGGCAGAGGTTTTCCGCCAGGATTGGTTTGAAGGCGGTTCGGGTCCACGGCATCAGCCGGTGATGGGTTATGTTTCCGAGACCCTGCCCGGCGTGGTGCGCGGTCCGCATGAGCACCGTTATCAGACCGACCTTTTTGTCTTTGCCGGTCCGTCCGATTTTCTGGTGGTGCTCTGGGACAACCGGCAGGGTTCGGTCACTACCGGCAGGCGGATTGAGCTGAGGCTGGGAGAAAGCGATCCGGGAATGCTGGTGGTGCCGCCCGGAGTGGTGCACGGGTATAAGAATATCGGCAGTGTTGCGGGCAGGGTGCTGAACTTTCCGGACCGGCTTTATCGCGGGGCAGGTGGGAGCGGGGAGGTGGATGAAATCCGTTACGAGAGGCAGACAGACAGTCCGTTCCGGATCTGAAAGGCGAAAAGGATGAAGATCCTGGTGACCGGCGGGTGCGGATTTATCGGGTCCAATTTTATCCGCTATATTCTCAAAGCCCATCCGGACTGGGAGGTGGTGAATCTGGATGCGCTGACCTATGCAGGCAATCCGGCAAACCTTGCCGAGGTGGCAGGTGAGCTGCGTTACAAGTTCATTCATGGCCGGATTGAGGAGCCGCAAACGGTGCATACCGCAGTCCGGGGCTGCAGTGCGCTCATTAATTTTGCCGCTGAAACCCATGTTGACCGCTCGATCGTTGAACCGGCGGTTTTTATCCGGACCAATGTTGTGGGCACGCAGGTGCTGCTGGATGTCTGCCGGGAAAAGCGGCTGAGCCGGTTTATTCAGATTTCGACTGATGAGGTTTACGGTTCGCTGGGTGCCGAAGGACGCTGGACCGAAAAGGCACCGCTTCAGCCTCACTCCCCCTACTCCGCCTCCAAGGCAGCGGCGGATCTGCTGGTGTTGGCAGCATTTCACACCTGGGGCTTGCCGGTAAACATCGTCCGGCCCTCAAACAACTACGGACCCTATCAGTATCCGGAGAAGCTGATTCCGCTCGCGATAACCAATTTGCTTGAGGGCAGAAAGGTGCCGGTCTACGGCCGGGGGGAAAATGTCCGGGACTGGATATATGTTGAGGACACGGTGCGGGCGATTGAGCTGGTGCTGGTTCGGGGTGCGCCGGGTGAGATTTACAATGTAAGTGCGGGCGCGGAGAAGAGAAATATTGATGTGGTGCGCCGGATTGCGGCACTGATGGGTAAGGGCGAGGAGGAGATTGAGTTTGTGCCCGACCGGCCCGGCCATGACTTCCGGTATGCGCTGGATTCAAGCCGGATCCGGCAGCTGGGCTGGGAGCCGAAGGTTGATTTTGAGACCGGGCTGATGCAGACGGTGCGCTGGTATCAGGAGCGGACGAGCTGGTGGAAGGCGCTGAAGTTGAAGCTGGTGCGGGAGTCAAAGGGGTTCTGGAGCTGATACGGTGACAACAGAGGATTTTACCGCCAGGGTGCTGGAATCCGGTATTGAGGTGGCGGACCCGATTGAGGTTGAACGGCTGCGCCGGATTGTCAATAGTCGGGCCCAGAATAAAGCTCAGACTCCGGAGGAACTACTAGCTGGGATCGGAGCGATCGGGCCCGAAGGAAAACTGACCGTTGCCGGGCTTCTGCTCTGCGGCCGGGAGGAGGAGTTGCGCCGTCTGGTGCCGGGTCATGGTGCGATCTTCCTGCAGATGAAGAATGATGTGGAATACGAGCGCCGGGTTGAGTCCGGAAAACCGCTTCTGGCACTAATTGATGAGCTGTGGAATGCGATTGAGCCGCACAACCGGATTTATACCCTGAAGATTGGACTGTTCCACTTTGAAATTCCCGACTATCCAGTCGAGGTCTGCCGGGAGGCGCTGCTGAACGCATTTACCCATCGTGATTATTCAATTCTGAGTCCGGTCTATGTGCGGCTGTATCCAGAGCGGCTGGAGATCTCATCGCCGGGCGGATTTGTGTCTGATGTGTCTTCGGAAAATATCGTGGGCCATGAGCCAATCAGCCGCAACCCGCTTTTGGCAGGGGTGCTGCAACGGATCGGGCTGGTGGAGCGTGCGGGGATGGGGGTAAAGCGGATGTTTCAGATTCTTTTGTCCTATGGGAAGGAGCCGCCAAATTATGAGGCAGGTGCGGACTTTGTGCGGGTGACCATCCGTTCTGGCCGTGCCGAGGGCAGGCTCGATGAGACCTTTGCTCGGTTTGTCGTCCGCTGTCAGCAGGAGGGCAGAGAGCTCAGGCTGCCGGACCTGCTGATTTTGAACTGGCTGAAGCGGAACCGGGAGGTTGATGTGTCGGAGGCGCGCCGGATTATCTGCCGGTCAGAGCGGGAGACATATGAGGTGCTGAATTCAATGGTCAACCGCGGGCTCCTGGAGCAGTTCGGGGAGAAAAAGGGCCGGGTTTACCGGCTGTCCAAGATGGTATATGCCCAGCTGCGCCGTTCGCTGAGTTATCTGCCGTTTCACCGGGCAGAACTGGCTTATGCGGAGACCGCAATTTTGAACTATTTGCAGGAACTGCCGGGTCGGGCTGAGGAACGGTTTATCACCAATGAGATTGTCCGTACCCTGCTTCGGGTTTCACCCCATCAGGCGGGCTATGTGCTTGCCGGGCTGGTGAAGAAAGGGCGGCTGGTGCTGAAGGGCAGGGGTAGAGCGGCAAGGTATTATCCGGCGGAAGGTTAGTTGCGGACGATGAATTTGTCCCGGTAACTGGTGGAGCGGATCTGGAGTGTAGCGCCGGAAAGGTCACCAGCCCGGGCATCAATCTTGTAAAGATAGATCCCGTTGGCAAGCTGATTGCCGTCGCGGTCCAGCCCGTCCCATTCAATCTGATTGTAGCCGAAGGGGCATTCTGCCGGACCGAGAATGCGCACCAGTCTGCCGGCAATGGTGTAAATTTTAACCGTTACCGTCGCAGGCCGGGAGAGGATGAAGGTGAAGTATCCCCGGCGCCCAACCGGATTGGGGTAGACAAGACAGGAGTCAAGTCGGAGTTCCTCCCGGAGGTCGGTTTTCAGGAAGTAGACCGCGGTGCGGGTGTTCAGGCAGTTGTCGGTGGCGGTCAGGACAAGCGAGTCCAGCGGCTGGTCCAGTTCAACCGGCAGGGAGAAGGTGCCGGATTTGCCCCGCTGATCGTCGTACCGGAACAGGTCGGCAAGTTCAACCCGGCGTGTGCGGTCGTTGATAAATAGGCTGAGGCTTTTTTCCAGATTCGGGATTAAAAGAAGCCCTGCGGGGTCGGTGAGCCTGCCATTGAGGCGGAAGCGGCGGGGCACCCGGGTCGTGTCACCAGGACGGAGCAGGGTATTGTCGGCAGAGAGTAAGATCTCGGGGGGCTGGGAATCGGCGTTCTGGACCGGGTCCGGACTCAGGTAGAGCGAGTCGGAGATCAGCGCCTTCAGGGTGGTGTCGTTCCAGACGAGGCCGGTGAGCCGACAGGTGTTGCGCAGCCGGGCGTACCAGCCGTTTTCCACAACCACCGTGTCCGGAAAATCAGTCCGGGGGACGACAAATGTGCCGGTGATTGAATCCCGGAATCTTGCGGTCAGCCGGAAGATTTCCTGAGCGGGCAGATCATAGCTGGCAATGCCGACCGTTGAGCGGTAGAAACGGTGGCGCCAGGCTTCGGTGGCGCGAAGGCCAAACCATCCGCTCATTTCCGGAGCTGCTGACCAGCTGATCCCGGCACCGGGGTTCAGGGTTTCCGGATTAACCGCGATGGTGTTGGTGGCAGCGGGCAGGCGGATGCGCAGGGTCGGGTCGCCGAAGAGGATATAGAGGTTGTAGGTGAGCCAGGCAGGATAGAAGGCGGCACCGATAGGCTGAGTTGGATTTTCCAGCAGTTTGGAGAAAAATATGCGGGCAAAGCTCTCATTGCCGCCGGAATAGGTTGCCTTTGATGCGCCCATGGTGGCGATACAGCCTTCAGCGCTGCGCACCAGTTCCTCAGCAATTGATTCATAGCGGGTGTCTTCAAACCGGCCGACGCCGCAGGAGCCGAAGAAGGCGACCGGCAGACGGGTGGCGTTGCGGACCCGGGGGACATCATCAATATGAAACACCCGCTCGTGGGCGAGCTGAAAGCCGGCACCATGACCGAAGTAGCACCAGAGCAGTGTACCCTGGTTAAGAAGGCGGATGAGTTCAGCACCGGCACGGGGTTTGGAATTGGTACCTTCAAGTTTGTATTCCGTGAGGTAAAGTTTTTCTATGTCCAGCTGTTCGCCGATGAGCGCGGCAATGTTTTCACAGTTGTAGAGGTGGGTGAATGATTCGGGTTTGGTGACATCACCGAGAAATTCATCATCCCCCAGCAGCAGGAGGCGCCGGGTCCAGAGATCAGGCTGCTGGGTTTCATACCGGCGGAGCTTTTCCAGAAACTGGCGGACCTGCTGGGGGGTGCGGGCGGTGTAACGGGCAAGGATCATATCCGGACCCGACCCCTCACCGTCAAAGTCCGCATACCAGGCATCAAGCGCCCGGACATACTCGTTGTAAACTTCGTAATCAAGGTCAAAGCCAATCTCATAGGCGGGCACGCCAGGCGGCGGGTTGAGTTTGAGGTTGTCCTTGTAGTCGTAGGTGGCATCGCCGAGGAGCAGGCCGTAGGCAGGACGCTTCGCCCGCAGGAATGCCTTGATTGCCCCCGGCTCCTCCATGCCGAAGGCGTAGTCATCGTAAATCTGGGTGAGGGCAACTGCCCGTGCCCGGCCACTAATAATGCCGGGTATTTTTCCGTTACGGTAATCCGCAAGGAGCCGGGCAGGAGCCAGAAACTGGTCCGGGGCGATAATGTAGTAGTCAGCAGTTTCTTCCGGAAGACGGAGATTACCGGGGTTGCGACGCCGGAGCTGAGGTGAGCGGAAGCCAGCGGAGCGGACCGCAAAGATGCGGTTGAAGGGAGCAGTGAGGAGTAGGGAAGCGGTGTTACCGGTGATGCTGGCGAAGCGTCGGGGATGCCAGGGGTCGGTGATGTCAAGGATCACGGTTGCCGGATCGACACCGGTGATGCTGAGCTGGGCAGGGCTGGTGGTGTAAAATGTGAGTTCCGGATTCTGGGCGTTGAGCTCAAGCCGCGTGATGTAATCGAGTTCAATGTAGTCAAGATAGATATCGCCCGTGCCGAGCAGTTCTACCGTCAGGGTATCAATGGTACGGCTGGAAGCGGCGGCCGGACCGGGTAGATTTTCAAACACAAAGGTGTTGGGCGGGCAACCACGGCTCTGGGCAATGACCGCCACCGTGTCAAGCAGTTCACCATTAAGACGGATGACCGCCTGATATGCAGTCGGCTGTGCGCTCTTGCCATAAAATCGGACCGTAAGACTTTTAATTGTATCCCGGTTGGGAAGAATGAGCTGCCTGTGATACGCTTCGCCAGCGGTCGTATAGCGCTCCCAGAGCCAGAGCAGTCCGCCCCGTGCCGGACAGAGCAGGTCCTGCTCCAGCCGGACCCGATTACGGGCACGATTCACCGGTGATTCCGCCCCGACCGGCATCGACTCCATTCTCCTGCCGGTATCGCCGCCCCAGGTGAGCCAGAAGGTCTGGTAGCGGGTGTAGTAATTTTCCCGCCAGCTGGTCAGTGAGTCGTTCCACCATGACGTTGACTGGGCATAAAAGAGGATATAGTCCTGCGAGTCAAATCTGCCGTCGGTTTCACCTGGCACCAGTATCGGGATTTCAATCATGGTATCCGGATATGGACCGTTGAGCGGATGGGGCCCGAGTGTGAAGAGGTGAATGGTGCGGGGGTCGATGGTGGCCGGCTCGATGCCGGCATTTCTGAGCTGGGTGTAGGTAAGGCGGTAGATGCCGGTGGTTTCGGTCCGGACCTGATACCACTGACTGAAGCGGGTAAAGAAGTTTGTTGAGTCAGAGGGAGACGGCAGTTTCCAGTTTATTGCCTGAGAGCCGTTAAGCAGAGTTGTGCTTAAAAGAGAATCGAGCGGATCCGGAGCATAATTTTCTTTCGGCGGTTCGGTGAAGTTGATGATTATGCGAAGTCGGGCGGTGCGGAGTTTTTTCTGAACGGGGTTGAAGCGGAGCGGGTTGAGACGGAGCCGGGCGACGCGGATGTTGCGAATGGTTTCCACCGTCTCAATTTCTGCCCAGTTTTCAGGGAAGAACCGGTCCTGAGTGAAGGCAGCGGAGGTCACTACCTGCTTTTCACTTAATGCGGGTGCCGGCGGAATGTTTACATTTGGAAATTCCTGCAGGTTTTCAATTGTTGTGCTGAGCCGGATTGCCCCGGTTTGAGGGCAGCCGAGCAGAATTCTCAACCCGGGCAGGTCAGGTTCACCGGGGAGGACGACGGGAACGGTTCCGGGGACGGTTACCGCATTGCGGTCCGGTGCGATGAACACCGGCTCGGGATTGAATTCAACCACGAGGTGCCGGTTGTCAGCTTCAACCAGACGGAGATTGGGGTTGCTGGTAATTGTTAATAAAAATCCAAGTAGGAGCGGTGCGGTCATTACTGAATTTTAAGCCATTATCCTTAATAATCAAGGAGAAATTAGACTCAGTAGTGCCCCACCGATAATCAGCCACACCGGCTGGAGGATAGAGAAACGGAGCAGAAGTAAAAATGTGAGCGTCGCGGTTAGCACAGAAATTAATCCGGTGAGGGAACTGCGGGCGATAAAAACAGTTGAAGCAAAAAGCATGCCGACAATTGCCGGGAGCACCCCGGCAAGAAATGAGCGGACCAGCGGATTGTTTCTTATTTTATCGTAACTTTTAATCAAGCCAAAGAGCATCAGTGCCGAGGGAAGAAAAGTGCCGATGGTGGCGATTAGGGCGCCCGGAATTCCGAGGACGCGGTAGCCGATGAAGGTTGCCATAAGAGCAACCGGCCCTGGTGTCATCTGTCCGAGTGCCACCGCATCAATGAATTCGCGGGCGGTGAGCCAGCCGCGCAGTTCTACCACTTCGTGCTGGAGAAAGGGTATGGCAGCAAAGCCGCCGCCGAAGATGACCGTGCCCATTTTTAAGAATACCAGTGCCAGTTCGCCTGCCTGACGGAAGAGCTGCGGCAGCACCGGGCGCGTCTGACTGCCGGTGATGAGATACGGCAGGGGCGGTAGGAGCAGGGTCCGGGAGAGAGAAGCCGATTTTTTTGAAATGATAACAGCCAAAAGGCCACAGCCGAGGACCACTAGGAGAATGTCGCCGCCGAAGAGTAGAGCGACCGCTGAGATCAGGGCAAGCAGTGCTGACCGCCAGGTGCGGATATTGGTGCGTCCGATTGCCCATGTTGCCCAGGCGAGGATTCCGGTAACAACGGGCTGAATTCCAGTGAATGCTTTCTGAACGAGCGGCAGGCTGCCGTAACGGTAATAGGCAAAACCCAGCAGGAGAATGAGCACAAACCCTGGGAAAAGCAGACCGATGGTGCTGACCACCATACCCGGGATGCCGGCAAGACGATAGCCGATGTACTCTGCATAATTGGAGACAAATGGACCCGGCAGCATCTGTCCCATTGCCACTGCAGTTGCCAATTCCGTGTCGTCCAACCAGCGGCGTTTTTGCACAACTTCCTGACGGATGAGTGCCAGCATGCC
This sequence comes from Caldifarciminota bacterium, assembly GCA_965649165.1. Classification (GTDB taxonomy): domain Bacteria; phylum Hydrothermota; class Tepidihabitantia; order Tepidihabitantales; family Tepidihabitantaceae; genus JAOABP01. Next base: position 41,838 of record CBFGJT010000010.1, on the reverse strand, counting down.
GGCACCGCCGCCGAAACCGAAGGCACCGATTTTGAGGAATATCAGCGCCAGCTGGCGCAGTGGAACTGCGGGGCGCACCAGTTATTTTAGATTCTGACATGATGAAGTCAAAAAACTCTCGGGTGGCGCACGCGTTCAGAGTTGACAAAAGCAGGCAGAAGGCTTATTGTAAATATTAATGAAGAAGATCGGCATTGCGGGTGCTACCGGTCTGGTAGGTGAAACCCTGCTTCGGCTTCTCGAGGCTTCCGATTACGAAATTAGAGATCTACGTCTTTTTGCCTCAAAGCGCAGTGCCGGCGCCAGAATCAAGTTTCGCGACCGGGAAGTGGAGATACGGGAGATTGCGACTGAGGAGTTTGAAGGGCTGGAGATCGCATTTTTCTGCCTGGAGAATGAGCTCGCCCGGGAATTCGTCCCGAAGGTAGCAAGGTTCTGTCCGGTGATTGATAAGTCGAGCGAGTTCCGGCTCATGCCAGATGTGCCGCTGGTTGTGCCAGAGGTGAATCCGGAGGCTTTAAAGGGGCATAAGAATATCATCGCGAATCCGAACTGCACCACGATACCGCTGGTGGTAGTGCTGTATCCCCTGCATCTGGAGTTCGGACTGAAGGAGGTTTTTCTGGCGACATACCAGTCGGTTTCCGGTGCAGGTCGGACAGCACTGGAGCAGTTTTTCTATGAGACCGAGTTTGTTGCCCTGAGACAGAAGCCGGATACCATCGGCAGTCCGTTTATCAGCCAGATTGCCGATAATGTCATTCCCGCAATCGGTAGTATCGACGAGCACGGGATGAGCAGTGAGGAGAAAAAAACCGTGCTTGAGAGCAAAAAGATTCTGGGTCTGCCGGAGTTGAAAGTGAATTCAACCTGTGTCCGCGTGCCGGTTGCGGTCGGACATTCATTGGCGGTAACCTGCAGGTTTGATCGCCGGGTTGCGCCGACAGAGGCAATGGATGTTCTGAGCAAAGCCCCTGGGGTGGTGCTAAAGGCGGAAGGCGAACTGGCAACCCCAGTGCAGTGTCGGAATAAAAATGATGTGTTTGTCAGCCGGGTGCGGCAGGGTGCAACCGAATATGATCTAAGCCTCTGGATCTGCACGGACAATCTGCGCAAGGGGGCAGCGACCAATGCACTGCAGATCGCTCAGCGGTTGCTGGGCAGATAACAAGGGATCAGAAGACCGTCAGACGCCGGTATTGGCTCTCATTGGGCGTTTTCAATATTAGGAAATAGCAGCCCGGGGCAGGAGCGTGCCAGTTAATGGTGTTGAGTCCGGAAGGTGGTGAGAGGTATTTAAATTCCGCTCTTTTTCGGCCGAGGAGATCATAAATTGAAATTACCGCCGGCGCCACTGATATCAGATTTATTCTGATAACTTTGCTTCCGGGACTGGATACCTGCAATTCCGGTCGAAAGTAATTTTCATGATCGGCGCCGTTGACCCCCTGAGGCCGGAAAATAATAGTAGTGTCGAATCCGGTGCCATCAGCTCTGATGCCATAAGTAATTACAGTATCACCGTTGACATCGACAAGCATGAATTGATACACCGCCTCCCGGTAGACCGTCCAGGGTGCCGGTTCATACCAGCGGGTGTGGAGCGGTGCGCCGCCACCGCCGGTAGTAAAATAATGCACACCATTTACCAGTGAGTGCTCATAGGCATGGATATGACCGGAAAATATCGCGGTTACCTGAAACTGCTCAAACAGCGGGCAAAGGTAACGCTGAACTTGTTCATTGCCGGAATGGGCTTGATTGGTCGTATAAGGAGGTTCATGAAAAACAATAAATTTATGCCGGATACGCGGGTCATTTTGAGCGTTCTGAAGTGTCTGTACCAGCCACTCATATTGAGCACTGCCGGGCTGGATTTCCGAGTAGTTATCAAGCATGATGAAGATACAAATACCGTAACGAAGGGAGTAGTAGCGTTCGTTGCCGGGCAGAACAAAGAAGCGAAAGTAGTTGTCGATGTTACGGATGTCATGATTGCCCAAGACCGGAAAGAGGCAGGTCTGGCAAAGGAGGCCCGCAGTAATATTGAAGAAAATCTGATAGCAGGAGTCAGAACCGTTTTCGGTCAGATCACCGGTACCCAGAAGGATCGCGGGCAACGGGTTAAGGGTGAGCATGCGGTTGACTACCATCTGGTGGGCGGTGCTGTCGGTGCGCGAATCGCCATAAACCAGTAGGCGGAGTGTATGCCGGCTGATCGACAGGGTGCGGAATCTGGAGACCAGCGATGTGTCGGTCGGAGTGACTATCCGATAATAGTAAACTGTGTCCGAGAGAAGTTGAGAAAGATGAACGAGGTGCAGACCGACAGCGCTTGTGTCATGTTTGGTAAACTCAAGTTGAGGGGTGAGTCCGTAATCAATGCGTGCCGGAGTTGCGGTCAGCTGTTCCCAGCAGATGACGACTGAAGAATCGGTGAGACTTTGGATGTAAGGAGTTTTCAGAAAATGGGCAAAAACCGACGACTGAAACACGGCAAACAAAGCAGCTGCAACTAACATTTTCATACGGTTATTTTAACCAAACGTTCAGAGCAGACAAGTATGTTTCCCGAACAGGTGCATTTGCAATCCCGCTCGGATTTGAGTATAGTTTGGAAAACAGGAGAAAAAAATGTCCTTTCTGATCATTCTGATTTTCACAGCACAGCTTGAGCCGGTGTTTTTGCACCCGGTTTCCCGGGAGGCACTCATCCCGACGACTCCCGACTCCTCCCACTCATTTGATGTGCGTCATTACCGGCTGGATATTGAGCTGACGATGAACGATGCCGGTTACCGCTGTCACGAGCAGGTGGCAATAAAGAGTAACGTCACTCTGCTGGACAGTCTTACGCTCGATTTTGCCGGGCTGGTATGCGATTCAGTAATTCATAACGGTAGGGTAGTGCGATTTGATACTCCCCCAGGATACCTTCAGATTGATCTTGCTCAACCTCTGCCCAGCGGTGATTCGACCGTTGTTGATATCTTTTTTCACCGGGAGCCAACCGCTCCCCAGATCGGCTTCTTCTTTGCTCGACCACCGGCGGTTCTGCATGCCCATGCGATGACCTGCGGCTGTCCGCGGGATAATCATTACTGGTTTGCCTGCTGGGACTGGCCTGCGGACAAGGCGGAGCGGGGCTGTGAGATCAACATTACCGTTCCGGATACCTTTCAGGCGTGTGCGAACGGAATGCTGGATTCAGTAACGGTCGTGCCAGGTGGTAAAAAGGTCTGGTGGTGGCGCCATCCCTATCCGATTGCAACCTACCTGATGACATTTTCAGCCTCAAGGTTTTCCCGCTGGGATACGCTCGTTACTACCTTCAATGGCGATACTGTGCCGCTGGTTTATTTCATGTGGCCCCGAGACTCGGCTGCGACTCGGACTGGCTATCGGCTCGTGCCTGATATGATGCGTTACTTCTCCGCACCAGAACGGTTTGGGAAATACCCGTTTGAGCGATTCGGGCTCGTCCCGGGTTATTACGGTTTTCCTTGGGGCGGAATGGAGCATCAGACGCAGGTAATGATCCATCCGAGTTACATCGCAGGCGGGGGCGAGGCAATCATCTGCCATGAGCTTTCCCATATGTGGTGGGGTGATATGGTGACCCATCAGGAATATGCGGATGTGTGGCTGAATGAAGGGTTTGCTTCTTGGGCGGAATGTCTCTACATGGGACATTTGAATGGCAGAGGCTATTTTCAGAATTACATTGCCGGTAAGGCCCGGCAGTATTTTACTCAGCATCGGAGCCGGGATTTTCCGATCTATAATCCGCCCTGGAGTGAGATTTACAATTACGGGATCATTTACTGCAAGGGGTCTTGGGTGTTGAGGATGTTGCAGTATGTCTGCGGCGACACCGCGTGGGAACAGCCCGGGGTGCTCTTCCGGGCAATGCGAACCTACGCCGATTCGTTCCGTTACCGGACAGCAACGACTGAAGATTTCAGGCGGGTAGTGGAGCGGGAGACCGGCAAAAACCTGGCACAGTTTTTTGAAGAATGGGTGTATGATCGAGGGTATCCGAAGTTTCGGCTCCTCTGGAGTAAAGAGCGGTCCGGGGATTCATGGGATGTGATAGTGCGGGTTATTCAACACAATGATACCAATTCCCGGCAGGTGTTTGTCACACCGTTCCCCCTCCAGATTAATTGTTCTGGGGAAAGCATCAGGGTGCAGGCGGATATTCAGGATTCGGTTTATACCGCTCGATTCAGGGTGTTACGGGAGCCGGCTGGGATTACACCGGATCCAGATAACTGGATTCTTGACAGCTGCTATGTGAGTCAGGTTGGGGTTGAGGAGTTAGCAGGAGAATTAAAGGTTAATCAGGGGCGGGTCAGGGTGATTTGTAATCCGAGCCGAAAAGGGATCCAGCTGGAATGTTGCGGGGGTGCACCAGATATTATTGAGATATTTGACTGTGGAGGCAGGTGTATTGGCACCTTCAGCCGGGAACGGACTGGGCGCATGCACGCGGTACGGTTGGCGGTTCCCAACGGTGTTTACTATGTCCGAACGGTTTTTTGTCAGCAGCAGGAGGAGCGGTTGAAAGTTGTTGTGCTGAATTGATCGGATGCGGTGTGGGGTTGACTTTGCAACCAGTGAGAATAATGTTATTCCAGTGCGAGGAATGTGTATGCTTATCCGGGTTTGTTCAGAACCCGATCCGGGAAGGATGTTGAATTCAAAAGTAAGGCAGGATTGAGGATTCGGCGGGATGGAAAGATTTAGATCAATGGTGATTATGGGGATGCGGAGTGCAATGATACTAGCACTGGTGATGCAGTTTTGCGTATGCCGGGGGGGTAAGGATCCGGCAGTTGCATCGGTTAATGATGTACCGATCAGCGTTGAGCAACTGATGGCAGTAATTCCCCAATCGTATGAACCGGGCACTGAATCGGCTGCAGTTTATCAGGCGTTGGAGGGGTTGATAGATAAAGAGCTGATGGTTCAGGAAGCGGAGCGGTTGGGACTAGATTCGATAGTTGCCTTTCCTCTGGAACTGGAAAAGAAGGGGCTGGTGATTTATGAGCTGTTTGCGGATATTGAGGAGAAGACCAAGCCGGTTACTGAACAGGAACTGCGGCGGGTTTATGATCTGCTGAGTTATGAGGTGCACTGCCGGATAATTGTGGTCCGGAGTCCGGATACCGCAGAGAAGATTTATCAGTTGCTGACTGCCGGCGCCAGTTTTGAGTCACTGGCGGTCAAATATTCAATTCACCCCAGTCGAGGGCGCGGCGGCGATCTGGGTTATATCCAGGAGTATTTCATTGAGGAGCCGTTGCGCAGTGCGGTCTTGGGATTAAAAACCGGGGAGTGGACCAGACCGGTACTTTTTGATTCGAGTTATCAGATTGTCCAGCTGTTGGACCGTCGACCGGTTACACCGCCACCGCCTCCTTTCAATGAGTCCAAGCAGCAGCTGGCAGAGCAGATAAAGATATCCCGGCGCCGGCAGGCGGCAAACGAGTATGTTCTGCGATTGCGACAGCGGCTGATTTATAATCCGGCAGGGCTGCGGATTTTTCACAAGCCGGTTGATTCGATCACCGAAGCCGAGAAGGAGATCTGGGTGGCGGTGCGGGATTCAAGCAAGTATGTGAAAGTGGGAAGGTTGCTTCACATTGCCCGGCAGTTTCCTTTCGATCTGGATACCGCGGTGCGGACCTATGCGATTAAAAGGGCAATTGAGGACGATCTGATGTTTGAGGATGGATTAAATCGCGGATTGGATCGTGCGCCCAGAGTAGCGGACCAGTTGAACCGGCTGCGTCGGAAGCTGCTATACGAATCACTTTACAGCCGGGTGATTACCAGCACAATTACCGTAAGTGATGAAGAAGTGCGGCAGTTTTATGAAGCCCACCGGGACCGGTATCCGGGAGAGCTGGATGCGGTGGCGCCGTTGATTCGGAACGGTCTGCTTCTGGAACGGCGGGAACGCCAGTGGCAGGAGTATCGGCAGGAGTTGCGCTCCCGAAGCCGGATAAAGGTCGACGAAAAGCAAATAAAGGCGGTGATTCACCGTCTGAAATCAGAAAAGGAGAAAAGAGAATGAAGATCTCGGGTAAATACTTGCTGGCAGGGGTTTTTATCTTTACGCTGGGGTGCAATCAGGCACCGGCAGGACTGGAACAGCCCAAAGGCAAGGTTGTGGGAACGGTTAACAAAGATCGGCTGACTGTGCCTCAGGTCGACTACGTTGCGGAACAGTTGCGCGCCGAGGTAAACCAGCAGAACCTGCCGAAAATTCTCGATCGGATGGTCACTGTGTCACTTTTGGCACAAGAGGCGGTGCGACGCGGGATGCTGAAGGATGAGAAGGTGCTTTCTGGCCTTGCCTGGATGGAGAGGATGTATCTGGCATCAGAACTGGCGGGGCAGATTGCTGAGAGTGCCGAGCCGGCCCCGGGTGAGGTACTGGAATACTTTCAGCAGCACAAGGGTGAATTTGGAACCGGGTTGAAGATGCAGCTGATGGTACTGCAGGAGTCCAGCTATGCAGAGCAGACGCTTGCGGAGCTGAAAGCGGGCGCTGATTTTTTACGGCTGGCACGGGAAAGATCGATGGACACCTCGGTTATCAATGTTCCGGGGTACCCGACCAGAGGTGTAGCGTTATCGCTGGGCTGGAGTCTTGAAGATGAGGAAAGGGTTTTCAACCTGAAACCGGGTGAAATTTCGCCGGTCCTGGCGACTCAGATGGGTTATCAGATTGTGAAGGTGGTGGAGAAAAAGACATTGAATGAGAACCCTGCCCTGAACGAGATGATCCAAATGTATATTTCCGAAGGGCTCAAGGAACAGCGACGGCGGCAGGTCCTTGACAGTCTGCTGACTAGCCTGCGTTCGCAGGCGAAGGTGGTACTGAAGCCGGAGGAGTACAGTCGTTAGTTGGAAAATCTGTTAGATAGCGGAACGGTGCCGTGAAGAGCAAAGCTGTCAGTAGGTATGGGATACTAGGTTGGATATTTGTCGTGCTCGTCGGACTGGCAGCAGGGGGGACGGCAGATCGGATTGCGGCGGTTGTTGGTGACAGGCCGATTCTGGAGAGTGAAGTTCAGGAGCTGGCAGTTTACTTCCGTCTGATGACCGGCGATACCCTTTCTCCAGATTCGACTGTGCGGGCAGAGGCACTGAACCGGCTGATTGATGAGGCATTACTTTCCCAACAGGCACAGCGGGAGTCGATTGAGGTCGGTCGGGAGGAGCTGGTGCAGACGGTTAACGAGCAGTTGGAGGCATTAAAAGGGCGCTTTGAGAGCGAGGCTGATTATCGGGCGGCGCTGGAGGCGGAAGGGTTAACCGAGCGACAGCTGAAGGAAAGGATCACCGATGAGGTCCGGCGCAATCTGCTTTCCAGGCGTCTCCTGGAGAAGGCTGGACTTACCCAGATTTACATTTCGCCGACCGAAGTGGAAAGGTTCTATAATGAACATCGGGATTCAATTGCTCGTGTTCCTGGCAGGGTGAAGCTGGCTCATATCCTGATTATGATCAAGCCATCAGATTCGGTTGAAAATGCTGTACGCACGCGTGCCTGGGAGGTGCTGGAGCTGCTGGCACGCGGGGGCGAATTCGCAACCCTTGCCCGTTCTTTCAGCGAGGATGCGGTAACTCGGGACCGGGGTGGAGACTGGGGATGGTGCAATTTGAGCGAACTGGCGCCGGAGTTTCAGCTGGTGTTAACACAGTTAAAAGAAGGGCAGCTTTCCCCTCCAGTCCGGGGAAGAGCCGGTTACTGGATTTTACAGAAGGAGGCGGTTCGCAGCGGGCAGGTGCGATTTCGGGGAATATTATTCAAGGTACCTTTAAGCCGCGCGGACACGGTTCGTGCTCGCAGGAGAGCTAATACAGTTCGCAGTTACGCATTGAACGGGGTATCATTTGATTCACTGGCGCGGATTTACTCTGATGATCCGAAAACATCAAAAGAGGGCGGATATCTGGGTGAGTTTTTCCTTGAAGGGTTGATGCCACCTTTCGACCAGGTTTTGGTGCAGCTGAATACCGGTGATATCAGCGAGCCGGTTCTTTCTGAGCACGGATTTCACATTGTCAAGGTAATTGAGAAGCAGCCGGAGCGACTGTTGACGCTCGGAGAAATGCGGGATGAAATCCGGAACTATCTGTACCAGCAGGAGTTCAGCCGCCGGCTGAGAAGTTACCTTGGCCGTATCCGGCGTGAAATTTTTGTGGAGATTAAATAAGAGATGAATAATCCCAGCAGGTGAAAGAAAAAGGAGGTAATATGTTTAAAAAAACGGGAGTAATTATCATTCTGGCTGGAATGATTATCGCCGGCGCTGGCTGCCGGAACAAGCCGCCATCAATTCCCTCAAAGCCGGCGGGTCCGGTGGTTCTCAATCCGGGGGATAGTGGTGTTTATCGCAGTGTGGCAACCGACCCGAATAAGGACCGAGTATTATACATCTGGGACTGGGCAGACGGCAGCGCCGACACCACGGGTTTGAAACGGTCAGGTGACACAGTTTTTGTCACCCATAGCTGGAGCAGCGAAGGGGTTTATGCAGTACGGGTGCGGGCAAAGGATGAAAAAGGTGATTTCAGCCCGGAGTGGTCTGATACGCTGCAGGTGGAGGTAAGGGTCGGGGCAAACCGAGCTCCGGTTGTCGGGGCACCGATGGGACCAGATTCAGGCTGGGTTGGTGAGTGGCAAGTATTCAGGGCGGTTGCGATTGATCCGGACGGGGATTCGGTAAAAATCAAATTTCTCTGGGATGAGGGGCAGACCGGACTGGTGAGCCCGCTGGTGGGTTCAGGTGATACGGTGGTTGATTCGGTGAGATATTTTTACCGCGGTGTCAAAAACATCCGGTGTGTTGCATGGGACCAAGATGGGCTGATGTCCGATACTTCACCGGTAAAGCAATTTTATGCAATGCAGGAGAACACCGCTCCTTATCTGCCGGTAGTCAAAGGTCCGGCACGGGGAGTAGCAAACGGTCCTTATTACCGGTTCTATGCCAGCGCAGTGGACCCACAAGGTGACAAGGTGCGCTACCGGTTTATCTTCAGCGACGGCACGGTTTCCAGCTGGACGCCACTGGGGCCGAGCGGTCACTGGGGAATGGATTCAATTAGTTTCAGCCAGCCGGGGACCTATTATGTACGGGCGGTGGCACAGGATTCACTGGGGCTGGATTCCGATACTTCAGCACCCAAGGTTTTTGAGGTGGTAAATGAGGGGAGTGTTATTTGGCAGCTGACGATTGATGAATTTGTTTCCTCACCCGCCTTAGGCGCGGTCAACACCGGAAGAGAGATGAGATCAGCGGTGATCGTGGGAGGGACCGATGCCCGGATTTTTGCCTTTGACGCCTATCAGGCAGAGACGCTTTTCATCCAGACTGGTGATGGAACTTGGGAGGAGTTCTGTGCATCGCCAGCAGTAGGCACAGACGGCACGGTCTATATCGGAAACGAGAATGGGAAGCTGATGGCATTCAGTGCCAGTGGTAATCTGAAATGGACTTTTCCCGAGACGCTGGGCAGTGAGCCGGTTAACGCCTCGGTAGCGCTGGACGGAAATTTCATCTATGTTGCCGGACCTGCGAAACAGATTTACAAACTTCAGGATAACGGCACGGGGTTTTCGATCGTCTGGAGTTATCAGTTGACGGACGAGGTGTATTCTTCGCCGGCAGTGATGCCTGATGGCCGGGTGGTGGTGATTGACGACTCTGGGTATGTCTACTGTCTGACTGCCGATGGGGCGTTGTCGTGGCGCTATTTTGCAGATGCGAGTATTACTTCTTCACCAGCGGTTGACAATCAGGGTAATATCTATTTCGGAACTGACCAGGGGGACCTGATTGCACTTTCAGCCAGCGGCGGGTTTCTGTGGCATTACCATGTCAGTGATACGATGAACGACATCCTCTCCTCGCCGGCAATTGACCAGAGCGGTAATATCTATTTCGGATGTAATAACGGTTACCTTTACAAGGTCAATGCCAGCGGCGGCTTGGAATGGCGTTGTCTCGTGCAGGCGAATGCTTCGCTTACCGGTTCTCCCGCTCTAACTGCTGACGGTCTGGTGTATATCCTCTCACCGGTAGATTCGGTAACTGAGAAACTGGTCGCGGTTAATGCGGGTTCGGGAGTGGTGCAGTGGGAGACGATGCTCTCCCGGACCGTTCTCCGCGGTGGGAGTATCAAACCACGTCCTCGGCGGCTGCTGGTTGATATTTTACCCTCACCCGTGATCGACCGCTACGGGATTATTTACATTACCACAGAAAACGGTGGCATTTATGCAATCGCCGGCAGACCGCAGGGAACGCTGATGCCCGGGGACTGGCCGATGTTCCGGCACGATGTACATCATACTGGTAAGTTCGGCAGTCAGTGGTGACGCTAAAATCCGGTGAATCACCGCAGGGGCGTAAGGAATACGCCCCTGCTTTTTTATAAAGAGCCTAATGAGGCGATACTAATTTTATGAAAGGGTTTGACATTTGGGGTATCAGCGTTAAATTGAGAAAGACATTATGAAAATTCTGGTAGTTGGCAGTGGCGGACGGGAGCATGCGATTGTCTGGGCAGTGAGCCGGCACGGGCATCGGGTCTATTGCGCACCGGGAAATGCAGGAATTGCCCGGCTCGCAGAATGTGTAGATATTGAACCGCTGAATATCCCGGCGCTGGTGAGTTTTGCCCGGCGACAGAAGATTGATCTGACGATTGTAGGACCCGAGGCACCGCTGGTCGCCGGTCTGGCTGATGAGCTGGAGAAGCACGGTTTGAAGGTTTTTGGTCCGAAGTCAGTGGCAGCACAGCTGGAGGGGGACAAATCGTTTTCCAAACGACTGATGCTCCGTTACCGGATTCCAACGGCGCAGTTTGAGGTGTTTGACGATTATGAACGGGCAATTCGGTTTCTCACCGGTAGGAGAATGCCGGTTGTGATCAAGGCGAGCGGGCTGGCTGGAGGTAAGGGAGTAGAGATTGCCAGGAGTTTTGAGCAGGCACAGCAAGTGCTCTCGGGGTATATGCGCGAGGACCGGCTGGGAGCAGCGGGAAGAACGGTCATAATTGAGGAGTATCTTACCGGGGAAGAGGTTTCGATTATCGGACTGTGTGATGGAAAGCGGGTGCGGTTTATGATCCCCGCTCAAGATCACAAGCGTCTGCTTGATAATGATGAGGGACCCAATACCGGCGGGATGGGTGCTTATGCGCCGGTACCGGTGGTAACAGAAGGGGTTTTCCAGCAGATTGTCGACAGGGTGTTTGAGCCCTTGCTGAAGGGTTTTGTTCAGGAGGGTATTGATTACCGGGGAGCAATATATGCGGGGCTGATGCTGACAGATGACGGACCCATGGTTTTGGAGTTCAACTGCCGGCTCGGAGATCCGGAGGCACAGGTGATTCTACCGTTGTTTGAAGGCGATTTTGCCGAGGTATGCCGGCAGTGTGCTGAGGCGGCATTGGATGCAGCTTCAGGGGATTACCCCCGATCCACTCTATGGGCGCTGTGTGTTGTGTTGGCGAGTCAGGGGTATCCAGGCAGATACGAAAAGGGGCTGATAATTTCGGGTGAGGTTGATGATGGCGAAAACCTCCTGGTCTTTCATGCTGGTACCAGAATGGAGAACGGCCGGTTTGTGACCAGTGGTGGCCGGGTACTGGCGGTCACCGGTCTCGGGCGGAGTTTGCCCGAAGCCCGGCAACGGGCATATTACGGGGTCGGACGAATCCATTTCTCCGGGATGCAATACCGGCATGATATCGGTTTCCGGGGACTGCGGCACATTGCCGAGAAATAGAATTTAAATGGGTGAGCAACAGGCGGCGCCGAAGTTTTTCAATATTCTGGTAGTCTGTACGGGTAATTCCTGCCGCAGTCCGCTGGCCGCAGCAATGCTCCGCCATGAGCTTGCCGGTTTTCCGGTCCGAGTCGAGTCTGCCGGCATTGCAGCGATCACCGGGATGCCGGCATCGCCGGCGGTTCAGCAGGTAGCGGCGGAGATGGGGTTGGAGCTGAGCGGTCACCGGGCAAAAACGGCCGATCCGGGGCTCCTAAAATGGGCAGATCTGATTCTCGTAATGGAGCGCCGGCACAGTGACTGGATTTCCCGGCTGGTACCAGAAGCGGTGTCTAGGGTGAAGTTTTTGGGCGGGTATCCGGACCAGGAGCTGGAAATTCCTGATCCGATGGGCCAGGATGTCATATATTACCGGCAGATTGCATTACTGATGAAGGCCGGCGTATTGAAGGTTGTTCAGGAATTCAGAAGAAAGCTGCAGAAAGGAGTGAACTGATGGAGTATTTTTTCACTGATACCCAGAAGGAAATCAAGGAACTGGCAAGAAAATTTGCCGTGGAAAAGATCAAACCGGTTCGGGCGGAACTGGACCGGACCGGTGAGTTTCCGCATCAGCTGATGCAGGAGATGGCGGAACTGGGATTGATGGGAATTTATATTCCGGAAGAATACGGAGGGTTCGGGGGAGGGATAATGGAGATGTGTCTGGTGGTGGAGGAGCTGTCAAGAATTGATGGGGCGGTGGCGCTGTGCTATGCGGCGTGCGGGTTGGGGACATTTCCGATTATTCTTGCCGGCACCGAGGAGCAGAAAAAGAGGTATCTGCCGAGGCTAGCAGCCGGCGAGCTCGCGGCATTTGCCATTACCGAGGCACAGGCGGGTTCAGATGCAAGCAATGTCAAGACCCGTGCTCGGCGGGAAGGAGATTACTATGTGCTGAACGGAACCAAGCAGTTCATCACCAACGGCAGTGTTGCCAAAATTTACACGATTATCGCTTCAACCGATCCCAGCCGGGGTGCGCGGGGGCTTTCTGCTTTTATTGTTGAGGATGGCACGCCCGGATTTACATTCGGGAAAATCGAAGACAAGATGGGAATCCGGTGTTCCAAGACTGCGGAGCTGGTTTTTCAGGACTGCCGGGTACCGGCGGAAAATCTGCTCGGGGGCAAGGAGGGGCTGGGATTTATCCATACGATGCGAACCTTCGACCGGACTCGGCCCGGGGTGGGGGCACAGGCGCTGGGAATTGCCCAGGGTGCCCTGGATGAGGCGCTGGAGTATGCCAAAACCAGAATTCAGTTTGACCAGCCGATTGTTTCCTTCCAGGCGGTGCAGATGATGCTGGCGGACATGGCAATTCAGATTGAAGCATCACGGGCACTGGTTTACGAGGCGGCCCGGGCGGCTGATGCCGGGGTCAAGAATATCTCCGGGTTGGCAGCGATGGCCAAGGTGATGGCATCGGATACCGCGATGCGGGTAACGACCGATGCGGTTCAGATTCTCGGTGGCTATGGTTACATGAAGGATTATCCGGTTGAGAAGATGATGCGCGATGCGAAGATCACCCAGATTTATGAAGGGACAAATCAGATTCAGCGGCTGGTAATTGCATCAGAATTGATCAAGGGAACACTGTGGTGAATCGTCGTCAAGCGGATGTGGTGATCGTTGGTGCCGGTCCTGCCGGTTATGTAGCGGCGATCCGGCTGGCACACCAGGGTCGAAAGGTGGTGGTGGTTGAGCAGTCACGGGTTGGCGGGGTGTGTCTCAACCGGGGCTGTATTCCGGTAAAGGCACTACTGCATGCGGCGGGTGTAATTCGCAATGCTGCGGAGGCACGGGCTTGGGGCATCAGTTTTGACCCACCCCGGATTGACTTCGTAAGTCTGGGTTCGTGGAGGAACCGGATCGTGGAACGGCTGGCGCGGGGCATTGAGTTTCTCTTCAAAGGTAACGGCGTAGAGCTGGTGCGGGGAAAGGCACAGCTGAAGGACGCAAGGACGGTTGAGGTCGGCACCGAGGATGGAATAGAAATCACCGCGGAACAGATTGTCATCGCTACCGGTTCTGAGCCGGCGGTCCTGGCTGGGCTGGAGGTTAATCACCGCAATATCATCGATTCCAACAGTGCGCTCAATCTCGTGGAACTGCCGAAGAACATGATAATTGTCGGTGCCGGTGCAGTTGGACTGGAGTTCGCTACAATCTTTAACCGGTTTGGAGTGAAGGTAACGGTGCTGGAGGTATGTGATCAGATTCTGCCCGGAACGGACCGAGAGCTGGCGGTGATGCTTCAGCGGCAGATGGAGCGTGAAGGGGTTGAGTTTCGGCTCGGTGTCAAGGGGTTGGGCTGTGCTGAGGCTGAAGGTGGTGTCTCCAAGGTCTGCTGGGAGAGTGGAGAGGGGCTGGTGGATCTGGCTGCGGAACGGATTCTGGTGGCGGTGGGCAGAAAACCGCTGAGCGGTGAGATCGGCCTGGAGCGGATCGGGGTGGAGCTTGATGCGCGGGGTTTCATCCGGACTGACAGCCGCTTCCGGACCAGTGTTAGGGGAATTTATGCGATCGGTGATGTCCGGGGCGGTCCGCTGCTGGCGCACAAGGCGATGTATGAGGGGATTCTGCTTACGGAGCTGCTGACCGGGGTCCGAAAACCGGCTCGACTTCGGACAGTGCCCATGGTAGTTTATACTGACCCGGAGTTTGCGAGTGTCGGGCTGACACCGGCCGCGGCTGAGGAGCAGGGGCTGAAGGTGCGGGTGAGCCGGGTACCAGCGAGTGCGGTTGGGAGGTCGCTTACACTCGGCCGGGCAGAAGGAATGTGTAAAATGGTTGCTGACGAGCAGACCGGGAGAATATTGGGAGCCAGCATTCTGGCGCCTCAGGCAGATGTGCTGATTGCCGAGGTGGCGGTGGCGGTGGAGCTGGGGCTGACCGCCGCAGAGCTGGGCCGGGTGATTCACCCCCATCCCACGATGAGCGAACTTGTTTTTGAAGCAGGCGAGGCACTACTCAGCCGGGCGGTGCACATTCTGAACCGTTAGCGCCTGCGGCATGGGGAATGGGGTGCGGACCGCTTATCTGATTTTACTGGACCGGATTGATTACGAAGCCGGGGTGGCGCTGCAGCGGCTGGTCTGGAAATTGCGGGTTAAAAACGAGATTGAGGACAGTCTGATCCTTTGCGAGCATCCACCGGTAATTACATTGGGCAGAAGGGCGGACCGGCGCAACCTGCGCGCAACTGAATCTGAACTTGAGCGCCGGGGAATCAGGGTTTATCAGGTTGAGCGGGGCGGGGACATTACCTATCACGGTCCGGGACAGCTGCTCGGCTATCCGATTTTTAAACTGGAAAGCGGACTCTTGGGTGTGCGCCGATTTGTTGAGCTGGTTGAGGCAGCGCTGATTCGGGCGCTGGGGGATTTTGGGATTAGGGCGGAAACCAGACCGAAAGTTGTCGGCGTGTGGGTGGGTGAGAAAAAGATCGCCTCGCTCGGGGTAGCGGTTCAGGAAGGGGTGACCTTTCACGGGTTTGCCTTGAATATCGGCAGCGACCTGAGCGGGTTTCAGCTGATTAACCCCTGCGGGCTGAACAGCCGGATTATGACCTCAATGGAAATTGAACTAGCGGGGACGGTGGACAGAAATCAAGTGGTCAAGGCGGTAATCAGCGGATTTGAGCAGGTTTTCGGTCTAAGGTTTCAGACAAACCTGCCCCGGAGTCTGACATCACTGACAAATTTTGCCAGCTCGGAGCGCATCTCCTCCACCTGAGCGAGCGAGTAGGGCTGTTTCTGGCGGTATTCAGCGGCACGGGCGTTTTCCGGTACAAACTGCTGCAGAACCGCGGTTCTTGCGGCACGCAGGGTGACGCCGATCTGCGGGATGTCTTCGGGGTTGATCAATCCGGGGACTAGCGTAAGCCGGAATTCATGCTCAATTCCTGATTCAATCAAGAGCTTGATTGTGCGCCGGAGATGGGCAAGGCTGGGCAGGTTTCTGCCGACCGCTTCGGCATAGCGTTCGTTGAACGGTGCCTTGATGTCCATTGCCACTGCATCGACGAGTCCGAGCGCCAGTGCCCGCTTGAGCGGATAGGGAAAGGAGCCGTTAGTGTCAAGTTTGATCTTCAGATTCAGCCGCTTGAGGGTGGCGCAGAGTTCAAAGATCTCCGGATGCATCAGCGGTTCGCCGCCGGTAACCACGACACCGTCCAGCCAGCCCAGCCGGTTTTCGAGGTTCATCATGATTTCCTCAAGCGGGAGGGAGGGTAGTGCCGGGTCGTCATCAGCGATTGGACCATTATGACAGAACGGACAGTGAAAATTGCAACCGCCGATAAACAGAACGGCAGTGATCTTTCCGTCCCAGTCAATCATTGAAGTCGGAATAAACCCGACGATCCGCATTGCCCAATGATAAAAGACCGTTTTCCGAAGTCAAAGGGTTAAAGATTACCGACTGCGGCTGAGAAAGTCGTGGGCGGACTGGGCGGCGATGGCACCGTCGCCGACCGCGGTGGCAATCTGCCGGACGGTTTTCTTCCGGATGTCGCCGGCGGCAAAGATGCCCAAAGTAGCGGTCTGCATTTTTTCATCGGTGATGATGAAACCCGATTCATCCAGCGGGACCGCCCCCTGACACCAGCCGGTGCCGGGGATCAGCCCGATATAGATGAACAGCCCGGCAACCGGTAGGTCAATGCTGGTGCCGGTTTTAAGGTCGGTCAGGGTCAGCCCCGCCAGCCGCTCCGTGCCGTGAATTGTTTTTACTATCCGGGAGAGGTGGAGCACGATTTTCGGGTTACTGCGGACCCGTTCCTCAACAATTCTCGCTGCCCGGAACTGGTCCCGGCGGTGAATCAGATGCACCCGGGAGCAGAAGCGGGTCAGGTAGTCTGCCTCCTCCAGCGCCGAGTCTCCGCCGCCGACAACCGCCACCTCCCGATCCTTGTAGAGCGGTCCGTCGCAGATGGCACAATAGGATATGCCCCTGCCGGTGAGCTCAATCTCCCTTTCCAGTCCCAGTTTCCGGGGTTCGGTGCCGGCACAGATGATGAGTGCTCGAGGCCGGATGGACCCGAGCGTGGTTTCGAGCTCAATCTGAGTGCCGTTGATTTTCAGACCGGTGGCTTCACCGGTTTCAATCTCACAGCCGAACCGGCGCGCCTGGGCATCCATGTTTTGGACCAGCTCGAGTGTATTAACCGGCTGGGCAAAGCCGGGATAGTTCTCCACCGTCGCGGTTTTGTTCATCTGGCCACCGACGAGCTCCTTTTCCAGAATGAGGGTGGTATGGCCCGCGCGGGCAGAATAGATGCCAGCGGTCAGTCCGGCAGGACCGGCACCGACAATCAGGATTTCGGGGTCAGCCATTTTTCAGCAGCCGGGCGAGAATTGCCCGCTGGATGTGGAGCCGGTTTTCCGCCTGATCAAGTACGATCGACTGCGGTCCGTCCAGAACCTCGTCGGTGATCTCCTCGCCCCGGTGGGCAGGCAGACAGTGCAGGACCTTGGTTTCGGGTTTTGCCCGGGAAAGCAGCTGGCGGTTCACCTGATAGGGGCGGAAGATTTGACGCCGCTGTTCTGCCTCATTTTCCTGTCCCATTGATGCCCAGACATCGGTGTAGATAAAATCAGCCCCGGTAACCGCTTCACATGGGTCATAGGTCAGTCTGATCTTTGCCCCACTCCTTTCAGCAAGTTTCCTTGTCTGGTCAGTGATGGTGGGTGCCGGTTCGAATCCCTTGGGCGTGGCAACATTGAGGTTGAAGCCGACCGTGGCGGCAGCAAGCATCAGCGAGTGACAGACATTGTTGCCATCGCCGGTCCAGGCAACGGTGATACCGTCCAGCGAACCGTGGTGGTCAAGAATCGTCAACAAGTCGGCGAGGATCTGGCAGGGGTGTTCAAGATCACTGAGAGCGTTAATTACCGGAATGGTGGCGTTTTCGGCGAGCTGGGTGATTTTGTCATGCTCAAACACCCGGGCAATGATGCAGTTCACCCAGCGGGACAGGTTACGGGCAACATCCGGGACGCTCTCCCGCACCCCGAGGCCGACATCGGCCGGGCTGAGATAGGTGCTGGTTGCGCCGAGCTGATGAAGTGCCCGCTCAAAGGTGACCCGGGTGCGCAGGCTGGGCTTTTCAAAGATGAGGACGCCCATTTTGCCCCGGGCGAGGGGGACAATTCCCTGACGGCTGATCTCTGCTTTGAGTGCACCCGCTTCGTGCAGCAGATCAAGAATCTCTTTTTTACTTAAATCGGCAATTGAGGTCAGATCCTTTTTCATAATTATAAAATATACCGGCTCAGGTCCCGGTTGGCAACTATGTCCTCGAGCTTGCGTTCAACATAGCCGGCGTTGATGCGCACCCTTTCAGTCCTTTTGTCCGGCAGGGCGAAGAGGATGTCCTCAAGCAGTGTGGTCATTACCGTGTGCAGACGCCGGGCACCGATATTTTCGGTCTCGGAATTCACCTGAAAGGCGATCTCGGCAATTCTGCGGATCGCCTCACGGGTGAAGGTCAGTTTCACCCCTTCGGTGGCAAGCAAAGCGGTGTACTGTTTGATCAGGGCGTTTTCCGGTTCGGTCAGGATACGGACAAAGTCCCGGGCGGTCAGAGGTGAGAGCTCAACCCGGATCGGAAATCTCCCCTGGAGCTCAGGGATCATGTCTGCGGGCTTGACCTTGTGGAAGGCACCGGCAGCGATGAAGAGGATGTGGTCGGTCCGGACCATGCCATATTTGGTCAGGACGCTTGAGCCCTCAACTACCGGCAGGAGGTCACGCTGCACCCCTTCGCGCGACACATCCGGTCCGGTCTGCGATGGGGTGGCACTGACGACCTTGTCAATTTCATCAATGAAGACAATGCCGGTCTGCTCCACCCGGGTTTTTGCCTCGCTGATCACCTCCTCCATATCAATCAGCTTTTGCGCCTCCTCCTGAGTCAGCACCCGCCGTGCCTCGGCAACAGTCAGTTTGCGCCGTTTGGTCTGCTTAGGCATTGCCGGACCGAGGATGTCCTGCAATTGAATCAGAATTTCCTCACCACCCAGCTGGGCAAGGGCATCAGGAAAGGGAAACTGCTGGCTGGTGGTTCGGATCTCCACGAGCTGACCGTCGAGCTCGCCCCGCTCCAGTCGTTCCTTCATCCGGTGGCGGGTTTCTGGTGAACGGAATCCCTCCTCTCCCAGGAGCAGTTTCAGCAGCTTCTCCTCGGCGAGCGCTTCAGCACGTGCCTGCACCTGCCGGGTTTTCTCCGCCTTGACCATATTGACGCCGATCTCCATCAGGTCCCGGATCATTGAGTCCACATCCCGGCCGACATAGCCGACCTCGGTGAACTTCGAGGCTTCAACCTTGATAAACGGTGCCTGGGCGAGCCGGGCAAGGCGCCGGGCGATTTCGGTCTTGCCCACGCCGGTCGGTCCGATCAGGATGATGTTGTTAGGCAGGATCTCGTCACGCAGTCGATCGGGAATTCGGCGCCGCCGCCAGCGATTGCGCAGGGCGATTGCCACCGCCTTCTTTGCCTTCTCCTGGCCGATGATGTAGCGGTCCAACTCGGCGACAATCTGGCTCGGGGTGAGCGTCCGCTCCGGTGTCACCGGAATCAGTTCACCGCCCAAACTTTCTTCCGGCGGGATGATATTCATTATATTTAAAGTAGCGGTTCTGGAGCCAATGTCAAAGGACTGAAAGAGGTTGACATCTGTTGCCCGCCATTTAATTTAACCGGTTGACGCAACCAGTAGAGAGTCAATTTCGGACGGAGCGGGCGCTTGCCGGTGTGGCGCTTGTGACCGCCGCCTATATCGCTGCCCAGATCCTTTCCGACATCGCCAGCCTGCGGATTGTCTATCTTTTCGGGTTCAGCATTGATGCCGGCACACTCATCTACCCCTTCACCTTTACCCTGCGTGACCTGGTGCACAAGACCGCCGGAATCAGCGTGGCGCGGAGGGTGATTGTCGCTGCCGGTGTGATTAATCTCATGATGGCTGGGCTGTTCTGGCTTGTTGCCCGGCTGCCCCCGGATCTGCAGGTTGGGTCCCAGCTTGAGTTCGGGATGGTGCTGTCACCGGTGTGGCGGATTGTGATTGCGTCAATCATTGCCGAGGTTGCTTCAGAGCTGGTGGATGGTGAAGTCTATCAGCTCTGGGTCAACCGAATGGGGAGGCGGCGGCAGTGGCTGCGGGTACTTGCTTCCAACAGTCTCAGTGTGCCGCTTGATTCGGCACTGTTCTGCTCCCTTGCCTTCATCGGCAGGATGCCGTTTGCGGTTGTGCTCGCCATCTTCTGGGCAAATGTGATCCTCAAGGGAATAGTTACATTGGTTTCCCTGCCGATGATCTATCTGGTGCGGGAGCGGCGGGCATGGTGATTATCGGCTGAACCAGTGGCGGACAATTTGCGCCGCCCTTTTGCCCTGCGGGGTAAAGTCGTCAATCACCAGTTCATGCTCGATGTCCATCGGTGCCGGGTCGGTTTCCCATTTCCAGAAGTGAAAGCCGTAAAACCAGGGCAGGGGCTCGGGTTTCTCTGGGTTGCGCCAGAACGCTCGGAACGCAGCCTCATAGCAGTTTGCCTGCTCATTAAAATCTACCCGCATCCTGCCGCCGGTCGAGGTTTTAAGAATCCTGCCCGAGTCGCCAACTGCAAAGCCGACGAGGTCACAGTATCCGTGCCGGTTCACCAGCCGGACCTGAATTGAGCGCAGGGGCAGATAAACATTGGAGTGCTGGACACTGCCGTTAAACTGCCAGGCAGAGCCGGCACGGAGAACCAGCCCTCCGGTACCGCAGGCAAACCGGGCGGAGTCGTATTCCGGAACTGAAACTGAGAGCAGATCCCAGGTGCCGGTCCGGAACCGCTCAACCTGCCAGCTGGCACCACCATCGGTGGTCCAAAGCATCGTGCCCTGATCACCGACGACAAAGCCGGTATCCGGGGTCAGAAAGTCAACCGCATTGAGCTGGACCGTTACCGGGCTGTTCAGCTGGCGCCAGGAGCTGCCACCGTTGGTGGTTTTGAGAATTGTCCCCTGTTCGCCTGCAATGTAACCGGTCTGGGTGCCGGCAAAATCTACCGCCCGGAGCTGAAGAGCGAGGGTCTCACCGGAAGCTAAGAGGCAGTATCTTCTTTCCCAGGTGGTGCCACCATCGGTGGTTTTCAGAATTGTGCCGTTATCGCCGACGACATAACCAGTGCGGGTATCAGCTGGAAAACAGACCGAATAGAAGGTTGTGTTTGTGCCGGTCTGAAGCGGTTGAATGCGGGCAAACCCGTCATTTGTCTTCAGAATTACCCCGGAATCACCTACCGCATAACCGGTATCCCGTGCCGGAAAGCTGAGCGCGTAAAGTGTCCTGTTTGTGCTTAACGAGCATAAGCGCCAGTTTCTGCCGCTGTCCGGGGTTTTAAGGATTATACCTGAGTCGCCAACGATATAACCGGTCATGGTGTCAGCCGGAAAGCAGACCGCATTCAGTCTTCTGGTGGTAAGCCGGTGGTGCGCGGAACACCAGGCATGGGAGATGTCCGGACTGCCCAGAGCAGCGCTGTCCAGACTGCGGTAGCCGATCTCGGTGAACAGGATCGGACGGTGAATCCGCTGATAAAGCTCTTTTAAATGCAAGATCCGCAACCGCTCCCAGGAGCGCGGGCTCAGGCGCCAGATCTGCTCCAGGTCTGGCTGCTGGGTGATGGCGGTATCAGCCGGATACCGGCCCGGATAGGCGGTTGTCTCCACAAGTGGAAAGTAGGGATGGATACCACAGATGTCAATCCCGTCCCAGAAATAATCATTTACCGGGCTCCAGGATGCACCATAAGCCAGCGGTCCGGAGTAGAGTGCGCGTACCGCCGGCAGGACCTTTGTGCGCCAGAGCTGTGCTTCCTCGGGCGAGTCCAAGGTCTGATTGATTTCCAGACCGATGGTAAGCATCTCCACCCCTTTTTCCTCTGCCAGTTTTGCACGATCGGTGGCGTAAACCGACTCTGCCCGGAACCAGGCGGTATCGGCCTGGGGGTTATGCAGACCGCACCACGCCCGGGTGGAGCAGGCAAGATAGCAGCTGAGCGCCACATTCAGCCCGCGGGCATGAGCGTAATCGATGACCAGCCTGATCGAACTGTCGGCGGGTGATTCACCAAAAAGCGGTTTGAGATAGACCCAGTCCGGTCCGGTGTCCCGCATCAGCCAGCGGGAGTTAATTGCCACCCAGTTGGCACCGATTTCGGCGAGCGAGTCCAGCGCCGGAAAGGTCCGGGAGTAAAAATAGGTTGAATCATAGGTGGTGGGAAAGCAGAACCCTTTGTGGGTAGCAAGGGTGGCGTTGAATTTTCTCATCACCTCCTGCGCCTTTTTGTTGTGCGGGGTATAGCCGGTATTGCCCGCACCGCCATCACCGGTGTCGGTCTGCCAGGCATAAAAGCACCAGCCGGTAAACCAGGGTCTGCCCGCCAGCGCATGGTAGGCGGCGATATAGGAGTTGCGCTGGGCAATCGGGTCACAGTTTCCGGTCAGGCTGTCATTATCCGGTTGCTGGTAACAGCCGGCAATACTCCGGTAGCCGATCTCAGTAAACAGCAGCGGCCGGGGTTGGTCAAGACCGCTGAGGAAGTTTTCAATCTCGGGAAGATATTTATGCTTCCAGACCCAGGCGAGCCAGTCAACCGAACCGGGCTGGAATTCAGGCGGCGGATAAGGTGGTTCTTCGGCGGTTAATGGGAAGAAGGCGTTGATGCCGATATAATCAAGAAGCTGCCAGAACGGAATCCGGCGCCAGGTCCGCCAGTCGGCACCATAGGTCAGGGCAGGGGGGCGGGCGGTTTTTCGGAAAACTATCCGGACCTGGTCAATTATCCTGTGCCATTCGGCTATTTCCCAGGTTTCGTCCGCGGTCCGGTCCAGTCCGGCACCGATGGCGAAAAGTTCACAGCCAGTTCTGAGGGCAATTTCTGCATAGTGGAGAATGAACCGGCGATAGGCGGTGAACCAGATGGTATCGTGCGGGTTGTGAAAAAGCGGGCTGACCCCTGAGAGACAGCGCAATACGGGTTTGAGAAAAACCCTGATACCGAGGTTGCGGGCAAGGCTGATGATATGGCTGATTTCACGGTCCGAAGGTGAGCTGTCCGGCAGCCAGAAGATCCCGGTTTTGCCAGTGTCGGTCATCCACCAGACCGGTTGAATCACCACCCAGTTGATCCGGGTACTGGACTTCATCCGCACCAGGGCACTTTCACCCGCAGGGGAGTCATAGGGATGGCGGGCAGAGGTCCGGATGAGCGTCATTCCCTTGATCATTTCATCCGGGCCGGGTTGAACTGGTAACTTGCTGTTCAATGAGCAGAAAATGGCGACTATCCCGAAGGAGAGAAACTGGCACATCGCAGGTATGATAAGCAGAATCCGGGCCGGGTCAAACACTGATAGCCGCTCTGTTTCTTGACTCCAGCGCCGGTATCGGTAAATTGAAGGGTATGGAACGGACACTGGCACGGGATTTGCCTCAACATATCGGCGAGCGGGTCCGGCTTCTGGGCTGGGTCCATCACATCCGGCAGCTGGGTAAAATCTCATTTCTCCTCCTGCGCGACCGCAGTGGTGTGATGCAGGCGGTGACCGGTGAGCCGGAGCGGTTCGGCCTGGACCGGATTGAGCGGGAGTCAATTGTTGAGCTGATCGGCCGGGTGAAGCCCGAGCCGCAGGCGCGTCAGGGGTGTGAACTGGAGCTGGAGTCAATCCGGATGCTGGTGGCACCGGTGGCACCCCTGCCGTTTGAGGTCAGCCGGTCAAAGAAGAAGCTGAATCTGAAGCTGGATATGATTTTAGACCACCGGGCGTTTGCCCTGCGCAACCCCGAGATCGGCGCGGTCTTCCGGGTTCAGGCAGAGATTGTCCGCACCTTTCAGGAGTTTCTGCGCCGGGAGGGGTTTCTCGAGGTGCACACCTCCAAGATCATCGCTGCCGGGACCGAGGGCGGGACCGCACTGTTTCCGATCCAGTATTTTGAGCAGAAGGCCTATCTTGCCCAGAGTCCCCAGTTCTACAAGCAGATGCTGGTCGGTGCGGGTTATGAGCGGGTGTTTGAGGTTGGGTTTGTCTACCGGGCTGAGGACCATGCCACCTCCAGGCACATCAATGAGTATCTGTCCCTGGATTACGAGATGGGGTTCATTGACTCATTTCTGGATGTGACCCGGCTTGAGGAGCGGTTTCTGAAGGAGCTGGTAAGCAATCTTGCCCAGAACTGTGCCGAGGAGCTTAAGCTCCTTGATGCCCGACTGCCCGAGGTCAACTCCATCCCCTATCTCCATTTCCGGGATGCGCTGGAGGTGTTAAAGCGCGATTACAACCGGGATGTGAGCAGTATGCATGATTTGGACCCAGAGGCGGAACGGCAGCTGTGTGACTATGCCCAGAAGACCCACAATTCGGAGTTCATATTTATCACCCATTATCCGCGCCGGACCCGGCCGTTTTATACCCTCTGGGACCCAGATGATCCGGAGTATACCTTCGGTTTTGACCTGCTATTTCGAGGTCTGGAGGTGACCACCGGCTCGCAGCGGATCCACGATTACAACATGCTGGTGGAAAATATCCGGCGGTTCGGACTGAATCCGGAAAGTTTCGAGTTTTATCTGGAGATCTTTAAATATGCGGTGCCACCACACGGCGGACTGGCGATCGGAACAGAGAGGCTGACCCAGCAGTTTCTCAACCTTACCAACGTCCGAGAGGCGAGCTTGTTCCCGCGCGACCGATTCCGCCTGACACCGTAACGCCTTTTATTTTAATAACTTAAACAACAACAAAACTCTCAGGCGGGTCGTTTTTGTAAGCTATAAAATTTCAATGTTTTGGAGAATTGGACCCCTTTTTGTCCTGCCTTGGGGGCAGTTCCCCCTACCGCTGGTGTGGTGCGGGTGGGCGGGTTCGGGTAGAATCAGTGTCCGATTTTGACATTTCAGAATTACTGGTATACTGTTTCTGCACATTTAAAGGAGGCGCGTGTGGCAGAATCACGGTTTGTGACCGCAATTAACTGTATGGATGGCAGGGTGCAGGTGCCGGTGATCGCCTGGCTTAAGGCGGATACCGGTGCTGATTATGTTGATAATATCACTGAGCCCGGTCCGGTGAAGATTCTTGCTGAGGGCAGAAACCGGCTGCTTTTGGGTTCGATCCGGCGCCGGGTGAAGATTTCGGTTGAGCGGCACGGCTCCAGACTGGTTGCGATCATTGCCCATTATGACTGTGCGGGAAATCCGGTTGATGAAGAGGCCCAGCGCCTTCAGTTGGAGTGCGCGATCAGGCGCGTTGAGTCCTGGGGGCTGGGGGTAAGGGTTGTCGGGCTGTGGGTGAATGAGCGCTGGCAGGTTGAAGGTTGACCTTTGTGCCGGAAGGTTTAGCATAAAGTATGCGGTATCGGGAGCGCAGGGTGGCGGATGCGATCCGGGACATTGTTGCAGATATTATTTTGAAGAAAATTTCGGACCCAGGGGTCGGGTTTGTGACGGTAACCCGGTGTTCTCTTTCCCGTGACCTGCGGAATGCTACCGTCTATTTTTCGGTGATGGGTGGTGCCGAGGAACAAAAAAGGTCGCTTGAGCATCTGGAGCATGCCCGGGGGTTTATCCGTTATCAGCTAAGCCGGCGTCTAAAGATGAAGTTTCTGCCTGAGCTGCATTTTGCGCTGGATGAGGTGCTGGCGCAGGAGCAGCGGATCAACCGGCTGCTGGATGAGATGGAGGAACCAGAGCCGGAAGATGAGAAAAATAAATAGCCGGTCAGGGTAAAATCGGCGTGCGCGGGGTGCTGAATATCAACAAGCCGGCCGGAATTTCTTCTTATGATGTAATCAGACGGTTGAAGCCGGTTCTTGTGCCGAAGCGGATCGGCCATGCGGGCACGCTGGACCCGATGGCAGCCGGTGTCCTGCTGGTGCTGGTGAATGAGGCAACGAAGATCAGCCGGGTGCTGATGGCGCTGGAGAAGGAGTATGAGGCAGAAATCACCTTTGGTATTGAAACCGATACTGATGATGTTACCGGCAGAATAATACGGGAGGCATCGGTGCCGGCGATCGGGTTGGATGAGCTTGACAGATTTCTTAAAGCCAATTTTTTGGGCAAGTTGTGGCAGGTGCCACCGGAATACTCGGCGTTGAAACAGGACGGGGTCCCACTTTACCGCCGGGCGCGGGCAGGCATGCCGGTTGAAAAAAGGGCACGCCGGATTTATATTTATGATATCCGGATTTCAGCCTGGGAGCCACCGGTTGCGCGGATTGCGGTCCGGGTCTCTTCCGGCACCTATGTTCGGGCGCTCGCCCGGGATGTCGGGCGGGCGCTGGGTTCAGCAGCCACTCTTTCCCGGTTGGTGCGGACCAGGGTCGGCAATTTTTCGCTGAAGGACAGTCTGAATCTGGAGCAGGTGCTGGCAGGTGGTGCTGAGAGCGCCAGTCTGCTGGTGCCGGTTGAGCGAGCGCTTAGCCATCTGCCCAAATTAGAGGTGAGCCGCGATACCGCCATTGAGCTAGCAAAGGGGAAACGGCCGGTCTGGAATGAGTCGATGCCGGCTGATGCCGGGCTACTGGTGGCGGTCACCCAAAAGCGGGATTTTCTGGCGCTGGTGCGGTGGCGGGCCGGGGTGTTGATTCCGGAAAGGATTGTCTATGCCGAATAGTTGTCAGGGGCTGGTGCTGACCATCGGCGGATTTGACGGCGTGCATCTCGGCCATCGGGCAATCATCCAGGCGGTCCAGGAGGAGGCGCAGAGCCGCAACGCCCGCTCCGGGCTGGTGACCTTTGAGCCCCATCCGGCGCAACTGCTCCATCCGGAGTTTCCCTATCTGCTGACGCCGCATGAGGAGAAAAAGCTGGTGCTGGCAGAACTTGGGGTTGATTATGTGCATGTGATCGGTTTCGATGAACGGATACGGAACCTTGCGCCCGAGGATTTTGTCCTAAATGAGATTGTCAAACCACTGAAACCAATAGGTGTGGTAATCGGTGCGGATCACCGGTTTGGACAGAACGCCCGCGGTGATGTCCGGCTGCTCGCGGAAATTCTGGCTCAGTATTCAATTCCGCTGAAGATTATTCCTGAGGTTGTGCATCTTGGTGCTCCGGTCCGCTCTACCAGAATCCGGGAGCATCTGGTGCTGGGTCATATCCGACTTGCCAACGAACTGCTGGGCAGGCGTTACGAGATTATGGGCCGGGTGGTGCGTGGGACTGGCACCGGCAGAAAACTGGGTTTTCCAACAGTCAATGTTGAACCGGTGAGTGCCGACAAGCTGATACCCGCAGATGGTGTCTATGCGGGTTACGCTGAGTTAGGAGGCAGGATCTTCCCGGGAGCGGTTAATATCGGGTTCAAGCCGACATTTGGCAGTACCCGCAGGGTCGTGGAGGTGCATCTTTTGGATTTTCAAGATGAGGTGACTGCGGGAATGCCCCTGACTGTGCGATTACTGGAGCGCATCCGGCCCGAGCAGAAATTTTCTGATGCGTCAGCACTACGGGCACAGATTGCTGCCGATGTTGTTAAAATCAGACAGGTGCTGGAGCGGGAACTGTAACCCGGGTTTGACTGTACCAAGTTGTTGACAATCAACTTTGCAGAATTAGGATTGTGATATGAGCAGTCTTAGTCTGATTTTAATCTTGACCGTTCTGCCACCAGACTCGTTGGTGTGCCCGATGCGGGTAGACACAACTCAGGAACTGGAACTGGCGATTCTGCCGCCGGAGAATGTCAGTCTGCCGGTCCAGTACCGGATTGACTGGGGCGATGGCGAGACGTTGGACTGGACCGAGCCGGTGAATTCGCGCACTGAGGTCTACCGTTACCACCGTTATCGCCAGCCGGGGAATTACCAGGTGCGGGTGATGCTCCGCGACCGCCTGGGCATCGCTTCGGACTGGAGCCGGCAGATGTCCGTGGAGGTGGTGCCCTCGCTTTTGAAGTGGTTGGCACCGACGCTGGAGCCGGTGGTGGGTGCGCCGGCACTGGATGAGAACGGTAATATCTATATCGGAGATGAGTCCGGCACAATTTATTCATTCAACGCTGCGGGCGAGCTGCGCTGGACTTTTCAGGTTCGGCAGCCGGTTTATGCGGGTGCAACTGTGGAGCGGGGACTGGTTTATGTGCCAGCGCTGGACTCCTGTCTCTACTGTCTGGATACATTGGGCAAACTTAAATGGTCGGTGCAGCTGGGGGATGAGCTGTGGACCCCGCCGGCAGTCGCTCAGGACCAAAATCTCTACCTGACCACGGACAAGGGTAGGCTGGTGAGTGTGGATTCAAAGGGCAGAATCCGCTGGCAGGTGCAGCTGGGGGACGAAGTCGCTGGGGCACCGACGATCGGTCCGGATGGCAATATCTATGTGAGTGCCGACTCCATTTACTGCTTTACCCCGAAGGGGAAGCGGCGCTGGGCGTTCGGCACACCGGATAACGCCTATTTCTTTGCCGGACCGGTGCTAGACGAGCAGGGGCTGGTATATTGCGGGAGTTTTGACGGGTATTTGTACTGTCTGGGAAGAGACGGCAGGATGTCTTGGCGGGCACCGGTGCCGGATGAGGATGAGATCCGGACCGAGGTGGTGTTTGATTCTGAAGGCAGGATGTATCTCGGCACCGATGGCTACTATCTGTGTGTGAAGGAGCCGGGAAAGACGTTTCAAATAGTGTATGAGACCGGTGATGGTATCTGTGCGACACCGGCAATCAGCGCGCAGGGCACAGTTTATCTGCTTTCCGATGACGGAATACTTTACGCATTTACCCGGGAGGGGAGGATATACTTTACCGCCGAAGTCGCCGGCGGTGATAAGGAGCTCTACTACAGTTCGTCGCCAGCAATCGGTCAGGATGGAACAGTGTATGTCGGCTCGTGGGATGGTGGGCTGTATGCATTTTACGGCGATGGACCGCCGGCGAACACATTCTGGGCGCAATATCGGAGTGATGCCCAGCATCGGGGCAGAATTACTGTCCGGAAGGAAAGATAATATATGCTGAAGCTTTTCTGGGCACCGGCAGTAAGGTTTCGGGAGCTCGCAGCAAAGCCCGAATGGTCGCTGCCGCTGGTGCTCGGTCTGGTTGTACCGTTACTGATCGGCACACTTAGCACCTCACTCCTCCCACGGCGGGTGCTGATCGATTCCATTGAATCCCGGATGGAGCGGGTGAAGAGCTATATTGATGAACAGGTGGAAAAAGGCAGGATGCCATCGGATCAGCGGGGTCCGGCACTGGAACGGATTGAGGAAACATCCCGACATGAGGTGGAAGCCTATGAGCGTTCCTCCTGGCTGGCGCTGTTTCTGCGTTTTGGGGTGCGCAGTCTGCCCGCAATGGTGTGGTCGCTGATTCAGCTGCTGATTTTTGCTGCGCTTCTGAATCTGATTATGCCGCTTCTGGGCGGGACAACCAGTTTTGGCCGGATGCTGGCGGTGACCGCCAACGCGGCGCTGATAAGGATTGCGAGCGCAGTGATTCACGGGATTTTGATGTTTACTGCCGGCAGGCTGGCGGTGAATACCAGCCTGAGTCTTTTCCTCCCTACGGGTCCGGTGTTTGTCCGGGGGATTTTGTCGGCGGTTGATATCTTCACGGTGTGGGAGCTGGTGCTGATCGGTCTGGGAATGAAGTTAGTTTTCAATCTGCCAGGACGGCGGTCCTGGTTTGCGGTTTTCGGTATCTGGCTGGTTTATATTATCATTCTGGCGCTCCTGGCGACAATCTCCGGCGGGCTGGCATTGCCGGAATAGCTTTAAAATGATATTGACAGGAGGTCTTCTGACCGCGCTGGCAGTTTCAGCGCTTCTGTCGGCGGATACGCTGTATCTGAACCTGGAGAGGGCATTGGCGCTGGCACTCAGAAACAGTCCGCTGGCAGTTGAGGCTAAAATGGAGCGGAGAACAGGGGTGCTGGCAGCGGGTAACGGGGTTGCCGGTATTATGCCCAGGGGTTCGGTTGCCCTTTCGGAATTGAAAGGGGAGTCCGGTCGGGTCTGGGAGGAGGAACTTACCATCAGTCAGACGGTTTTTGACCCAGCGGTGTTCAGCGGTGTCATCAGCGGGATTATGAATGCTCGTTACCGTTCGGAATCGGCCCGGGAACAGTCTGCCCGTCTGGTCCTGGCCGTCACCAGCGGTTATCTGAATCTGATTCGTGCCCAGAGTATGCTGGCAGCCGCCGAGAAGGCATGCGCGCAAGCCGAGGCGGTTTACCGCCTGGTTGAAGAGAAGTTCCGGCTGGGGCAGGTGTCCCGGATTGAGCTTTTGCGCAGTCAGGCGTTTTATCAGCAGGCTGAGCTCAACCGGCTGAGTGCCCAGAATGGCGCGGCAGAGGCAATGAATGGGCTGGTGACGGCGGTCGGGCTCAAGCCTGGACAGATAATCGTGCCCACTGAGGAATTGGATTCGGCAGTGCCGGAAATTGAACCTGACCGGGTGCGAAGAGAGATTGAGCGCTATAATCCCGGAGTCAGGATGAGCCGGAAGCTGAACCAGGTAGCAGCGCTGAATCTGGTTGCGGCATTTTTGCGGGTGCTGCCGACAGTGAATCTGTTCCGCAGTTTCCGCTATGTTGATACAGTTCCGCCCGCAGGTTACCGGCATTGGCAGGATGGTGCAGTGAAAAATGACGGGATCGCGATCTCGCTGCCGGTGGCGGATATCGTTGGCTTCGTGCTGAATGCAGGCGAGGCGCTGATCTCAGCTCGGCGCAGTCGGGCAGCAGTGGTCCGGGCCCGGCTGGAGCTGCACAGTGCCACTGAGAGCGCAATTGCCGGTTATCAGGAGGCCCGGCAGCGGTACCGGCAGGCAGTGGATAATCTCCAGCTGCACCGTGAGCTTTACGAGCTTGCCCGGTCTCAGTTCCAACTGGGTACGCTCGGACTGAGTGAACTGCTAGAGGTAGAAGCCGGGTTGGCACAGGCAGAGGCAGGTGTCAGTGCGGCACTGTGCGATGTATATCTGCAGTCGGCACAGCTGGGATATCTGATGGGTTTGAGCCGGACCGGCGCGAAGGTTGGGAATTGAGACAGGAGGCGGGATGAGCAAAGGTTTAAGGGTTGTCCTGATTGTAATCGGTGTTTCTGCCCTGCTGCTGGTGTTGTTTGTGCTCAACCGCTCCCGGCAGGAGGGCGGGGTGACCTGTGAGGTGAAGAGGGTAAAGTACG
Organism: Caldifarciminota bacterium; assembly: GCA_965649165.1. GTDB lineage: Bacteria > Hydrothermota > Tepidihabitantia > Tepidihabitantales > Tepidihabitantaceae > JAOABP01. The sequence continues at coordinate 10,795 of CBFGJT010000010.1, read as the reverse complement.
GAACAATCGTTTCAGTGGTCAGTGGAACCGGCGAACTGCGGGCAGCAGCCCAGGTGAATTTGCAAGCACAGGTGATGGGGGTGGTGAAAAGGTTGCGGGTGCGAGAAGGCGATTGGGTGCACTACGGGGATACGCTGGTGGAGCTGGACCGGCAGAGCATTGAGGCGCAGATGGAAATTGCCCGTGTCCAATATGAGCAGGCGCAGTTTCGCCACGAGCGGATGGAAAGCCTGTATGCCAGGGGGCTGGTTGCCCGTGAGGAGTTTGAGGCATCAAGAACCGCATATGAGGTTGCCCGAGCCCAGTTTCAGCAGGCGCGGGATCAGTTTGACAAGACGGTGATCTGTGCCCCGATTTCAGGCCGGGTTGTTCAGCTGAACATCAAAGAGGGTGAGACGGTGGTGATCGGCACGATGAATACACCCGGGACGGTCCTTTTGGTACTGGCGGATCTCTCCCGGATGCAGGCGCTGATCAAGGTGGATGAGACCGATGTGGTGCGGGTTGCAACCGGACAGAATGCCCGGGTCCGGGTAGATGCTCTGCCCGATACCAGTTTTACTGGGGTGGTGACCCGGGTTGGATATATGCCCGTAATCAGTCTCCTCGGCAATGAAGGAAATGCGGTTAATTTTGAAGTTGAGGTAAAGCTGGACAGTGCGGTTTCCCAGCTGAAGCCGGGAATGACCGTTCACGCTGAGATTACGACCGCTCAGCGGGATTCGGTGCTGGTGGTGCCGGTGCAGGCGGTAGGCAGGCGCAGAGTCGGAAATCGGGAGGGCGAGACGGTGTTTGTGGTGCGTAACGGCAAGGCGATGCTGACACCGGTGAAGACCGGTCAGGCATCTGATACCGAAGTGGAGATCATTGAAGGTTTGAATGCGGGTGATGAGGTCATCGTCGGACCTTACAAGGTGCTGAGCCGGCTCAATGACGGTACCCGGATTAAACCGGAGCCGGCTTCAGATGATGAGTAGCGACGGCTCGAAGGCTGAGGGCGGAAGGTGCTGATCCGGCTGCAGGGTGTTTTCAAGTCCTATTCACTGGGGAAAACGGTGGTGCGGGCGCTGAACGGAATCAGTCTGGAGATCAGCCGAGGTGAGTATGTGGCGTTGATGGGACCATCCGGTTCAGGGAAATCAACCCTGATGCATATCCTGGGGTGTTTGGATACCCCGGATGCGGGAAGTTATTATTTTGACGGCACAGATACCGCCCGGCTTAATGATCGGGAGCTGGCACAGCTGAGGAACCGGGCATTCGGATTTGTGTTTCAGAGTTTTAATCTTTTGCCCCGGCTTTCGGCGCTCGCCAATGTGGAACTGCCGATGCTTTATGCCGAGATGGGACGACGGGCACGGGTTAAACGCGCAACCGAACTGCTGGAGCTGGTCGGTCTGGGTGACCGGCTGCGGCATAAGCCCAATGAGCTTTCCGGTGGTGAGATGCAGCGGGTGGCGATCGCCCGCGCACTGGCAAATAAACCCGAGGTGATACTTGCCGATGAGCCGACGGGTAATCTGGATTCCCGGACCGGTGCGGAGATCATGAGGCTTTTTGACCGGCTAGCTGAGGAGGGGAAAACTGTGGTCATTGTGACCCATGACCCGGGGATTGCAGAACACTGCCGGCGGATCGTGCGGCTGCGGGATGGCGAAATCGTTGCCGATGACTTCCGGCGTTCAGGGTGAGGGATCGATGCGGCTCTGGGAGATTGTCAAACTGGCGCTGGGGACATTTCAGACGAACCGGCTGAGGTCCTTTCTGACCACCCTGGGAATCATTATCGGCGTAATGACGGTGATTGCGATTGTTTCGCTGATTCAGGGAATGAACTATGAGGTGGAACGGCAGATCTCCTCGCTGGGGTCAAATGTGCTCTATCTGCAGAAGTTGTCCTGGAGTGTGGGGCGGATTGACTGGGATGAGATTTCCCGGCGGCCGGATTTAACCCTTGATGATGCAATGGCAATCGCCCGACTGTCCGGCGTCAAGCTGGTTGCCCCGCTGCGGAGCCGGGCGATCTCCCGACTGAATTACCGGAACCGGAAGGCGACCAATCTGGAACTGATAGGGGTGACTCCGGTTTACGCCGAGGTTGCCAATTACGGGATCGAGTCAGGGCGGTTTATCAGTGCTGATGACAGTATGCGGAAGCGGGCGGTGTGTGTGATCGGCGGTTATGTGGTTGACAATTTGTTTCCGGATGAGGAGCCGATTGGTAAGGAGCTCCTGATTGAGGGGAAAAAATTTACGGTAATTGGCACGCTGAGCCGGAAGGGCAGTTTTTTGGGACAGACACAGGATAATGTGCTTTTCATTTCTTTAGCCACCTTTGAGAAGAGTTTCCGCGCCCAGCCCGGATGGGGCGAGTTTGCGCATGCGCTGAGTATTATGATTGTGCCGAAGCCGGGGGTGGCACTGGAACGGGTGATTGATCAGGTGCGGGAGTTGATGCGCCGGCGTCATGGATTGAAGTATGATCAGCCGGATGATTTCGGGATTAATACTCAGGAGACGCTGCGTACAATCTATCGGAATATCACGCGGGTGGCTTTTATTGTGATGATTGCGGTAGCGGCAATTTCCCTTCTCGTCGGCGGTATCGGGATAATGAATATCATGCTGGTGGCGGTTGCTGAGCGGACCCGGGAGATCGGTTTGCGCAAGGCACTGGGCGCTACCACCGGTGATATCCTGTATCAGTTCCTCTTTGAGTCGGTACTGCTCGCCCTGACTGGCGGTGCGATTGGAATTGCGCTCGGGCTGGGAATTGCGAAGATCGTGGAGCTGACGGTGCATCTGCGTGCCGCAGCGCCGGTATGGACGGTTGTGATTGGGTTCGGGTTTTCCGCCGTGGTGGGAATCTTTTTCGGTATTTATCCAGCTTCCCGGGCTGCAAGGCTGGATCCGATTCAGGCGCTGCGGTATGAGTAGTTCTTGACCGAGCCGATTTTTCCCCTAAAATTACTGCGGGCAGTAATGGAGTTGAGTCGCTGGTTGTGGTTCAGAATTAAAGATCTGCTGCTGAAAATTTACGGGCTGCTGATTCGGGTTCAGGTCTTGGGCCGGGAGAAGATCGCGGTGCCGATGCGGAGCGGGGTGATTGTGGCGGCAAATCATCTCACCGGTGCCGACTCAATTGTGATTCAGATCGGATTGAAAACAAGGATCTTTTTTCTTGCTTGGGCGAGGTGGTTCCGGTCCCGGTTTGTCGGGTTCTGGATGCGGAATTTGTGTGATACCTTGCCGGTGAATAAGGGCGGTGGTGAGGACAATGTGGCAAGTCTGCGCCGGAGTATTCAGCTGCTGAAACAGGGGCAGATAATCGGCATCTATCCCGAAGGGGAGTTGAATCGGCTGGGGAGGGTTGACAAGATTTATAACGGAACCGCCTGGCTGGCGGTGCATGCCGGCGTTCCGGTTCTGCCTGTTTATGTAAGCGGGCTGAAGAAAGGTCCGGTTCCCTATTCCAAGCCTTGGCTGAATGAAGCCTGGGAGGGGTTCTTTTCCGTAGTGGGAAATCTGCTGAACCGGAATATCATTCTGGCGGTGGGGGAGCCGATATTCCCCCGGTGTCACGTAATGGTGAGTGTTGCGGAGCTGAAGCGTGAGATTGAGCGGATCAACCGGCTGATGCTGGATCAGTTTCAGGAGCTGGAGAGAAAGTGCAACCGCCAGTGGCTGGAGGTTGACCACCGCCGAAATTAACTTAAAATTGATGATTATGCCGGCAGAAGTTTTAGGCGAAATCAGACAGGGGCGGGTGCGGCCAGTTTATATTTTTCTGGGTGCGGATCTGACGGTAAGTGATGAGGCAATTGATGAGCTTAAAAAGAGACTGCTGGCTCCGGGATTGGAGGTTTTTGATTATGAGAGCGTTAATGCTGGCGAGCTGGGCCGGTCAGAGGGGCTTTCACTGCCGATGTTTTTTCAGCGTTTGCATCAACCGCCGGTTGCCGCCCGACGCCGGCTGGCGGTGGTCCGGCATCTGGAGCTATTAGGAAGCAGATTGCTGGAGGAGTTCTGTACTGGGTTAAAGGCGGTGCCGGATTTCGTAACGGTGGTCGTAATCGGCAGCGGGGAGCAAAGTAAAATCCGGGAGCTGCACCGGATGTTCCGAGAAGCCGGCTTGGCGCAATGGGTGATTTCCACGGAAGGGGCACACGCCGATTCGCTCCTGATGGAGGTTGAGCGCTGGGCAAGAGGAGCGGGGCTGGAACTGGGGCGGGAGGCAATTATGATGCTGATTGAGATTGCCGGAGAGGATCCGGTGTTGCTGAAGGGTGAGCTTGAGAAGCTAAAAACCGCCCTTAGTCCTGCAGGAGAATCGGAAAACCGGGTAAAGGTTACAGTTGACTGTATCCGCCAGTATGCCAGTTCCACCCGGGTGTTTGAATTGCGGGATTATGTCTGGCAGTGTCTGGATCGGCGAACCGCAGAGGCGCTGAGCACCTTGCGCCGGCTAGAGGTACTGGGGGAGGAGCCGAAGAAGATAATCGGCTGGCTGGCACCGGCACTGCTTGATCTGCTGGCGGTGAAGCGGGGAGAAATGGCACCGGCACGCCTCTGGCGATGTTCCCGAAATGCGCCGCTCAAATGGCAGATAGAGGAGATTGATCGGGCGCTGGAGGAGCTTTTCCGGGTAGATCTCGGTCTCCTGCTCGGCAACCGGGAGGTTTTTGCCATGCTGGATCTGTGGACGGTGCGGTGCTGCGGGGGGCGGATGAGGCCGGCACGGGGCGGAGTGATTAAATGATGCCCGTGAGCAGAATGGAATAAAATTTTTTTTCAGGAGGTGAACTGTCATGAGTGATTATCCGGCACGGGAGATTGAAAAGCGCTGGCAGTTGTTCTGGGGGGAGAAAGGGGTTTTTAAGACCAGCCCCGACCCGAAAAACAAGTATTATGTGCTGGTGATGTTTCTTTATCCCTCCGGCGATATGCATATGGGTCATGCGCGAAATTATACGATCGGCGACTGTATCTGTCGGCTGCGCAAGATGCAGGGTTATGATGTGCTCCATCCATTCGGCTGGGATGCCTTCGGGCTGCCGGCAGAGAATGCGGCAATTGAGCACAACATTCCGCCGTGGGTGTGGACCTTTGATTCGATCAATCTGTGCAAACGGAATCTGAAACTTCTGGGAATTGGTTATGACTGGGACCGGGAGGTGACTACTTGCCTGCCCGAGTATTACCGCTGGAATCAGTGGCTGTTTATCCGGTTTTATGAGCGGGGGCTGGCATACCGAAAAGAGGCTTATGTCAACTGGTGTCCGCGGTGTCAGACGGTTCTGGCAAATGAGCAGGTGGTTGAGGGGCGTTGTTACCGTTCAAGCTGTGCGACTCCGATCGAGAAGAAGAAGCTGACCCAGTGGTTTTTCCGGATTACAGATTATGCCGAGGAGTTGCTAAAGGGCATTGACGAGCTGACCGGCTGGCCGGAGAGTGTACGGACGATGCAGCGGAACTGGATCGGCCGGTCCGAAGGGGTGGAGGTGGATTTTGAGCTGGAAGATGGCACGAAGGTGCCGGTTTTTACCACCAGACCCGATACCCTTTACGGTGTCACTTTTCTCGCGCTGGCACCAGATGCACCG
>CBFGJT010000010.1:0-5093 GCA_965649165.1 Caldifarciminota bacterium | reverse complement strand
GGATTTTGAGCTGGAAGATGGCACGAAGGTGCCGGTTTTTACCACCAGACCCGATACCCTTTACGGTGTCACTTTTCTCGCGCTGGCACCAGATGCACCGCTGGCGGAGACGATCGCCAGGGAGACCGCGCAGGAAGGAGCGGTCCGGGAGTTCTGCGAGCGGGTGCTCTTGGAGCCGGAGTTCGTCCGTATCGCCGCAGACCGGCAGAAGGAGGGGGTTTTTACTGGCCGGTATGCCATTAATCCGGTGACCCGGGAAAAGGTGCCGGTATACATTGCCGATTTTGTGCTGGCAGGCTATGGCACCGGAATGGTGATGGCGGTGCCGGCGCATGATCAGCGGGATTTTGAGTTTGCCCGCAAATACGGGCTGCCGATCAGGGTGGTGATTGAGCCCAAAGGAGGAAGGCTGGACCCGGCGAATATGACCGCCGCCTATACCGAGCCAGGCGTTATGGTCAATTCCGGGCAGTTTGACGGGTTATGGTCAGAGGAGGGAGTTGAGCGGGTGATTGAGTATCTGGAGCGGCAGGGGCTGGGCCGGCGGAAGGTCCAGTACCGGCTCAAGGACTGGCTTATTTCCCGGCAGCGTTACTGGGGAACGCCGATTCCGATGATTCACTGTGAGCGTTGCGGGATCGTGCCGGTGCCGGATGAACAGTTGCCGGTGCTGCTGCCACCGGAGGTGAAGGATTACAAGCCGAAAGGAAAGTCGGTGCTTGCCGGAGTTGAAGAGTTTATCAATACCACCTGCCCGAAATGCAATGGTCCTGCAAGGCGGGATCCGGATACGATGGATACCTTTGTTGATTCTTCCTGGTATCATCTGCGCTATACCGATCCCCACAACGACCGGCTACCTTTTGCCCGGGAGAATGCAGACCAGTGGCTGCCGATTGATGAGTATATCGGCGGGATCGAGCATGCCTGCGGCCATCTGATTTTCTTCCGGTTTTTCACCCGGGTGCTGGCAGATATGGGAATGCTCTCGGTGCGGGAGCCGTGCCGGGTGCTGAGGACGCAGGGGATGGTTTCGCTCGAGGGTAAAACGATGTCCTCGTCCAAGAAGCACGGGGTGTGGGTCGGACCATTTGTTGAGGAGCACGGTGCGGACTGTGCCCGGCTGGCGGTGCTTTTTGCTGCACCGCCGGAGAAGCCGATGGAGTGGACGAATGAGCTGGTGACCGGAGTGAAGCGGTTTCTTGCCCGAGTTTGGCGGTTGTATGAGGAGTGCCGGGAGTCGGGTGTTTTTGATCCGGCGGCGATTCCCGAGAAGCTCGAACCTGCGGAGTTTTCTGATGGGGACCGGGAGCTGTATATCTATCTCAATCAGACCCATCAGAAGGTGCTTAAGGATGCAGAGGGGTTTCAGTTTAATACCGCAATCAGCGCGCTGATGGAGTTTCTTAACCGGCTCTACAGTTTTCCAGACCGCCGGTCGGCAGTTTTCGGCTTTGCACTGAAGCGGTTTGTTTATCTGCTGGCGCCATTTGCGCCCCACCTTGCCGAGGAGCTGTGGCATTGGTTCTATCCGGATCGGGGTTCCATCTTCAATGAACGGATACCGGCATATGACGAGCAATTTCTGGTATTTGATAACATTGAGCTACCGGTTCAGATTAACGGGAAGCTGCGGGCAAAGGTTATGGTGAAGCGCGGGAGCTCGGAGGCTGAGGTGCGGACCGCGGTGTTTGCCAGTCCGGCGGTTGCAAATTACATTCAGGAGCAGAAGGTGGACAGATTCATCTATGTGCCGGACCGGCTAGTGAATATCGTGGTGAAGAAGCAGTCGGTATAATCCGAGCATAAGGAGGCGGTAATGAGAGGTATAGTTCTGGTGCTGGTGCTGGTCGCCGGAGCGTTGTTAGGTTATCTGGTGTTCTACTTCGCTCAGGCACGGCGTCAGCAGGTTGATCTCCTGCCCGATTTTGAAGCGGGAACCGATTCGATTCGGGCCTATGTCAGCCGAATCGAGGAGCTGGAAAGGCAGGCAAAAGGGGTGCGGAGCCGGATTGCCCACGCACCTTTAACTGAACGGATGATCCGGGAGCGGGAGCTGGCGGTACTTGAGGATAGAATCCGGGAGCTGAAGCTGGCAGTAGAACAGTGGCGCCAGGCAAGAACCAAAAAGAGTGCCAATGATCTGTACCGCAATTGTATCATGATTTACGGTCGGGCAAGCGGGATCTGCGAAGCGCTGTTTTCTGATACTCTATCCGAACCGCGACCGGTGAAGTAATTTGGACCGGATTTTAATTCTTGATTTCGGCTCGCAGTACACCCAGCTGATCTGCCGGCGGGTGCGTGAGCTCGGGGTCTACGCTGAGATTGTATCCTTCAATATTGCGCCTTCTGAAATTTTATCAAGGGGTGCACGCGGGCTTATCCTTTCCGGCGGTCCGGCGAGCGTGAGAGATCATCAGGCACCCAAGCCGGATCCGGAAATTTTTCATCTGGAGGTCCCGATTCTGGGTATCTGCTACGGGATGCAGGTGACTGCCCAGATGCTTGGCGGCAGAATCGGTCCCGAGCTGCAGGAATACGGACACAGCCAGTTTGTCCAAAGCCGGCGGTCACCACTCTTTGATGGTTTGCCCGCCAGTTTTCCGGTCTGGATGAGTCATGGTGATTCAGTGCGCCGGTTGCCCGGTGGTTTCGCAGTGCTGGGTGCTACCAGCTCAGGTGCAGTGGCAGCGATGGCGGACGAAAGCCGGCAGATCTACGGGGTGCAGTTTCATCCTGAAGTTGAGCATACACCGCTGGGGAAAAATATCCTGGCAAATTTTCTGTTCAAAATCTGCGGGTGCCGGCGCAACTGGACGATGAAGAATTTCATTGAGGAGCAGAGTGCATTAATCCGCCAGCAGGTGGGGCGGGAGCGGGTGCTGTGTGCGGTTTCGGGCGGGGTGGATTCAACGGTAATGGCGGTTCTGCTCAACCGGGTGCTCGGGCGCCGGCTGATTGCGGTCTTTGTGGATAACGGGCTGTTGCGTCTTGGAGAGGCGGAAGCGGTGCCCAGAATGCTCAAAAAGTTGCTGCCGGTGCGTGTTTTTGATGCCAGGAGGCAATTTCTGAGCAGTCTGGCGGGTGTCGTTGCTCCGGAACGGAAACGCCGAATCATAGGACGGGAGTTCATCCGGGTTTTTGAAGCGGTGGCAGAACAAGCGGGCGGAATCCAGTTTCTCGCTCAGGGGACGTTGTATCCGGATCTGATTGAATCCCGGTCTGCCAAGGGTGGTCCTTCAGCGACGATTAAGACCCACCACAATGTCGGCGGTCTGCCCAAGGACCTCAAATTTGAACTGATCGAACCGCTCAAGGAGTTGTTTAAGGATGAGGTGCGGAAGCTGGGGCAGGCGCTGAAAATTCCCGGTTTTATTCTTAACCGCCATCCCTTTCCCGGTCCGGGTCTGGCGGTGCGGATAGTCGGCGCCGTAACCCCGGAGCGGCTGGAAATGCTGCGGCAGGCGGATCATATTTTTATCAGCGAGCTGAAAAGATCAGGCTGGTATCATCGGGTCTGGCAGGCGCTGGCAGTGCTGCTGCCGGCGCGTTCAGTTGGAGTGATGGGCGACCGCCGGACCTATGAGCATGTGGTGGCATTGCGGGCGGTTGTTTCCACTGATGCCATGACCGCAGACTGGGCACGATTACCCGAGGAGCTGCTTGCCCGGATCGCCCGGCGGATCACTAATGAGGTCCGTGGTGTTAACCGGGTGGTTTACGATATTTCATCCAAGCCGCCGGCAACAATTGAATGGGAGTGAAGTTACTCGTCCGGCAGGGCGCGGATTGAGTCAAGGTAGGCCTGAGTCAGTCCGGTGGAGTCGGTAACCATCCATACCGCCCGCTGGACCATGCCCAGGTTTTCACTGATCCGCTTGTGTTGCACCAGCTCCGCCAGCTGCCGCAGTTCTGGGTTATCGGTCAGCGGACCGAGGGTGAAGGTATCGGTTTCTGCCGGAATGAGCCGGCGCCGGTTACAGCAGAAGACTCCGAGCACAACCGTGGTGTTATTGGTGCTGAAAGTGACCGGATGGTCCTTAAGGATAATCATATGCTGGGTGGAGTTCTTGCTGGAGGTAAAGAGCAGCCCCCCGGGTAGAGTGTCAGCCGCATAGGCCGAGTTGTTCGCCCGGGCAACAAGCGCCAGCGAGTAGAGTCCATTCGGGCTGAAATGGCGCCGGTCACCAGCGATGGCGATGAGTGTAATTCCGGGATTGAGGCTGAAGGGACTGCCGGTGGGTTCAAAGTCGGTCGGTATCAGGAATTCATCGCAGGCAGTAAGCAGGAGGATGAAAACCAGAATCAGCCGGCGGGAAGCAGCGGGAGGACTGGGCATGTTTCCGTCAGGGCAGGTTCTGAAGTTTAACCCGGGTTGAGTCGGTTAGCCCTTCACCATCAGTGATTTCAAACAGCGCCTCCTGTGCAAGCTCTACCGCTTCTTCGTAATCAAGGTGCTTGTCTTTTAAGAGGTCAAAAAGCTCATTCAGCTCCCGCTCCCAGACTTGAACCGCAATTTCATAAAAGGATTCGTCATCTGGTTCGTCGAGGTTTTCGTTTGCACAATAGGTTGGCAAAAGAACAGTTGTGTCCTGATCCGGCGGTACCGAAAAGGAAAACTGCTGCAAAAGCATCATATACTGATATTCTGGGCTACCAGGAGAAAAAACCAGCCCTGCCGGCATGAGGACCGGAATGCGCCGGGTGGTGTTATTGAGAACCGAAAGCTCGAGTGGCAGAAGTGAACTCGGGATCTCAGAGTCAGCACCAGTAATGTATCGGAGCTCGAGTCCGGCGGGCAGCTCATAGGGTTTGCCGCCGATTGGCTCAAATGCACCCCGTTCCCATTGACGTTCGGGCAGCTGGTCGCAGACCCCGGCAATGGAGACTAAAAGCATTAGGGAAAGCAGCCGGTGGCAATTCACAGTAAATAAATAGCCAGCAACGGTTAAAAGTCAAGCGGTGAGCCGGCCCGGTCCTGAGGTTATTATTAGATTAGATCCAGCGGCAAGGTCAGATTTAACATTTTCATAATGGTTGAAAGTGTCGGATTATGCTGTAAGTTGAATTTTTAAAAGCAGTTATCAAAC
>CBFGJT010000009.1:0-56474 GCA_965649165.1 Caldifarciminota bacterium | reverse complement strand
TGCAGGATCAGCAAAATACGGAAAAATGGTATCGTTACTTTGATCGCTGATGCAATTAAAATTGATAGCAGAATGAAGGGAACGAACCACCGGAGATATTTATGCGAAAAGAATACCCAGGCAACAGCACCATACCGGGGTAATAAAATTCTACTATATCGGAAGATCTGCTGAACATTACCACGATTCATTCGCGCCTTGCGACTAAATTCGATTTCTGGGGGTTCAACTTTTGTCCAAGCAACTGATTTTGGCTCATACACTGATCTGTATCCCTGCTTGAAAACAAATATCCCAAGCACATAATCATCATTGATAATATCATGCGGTAATGGTCTAACCAAGGAGCGGCGAACGAACATTGCGTAGCCGGAAACGCCGACCGTGCAGCCAATCATTCCTTCTAATTCCTTTAATTTGTTTTCATACCGATCCCAGATACTTTCTGCAATATTACCCTCTTTGTTACGGCGGACGTATGCAGTTGCCACCATCCCCACTTTCGGATCACGAAATCGCTCAACGCCCGCCTTTAACGCCTGGGTTTCAAGCAGAACATCTGCATCCGTAAAAAGAATGATTTCCCCTGATGCTTTTTCTGCAAGCATATTAATAACTGCACTTTTCCCAATCCGTTCGTTAACAGTAATCAATCTAATTCGACTATCACTTTCAGCAAAGCTTTGTACAATTTCATTTGTTCGATCCGTAACGGCATCAGTGCCAACAAGTATCTCCAGTTTATCAGCCGGATAATCAAGTTCCTGACAATTACGCAACTTGTTACCGATCGTCAGCTCTTCATTCCAAGCGGCGATCGCAATCGTTACCCTGGGAAACTCCTGATATTGAGGCAAATCAACTTTATCCTTGCGACGAATCTTAACAATCAAAAAGAGAACCAGGGGAAAGATAAACCAATGATAAACAAATAAAATCAACGGTATCCAGAAAAATAAAATGGCGGTCAAATCAAACATCATCCCTCATTAGAACAGAAATCTGCCAAGACCTTCTGATACAGCGCGAGATGCTTCTTCGCCGTTTTTTCCCAAGTAAACTGATTAACCCACCTCCGCCCTCTGATTATTATCTCACTCCGCAGCTGCTCTGATGTCAGAAGCTGTCGTAACTTAATCTCAAGAAGGTTGGAGTCGCTGGGAGGAAACAGCAGAGCAGCATTACCAGCCGCCTCGGGTATTGAAGAAGCATCAGATGCAACCACTGGACAGCCGCAGGCCATCGCTTCCAAAATCGGCATGCCGAAGCCTTCATACCAAGATGGATACACCAAACACTGAGCTAAATTGTACAAACCCACAAGTAAATCATCGGCAACGTAACCAAGATAATGAACTCGGTCACCAATGCCAAGATTCATGGCGTACTGGCGGATTTTTTCTGCTCCCAATCCCTCTTTTCCTGCCAGAACCACCCCATCAGTCAGTCCTTCTGCTATCAGCGTTTTGGCAGCCCGAAAAAGTGCCTCAAGGTTTTTCCGATGTTCAATTACACCGACACTGAGCAAAAAACGCCGGGGCAGAGTGAATTGGGCGCGAATACCCTTAAGAAACTCAGAATCACGGCACGGCTGAAATTTGGAATCAACCCCGTGGTGGATGACAGCAATTTTGTCTTCCGGCACCTGCATTAAAGAGACAAGGTCATTTTTAGTCGCTTCAGACACCGCGATAACCATGACTGAACGCCTCACTGCATTCTGCACCTGATAAATCATATAACGGCGGTAAATCCGGGTATATGCCTGCGGCGCCTTAAGAAATGCCAGATCATGAACAGTAGTTACACAGGGACAGTCTGCATTTAATGGAACAACAAAGTTCGGTCCGTGAAACAGCGCGACTTTTCGCTGGTTTAAATAACGGGAGGCAAGCAAATTGAGCCATAGCGGCGAATACAGCTGCGCCACTTTACCATCTTCGCGATAAAATCTACCTAGGGCGACATACTCGCAATTGGGGGGAATTTCTCCTGGCCGAGCTGGTCTATCTCCCAGCAGAAGATACGTGAACTCCGATTCCAGAGCAATGAGATGATATATCAGTTCGGATATGTAATTGCCGATCCCGGTTTTCGGACGCAAAAGTTTACGTACATCCAGCGCAACTGTTTTTCTGGGTTCCATTTTGGTTCAATATAGAAGCATTTCACTCCAAGTCAAGGATACGAAAAAAGGCAAACTTGAATTGGTAAATCCCAATGTTATTTTTAAGGCTGTGAACCTGCTCGTTGATGCCTCATTTCATACCGGTATCAGGGTGGGAATTGCGCGCTACATCGAATGCCTGGTGCGAGAATTAAGTTTCCTGTGCAATGTCACGCTACTTACATCAGTTCCGGAAGTGTTTTCGAATGTAAAATGCACCACAATTTCAATTCCGACATGGACCCAAAGTCACCGTGGCAGACTGCTATGGCAATTTACTAAGCTGCGAAACTACTGCACAACAGATTATGATCTGCTTTTCTGTCCGACTCCTGTGGCACCACCATTCTGTTCAATACCGGTCATATCTGTTGTCCATGATCTGACACCCCTTATTGCTCACCAACTCCATGGTTTTAAATATAAAGCGAGTTTTCTGGTCGCGCTCAAAAGTCTTGCATGGGCAGATTATATAGTTACGGATTCTCATTATACAAAACAACAAATTATCAAAAGAGGCGTGTTTCCAGCTAAAAAAATAAAAGTAATTCATCTTGGACCCGGAATTGTTGAATCTTTCGGAAATTGTAATTTGGGGCTCGAATTTCAACCTTATATCTTGTACGTCGGAGGCCATATCCCGAATAAAAATGTTCCCCGACTGATTACAGCTTTTTCCCAAATTAACCATGCTCACACCAAATTGGTAATTGTTGGCTGGGGCACACCGGAACAGATCGGCTCAACCCTCGCCACCATTGACGGAACAGGTATCTGGAACCGTGTCATTCTTATGCCCGAAATATCTGACCAGGAATTATCAAGTCTGTATCACCACTGTTCTCTGTTTGTTTTCCCCTCACTCTGTGAAGGGTTTGGTTTACCGGTTCTGGAGGCAATGTACCATGGTGCTCCGATCGCCTGTAGTTATTCCTCCAGTTTGCCGGAAATCGCTGCTAACGGCGCTCTCTATTTTGATCCGACACGAACAAGAAGCATCCGTAACACGATTGAATTACTCCTCAGCAATCAAACCTTGTGCCATCAATTAAGCAGCACAGCCCGGAAACGTGCTCAATTATTTTCCTGGAAGAACGCTGCTCAGGAATTATTACAGTTAGCCGAAAAAGTCGTTCGCACCCGCTGACGAGTTAGAAGCCAATCGCCGCAGCGCCATCGCTATTCCGAACCACATCCCGATTACCATGAAGGTGCTACTGAGTGAGTCAAAAAAACTGTGAGCAGCAAAGGCAATCAGTGCCGCGGTCACACCGAGCGCAATATATTGAAACTGGTTCTCCATCTTTCCCGCCAAACGGTTGGTTCGTATAATAGTGCCGAACAATAAAATAACAAACAACAAAAATCCAACTAATCCTAGGTCGGCCATCATTTCTAGGTAGAGGTTATGAGTACTGAAGTAAACCTTGGGATCGGCAAACCTGGGGTAACCATAAATATACTTGATAAAACGAAAATTCTCCCAACCAACACCAAACAGCCAGTTCTTCCGGGCAACCAGTAAACCGAAATTCCATAATATCAAACGAGCAATAAAAGCCGGGTCATTCAAGCTTGTGCCTTCAAGCCTGCTGATGAATAGACTCCGGAAAAAGCTAAACACAATTACAAATACCCCTCCCGCTCCAGTTATTGCCCCCAAAATAGGTGAGCGTGTCTTGAATAAAAGATAAAGAAGCGCAATTCCCATACCAAACCAGGCGCCGCGTGAACGGGTAAACACCAGACCGATCAACAGAATAACGACAACAAAACTGAGGTAAAGACGGTGTAAAAAACGCCTTTCACCCAATACGATACCCAGCAATGCTGACGTCAGTGTGGCGATAAGCATCCCAAGTGCATTCAAATCAAGGATCCCAAACGGTACGGAGAGCTTTTTTCCCCCGAAAGTATCAACGAATCCGGCTGAGTATCTCACTAAAAGCGGAAGCAAAATTACACATACCACCACACCAGCGGCGATCGCATTTATCAGCTCTTTCACCCTCTGGACATCCCGCGGCACAATCGCAAAAAAGTACCCCAAAATAAACACCTCCCAGATGAGTACATTACAGATAATGAAGAAGTGTTCGATCGTGCCCCGGATAACCGCAACAATAAAGGAAATTACAATCCAGATCAGAAGACCAGGCCCAACGAAACGCTCCGGTGGTAATAGACACCCCCAACTTCCTTTTGAGGAATTGAACTTTCCCCATGAAGTAAATCGTAAGAGAATCAGTAAACCAATTATCGATGGGAAAAAAATAAATTGGTGGTAGTCGTTAGGTATCAATTGACAGACAGCCAAAGGTGCGACTATCGATGCCGTGAGCAGCAGAAGCTCTACCTTATGGAACAGCACCATCAAAAACAATATTTGAAAAGGTGCAATATAAATGAGCCAAGCGAACTCTTTTTTTCCGGTGGAAAAGAAATACAGGAACCCGGCCAAACAAACAGACTGCAATGTTAAAAGAGAAAGTAATGCCTTGAAATCAACTTGCTTTGTGGAAACAGAGAAGTTCATCTCAATCGATCGAAAAATGATTTGAAGATTTCCAAATTCGCACTCTTAATTTCATGGAATGTAAACAACAGTATGATATATATGCAAAGGCCTGCAGATAAGCCCAGCAGTATATGCACTCGTGCGGCAACTGCCGCTGCCACACTGGCGGGCAATAATGAAATAACTACTCGCAGCAGGCTCTTTCCCACCGAACTCAGCCCCGCCGGGTAGCGATCGATTATTTGCCAGACCGCGAAGTAAAAAACCCCGCTGGCGAATTCAGCAGCAACAATAGCAATCGCGGTACCCGATGGACCCAATCGGCGAATCAGAATCAGATTAAGGAGTACATTGATCGCAAGGGCGGATGCGGTTTGTAACGTCATCCAGCGTGCGCGCTGTGTCGCCATAAAATAATTACTGAACACCGAGGTAAAACCAGTGGCAAATGCCCACCATACCAGAATCCGCAGAACCATACCTGCTGATTGATAGCTATTGCCGTAAATAAAAAGAATTAACTGCTCAGCCAGAATCATCCCTAAAATAGCAACGGGCAAAAGCATCACAATTATCCACCTCAGAGCACGTGTCATTAACTGTTTCAATCTGGCAGTATCAGTTAAAGATGTGCTGGAAAAAACGGGATAAAGAGCACTGGAAAACGAAATCCCGAGGAAGTTCAATCCCGCTACCAGTCGGAATGCCGCATTATAAACCCCGACTGCTTTATCACCCGCGAGCTTGGCGAGCAAGGTCGACCCGTTCCAGTAATAAAAGAGCACAAATATGACACTGACGCCAATCGGTAATCCTTCGCGCAACAGTTTGCACCATTTTTTAAAATTGAAACTCAGAGTTATGGGGATAAATTTGCGCGTAAGGATAATTAATCCCGTAACAGTAGCAACCAGCCCGGCACCGGCATATAACCAGGCGTAATGTGTCGGAACCGGTGGAAACCTATTGAGGATTAGCACCCCGGTTAAAAGTATCAAACCCTGAACTACACGAATTAATGCCGTAAATTCCATCCGCTGAAACCCCTGAAAAATATTACAAAAATAGGATACAAACGCAGTCTCAAGCACAAAGAGACTGCAGATATATACAATCGTCCGATTTTCCTGCGGATATCCTAAAATATTAACTGAAACCCCGATCAGTATCATTACCAAAGATGCTATCACCAACTTGATCGCCATTGCATTGCTTACCAATTCATCAACCGAGCGCTGGTTCCGAGCAATTTCGCGTGCTGCTACTGCACCCAATCCCAAATCGGTAAGTGCAGAAAACATTGTTGCGAACGCGTATCCGAAGGAAAGTGTCCCGTATCGTTCCACCCCAAGATGCCGAGCGGCAAGCACATAGAAAAAGAACATTAAAACTTTATTGGCAATATCTGCAATCGACAGAAAAAGGGTATTTAATGCTATTTGGCTATAACCTGATTCCGTCACTCTTAGTTATGCCGGCGGCGGGGCTTTATGTGTAAAAATTCGGCAAGTGCAGACTTGAACTCTTGTCTCAAATTATACCATTTTTCGTATTCTACTGGCTTGGCATTCTGCAGAAATTGAAAATATTCATTAGCAAAGGCATAAAGCACACTTAAGCCAAAACTGAACAGAAATGCCGCAATCACAAGAACGCCCCGCCGCGGAAAACTATGACGCTGGGGAGGAACGGCGTAATCAAGGACCGTTAACGTTGGTGCGTCCCGCGCTTCCAGCACCTTGGCATACTCATATTGCTGGTAAAGCATGGCATAGGTTTCTTCCTGAATCCGATAATCACGATAGCGACGGGCAAACTCAGCACCGATTGAAGGCAGGTGGCCGAAGTCAACAGCAAACCCGACCCCAAATCCCTGGTGCCCCCCCCCCTGCTCGAGTCTCCGCAACTGATCTAAAAATGCATTAACTTCACGCTGAAGATTGAGAAAATAGGGATTATCAGGACTGGCAATATCCCGCACGGCATCAAGCTCCGCCTGTTTCAGATATGCCTGTGATTTCAGTCGGGCATAAGCATCAATTGCCGCCCGGGTTTCTTCGTCAACCGCAACAACCTTATGTGTGACCTGGAACACTGTCAATGATTCCTGTGCCGCTGCAAGGGTCTTCTGAACATCCTGCAGCCTCTTTTCGAGAAACAAGCGCATATTTCGACCTCTGCTGATATTGGAGGTTCTAAGAAAATGATCCAGTTCACTGATAAAGCAATTCGCTACTTTGGCTGCCAGCTGCGGGTTTTTTGCCTCAACCGCAATCCTCACAATACCTTGATCACTCACACTTACTCTCGTCATTCGCGCCAACTGTTTACGGGTCTTTTCGGTATTCACGGGGTTAATTCTGTAGTAATAAGCAACACTGCAAATTTCTGCGACCCGGTCCATCACCGTGCGACTGGTCAGTATTCCAGCCATGATTTCTGAGGCACCGATGGCACTTCCAAACGCTCCAAGTCGCAGTCTGGAAAGTCCTCCTCCTACTCCCCCACCTAATATACTGGTCAGCCCAAACAAATCTCCTTCTTCGCTCGGGGGCAAAAGTTGTGCTACCGCCGTATAGCGTCGCGGTAAAATATAACTGACTGCGAGTACAAGAAGGGTTATTGCCAGCGTATTTATTATAATAAGACGTCGCCACTGCAGAACGACACTGAAATACGTTGCTATTCTGCTCACTTCCAGAGTTTAGAAGAATTGCCCCCGGTGTCAATCGATGCCAGCCATTTGAGGAGGATCTTCCGTATCCTTATTGCCGCCTTACCATCTCCAAATACTGCACATCGCCGAACCATTTGACGGTAGGCTTTAATGTTGTTTAACAGAAATTCAGTTACCTTCACAATCTGCTCGGGTTCTATCCCTGCTAATACCGCTGTGCCGTATTCAAGTGCTTCAACACGTTCGGTTTTTTCTCTCAATATTACTACTGGTTTCCCAAGCGTCGGCGCCTCTTCCTGAATACCACCCGAATCAGTAAGGATTAAATATGCCTGCTTCATCAGAGCAAGAAAATCCGGATATTCAACGGGCTCAATCAGCCGGATCTGCTTTTCTTTGCCTAACATATCGTTGATTGTCTTGCTGACCTGGGGATTGGGATGAACTGGAATGACCATCTGGACATCCGGGTATCTATGAACTATTGTCACCAACGCCTGGCAAATTCCCTTAAGTGGTGTTCCGAAACTCTCCCGACGATGCAAAGTTACCAGCAGTAACCGTATATTTTTTGTATGACAAGGTGAAATCCGATCCCTACTCAAAATCTGTTTAACAGCATCAATAACTGTATTCCCGGTTACATAAATTCTGCTGGGATCGATACCCTCCGCAATCAAATTTTCCCGCGCCCGCGGGGTTGGAGCGAAGTGAATGTCCGCAATTGCCGAAATGCAACGGCGGTTAATCTCCTCCGGAAATGGGGCATACTTGTCGTAGGTCCGCAAACCGGCTTCAATATGCCCGAGCGGAATCTGCTGATAATAACCGGCAAGTGCAGAAGCAAAAGCACTGGATGCGTCACCTTGTACCAGCAGCATATCCGGTTTTTCCTGCTTGAATAACGACTCCAGCCCTCTTAAAGTTTTAATCACCAAATCCGACAATGATTGCCGTTTTGTCATAATATTCAAATCATAATCCGGAACAATCTTAAAAATATTCAGCACCTGATCTAACATCTGCCGGTGTTGGGCTGTAACCACTACAATTGTATGAAACTTATCACGACACCGCTGCAGTTCCTTTATTACCGGCGCAATCTTGATTGCTTCCGGTCTGGTCCCGAATGAAATCATAACCCTGAACCGCGGCATCAATGTGCCTCCCCCCAGTTTCTGCCTACACCAATATCGACTTTCAAGGGAACTTTAAGCTGCCAGGCATTCTCCATCTCCGCGCGGACCATATCCCTTACTCGCGAACACTTTTCCTCCTCCACCTCCAGCAACAATTCATCATGGATCTGAAGTATCATTCCTCCTTGCACACCCATCTCTTGCAACCGCTGGTCTATTCTGATCATCGCCGATTTCATAATATCTGCAGCTGAACCCTGCATCGGGGCATTCAGTGCCATCCGGAGTGCCGTCTCTATCTGCTGCCGAATTTCACTGCTGATTCCGGGAACGGGTCTCATTCTGCCTGAAATCGTGCGCACATACCCATCACGTTTTGCCAACTCGATTAACTGCTCGCGCCACCGGGCGACTCCGGGAAATTTCAAAAAATACTTCTCCATAAAAACCCTTGCCTGTTCTCGGGTAATATCCATTCGGGCAGCAAGACCCCAGTCACCCATACCGTAAATAAGACCGTAATTTACCATCTTGGCGATTCTGCGATGCTCAGAAGTAATCTGTTCAGGCGGTGTATTCAGAATGGCTGAAGCGGTAGCGACATGTATGTCTTCGCCATTCTGGAAAGCCGCAATTAGATGTTCATCCTCGCTGAAATGAGCCAGGATCCTGAGTTCAATCTGAGAGTAATCAGCCGAAATCAATACCATACCCTGATCAGCGATAAAACCCTTTCTTATTTTTTCTCCCAGTTCACCCCTTATAGGAATATTCTGAAGATTTGGTTCAGAACTCGACAGCCTCCCGGTACTGGTTCCCCACTGATTAAAACGGGTATGAAGGCGATGGGAAACCGGGTTGGCCATTGCCGGCAAGGGCGCCAAGTAGGTAGTACACAATTTCTCCAGTTCGCGGTAACGCAATATTTCAGCAACAATCGGATGTTCACTTACCAGATTGGCTAATACCTCAGAACTGGTTGAAAAGCCGGTCTTGGTTTTTTTCCCTGTTGGCAATTTTAGATGGTCGAACAAAATCTCTCTCAACTGTTTTGGAGAACTGATATTGAACTGTCTACCGGCAAGCTGCCAGATCTTACTTTCAATCGAATGGAGTTCTCCGCGTAAATCCCTCTCCAAACTCCGGAAAAACTCCACATCGATTTTAACACCGCGTTCTTCCATCTGCGCCAGAACCGGAATTAAAGGCATTTCTAACCTATCGTATACCGAAGCCAGATTCCGTGCCAGCAGTTCGGGTATTAACGAATTGTATACCCTGACTGCCCAGCCTGCCTGCTCAGATGGTGTTCGGACTTCGACGCTCTGGTGTAATATTTGTCCGACAATATCAGCCGGGGTAAATCGTTTTCGATTCGGATCAATCAACCATGCCCCGATACAATTATCAAATAAGGGAGGAATGATTTTCAACCGGTACGGGCGCAGAATTTTAATCTGCTCTTTAAAATCAAATCCTACCTTGATTAGAGAAGCTGATTGCAGAATCTGATCGATAATCTCCCGGCGCTCAAGAGGAATCAGCACAACCTTCTCTCCGGAAACTGACGCCCACATACCACGTTCCGGCTCCCAGGCGATACCTGCTACTCCTGTTTTTTGTAACTCTCGCACAAACTGTTCGGTAGTACGGTTCAATTCGGTATTAACAACTTCAATCTGGGGGATTTCTGCCTCGTCAGTCTCCCTGAGCAATGAACTGAACTCCAACTCCTGGTAAAGTTGTACAAGTCGATTCTTGTCCGGCTTTCCTGGGATAAAACTCTCAAGCTCCACTTCAATCTTGGCTGCGGTATCGATTTTCGCCAGCCGGCGGGATAGTAAAACAAGATCTAGATAAGGCTGCAACTTTTCTTCTTTTTGCAAAGCCACTTCCAAGCTTCCATGTTTAAGCAGAATAGACTGAGCTCGTTTCGGACCAATCCCAGGCACACCGGGGATGTTATCAACTGCATCGCCTGCCAAAGCAAGGTAATCGGGTACCTGTTCCGGTAAGATACCCAACTTATCCTTGACATCATCTACCCGATAATATTTCTCCCGATAGGGATCATAGACTGAAACCGTCCGGCTCACCAGTTGCAAAAGGTCCTTGTCCGAACTGACGATCACCACTTCCAGCCCTTTTTCTACACCCAGCCGGGCAAATGTGCCAATGACATCATCAGCCTCATATCCCGGAATTTCAAAAAGTTTCACACCCCATGCCTGCACCAGTGCTTTGGCGTAGGGAACAGAATGAATCAATTCTGCTGGTACTTTTGGTCGCTGTGCTTTGTATTCACTGTAAAGCTCATCCCGAAATGTCTTTCCGGGAGCATCAAATACTACCGCGCAGTAATCCGGTTTTAGTTCCCTCAGTACCTTCCGTAATGTATTGGTAAAACCAAAAATTCCGGAAGTATTCATCCCCCGGGAATTACGCAGTGGATTTCTGATAAAGGCAAAAAAACTACGATAAAGTACCGAATGCGCATCCACCAGCACCAGTCTGCTCATTGGCAGATTTTATCATATGCATCCTGCTTTGCAAGAATTAAAAAATTAAGATTGCCGGGACGCAACCCTTGACTGCTAGCATGATTTCAATGATAATAGTTAATGGGACCTGTTGTAAATCTTATGCAAGGGTAGACAAATATGACTTCTACCATATCAAAACTTGAGAACCGCTGCGAATTGTTGCGCCAGCGATACGCCGAACTCGAAAAAATGCTCGCCGATCCCGAATTGCTCAACGATCCCACCCAATTGCAGAAATTAAGCCGAGAACACCGGCAACTGTCTGCGATACTAAAGCGCTACGAAAATTATCATCGGCTGACAAAGGAACTGCAAGAAGCGGAAGATCTGTTAAAGAGTGCAACCGATCACGAAATCCGGGATCTTGCGGAAGCTGAAATTCAGACCCTTCAAGCCCGGCTGCGGGAGATCGTACTCGAACTGGAATGGCTTACTCAAACCCGTCCTCCTGAATGGGATAAAGGCTGTGTGGTGGAAATTCGTGCCGCCGCCGGTGGCGAAGAGGCTGCTCTCTTTGCAGCTGATCTTTTCCGCATGTATATCCGTTTCGCTGAACGCCACGACCTGCAGATTGAAATACTAACATCACGTCCTAGCGATCTCAACGGCTTTCGGGAAGTAATCTTCGCTGTTGAAGGAGAAACACCATTCCGATATTTCCGTTTTGAAAGTGGTGTTCACCGCGTTCAGCGGATTCCGAAAACCGAAGCATCAGGCCGTATTCACACCTCAACCGTCACAGTGGCTGTTCTGCCTCAACAGGAAGAATCGGAACTAAAAATCGATCCTAATGATATCAAAATGGAAACCTTCCGGGCTGGGGGACACGGCGGCCAGAATGTGAACAAGGTAAGTTCGGCAGTCCGACTAACTCATCTCCCAACTGGTATTACTGTCGTCTGCCAGGACGAGCGTTCCCAAGCCCGCAATCGCGCAAAAGCAATGAAAGTGCTTCTAGCCCGCTTGGGCGAAATTAAACGCCAAGAAGAATCAAAAAAAACAACCGAAAGCCGGCGTAAACAAATTGGCACGGGCGAACGAAGCGAAAAAATCCGGACCTATAACTTTCCCCAGAACCGGGTTACTGATCACCGGATTAACTTCTCGCTATACAATCTTGAGGCTGTACTTGATGGTGAATTGGACCCTCTGCTGGCAGCATTGGAGAAGGCGGAGGCTGAACTGTGAAAACTGCGCTCCGTACTTTGCACCACCATTCACTCGCTCAACTCGTCCGACATGCCTGCAATTTTATCTCCCGCGATGATGCCGAATATCTAGCCATGAGTTTTTTCGCGCTGAAAAAGAGTGAAATTTACCTGTCTCCCAAACCCGTCTCGCCGGAAATCACCCGCGACTTCTGGAGACTCGTAAAAAGAGCTGCCCGAGGTGAACCACTTCAGTACCTCACCAATTCCGCACCATTTTTAAATCTTGATCTTTATGTTGATTCGCGGGTATTCATTCCCCGTCCCGAAACTGAGGAACTTGCGCTCCGGGCACAACAGCTGATTCGTAATCCTGAAGTCATTGTGGATTACGGTACCGGCTCGGGCTGCCTTGCGATCGCCCTTGCCCTGATGTTCCCCGCAGCCCGAATCTTCGGAATCGATATTTCAGCTCCTGCTCTTGCCGTCGCTCGCCTCAATATCCGGCGCTACCGCCTTGAAAAGAGGATCCACCTGATTCAAGCGCCGGCCTTGGATGTACCGCAATTGGAATTTCTAAAGAACAACATTGACCTGCTAATTTCCAACCCACCTTATGTACCGGAAAATCGCATCCCTGTTCTTGAACCCCGGGTTCGCAACTATGAACCCGTCATCGCCCTCAACGGCGGTCCCGACGGCACAACGATAATTAGAATGCTTCTCCACTTTGCCCCTGTCTATCTTCGCAGAAACGGACTCCTGGCACTGGAAATTGACGAAACTCAAGACAGCTTTGTCACCAAAATGCTCCCAGCAGCCCGTATCGAAACAGATCTTGCCGGCAAAATTCGCTATGCCTTCTGGCGTAAAGGAGAGTTATGAAAGTCGCCCTGGTTGTTAACTGGAACAAGCCGCTGGCAGAGAAGTTCATTCCCGGACTCATTGCCGATCTCAGTCGTAAGAAAATCGGCATTACATTTATTGATTCCCCGCCGCCGAAATTAAAAATTGTGGGCGTTGACCACAGCAGTAAAATTGATGACGTTGACCTGATTTTAGCTTTGGGCGGAGACGGCACTTTGCTCAGAGCAGTCAGGCTGACAGGTCGAAAGAGAAAACCGATTATGGGGATCAATTTGGGCAGCCTTGGATTTCTCACTGAATTTTCACTCCGGGAGGCGCGAAGCAGCATTTTGGCGTTCTTTAATGGTAGTTGTCATATCGAGCAGCGGATGCTTATTCAAGTAAAGTATGATTGCCGGTCTT
The DNA here is from genome assembly GCA_965649165.1 of Caldifarciminota bacterium. Lineage (GTDB taxonomy): Bacteria > Hydrothermota > Tepidihabitantia > Tepidihabitantales > Tepidihabitantaceae > JAOABP01. The sequence goes on along the minus strand of CBFGJT010000009.1, from coordinate 43,013 downwards.
CATTTGCGTTCAATGATTGTGCAATTAACATGGGAAAATCCGGAAGGTTAATTGAAATAGCGGTAGAATACGGCACCACATTTGTAAATAAATTTGCCGGTGACGGACTCATTATTGCGACACCAACCGGATCAACCGCCTATTCACTGGCGGCAGGGGGACCGGTTGTCTATCCTACGCTTTCAGCACTCGTGCTGACCCCAATCTGCCCGCATGCTCTTGCTGCCCGGCCGGTAGTTCTGCCGGTAGAACAGCCGATCCGGCTCAGGCTTACGGGTAAATCACTGGATGCAATTCTGAATCTGGACGGTCAGTTGCGATGGCGGATAACACCCGGAAAACCGGTCATAATTTCACGGGCAGATTTCACGGTTCCATTAGTAGTGCACAGGAAAAAGAGTTACTTTGAAATTCTGCGCACCAAGCTGAACTGGACCGGTTTCCGGCAAATTTGAATGAACGTTTCCTCCAACCATCACTCTGCCAATAATCATACCAAAATCATCACCATTCCTAATATTTTAAGTATTTCCCGTTTACTGTTTCTGCCATTGATACTTTTCTTTCTACTACAGCACGAGTCAATTCTGGCAATTATCACTATGTTTGTATCGTGGTCCACCGATGCACTGGACGGTTTTCTGGCACGACGCCTGAATCAGGTTTCTGACACTGGAAAGGTTCTTGACCACCTTGTTGACAAAATCTGGATTGCTGCGGTGCTGGTTACACTGGTTTATTTAAGTGATCTGCCGCTCTGCCTTGCTGTTTCGGTGATCATCCGCGATCTGCTCATTCTCGCGGGCAGCTTCATGCTAATGAAATTTCGGGGAAAACTGGTGTCCTCCGATGCCGTCGGAAAACTGACCGGCTTCGCCTTTGCTCTACTGATTCTCTATTACACCCTGAGCATAAATAACAAGTTTACCGGCGTGTATAGTTTTGTATCCGATCTGGGAAAATATAAATATTTTGTCAATCTCACCGTGCTCATTCTCATCATCATCTCTTTTCTCAATTATTTCGTATTATTCCTCCGGATCATGCTCAAACTGCGTTTCCCCGGAGATTAATTAAATCCGAAAGAAACATTATTAAACGGTTTTGCGAGAAAACCGACGACAGGCTTCTTCAAAGTAACGCAGAACCCTTGCCATTTCCGCTTTCGTAACCGGTGCCATATGGCCGATCCGCACAATTTTACCCCGCAACTCGGCCTGCCCATTGGAAAGAAGTACCTTCCGGACCTGTTTGCAGTAATCAACAATTTTTGTTCCATCCATCCCTTCAGGCATCCGGATAACGGTCAAGGCATTGGAGGGACGCTGAGGAAACAGAGTATAACCCCTTTTCTCGAGCTCCCTGCGGACAAAAGAAGCCAGTTGCGCCTTCTCCTGCCAGATTTTCTTAATTCCCCATCGTGTCATCCGTGTAAGAGCGATATCCAGGGCATAATATAGTGAAATTGCTGGGGTCCAGGGTGTCTGTCCCTTCTCGGCGAATTTCTTGTATTGCCTTAAATCGAAGTAATAACGGCTGTTTTTACATTTTTCCACCTGCGCCCACGCCTTCTCGCTCAGAGCGATAAAGGCAAGCCCTGGTGGACAGGCGAAACCCTTCTGTGAACCGCCGATTACCACATCCACATGCCAGGCATCCATCTGCAGTTCATCCACCCCCAGTCCGGCGATGGCATCCACAATTAAAATTCGATTCAAGCGGTAGCAGATCTCCCCGAACGCCCTGATGTCATTAGTGACACCAGTTGAAGTCTCGGTAAGAGTCGCAAATACACACTTGGTAGCATCGTTACTTTTCAACTTACGTTCGAGCTCCTCGGGTGGGATCGCTTCCCCATAAGGCCTTGACAGCTCATCTACATAAGCACCGAACCGGAAATTAATCTCCCGCCAGCGTTCGCCGAATTTACCGGCATGAGTGACAATCACGCGATCTCCCGGATTGACCAGATTGGCGACTGCTGCCTCCATTGCTCCTGTCCCGGATGATGTCAGAACATAAACCGGCTGATTGGTCAAAAAGATTTGTTGCAACCTCTTGACCACCGCCGTCAGCAGCTTGCCGAAAAGCTCATCGCGGTGATACACAAGCTCCCGGTCGAGTGCCTTCAGATACGCCTTAGGAACCGCAACCGGTCCCGGAGTCCAGAGTTTATATTGGGGTTTAATTACCATATAAAGTCTCCTTTGTTTTTTTGACCGCACAGAACTCTCCGCACATCGTGCACGCCCCTTTGGTGCGCGAAGGTTGAATTGAATAAATCCCCCGCGCCCGATCGGGATCAATGCAGGAGTTAATCATCGCATCCCAGTTAAGTTCCCTCCGGAAATGGGAAATTCGGTAATCCCATTCAATAGCACCGGGATGTTTACGCGCAACATCCGCCGCATGGGCTGCAATCCGGGCAGCGATTACTCCTTCCCGTACATCTTCGATATCTGGCAATCCAAGATGCTCTGAGGGTGTAACATAGCAGAGAAAATCCGCACCGTACCAGGCAGCAAGTGCTCCACCGATTGCTCCGTTAATGTGATCATAACCGCAGGCAACATCGGTCACAAGTGGCCCCAGCACATAAAATGGTGCCCGGTCACAAATCACTTTCTCCAGCCGGACATTTGCTTCAATCTGGTCGAGAGGAATATGTCCCGGCCCTTCAACCATGACAGAGACACCGGCAGCCCGCGCCCGCTGAACCAACTCACCAATGGTCACCAGTTCGCGGATTTGAGCTTCATCAGTAGCGTCCGCCAGTGCCCCGGGACGCAATCCGTCCCCCAAGGACAGGGTAGCGGAGTAATCCTTTGCCAGATCCAGCAGTTCATCATAATATTCATAAAGAGGATTTTCCCGTCCCTGGTAGGACATCCACTCAACGATCATTACACCCCCGCGGCTGACAATTCCGGATAACCTGGGGTGATTACGGAGTATCTCGATATTTTTACTTGTCACCCCACAGTGCACTGTAATGAAATCGACCCCATCCTCAAGATGTTTTTCAATCACCCGGAAGATATCCCTGACACGGGCTTCCCGAAAACTCCGCCGGCGCTTTCTCATCTCCAATGCAACCTGATAGATCGGCACTGTTCCCACAGGTACCGTGGCATTCCTGAGCACTTCCCTGCGGATGACATCTACCTCTCCGCCAACTGACAGATCCATAACCGCGTCCGCACCGGCAGCAATTGCCACTCGTAGTTTTTCCAGCTCCAGTTCCACATCAACCCAGTCAGGTGAGGTGCCGATATTAGCATTCACCTTAACCCGGGTTTTCTCTCCCACTGCCAAAGGTTTAATCCGCCGCCGCCGGTTTTTAAGCAGAATAACCCGTCCGGTCCGGATCAGATTCTTCAGTTCCAGCGGTGTCAAACCCTCGCTCTTTGCAACTTGATTAATGATCTCATTCTTCAATTTGCAACTCCTCCAATGCCATGGTCTTTTCACTACCGTCATCATAACGGACCCTTAAACGCCGGGTCAGGGCATTAACATCCACAACCACTCCTTCTCCCTCCGGCGTCTTGATACGATCACCAAGATGGGGGCAGCTGGTGATCAAATCCTGATAAACCTCCTCCTCATAACTCAAACAGCAGAGCAGCTTCCCGCACAAACCGGATATTTTGTTCGGTTCCACAAACAGATGCTGCTGTCGTGCCATGCGCAGAGTGATCGGTTTCAGCTCCCGCAAAAACTGTTGACAACAGACTACCCGTCCGCAGATGCCCAGCCCGCCGATAAGTCTGGTGTGATCCCGAATTCCGATTTGCTTGATCGCTACGCGGGTATTGAGGGCGGAGGCAACCGCTTTATGAAGCATGCGAAAATTCAGCTTCTCGTCGGCGACGAAATAAAAACAGATCTTCTTCCGATCCAAACGCCAGTGTGCACCGACAACCTGCATCTTCAGGTTATATTCATCGCGCAACTGTAAAAACAGCTCCAGCGCCTGACGGGTTTTTACCTCCAACTCGGTTTTCAATCTCATATCCTCCTCCGTTGCTCGTCTCATCACGGTTCCCTCTACCGGATACATACCAGCAGGTCTCTGCGCAACAATCTGCCCCAGATCTTCTCCCTCTTCATCAGCAACAATCACCCATTCACCCGGATGGAAATTGCCCTCATAAGCAACCGCACACCAGTTTCTCTTGAAAAGGTTAAACTGCACTAAAACCATTTTGGGGCTCTGCTCATCCCCCAGCACCGATCCTCTGGTGCCACTATTACTGTTCTCCAGTTGCCCAGTATTGCCACCTACACCGATCATCCCACATCCTGAGACTTAATGATACTGATTTTGCTCTTCGATTGTCAGCAGATGTTCCAGTCCGGTCTTGGGCTCATCCGAACTGTTTGTCCATGCCAGACGATAATTGCCATCACCGTGAATATCAATAAAAATGAAAGTAAGCCCAAGCTGATAGTAAAACCAGTACTCCCGTGGTTTAACCTCCATTTCTATTGTCTTGCGTTCGATTGCATCAGGCTCTCCATACTTCACATATATCCTTCCCCGGTCGGTTTTGATCCCCGGTGTCCGGGTAGTAGCAAACCTTCCCTCTACGGTCTCCATCCGCCGGATAAACTCGCTAAGGTTATGCCGGGACCAGAACCAGGCGAGATATGCCTCACGACCTTCGGGGGAAAGACGGTTATAGTACTCAAGCTCCCGGGGGGTTGCGATATACTGCAGCTCATGATAATACCTCTGCTCCCGCGGTGTCAGCTGAGGAAGACGACCCTCAGCTCTCGGCTGACTGGCAACCGCTTCTACCAGAGCGAACGTTACCCTGTTTTGAACCGAAAACGGATAATCGACCGCCTCAACCACCAGTTCATACGAACCTGGATTAAGACTGTCAATGTTAATTTCCAGTGCTGTTGCACTGCGGCTGCCCGTCTTGAGACGTTCAATCGGGGCTGAACGGACTATAGTATCACCCCCACCACTGACCATATAATAGCGCAACTCATAACTTCTGGTCTGGGAATTAAGACCGTAGATTTCAAAATAGGCGTAAAGCCTCTGATTGCGACCGGTAACAAACCGGCGCCCCGGATTTGGTACTACTGCCAACGCCTGAGTCAGTGAGTCTGCCAAGAGCGCATTCCCAAGCTGAATTGAACTGAACATCAGTTGATCGCCAAATTCCGGAACATTAATGGTGTCGGTAACGGTTCCGGAACGTAAGGAATCAGCAACTGCGGTCCGGATCTCATAACTGCCGCTAGGAGCAATGACACTGAACTGATCAACAAATACCCGCTGACTGGCAATCGCCTCTTGGAAACTTCTCAACCGTGCCTTTTTGAACAAAGTTCCCGATTCCGAGAACTGACGGTCAAGGCCGTCAATGGAAAATTCAATCCGGAACGGTGCCACCAGCAGACTATCCACGGGCTGAAAATTCAGCTCCCGAAAACCGATACCGTAGTAAAATTCTATACGGACCGAATCGGCAGTGTGGCGAAAGACTGCCCAGTCAAAGTCAAAATGTAGTGTATCCCCAAAAGCTGCCCAAAAAAGCACCATGTTTGCCATGACTGTCATCGCTGCCTCCACAAGACAAATTCACCGGAACCGAAGCGATCAACAAAAGTAAAAGTGAGATTGCGTTGATAATAGTACCATATCTCCTCAGCCGGACGGTCGATTTCGAACGGCCGGGACTCTACCTGATCTGGAGGCCCGTAGAGCACATAAATTTTCCCCCGGTCACTCCGGTAACCCAAATCACCCCGACTGAAGTTCTGCTCACAGTATTCAATCCGACTAAAATACTCCTGCTCCCGCTCATTGACCGTCGTTGAGGGATTGGGATCTTTATCCCGCCAGAATTCCCTCCATGCGGACTGACGATCTACCCGCACCGTCCGCTTTAACCTACGAATCTCATCCTGAGAGGCAATATAGATCAGCTGTTCAACTCTGGCATTCCACGAGCTGTCATCGTAATAAAACGGTAGTTTTACCTCAAACTCTGTTTCTCCTGCCCCGTTACCGCTCAAAAACCTAACTTCAGCATTGTATATCCCGCTCCCCCAGAAACCGGAATCGGTTACCGGCAACCGTAACTCGGCAGTCATTCGGCCCGCATTCCGGCTTACTCCTGTCCGCACACCATTAAACACCCTGCTTCCCCTCTTAACCAGCCAGAGCACACTGTCCTCCGCAGAACCGACGGAATTGCCGGCAGGCACAAATTCTGCCTCAATTTCAATTGTATCACTCAGACCGTAAATCCGGCTGGGATTCGGCCTACCGGATTTAAACAACCGTAAATGAACCCCACGTCCACCCCCCTCAGGAATAAACCGGCTCACCGCCTGCCGTTCGCTCAAACGGTCATACACACCAACCCGGACTGAGGCAGTCCCGCTGGGCAGAAAAAATCGAACCACACCGCTGATGATCGAATCGGGATTCACCGTTGCGGAATAATCTACCGCCTGCACCTCGTGTTCCCAGACGTCCGCTGCCATCACCCGGCTGAACCGGTCCAGCGCTTCCATTGTCATCCGGTAACGGGCAGTAAAACCACTCTCGTTTCTTACAAACGTAAGCCCCAAATACTGAATTTCATAAAAGAAATCCATTACCCGTAACCCACCGGTATCCTCATAAACAGCATAATCGGCATTGATTTTAATATTTCCATGGAATACGGGCAGCACAATACCTGATATAAGTATACACTGCAGCAGTAAACCAATCATCGTAGTACAATTATAAATTTTATCCCCAAGGTCTTTAAAAGTCAAGGAGTTTATCCTGCGATTTAGCCCCTGTTAACCGCAGCCGGTTTAATACCTTTTTCTCTTTTTAATTGACATCCAACTGAAGCACAATATATTATTACCCTATGGCGATTCTGCTCCTCGAAGTTGGAACTGAAGAACTTCCGCCCGGTGTGGTGAAAAACGCCGCATTTGAGCTCCGGCACCGGTTGCTTAATCTTCTGAGTGAAAATAACCTTCCAGTGGGAAGCGACCAGCTCTTCTGGACTCCCAGACGTTTAGCGGTGAGAATAAACGACCTGGCACTGACAAAACCAGCTGTTGAAGTTGAAATACAGGGACCGCCGAAAAAAGTCGCCTTTGACGCTGACGGTAACCCCACAAAAACCGCCACCGGATTCGCCCGCAGCCACGGTAGATCGGTAGAAGAACTCTATGTGAAAACAACCGGGCGCGGAGAATATGTATTTCTGAAAAAAACTCTGCCCCCAGTTCCCACCGAAGCAATACTCGAACAGGAACTTCCCACCCTCATCAGTACCTTACCCTTTCCCAAAACCATGCGCTGGGATGACACCGGGATCAGCTTTTCCCGTCCGATCCGCTGGATATTATGCCTATTGGATTCCTCTCCCATCCGGTTTACCCTCGGCAACATTCTGGCAGACCGCTACACCTTCGGCCATCGCAACTTCACATCAGAACCTCTGCCGGTAACAACCCCCCAAAACTATGAACAGCTGCTCCTTGAGCACAAGGTGATTGCCGACCCTAAACAGCGGTCAACGTTCATTCAAGAACATCTCCAGCTCCTTGCCCGCTCAGTAAACGGTCATATAGTCGAAGACCAGGATCTGCTCGCGGAAATACTCAACACCACCGAATACCCCAAACCGCTACTTGGCACTCTTGATGCTGAATTCCTCAAACTTCCCCGCCCGGTACTCATTACCGCTCTGCGCATGCATCAACGCTGTTTCTCGGTAGAGGACACACGGGGTAACCTGCTCCCCTATTTCATCGCGGTACTCAATACCCCATACTGCGACACCGGACTCGTCCGCCGCTGGTACGAGCGGGCAATTGAATCCCGTCTCCGAGATGCCCGTTTCTTTGTTGACGCCGATCTGAAAATCGGGTTGGAACCGCTTGTCGAGCAGGAAAAAAATATCACTTGGATTGAAGGCCTGGGCAGCTACTACGACAAGACCATGCGACTCCTGCAAATCTGCCACTATCTCGCGACAACCATGGGCATTCCTGCACCGGAAAAACTAAATCGTGCTGCCTATCTCTGTAAAGCCGACCTGTTAACCAATCTGGTCCGGGAAAAGGAGTTTACTGCGCTTCAAGGAATTGTCGGCTCCATCTATGCCCGGCTTTTGGGTGAAGACCCGGTTGTTGCCCAGGCGATCGGCGAGCATTACCTTCCCAAGACCGTTGATGACACTCTGCCCTGCTCTATTCCCGGTGCACTTCTCAGCATTGCCGACAAAATCGACAACATCTGCGCTACCTATCTTACCGGGAACATCCCCACCGGTTCTGAGGACCCTTTCGTTGTCCGGCGCCAGGCAACCGGCATACTGCGCATCATTCTCCATCATCACCTCCCGCTAGCAATTGACCGACTGATTGAAACCACACTCAACTTCTTCGCATCAAAAAAAAATTCGAAAATCATGCAGCTGATTCTTTCCCTTTTCCAGGAAAGACTGAATGCGCTGTTAATCGAAAATGGCATCCCCTACGATGTGGCCAATGCAGTCCTCAGTACCGTCTGGCACACTCCGGCAGAAGCGCTAGCGCGGGCTCACAGCCTCGTGGAATTCAGCCACTCCCCGGACTTTGAAAAACTGATTACCGGGCAGAAAAGAGTTGTGAACATCCTGCGCGGTCAGAAAGTCGTCGGACTCCCGAACCCGAACCTCCTGACAGAACCAGCTGAGAAGGAGCTGTTCAACCAGGCAAAGACAATCGAAACCAAACTAAACCAGTTAATCGAACAGCAGCACTACCGTGCCGCCCTGGAGCTACTGTTGAGCCTCCGCCCGGCAATTGACCGGTTGTTTAATGATGTGCTCATTATGTGCCCGGACGAAAAACTCCGCACCAACCGCCTGAGACTCCTCCATTACCTCCGGTCGCTCTTTACCCGAATTGCCGACCTTTCAGAAATTGTGCTTGAGGGCACAAAACCGGTCTGAAACTTGGCAACTACCCTTAAAACTTCATATCTGATACTCACATTAACCTTTTTTCTTTTTTCCCCATTCTACCACTGCGAGACAAAAAAACAGCCGGGGGCACCCGAAAAAAAGGGGGAAGCGCTTCCCAGCCGGCCTACGGTGAAAATTTCCATTCGTAACCAGCAACTCATCGCTGAAATTGCCCGGACACCAGAAGAAAAAACGCTGGGCCTGATGTTTCGCCATTACCTTACACCAGACTCAGGAATGCTCTTTTTATTCCAAAATGATGAAACACTCCGGTTCTGGATGAAAAACTGCTACATTCCCCTGTCAATTGCATTCATCGACTCTGCCGGGATCATCACCGATATAATGGAAATGACACCCTTGGATACAGCTACACGCTACACATCATCAAGACCGGCACGCTATGCCCTCGAGACTGTTAGCGGCTGGTTTGCCTCCCACGGCATCAGACCCGGCGACACTGTTCGGATTACAGACAGTCTCCAGATTCTCAGTCAGTGGTAATCTATTTAACATATTGCAACCATTGTACTTAAATACATAGCTCATAATCTTTCTCAACTTTGGGGTATACCCCGGGTTCACCCCGGCGTTTATATAACAGCAGATAATCGCTCCTTGACTCTTTCAGTTCTTATGATAATCTTTAGCTGATGCCAAGTGGCCGGAATTTGAACCCGTACTTGATCCCACTCTTCGGAATCCTGTTAGCCGGTTGCGCCTACTTTAACACCTTCTATAATGCCCAGCAATATTTCCGGGAAGGTATGCGGCTGAAAACAGAGGGAAACGCAGGTCAGGCACAATCCAAATTTGACCGTTCAATTGAAAAATCAGCACTGGTGATCAACCGCTACCCCCGTTCCCGCTGGGTTGATGCTGCCCTCTATCTGATCGGCCGCGCTTATTTTGAAAAAGGTGAGTATACGCGGGCGGTGAAATCATTCGAGCAGCTGGAACTTGTATTTCCCAGGTCAAAATATGTACCTGAGGCAAAACTCTATCACGCAGTCGCACTGATTCGCAATAATCAGCCGGGTGCCGGCAGAATGCTTTTGGAAACAGTAAAACAGCGCTATCCGAGGCTGAAGGCAACTGCCAGTTACCATGCGGCGGTTTATGAAATTGAGCAGGGGGATATTAAAGAGGGCATCGACTCACTGCTGAAGTTCATCAGAAAATTTCCGAAATCTCAGCATTATCTCCCAGCACTACGTCTGCTGGCAGATGCCTGCCAGCAGACAGGCCGTTACGCTGAGGCGGTCGGATGGTATCAGCGTTATCAGTCGCAGGAATCCCATCCCCGGAAACGAACTGAAGCCGGAGTCCGGCTCGCCCAATGCCTGTTCCTAGACAAAAAATACGCCGATGCGCTCAAAGCAGCTCAGGATTTTCAAGGCCGATATTCAGATCTGGATGAAGAACTGGATCTGATAATAGGCAAGGCTCTCTCTGCTCTGGGGCGGAATGAGGAGGCGGTCGCGGTCCTGGGTAAAATTACAAGCAGCAATGTCCGGGGTGCAGAAGCAGCATTTCTCTTGGGCAAGTTTTACGAAGAGCACCGGGAATTTGTCCGTGCCCGGGCATATTATGATACTGCACGGCTGCGCCGGGCTGATTCTGACTGGGGTGTTATGGCTACCAAACGTGCCGCACTTCTGCAAGCAATTACCTCGGAAACCACCAGCGTCAGCCCCTCGGCAACCGCACTATTTCTCCTAGCAGAAATTCACAACCTGAACCTGGCAGAATATGATTCAGCAATGACAATCTACCAGCGTGTTGCCGATTCCTTTCCTCAGACCGAACTTGCACCCAAAGCCCTGCTGGCGAAGGCTTGGATTCTCCTATGGGTAAAACAAGACTCTGCCAATGCGGTACCGGTGCTGAATCGTATCATCACCAGTTATCCGAAAACCGAATATGCCCGGGCAGCCCAGGAATGGCTGGCGAAGATCACTTTAAAAGTTCACCAGCAGTGACGAATATTAATTAATAATGAACCCCGTTACCTCCATACCCGCCATCATACTCAAGAAGACCATACTCACACCCAAAATCCTCTCTTTTTGGGTCAAACCGGAAAACGCGGGACCTGCTCCCGCACCCGGCCAATTCTACGGAATAAAGCCGCCTGATAACGCATACTTGCTTCTGCGCCGTCCGATTTCTGTCGCTGACACAAAAAGTGGCAAACTCCGGTTCATAATCCGGATTGCTGGTAGTGGAACCGCAGCCCTCGCTAGACTCCCGGCCGGTACCAAAATTGATATCCTCGGACCACTGGGGAAACCGGCACCGCTCGTTTACAGTAAAGATGTTTTACTGTGCGGCGGTGGAGTAGGCGCCGCACCGCTTTTTTACCTTGCCCGTACCCTCGCCCCTAAAAATCGAATCACAACGATAATTGGCGCCCGCCGGGCAGAAGACCTAATAATGGTAAATGACTTCCGTATGCTTGGTGCTCGTGTCCTGATCACCACTGAAGACGGAAAAAGAGGCATAAAGGGGATGCTGACCGACTTAGTTCCCCGTATTCTGGACAAAATGTCCGTACCGGTAATCTATGCATGCGGTCCGCGGGGAATGCTCAAGAAGATTGCTGAAATTGCCGGTAATCTGCCGGTCTGGGGATTTCTAGAGGAACGGATGGGCTGTGGAACCGGTATTTGTTACTGCTGTGGTATAAGAAAGAAGACCGACGGTTATCTGCGGATCTGCATGGATGGTCCGGTAGTGAACCTGAAAGAGGTAGAACTGTGAATCTGGAGGTAATGCTCACCGGAGTAAAATTCCGCAACCCGGTCATCGCCGCCTCGGGAACGTTCGGCTTTGGTCTGGAATACCGGCAGATTGCCCAAAAACTTGGCGGTATTGTCACCAAGGCAATAACACTCCAACCCCGGGCCGGTAACCCCATGCCCCGGATTGCCGAGGTCTGTGGAGGCATTGTCAATTCGGTCGGACTGGAAAACCCGGGTGTTCAGCAATTCAAGTCCGAAATTCTTCCTCGACTCCAAAATTTGAAATCCCGGCTGATTGTCAACATCGCAGGCTTTAAAATTGAAGAATTCGTTCAGATTGCAGAGATGCTTGAAGAAGAACAGATTACCGCTTTGGAACTTAACCTGTCCTGTCCGAATGTCCGGGAGGGCAGTGTTCTTCTGGGGCAGAGCCCCAAGATGGTCAAAGACATTACATACGCGGTGCGCAAACGTACCCGTAAACTACTGATAGTAAAACTTACCGCCAATTTTGTCGATCCGGCAGTGACCGCTCGTGCCGCCGAGGACAGTGGTGCTGATGCGGTTACCGTCATTAACACCCTGTTCGGTCTGGTGCTGGATAAAAATGGCAAGCCTCTGCTTGGTGGCAGAACTGGCGGTCTCTCCGGTCCGGCAATCAAACCGTTCGCCCTGTTCTGCGTTGATCGGGTTGCAGCAGCGGTTAAAATTCCAGTAATTGGCTGCGGTGGAATTATGAACGGCCAGGATGCATACGAGTTTCTCTGTGCTGGAGCAAAAATGGTACAGGTTGGCACCGCAAATTTGGTCACCCCCGATCGCAGCTGGAAAATTGTCCGCGAGCTTGCAGTTATCTACCGCTTGAAAAAAATCGGCTCAATTCAAAAAACTGCCGGGAAAGCGAGGTGTAAGAATGACCCGACTGATTCTGGCACTAAATGTTGCCGGAGCTGATGAAGCAAGAAAATTACTCAAACTGTTCGGCACTCGTATCGACCTCTATAAAATCGGCATCGATCTCTGGGTAAAATGCGGACCGGAGCTCGTCCGCGAATTCTCCGCCGCTGGCGCCGGCGTATTTCTTGACCTGAAATTCTCTGATATCCCTTCAGTAGTAGAAAAAGCGGTCAGTGCAGCAACCGAACTCGGGGTTCAGATGCTGACCGTGCACGCCATGGGCGGGGCGGAAATGATGCATGCTGCCACCCGCGCTGCCCGTAAAACATCCGAACATATCGGCAGGCAGAAACCGCTAGTGGTTGCGGTCACGGTACTGACCAGTCTGGACCGTACCGAGCTCACTCAGATTACCGGACTCTCCCAAGAGGTAGAAAAACGGGTGCTGGCACTGGCTGAACTCGCCCAGAGTGTAGGCTGTGACGGAGTTGTAGCTTCTCCAAGAGAAATCCGCCTGCTGAAAAAAAGGTGTGGACCGAAATTCATTATTGTCACTCCGGGAATTCGCCTAAAAAAAGAACCAGATGATGACCAGCAACGTTTCCTTACTCCCCAGGAAGCGGCACAGGCTGGTGCCGATTACATTGTAGTTGGGAGACCGGTTTATCAGGCAGCCGACCCTTTGGCGGTACTGGAACAAATCAGAACCGAAATTGGGAGATGAAAAATGGAGAATGACCTGGGTGCAATTCTGCGACAGTATGGTGTCCTCCTGACCGGCCATTTTCTTTTGACATCCGGACTGCATTCAGACCGGTATTTTGAAAAATTCCGCATCCTTGAACAGCCCAAACTATGTGAACTGTTTGCGCGGTTAATTGCAGATCATTTCCGCCCAGCCGGAATCACGATCGTGTGCGGCCCGACTACCGGTGGTGCGATCATCGCCTACGAAGTTGCCCGTCAGCTTGATACCCGCTGTATCATTGCTGAAAAATCGGAGACCGGCAGAAAAATTGGCCGTGGCTTTGTGGTCACCCCTGCTGACCGGATTCTCATCGTTGACGATGTTCTGACGACAGGAGGATCAATTAGAGATACGGTTGCTGCGGTCAAACCGAGTGGTGCGGAAATTGTCGGTATCGGAGTGTTCATCAACCGCGGTCATGAGGTTTCGCTGCCTTATCCACTTTTCAGCGCCTACTACGAACCCCTCAACACCTATGAAGCTCAACACTGTCCCCTTTGTCGTAGAGGACTGCCCCTGGAAATTCCGGGCAGCTCGAATAAAAACTGAACGGATTTAACTTGACAGAGAAACGGATTATTGTAAATTTATGCTGAATCAGTTTTCATAATGCAATTAATAAGTGTGCAGTTTATTAAACCAGAGCAAAGGAGGAACAGATGAAAACAGCACTGAAACTCACTGCCCTGTTGTTAGGTATCTTCCTCATTGTGGCTGCCGGTGGCTGCCCTAAAAAATGTGTTAAGCCGGTCGCTGAGGAGCCGGTCGTTGTTGAACAGCCTAAAGCAGAAGAGCCCGTTGAAACAGCCCCCAAAGTCACTTTGAATTTGCAGACGATTTACTTTGATTTTGACAAATCGAAAATCCGCCCTGGCGATGCTCAGATTCTCCAGAGCAATGCTGACCAGATTAAACAGGCAGTCAATCAGGGGCAGAAATTTACCGTTACAATTGAGGGACACTGTTGTCCGATCGGGACTTCAGAATATAACATGGCACTGGGGCAACGCCGGGCAGAAGCCGCCAAGGCATATCTGGTAAAACTGGGCGTAGACGGCTCAATCCTCAACACAATAAGTTACGGAGAGGAACGGTTGGTTACGACTGATGAGGCTCAATATCATCTAAACCGGCGGTGTGAATTTAAGGTATCTGAAAAGTAACACTGATAAAATGCGTGATGACAGCCAGTAGGTCTTTGTATCTTGCCGGTATATCACTGGCAGCATCGGGCCTGCTGGCTGTCATTCTTTTTTCGGGGTGCACTCTGCAGCGTGAGTATGTCCGCCGTGGTCTGTTGCTAGATTCGATTAATCTCCAGCTCCGACGCATTGAGCAACAGCAGCAACAGCAGCACAAAGAACTTGTCCAGTCGCGGGCTGAAATGCTAACGCTAATTGAACAGCTGGAAAACAGAATCGGGGAAGTGGATGCTGAACTGGGAGATATGGGAGACCGGATTGAAAGAATCGGCCGGCGGTTAGGTGCCTGGCAGGGTAACCTGCTAGCAGATAGTCTCAACTCCCAACCCACCGGCACCAAGGTGGACAGCACAGTAGCTCGCATCGACCCGGATGTGATTTACAACACTGCATATCTTGATTTCACCCAGACCAATTATCAGGTGGCAATCACCGGCTTCCGCCGGTTCATCCAGCTTTTCCCTTCAAGCGATCTCGCCGACAATGCCCAGTACTGGATTGGCGAATGCTTCTACTCATTAAATCAGTTAGACAGTGCATTGACAGAATTTAACCGCGTTCGGGAAAAATATCCTGATGGTAACAAGGTGCCGGCTGCACTTTATAAGATGGGGCTCATCTATCAGCTTCTTGGTAAAGTTGTGCTGGCAAAGACTAAATTTGAAGAAATTGTTTCTGGATTTCCTGACAGTCCGGAGGCAAAACTGGCGCAGGAGCGCCTGAAAAACTGGCGCTGATTACTACCTGATGGCAAGTCAGAGTTTTTTTTCTCCGTTTCTCAACGCCGGTCTTTTTGCCGTGATCATCCTCATCATTCTCTTTCTGATGTCGATCCTTTCGTGGGCGATCTTCTTCCGCAAAATCCGCCAATTCCGCCTGGCACGTTCCCAAACCCGTGCCTTGCTGGAGAATTTCAATATCCGTCGTGAGTTAACCAACATCTCCGAAATCTCGAAACTCTTCCCGGCATCGCCGCTCGTTCCGCTTCTGAGCGCAGCCATTGAAGAATGGCGAGTGCTCCAGAACGAATTTTCCAACTACGACCGTGAAGATAATCTGAATCTGCTGCTACCAAACATTACTGAAGCAATGGAACGGGCAGCTTCCCGAACTCTTGAGCAGTTTGAAAGTTCATTGCCATCTCTGGCAATCACCACTATGGTAGCACCTTTTCTTGGTCTCTTGGGCACGGTCCAGGGAGTACTGAGAACATTCCTTTCACTGCGAGGTGCTCAGCTTCCGACCCTGCAATTGATTGCACCGGGCATATCGGACGCACTGGTGACAACAGTAATGGGACTTCTGGTAGCAATACCAGCTGCTCTATTTTACAACTATTTTGTCGGACAGGCCAGAAATCTCGAAGGCGAAATGGACCGGTTTATATCTGAACTAACGGGGATTTTCCGCCTCGAAGCCTGCCGTCTATCTAATCTCGAAAATCAGAATACCGATGCAAAATAAACGCACCCGCCAGCCTCGTCTTAAATTTCTTGCCGAAATGAACATTACTTCACTGGCTGATGTCAGTTTTACCCTGATGATCATCTTTCTGATCGCCGGTGTGTCAACTGCTCTCAGCCGACAGCAGGGCATCGACCTCGAACTTCCCCGGACTTCCCGCCCTCAGCCCCAGCCACAAGCAGGGCTGGTAATTTCTGTAAAAGCTGATGGTCAGATCTTCATCAATACCAAATCAGTCTCCCTTGCCGGTTTCGGCAAAGCGCTGGCAGCCACCCTTGCCCAGAATGGATATCACCAGGTGTATCTTCACGCTGACCGGCGCGTTGACTATGGGACGATAATGGAAATTCTCGGTATTATCCGGGAACAGGGAATTACGAACATCGGCCTAACTGCCCTGCCTAAATAAACCATTCACTCTGATGAAACGTGAGTTACTAATATCCTTTGCCGGTCATATCGGAATCCTGATTTTCTTCGGCATAGTCAGTGGCTTCCGGCAACAACGCCGTGATTCACTACGACCTTCAATAATCACAGTTCAGATCCTGCGCAGTTACGAACCGGCAACCGGAAAATCCGAGCCGGCAACGCAACTTCTGCAAACGCCTCCCAAACCGGTAACATCAAAAAAGACGCCGGAAAAACCGAAAAATACCCCTCCCCCGAAAACCGAAGTAATTCGGGGCGCCGGACTCGGTGCCAGAATTGAGGGGGCATCTGCCCTCGGATATAATTTTTATCTTCAGCAGATGCTGGAACGAATTGCCAGCAACTGGCAGGACCCTTATTCAGGCAGTGCAAGAAATATCAAAACAACCGTGGCTTTTGTTATTGAACGTAGCGGACTCATTTCCGACATTAAAATTGAAAACGGCTCGGGTGATCCTCTGTTTGACGAATCCTGTCTCCGGGCGGTGATCATCACAAAGAAATTGCCACCGCTTCCTGACGAATTCACCGCCCCACGGCTCAAGATTCATCTGGAATTTGAACGGTAAAAAATGTATAAAAGAAAGGAGTTAGAATTATGATCGCAATCATAATTGCAATCATCGCGGCATTGCTGATTCTATTAGTCATCGGCAGCTACAATCTACTGGTGCGCAGTCGGAACCGGGTCAAAAACGGCTGGCATCAGATTGATGTCCAGCTGAGACGCCGGATTGATCTCATTCCCAACCTTGTGGAAACAGTAAAAGCTTACGCTGCCCATGAACGCGAGGTTTTTGAAAAAATTGCCGAAGCCCGAACCCAAGCAATCAACGCCCGGGGCCCAGGAGAGGCTGCCCGCGCCGACAGCCAGCTGACTTCAACACTGAAAACTCTCTTCGCGCTGGTCGAAAATTATCCGGACCTCAAGGCGAATCAGAACTTTATGCGGCTCCAGGAAGAACTCACTCATACTGAAAACAAAATTGCCTTTACCCGTCAGTTCTACAATGATGTCGTCCTGGATTACAACAACCGCGTTCAAATGTTCCCCACTAACATCATTGCCGCACTCTTCCGTTTCCAGCCGGCGGAGTTTTATGAAATTTCTGAAACCGAAAGGAAAGTTCCCAAAGTTAGTTTCTAAGAGATCATGACCAGCCACGCCCATCTCTATCAGCTGATTAGCCGAAATAAACTTAAGTCAGCGGTGTTCATTATCACTCTTAGTGTGCTACTCGGACTTGCAGGTTATACACTTGGATATCTGCTGAACTGGGGTAGCGAAGCATATATCATGATGGGCATATTTATTATATTATATAATCTGCTTCTGTATTACACATCCGACAAACTTGCGCTGGCAGTAAATCGTGCCCGGCCGGCTTCAACGGACGAATATTATGAATTACACAATGTTGTTGAAGAGGTGGCGCTGGCAGCCGGTATTCCCAAACCCCGCGTCTATGTCGTCGATGATGAAGCACCAAATGCCTTTGCCACTGGCCGTAACCCGGAAAATGCGTCAGTTGGAGTCACCACCGGACTGCTGCAACAAATGAACCGTGAAGAACTTCAGGGGGTAATAGCTCATGAAGTCGCTCACATCCGCAACTATGATATTCTTCTGATGACCATTGTGGCGATACTGGGGGGACTGCTGATTCTGTTCCGCGATATCATATTTCGCTGGGGAATTATTGCTGGACCCGGCCGGCGCCGTGCTTCACGACGGGGTAGCGGTCAACTGGGCCTAATCCTCCTGCTTGTCGGCATTGCGCTGGCAGTGATCTCCCCAATACTGGTTACCCTACTACGAGCAGCTGTTTCCCGGGAACGGGAATACCTCGCCGATGCCACCGGTGCCTATATCGTGCGTAATCCCCATGGCCTAGCTAATGCACTCCGCAAAATCGGCAGTTGGATAGGCAGGCTGAAAACCGCATCTGACGCCACAGCCCACATGTTTACTGCGGACCCCTTCGGTAAAGACCGCAATACAAAAAAAAATCTGTTTGCCACCCATCCGCCCCTAGAGGAAAGAATTAGCAGACTGGAACAATTAACTTTTTAACCGCCATCAATAAAAGATCCGATTTGTCGAAAATCAAGCAGACCGATTCGTTGAAAAAACAGCAGACTGCTGACTAAACTGGAGAGTTCCTCTCAGCTTTAGATGATCCTGCCCCAGAATCCTTACCAGTTCCTTTATAAGCTTATCTTCAATTCGAACTGAATACTCCTTCAGGCGTAACTTGCGCCTGGTTCCGTCAGTATTAGTGATGATAAGATAAACAGGAATTCTACCGGGATACTGTTTCAAAACCACTTTGACTTCTGCGGTTTTTGACCGAGTCAATTCCTCAATCGGCAACTCAATACACAGCCCTGAGATCAAATTGCGGGCTTGAGCGAATTCAATAAATCCGGTCGCCCAGAGCTGAACCATTCCTGTCTTATCACCAGATTTCCCCTCAGCCGAAGGCGAACCAGCGCGGGGTTTGATCCGTCCCTGAACAATCACCAGCTTATCCTTTACTAACAATTCCCGGTACCTCTCCAACAAATCTGAAAAAACTATTACCTCCAGCGATGAGTTAAAATCCTCAATTGTTAATACCAAATAATCGCGATTGCGCTTGTCTTTTCGGCTTCTTCTGTCAGTAATGATACCGCCAATCGCTACGAGTTCGTTTTCTCCTCGCACCCCGACCTCTTCGATCGGCAGCAGATTCAGCGCCTGATACTCCAGCTGATACTTTCGCAACGGATGGGAAGAAAAATAAAAGCCGAATGCCTCCTTCTCCCATGAGAGAACGTCCACGCCGTCATCTTCCTCAAATGTCAATTCTTCCCCTGCGCAACCCGCGGTGTCGGCCACCGTTTCAAATAAATTGTACTGCCTGTCCAGATATAATAGCTTTTCTGAAGCTGCTTTGCTAATTTCCTTATCAATACTATTCAAAAGTTTGGCTCGACTAGCTTCAAAACAGTTGAAAGCCCCGGCCTTGATTAGTGCTTCAACCGCCTTTCGGTTCACTTTGCCTCGCAATCGAATGAGAAAATCCAGCAAGTCCTTGAAAGAACCGTGTTTATCGCGTTCCTGAACAATTGCCTCTGCGGCACCAACCCCGACATTTTTTAAACCGGCCAGGCCATAACGGACATTATTGCCTTCCACGGTAAAATTGACATCGCTCGCATTAATATCCGGCGGCAAAATTTTTATACCCATTCGCCTGGCTTCGGCAACGAAACTGGCAAGTTTGTCGAAATTACCCAACTCACTAGTCAGGGTAGCAGCGATAAACTCTACCGGATAATTGGCTTTAAGATAAGCAGTAAGGTAAGAAAGATAGGCATAGCCGGCTGCATGTGACTTGTTGAAACCGTACCCGGCAAATTTCTCAAGTAGTTCAAAAATTCTCGCTGCCTTTTCCTGGGGAATTCCGGCATGTCTCCAACACCCGTTGATAAATGTCTCCCGTTGCGCTGCCATTTCTTCCGGCTTCTTCTTTCCCATTGCACGACGGAGCACATCTGCCTGTGCCAGCGTATAGCCGGCAAGAACCTGAGCCGCTTGCATCACTTGTTCCTGATAAATCATTATCCCGAAGGTTTCATTGCACACTAGTTCCAAGAGCGGGTGGTCATACTCAATCGGAACAAAACCATTTTTCCGAGCAACATATTTCGGAATCAGATCCATCGGTCCCGGGCGGTAAAGAGCGATAAGTGCAATAATATGCTCCAGACGCTCCGGTCGCGTCTTCTTACAAAGATCTCTCATCCCGGCACTTTCCAGCTGAAAAACCCCGACTGTCGCCCCTTGTTGCAATAGTTCATAAGTTGCACGGTCCTCATAACTTACGTTCCGGATCGAAAAATCATTCACCCGGTGGCGTATCAATTTCTCGGCTTCATCTATGACGGTTAATGTCCGTAACCCCAAGACATCCATCTTCAATAACCCGATATCATCTAGTGTATACATATCATACTGGGTACATACATCTGCACCGGGAGCTTTGTATAGTGGTACGAGCTCCAACAGTGGACGTGGTGCGATAACCACCGCTGAGGCATGTACCGAGGCATGGCGGTTTAATCCTTCAATTTTCTTGGCGATATTCCAAAGTTCCTGATACACCGGTTGGGAACGGATAATCATTGCCAATTCCCTCACCTCCCGCTCCGCATTTTCCAAGTCCATTCCTGGCGGAATTAATTTGGCAATTTGATCGGCCTCAGCAATTGAGACATCCAACACCCGGGCAACATCACGGACTGCCTGTCGTGCCTGCATAGTCCCAAAAGTAATAATTTGTGCAACTGAATC
Organism: Caldifarciminota bacterium; assembly: GCA_965649165.1. Classification (GTDB taxonomy): domain Bacteria; phylum Hydrothermota; class Tepidihabitantia; order Tepidihabitantales; family Tepidihabitantaceae; genus JAOABP01. The sequence goes on along the minus strand of CBFGJT010000009.1, from coordinate 22,200 downwards.
GCTGCCATACCGGTTACGAATATACTCGATCACTTCCCCCCGTCGTGCATCCGCAAAATCAACATCAACATCTGGAAGGGTGATTCTTTCCGGAGATAGAAACCGCTCAAACAGAAGCCCATAGCGTATCGGATCAATCTCGGTAACCCCCAGACAATACAGTACCAGTGACCCCCCAGCTGAACCGCGTCCCGGGCCGACTGGAATACCCTGATTGCGGGCATATTCGATAATATCCCGCACAATAAGAAAGTACCCGGCAAATCCCATCTTCTGAATAACCGACAGCTCGTACTCAAGCCGGTTTGTATGTTCCTGCGTTACTCTGGAATAGCGTTTTTTCAATCCTTCGCGAGCAAGATATGTAAGGTATTCAAACTCATCACGGTAGGGCGCGGGAGGCTTGAAAGCAGGCAGATGGAATTTACGACTTTCAATATCCAGAACCAGTTCACAACGCTCAGCAACCATCCTGGTATTTCTCACTGCGGAAGGTAATTCCTGAAAGAGTTTTTCCATCTCTGTTCCTGACCGGAGATAGTAACCACTGGCATTTAACCGTAGCCGATCCTTATCTTTTAAGCGTTTTCCGGTCTGAATGCACAACAAAACATCCTGAGCCCGGGCATCATCAGGCTTCAGATAATGACAGTCATTGGTTGCAACCAGAGGAATATCTAGTGCCTTTGCCAATTCAGCAACATGGGGCAGAATTTTTTCCTGTTCTGGTAAACCAGTGCGCATTACCTCGAGATAGAAATTTTCTGATCCAAATATCTCCTGATAGGTCGCAGCCGATGCCATTGCTCTCTGCAGGTCATCATGCAGGATATGCCAGTTTACCTCACCTTTCAAGCACCCGGACAATGCAATCAGGCCTTCATGATATCTGCTTAAAAGCCCTTTATCAACCCGTGGTTTGTAATAAAATCCTTCCAGATACCCCAGAGAAACGAGTTTTATCAAATTGTGATACCCTGTTTCATTTTTGCACAGGAGAGTCAGGTGAAAGCTCGCTTCAGGAATATCACTTCTGATTTCCCGTTCACGACGATCCCCGGGGGCAACATATACTTCAGCGCCGATTATCGGCTTTAAACCGACATTCCGTGCCGCCTTGTAGAATTTAACCACACCAAACATATTGCCGTGATCAGTTAAAGCCAGTGCCGTCATCTCCATGCCCTTTGCTTGCAATACCAGCTCTTCAATTTTAGCTGCTCCATCCAGAAGACTGTATTCAGAATGGACGTGGAGATGAATAAAATCGGCGCCGCGTGTGTTAGGGGGCATACTATATTTTATACCCAACTTCTCTCTAGGTGTCAATCATAACTCCCATAAACTGTCATGAAGGGTTGTGTAAACAGTTGAAGCTCCCCTCTCTCCTTTAACTTACTGGCCACCGATCGGCGCTATGGTCAGCTATTAATTGTCTACCCGTAAGATATATTTGATTTGCCAGCCAATAAGTCCGCTCACTATAAAAATAACTTGACAGAAGGAAAAATTGCTTTATATTTATGATAGATTGCTGGGTTACAACGATTGTCAAAGAGATTTCTGTAATGGGGAGCAGAAAAATATAGAGAGGAGGAAACTATGCGCGGTCCTTACCTTCTCCGTCCCCTGCAGGTAGATATCTCTGTACCGGATAAAATTGGCGGGGTTTACTGTCTGTCCAAAAATTCCAGAAAGATTGAAATAGTTGCACGGGCAGAACGCAACTTGCGTGATGCAATCAAGGCACACTGGAAAGAATACGAATTTTTCTGGTATGAACCGGCACTGACGCCGCGAGAGGCTTACTTAAATCAGTGCTACATCTACCATCGGTTTTGTGAAAATGGCAACGGCGCTCACGAACACCCGAAACCTCCGGAGAAGGTTGAAATCAAGTGCCCGGTTTGCGGTGCATAATTGAGGATTATAAATTAATCGAGATTCTTGTTGTGAGGGAATAAGTCATCTATAATTTGACTGGTTACGCCAAGTAAACTTGTAATTCCCCCAAATTTTTTATATTAATACTTAGTCCTAATTTAACTCAGGGGTAAATAATGGGCTAAAACCGATCAGTTCCGATCTCCATTCCTGCTCCGATATCCCAGTTATCAATAAGAAAGGGAAATTTGTTGCTGACAATGCCGCCTTCACTAAAAATCACACCATTCAAATTGCTCAAAAATAACGGCGCCAGACCTAATCCCCTCTCTACTCACAAGATCGGAAACTGGCATTCAAGACTACAAGTAATTGCCCCTGCTCCGGTCATCTGCGAACATCTGCGTAACCTTGATAAACCGGGTTTATTTCCGATTTCAACCGCCGAACTCTGTGATGTATCACCGGCTGATACCGCACCAGTAAAATTCATCTTAATACTCCAGTTTCCTGACCTCCTCCCTAGATATTCATTCCAGAATAGCACAAATCTTGCAAGATTTTTAGATGATAAAGTTGCACGAAAATCAGCCAAAACTCCTATATTTCTTCCCTTTGCTGGTGCCACCTTATAAAATAATATCTGAGCATTGTTGGAATGATATATTCATGCTCATCTTCTGCTCGCGTTTAAACTTTAAACCCATGCTGAGATTTTGCTTGTTTTGTTGTCTTATTAGCGGAAAACTGACACCAAATCTTGCTTGTTGTGATCCGGGGCATTATTTTACACCTAAATTCGAAAATCGGACAATACCGATGGAGTTCATACACAAAATTCAGCATCGATGATCTTTGATGAATTTGGTAACCGGCAAAGCAGTAATAACGATGAAACTGCAGTACATCCCAGCCGAACGTACCGGCTCCTATCGACCATCCATCACTATATTGAAGCATCGGTAACCAGAATCTGGGAATCACAGAAGGAAAGGGAGAATAATAAAAAAGCTCATACGTACTCGGTTTAAAGCTATAATCTGCATCAGGATAAGTATCCGCATAGCTAACCACACTCTGCCACTGCTGCGGCCTTATCTCTGCGATATCAAGTTCTCCCCCTTCCTCGGTCAGAAGAGTAACTGCAACTTTACGGTTATCTGGGGAAATGGACGATTCAAAAATTCCAGTCAGTACTATTTGTGCATCCATAAAACTCATTGGTCTCAACCGCATATGCATAAAGATTATAAACTCCACTGCGATCTGATATGAAATGTAAGTACTTACCGGTACGTGCACCAGGGATTAATATCATTTGCCCGGTCCTGGGTTATCGGCAACATCCAGCCGGTCTTTAAATCTAGAATTTCGAGGTCCGAGTAACCTCCAGTGCGCCAAACATTAACAGCAACCAGCCCCCTCCGGTGAAAATCGCGGCGTCCGAAAATACTCCGGATTATCAAGTTCTCCAACCATCGTCTGCTCACCTGTTCGGTAATTGATAACCTTGAGCCTGCTCACACCATCACAATTGCTCACATAGACAAGATAAGTTGAATCCGGCGCAAAATCAGGATCAGATGCTCGCTCTCCCCTTGTCACTCGAACCACAGCTGGACGCCTTAGTGAATAAACGAAAATATCGCCCCGAAGGTAACCCCTCCCCTCTTCAATTGGTTCTGAAAAGGCAAAATGTTCACCGTCCGGCGAAGCACTCAAACTGCCAAAAATCCGCCCCCCTGATAGTCCTGACCGTCATTGTTCCCAGCTCGAGTTCCCGGATCGCAGTCTGGCCAACTGTATTCACAGAGATGAAAAAAATACTTTTCCCGGAGTGCGACCAGACGGGAAAAAAACATGAGTTTCTCCACAGTTGATTCGTGTAATGGATGTTAAGCTTTCTCGTTGAATTTCTATTTTCAACGACCCAGCCTGTTGAACCAACCATCGCTTCCAATCGCTCGAGAGTTAACTGGTAGATTTTCCAAAGATCTTCTTCATCAATCTATCTTCAAAAAAGGTAGGCAAAGTGATTTTTTATAATTGAACTCCTCCCAGATGTTATCCCTGTATATTTTAGCTAAAAAAAAGACACAAAACTGCTGCCGTAGAGATATTGTGCCAGCACTGCGGGATACCGCTGCAGCTGATAATTGTTGCACTGGTCGAGCTGAAGCAGACGTTGCTCCCATACGGCTTCATTCAATATCGAGCGCCATTCACCGCAATCTCCCTATGGTACTGAATCGAGTTTCATTATAAACAGCATAGCCCTCAAGGAGCCAGGCAGGAAGTTGAGCATTGGGCAAGATAATTCTGCCGAAAATGCGACGTATGATGCGAAATGGTCCGTCGCATTGATCCATTTGGCATATATGAGAAAATTCGTGGAGAATAAGTGTCCTCAAACCAGTCGTCATCGTTACTTCTTGCATCACGGGGAAAAATGGCAGTATGACAATTGTGTTTGCAGAAAAAGACGTGGCATAACCATTATAACAATCATAATAATCAGCGATGACAACGTCTACCCGCCCCTTCAGGAATACTAACACCATTATCTTTAAGTGTTTGTCTGACGTTTTCGGTTACTGATGTCACTTTCCGTACCAATTCCATCCGTTCGTAACCGGGAGTCCCATGAGCAGGGAAATGAATTGCAAAATGCTCAGATTCAAGCGTAAACCAGTTAAACTCTGAATCAAACTGAAGATCGCTGAAGCTGCAGAGGAAAGTGAAGATTCAGCAAAAAATTCATCGGGCAACCAATCTCTTTAATAGAACAGTAGCAAAGCACCCCGGCGGCAATTCAAAGCCAAGTCTAATTTTATATTTATCGGGATACAATTCATCAATGTGAGGCTGATCTATTTTAACTTTAGCGGGCTTGAACACTGCCAGGCGCTTCCATGATTTGAAATACAATCCCTTGCTGCGGAATTTCAATTTCAGCATTTTGAGTTTCAGACCCTCTTTTTCCAGCACCGAATTAACAATGCGCTCAACCACTTCACTCTCATATTCTGCATGCGGACCGGGAGTGGGAATTGAAAGCTGTTCGAGGTATTTTGCATCCTCAGTGCTCAATTCCCCGAAGAATGCCATTACCCCAAGATTATATCGAACCCGAAACCGGACTACATCCATTTCTTCTAGCAGCAATCGTAAAATCTCATTCCACAACCAGGACTGGTAGGCATTGATAAAAAGTTCAAGGAACGTTATGGGTAACAACTTTATCGCACCTTCATAGTCTCGCGGTTGCTGCACAAGGTGCTTCACTGCTTTCTTCCCTTCGTAGGGAACGATTTTGAGACATTTCTGCCAGTTGCCCCAGTTTAGTGCCAGCTCCTGCTTGACCTTTCGCGTCCGGGAGTCATCACTGGTAGATGGTGTGGCGAGAAAAAGTTTTAACGCCCCGTTGTAATGGCCATCGATTAATTTCCGGGCAATAAACCCGGCATGATGCCGAGCCGACCCGAACCGCTGTTCATCATAATAGTTAGCAACTCCGTAACGTTCAACCGCAGGCAATGATTGTTCGATTGTTTTAATCTCATCTGCATTCAGACAGCGAACCGTAATCTGAAATCGATTTGCCCTCAGACGCTCCGGAGTTACTGGCTCATCAGCCATACCTATACGGATCAATCGGTAATTTGATGATATAATCTGTTCGGGTCCCTTGCCGGGCAGAGATAGATACTGAATCGATGATGAATAACGATCCTTGAGCCCAGCACGAGACAAACCCTTTAATTGATAACGAACTTGGATATCTCGGATCACATCGAGCGTATTCCAGAACCTTTTTTCCAGCCGGTAGATAGAATATCTACCTTGGTTCTTAATTTTCAAACAAACAATTTCTTCCACGCGAAAATCGTCAGGTTGACATTTGATTTTCATGCCCTGAGACTGCGTAAAAGCATAATCACTCCAATGATTACAAAAATTGCACCGGTGACCATATTAACCCATTTTATCGGAACAACCCTGGTCAAATTTGCTCCCAGAAATGCTGCTAAAAATGAAGATAAGGTCAGCGCCAGTACACTTCCGAGAAAAACCGGCCAAAAGCCTCGGAATCCACTTGCAAAGGAGAAGGTCGCAAGCTGAGTTTTATCCCCCAGTTCTGCAAGAAAAATGGTTATAAAAGTAATACTAAAACATTTCCAGCCCATTTTAAACCCCAGTTGCGACCGCCGAAACTTCTTCTGTTTTCCCAATCGGTTGTACATTAAAATCGGACGCTATCCTTTTTACCAGCCCGCTGAGAACTTTTCCTGGTCCGACCTCCCAGAAAAACTGGCACCCCAGCTCCCTGGCACTGTAGATGGTATCAATCCAGCGAACTGGAGAAACCAGCTGGCGGACAAGGTTATGCCGGACCTCATCTGCCGAGTACGCGGGTCTGCCAGTTACATTCATAATTACCGGAAACTTGGGGTCGGTCAGCTTAAACTGCCCAAGGTAGGAAGCAAACTCACCTGCTGATTCCGCAAGCAATGGCGAATGAAATGCTCCGGATACCGGGAGCGCCACCACTTTTAAAGCACCTCGTTCTCTTGCTGCACTCATTGCCAATTGCACCGCTTCCGGTTCGCCGGAAATGACGGTCTGTTTCGGCTCATTATAATTTGCGGGTACGACCACCCCCGTTATCTCATTGCATATCTCTTCAACTACCCTGCTTTCAATGCCGATAATTGCCGCCATCATACCCGGTCTTTTCTCACCTTCCTTAAACATCAATTCAGCCCGCCTTTTAACCAGCTTCAAAACCGCTTCAAACCCCAAACAACCGGCAGCGTAAAGAGCCGAATACTCACCCAGTGAATGCCCGGCGGCGAGAATCGGCGTAACGGCATCCTTCAAAACTGCCAGAACTGCCATTGAATGAACAAGAATGGCAGGTTGAGTATACCGTGTCTGACGGAGATCTTCCTCCGGCCCTTCAAATGATATCCGCTTGATAGGAATCTCAAGTACCTCTTCAGCCCGCTCGTATACCATCCGCGCCGCTGGAAAATTATTATAAAGATCCTGTCCCATGCCGACATGCTGAGAACCTTGACCCGGGAAAAGAAAACCCACTTTCTTATTCATTATTGCCTCCTTTTAATCATCATTTTGGGATAATAAAAGTCATTTCTCTCTCAGTCAAGTTGACTTTAGTGTAAACAGGATTAGATAATATGAATTTCTATCCGGGAATGTTTGGGTTGATTACCCGGAATAAAACGGGGCATAACTTTTAACCCATCAGAAGGGAAAACCACTCTGCGCCGAATTTCGGTCTCCAATACCTTGCCACGTTCGACTGAAAGCTGCTCCTTCTCACTGTAAACATAAACCACCGTTTCCTTTTTGAATCGCTCCTTAATCAGATTGGCAATCTCATCCAGTCGGACGTTGGCTCCAGAAGTAAATTCTGCGCCATTGGGAATAAAAAGGATATCGGCAGCAATCGAAACAATCCATTCATTTTTCTCCTGCCAAACAACCGCATTTATCTTCTGCGGTTCACAATTAATACGCGTCTGATTTCCATGCACATCATAGGCACTAAAGGTAAAACTGTACACATCTCCGGTTGCAATCGGTTCACCAGCATCATTCCTTCCATCCCAAATAATTACTGCGGGAGGGATACCCTTTTCGCGAACCCGACGGACTGTCTCTCCAAGTGAATTGGCGATTTCCAGTTCCCATGATGCTACTCGTTTTTCAAATTTGGGCAGGAAAACCAAAATATCACCATGTACCAGTGACCTTTCTACCGGCACCCGGAGAAAGGACGATTTGATAAAACGCTGAGGAATAGTAAGCGAATCAATCGCCAGCAACAGCCCGTCATCAAATATATAGCTCCCCGGTGCCAGCAGGTCGTTAAGCGGCGTCCACGGATCAAACTGTGGAGGAAAAAACAGTTTCTGGTCGCTTACTTTCATCTCTGCTTCGCCGGTGATAAGTTCCTCTCCTAATGTATGTTCAGCGGGCGGCTTCTGCTGCAAACTGTCCGGACTTTGCGCAAAAAGTAATAATATAAATACCAAACTCATACATTAAGATAGCTGGAAAACAAAAGTAATATCTCCCCACTGCTCTTCTGCCTTGACGCCAGTTCCAAGAGGGGCAAATTCCCAGCAGCGCACCGCATCTACCACCACCTGATCGAGCTCGGGATAACCGGAACTTGAGAGTACCTGGGGAATCCCTTTAACCTGACCATTGGGCAAAACCCAGATACGTACAGTCACCGTTCCGCTGATATGCTGATCGAGCGCCCATTTCGGATACTTAGGTTTTACTTTTCTGATAATCTCCCGCTGAGAAATCGGACCCGCGATCTGAAAACTCGTCCCGCGAGACACCGGGACCTGAACGGTGGACTGAACCTGATCAGACGGTGGCGGCAAAGCACTGCGTGACCTTGCAGTCACCGGACGGTGTTCAATGGTCAGCTGCGGTTGCGGCTGTTGAGGAACCCCGGGGAGCCCTCTCAACCCAATACCGGCACCGCTGCCACTGCCACCACCGCGGGAAAGTGAAATGGGTGCCTGAGCCAGGATCTCTTCGGTAGTCTGAGCGCCACCCCTTCCTCCGATTCTAATCACATCCATCTCCCCATCCCGTGCAAGTTCATAACGATCGAGTTCAATCCGAGCCTGCGCTTCCGACCGCTCCAGTGTTGAACTTAAATCCAGCGGTGCCACCTCTTCAGATGCTACACCCGCTGCATAAGTGGGAACTGCCATATCCCCGGCATTCGGTCCACTACTGCCGAGGGGTAATGAATTCTGATTAAGCACCTTGGCGACTTCGGGACGGTAAGTGACATCCATAAATGTCACTTCCTGCAAATCCCACTCCGCCTCCCTAGAAGTACGATAGCGGGAAAGCAGCAACAACAGAGAGATATGGACTATCGCCGATATTAAAAGCGCTATCTCAAAAGTGCGTAAAGGCCGGTCTCGATCCATCACTTATCCACCCTGATTGATCTTTTTTGTTGCACAGGCAATCCGTACAGCGCCTGCCTGCCGGGCACAGGCAAGTATATCCAGCACTGACGAATGGAGACATTGCTTATCTGCCCGGATTACGACCAGAACATAAGGATCACGGGCTATTTCGCTGGCGATACCGGCCTTGAGTTCATCAAGGTCGGTAACCGGTTGATCATTGAGAAACAACCGCCCCTGAGCAGTCATAGTTATCGTCACATCATTTTCAGTCTTGCGTTCTGCGGTGTGGGTCTGAGGAACATCCACCGGCGTTGAATTATGCGTCAAAACCATAGGAGCAACTACCATCATCACCAGAACCAGTATCAAACCAACGCATGCCATCGGAAGAATGTCAATGTTAGGTGCTTCCTTCATCTTACCCTCCTCGTCCGCAGTAATGCAAGGTCAACAGCCCCGGCCTGTTTGGCTAAGTCCAAGATCCGCATCACCTGTTCATACCTCACTCCCTCTTCTGCTGCCACGACCACCCGGCGTTCAACACTTCGTTGCAGCAGTTTGGGCAAAAGCTCGCTCAGATTATCAAAACTCACCTGGGCTTCGTTCAAAAGAATCTTGCCTTCTTTTGTAATGTAGATATTTGCCTTGATATCCGACCCCGGCTCATTGGCACCAGCCCGGGCTGCACCTGGGGCAGAAACAAAAATTCCTGACTCAAAAAACAGCGGCATTGACACCATGAAGGCAATTACCAAGGACAGGGCAACATCAACCAGCGAATTCAGAATTAACCCACTGGGGCGAGGACGCTCAAGGTTTCTCCGGCGCATACTCAGAATTTCCAAGCTTTATCCTCGGCAGCCGACGGCTGAGACTGGGGCAAAACGACCTCGGACGAAACCTTAGTTTCTGGTGTAGCAACTGAACCACTTTGTAGCTTGTAACGCTGGAGCATCACTACGAGCCGTTCCGCAGTGCTTTCAAGAGCCATAGCCAGATCCGCCGCTTTTTTGGAAAAGTAATTGTAAAAAAACAGCACCGGAATTCCGATAAGTAAACCGAACGCGGTAGTAAGCAGCGCTTCAGCGATACCTCTGGACACGACTGCCGGACCACCGGAACCGGTAGCTGCGATATTACTGAAGGCACCAATCAGACCGGTAACCGTTCCCAGTAGTCCGAGGAGCGTAGCTGCATTTGCCAACGTCCCCATACCCCCCAGCAGACGTTCGTATTTTATCCTTTCTTCAAGAATCAGACTGTAGAGCAAATCAGAAAGTTCGTCAGCATTCAAATTGAAGTTGTCCAGCGCAACGGCAAACAGTCTGCCAAGCGGATTTTTCAAATTCCGGCTCCAGTTCAGTGCAGCCTCAACCCCTGATCGCCCCAGCATCTGCCGGAGTTCAAGCAAACCTTTAGCCGGATCAAATCGATTTCTGATAAAATACCAGAACCGTTCGATTATCAGTGCCAGTGCGACAATCGATGCCAGAAGTAAAATCACCATTACCGCACTGCTTCTGAAAATTGAAACCAGACTCTGTCCCATGATCATGGTTACCTTCCTCCTGTCTGCCTGTTAAAATGATTACTGCTCTTCATTGTTTGCCCTTTCGGGCTGTAACATTTCTCCACCCTGCTCCCCGACCCCCAGCCGCTGACGGCAAACCTCAGCGTTTTTCCGGGCGCTCTCAGCATACTCGGAATCTGCACCAGACCGGCTGACTTCTTCAAACGCTGTCAGAGCCTGTTTGTATGCGCCGGCATTGAAGTAGGCAATACCGAGATTAAAAAGAACACCCCAGCGCTGATCATGCTCCGGAAAATAATCAAGAAATTTCTGGTATGCCAATGCTGCCTCCTTCCAGCGCTTGGATTGTGCATATGCCTCTGCGGTTAACAGCTGGGCATCAGCAGCAACAGCGGAATTAGGAAAATTAACTACGGCCTTCTGAAGTTCAACGATCGCTTCTTCAAATTTCCCCTGTTCATACAGCTGCCGTCCCCGGTTATACTGAGCCTCCGCTGCCATCTCCGACTGCGGGAATCTCCGGATAAATTCATTCATTACGCTTGAATCTTCCTGACCGGCAAGGTAATAACTTATTTCCAAACTCTTGCGTACACTCGGTGCCTGCTGATCTGATGGATAAAGATCGAGGAATTTCTGATATTCCCGAATGGCATCCTGATATCGACGACGGTTATAATAACACTGAGCAATCAATGCCTGTGAAGCTGGAGCAAAGTCCGAAAACGGGTAGCGTTGAATCACAAAATTAAAAGATGCTATTGCCTTATCATATTCAAGCGCCTTGAAATAAGTATCCCCAGCACGAAACGCCGCTTCAGCCACTTTAGGGTTATTTTCGGGAAACTTATTCATCAAGTTCGTCCACGCATCAACCGCCTGCCCATAATATTTCAGCAGGTAATAGCAGTATCCGGAATAGAAGTAACCTGGGACAGCTGCCAGCGGATTATCGGGGAAGGTATTGATCAGTGCCTCAAACACATCAAGTGCTTTAAGGTAATCCTTCTGATTGAAAAGACAGTAGCCGTAACCAAGATAGGCACTGATGGTAAACAGCGTATCGGTCAACCGGGCATTCAATACCCCCTTGAAACCTTCAATCGCCTCATCCAGTCTCCCTAAATGATACAGTGCGTACGCTCGTCCGAGCCGGGCATAGGGGGCAACATCTCCTCCCTGCCGGTGATTATACGCTGTTTGATAAAATCTGTCTGCCTCACTATATTTTTCAGTATAGTAAAAGGCCTCTGCCAGATTAAACAGTGTCTGTGCCCGCCACTCGGAAGTATCATTAGGGAAATCAGCAAGATACTTTGTTCCGAGTGCCAAGCTCTGTTTAAACTCTCTGCCGGAATTCAGTGTCAGCAACAGCATCGCCGCTGCAGGTTCCCTCAGCCCGGTACTGCCATAGTTTGCCAGTATCGAATGAAACTGCTTCGCAGCATTATCATAATCTCCTATCTGATATGAGATAACACCCGAAAGATAGTTACCGACTCCTGCCAGTTCCCCAGTAGTAAACATCCGCGCAAGCTGGGCAGTAGTCAATATCGTCTGCGCGGTATCCGCAGCTGCCAGCATCGCCTCCGCCAGCTGGAGATGGGCATAACTCGAAACTTTGGTCCGGGGATAGTTGGCTCGCACACGCTGGAAACGCCCCACTGCTTCCTTTGCCTGTCCCAGTGCCAGCTGACAGTAGCCGACAAAATAATTGCTGTGCGCTGCTAGAAAATTGTTGCTGGATCGGGTCAGCGGTAGCAGATAGTTGATCGCTGCTGCATACTCATTCTGAGCGATCAGGGCACATCCTAAAAAATACTGCGCAAAATCAACTATCGATGAACTGGAGAACTGCTCAAGAAAAAATTGAAACTTCGCCCGTGCTCCGTCGTAATCACGGTTGAGAAACAACGCCAGCCCGGCATTAAAGTGTGCCATCTCGGCAAGCCTGGTGTTGGGTAACCTGTCAGTGATCTCCTTGAATTTCAATAATGCAGCCAGCGGCTTTCCCTGTCGGGCATATGTCTTGCCGAGGTAAAATATTGCCTCGGGCATTTCCAGACCGGACAGATTTTTCTCGGCCTGTTCGTAGGCACCCTGAAAGTAATAAAGCACCCCCAACGCATAACTCGTACGCGGGTCATTGGCGTACCCCGGTTCCTTCGCCAGTTTTTCCAACAACAGCTGTGCCTGCCGATAATTTCCCAGCATCAGATAAGAAACTGCAGCACCAAACATTGCCTCGGGTTTGATGTAAGAAAACCGTGAACGATCGAGGAGTCCGAGAAACTCCCTCAGAGCGTTGTTGAACCTGCCCTGATTAAAAAAGCACTCCGCAAGCGTATACCGCAATTCGTCACCATATTCACTGTTTCCGTAATCATTCACCAGTTTGGTTAATTTCTGAACCGCAAGGTCAGTTCTCCCCTCTTCCAATAACTGCTGAACCTGGTTATATCGTTCCGCCAACTGCCGGGTCTGCTGCGATGTCAATGTTCCGGACAGTAAAACGACGATCGTTACCCAAACCATCATTGCCCTGGTGCAATCTCCACTTTACCCTGGGGGCCACGGGTCTGCACTGTCGTAAGAAATCCGCTAAAACTAAGAGATGAATTACGCTGATCGACAATCACGATGTCGTAATAGTAACGGCCATCAGCTACCAGCCGTCCCGCATCATCCAGTCCATCCCAGAGTAGTCTTGGCGGCGGCGCGTCCCAGCCGCTATAGCTCCGGATCACTTCACCAAAGGAATTTTTAATCAGAACCTGCCAGCGTTTTACAGGCTGACGGGCAATTGAATGAACATCCATCCATAGAACATTGTTCTTGTCAGCAGGCGTGGGGGCAAACAGCTTAGGTTGAGCATCAATCCAGACTCGGAAACCGCCAAAATTGACAAACAGGCCGAACTTGTGGGTTGGTGCCAGCCGGAACGAAGACTGGTGATGTAGAAGAAATGCGTAATCAACTCCGAGCGCCATCCTGCCCCACGATTGATGCACACCAAGTCCGAGACTGATTTCATTGGCATCATAACCTACCCGGTGCACGAGCACCCCGGGAATCAGCTGAAATTCAACCCCCCCATGGGGCTGCAGTTGTAGTTGCCAGCGGTGCGTAGGATTACCGGCTGAATCTACCGCCCGGAGCACCGGTGAGACCGCATCCACCGTAACCAGTGCCCGGCCGTCAAGCAGTCTCACTGCCACACCAGCACGTAATGTTCTGGGATACCGGTCGGTTAAAGTGTGGAGCGTCAGCGCCGGCTCCACGAGGTTCTGCACTGTCAGTCCAAAACTTAACGGGTCTGGTTTTCTTATTACTATTCCTGCATCCATGCCAATGCCAGCATCAATATACTGAGCAAGATTTTTAGTAATTAATTTTAATGTAACCCCGACGCTCCAGAAATCAGAAGGTCCATAGGCATAAGCAACCTGATAGGCATTTTCAGCAAAGATTGTCGGCAGATACTGCCAATTCTCAGGAGTGCGTGATTCCAGCCCTTCAGCACCAAGGTTCAGAATTCCAATTCCAAAACTTCCCCACTCTCTTGTCGGCAGGACATAGGCGATATACTCCATTCGTGCTCCGTAGAGCTGGGAATGGGCAGCAAGTACCTCGTGAGCATTAAGCTGAAACAGTCCGGCAGGGTTAAAATAAATCGCCTGGGCATCATCAGCTATTGCAGTAAAAGCCTTGCCCATTCCAAGACTTCTTGGTGCCGCGCCGTAATTCAGAAATGCGCCCGGAAGTCCACCTTCAGCAAAAAGGAGAGCCGGTAAAAAAAGAAGAAAAACCGGTAATTTCTTTACCATACAACTCCCAAACGGTAAGTCGATCTAAATATGGTACCGGTATGGAGCTGCCCGACAATCTGAACTGTATAGATACCGGATGCCACACGCCTGCCCGCACTATTCCGACCATTCCAGATGATGCAGTTGATACCGGCTTGAGCACCAGCTTCCCCTGCCGGAATTACCCGGGAAAAAACTTCATTCCCGAACGGATCGTAAATCCTGAAGTCAATCGGGCTGCTCCGGTTAAGGTAATAATAAATCTCCACTGCATCACGATTGAAACCGAATGGATTGGGGAAGGCTATGATCTTACCGGACAGAATGGCACTGTCCGGTATATTAACATAGATTGCAAGCAGCGAATCTGCTGTCCCGCTGCTGATTTGAATTGTATCAAATTCTCCGAAGCGGGCGCGGGTGCAGAGAAAGCGTCCTACAGCGATCCCGGAAGTATCGGTCAACAGAGCATCTTCCAACATCTCGCCGTTTCCTCGCAGGACAAGAAAACGGCATACCGACAATGGAACCGGTTGACCGTTGGCATCCTTAACCACCACCCGGATGTAAGCGGTCTCTCCAGCCAAAACGGTATCGGGAGCTGAAATTTCCAGCTGATTCCCTCTTGTCTTGATTTCCAGCCTTGTGCGATAAGAGGTATACTGCCTGTTGCGGTCAGCAGCCCAGACATCCTGGTTTGACCCGGGGTAATAAAAGTTTGCATAAAAAACCGCGCTATCCATGAGTACGGTCTCTCCAGGCTGAAATTCGGCTCCAAAATCAGAATACAAAGAAACCGGCAGTCCCGGAGAACTTACCCGGTTCCAGCACCGGTCGCAGGGCAGAACCTTGACTGAAAATGGCTCGCGGACATACTGCGGAACAGGAATCCCTGATTTACCTGGAGTTTGCCACCCAGCAGTGGCTGTATCTCCTGGCAGATGTTGTTCCCCGGGAAGCAGTACCAGCAGCTGGGCAAGAATGCCGGGCGTAATCAGAATTAATGACGAGCTATCACTGCGAAGAGTCTGCCCTGATGTCGGCAGGGCAAAAAGCTGATGCTGTCCCGCTTGCCGCAGTCTGCCAGTAAACTGACCTACACCGTTGTTGATAAAAGCATTTGATGGCAGTAAGGCAAAACTGTCGGTGGCACGAAGCAGAACACTGTCACTGCGCGCGTACACCGGATTGCACCATGCATCCGTTAGGTATACTCGGAAAATGAAACTGTCGCCGGCGGTCTGATTCTCGGGGATTCCCAGTTTACCCTCTCTTGTTCCCGCGCTTAACTGCTGTCCGGGTAAAATAATAACAAGCCTTGCTGGAGCACCGGACAACACTGTAAACTGATTACTGCTGCTTGTTACCCGGAGTGAATCATCGGTACAGAGTATCCGCAGACTCTCCGCCAGTGTAACCATCACCCTTCCCTGCCACACGCCGTTCCGGAACGGTCCGATTACATTAGGATATATGTAGGTTGCCCCTTTGCTCGTGGAAAGAAATGCGGGGCGATTGTAATTATACACTCCTCCAGACGGATCACGGGCAATGATTGTTACTGCAAGTGATTCACCGGCGTACTGGGGACTGCTGATGGGCGTGAATTCAAATGAATTCAGCTGAGCTATGAGGAGCCAACCCAACGCCGCGCTCATCAGCACGATATTATTATACGAAATGTCATCTGTCTGTCAAATAAATCATTCACCCTACTTTTAAATAGAGATATGGAATAAATTCGTATCAATTTGATCGTATTGACAACGATCTTAAAGACAAATACCCTGTTTTGTGCTGGAACTGGCTTACGGGATGAGACTGTCAGCGATACGCGCCCTGCTACTCATCGCCAGCGGCTTTTTCTTTGCAGAACATGTGAACATCTCCTTCTGGCTGATCCTAACGCTTATTTTTCTGGGATTAACCCTTATCCGCTCAACCCGAGGTATTTCAGTTTACCTGGTTCTACTCTCTACCGCATATCTCTATCGACACTCCACGCAACCACCAGTAGTTCCTCCAATGATATACAAACTCCGCCAGTTCCAGGGGGTAGTGATTCAGGAACCGCTAATCCATCCGGAAATCACCCTGAAACTTCTATCCCCGCTATTTGGCAATGTTATTCTCCGGCTCCAGGACTCAATCTCTGGTCTGCACTATGGAACTCTGCTTTCCATAAATTCACAGATCAGACCTCTCAACTATCCGCGCAATCCCGGGCTGCCTGACTACAACCGTCAGCTGTTAAATCAGGGAATCATCGGTCGGGCCAGGGCCCGCCGCAGTCAAATCAGGCTCATCCGGCGACGCCTCGGCAACCCAGTATTGAACGGAATTATCATGCCGACGCGCCGCTACCTAATCCGGGTTTTTCGCCAGCACCTTCCCCAAAACGACATCAGCCTCCTTATCGGACTACTGCTGGGGGAAACAAAGGATCTTTCACCAGAGCTGAGCACCGCACTTGCCGCCACCGGACTATGGCATCTGCTTGCCGTCTCCGGTCTGCATACTGGAGTAGTTGTTGCTGCCATTTACCTGCTGCTTTCAGTACTGGGCATCCGGGGCTGGCTCCGATTCACAATGCTCACGCTGCTAACCATGATTTACACCGGCATCGCCGGCTGGCAGCCCTCTGCGGTCCGGGCGGCGATCATGAGCTGGACGTTATTCCTCAGTTTTCCTCTCCAGCGTCGTGTCACATCATTAACCAGTCTCGCAGTGGCTGGAATCATCATCCTTATTTGCAACCCGGATACCCTCTCCAGCGTCGGCACCCAGCTTTCGTTTACTGCTACTGCTGCAATTATCACCATTACCCCGAAAATTCAGAATCGGTTGAGGCGAATCCCCATTTTTACCAGAATCCGGAGGCCCATTCTCTTACCCTTTGCGGTATCCATTGCCGCAACCGCTGGTACTGTCCCCTTACTCGCCCGTTATTTTTACCGGTTTCAACCCCTTTCATTCCTTGCCACCCTGCTCGTGTTGCCACTGGTAACCATGATCATTCCACTTGCACTCCTCGTTTTTTTCTCCAGTCTGCTCAGCACCGTAATTGCCAGCACCCTTGCCCAGACACTGCACCTCTTGCTCCTGTTTACCCGCACCCTCATCTCCATCCTGGGAAAACTGCTGTGCCCGACAATTGTATTTACAGGCAGAATCCCCGCACCGGTGGTGTGGTATTATTACGGACTTTTGCTTTTGATTCTGAACTGGCATCATAACCGGGTTCGCACCGTGTTCCGGATCGCCGGTCTGCTCGGACTTGTCCTGTTGGTTGTAGGTCATACAATTCGCAAACCCCGGACAGCATTCACCTTTCTTGATACCGGAGCCGGCGATGCTGTCCTGCTTGAAGACACATTAGGTAGAAAACTGCTGATTGACGCCGGCATTGACCGGACCGATGTGCTCAGCGACTATCTGCTCAGTTGTAACATCCGGCGACTGGATGCCGCAATTGTCACCCATCCGGATCGGGACCATTACGGCGGTTTACTCCGGCTTGATCCGGCAATCAGTATTGGTCATCTGTTTGTCCCTGTGCTCAGTGGTGATACCGGATACCAACGCCTGCTCCAATACTTGCAGGCGCGGGGCACAGTAATCAAAACTGCTGGCGCTGGTGCTGAGCTTCGGGGTTTCGGATTTCAGGTCCAGTTTCTCGCTCCAGACCGGCTCACCTGCTGGCTTTATAGCAGGAGAATGGCTGCCACTAATCAGATTTCCATTGTTAACCTGATCAGGTATTCAGGCACAAACCTGCTTTTTACTGGCGACTGCGAATCCGCCTCGCTGATTAAGCAGACTGTCGGTTCAGCCCGGATTCACATTCTGAAATCCCCCCACCACGGCAGCCGGAAAGGTAATCCCTCGGAACTGTTTGCCTCACTCCAACCCGATTACGTAATTGTCATGGGAAGATATCCAACACCGGCAAACCTTGAATCCATCCTGCCGGCGGCAAAGGTTATTTACCTTAACACCCGCCGTGATGGCGGTATCATCCTCGAATTTCCCAATGGTAAACCGCAATTCAGACGGAACTAACTTTTTGGGGTACTACCGGGCACAAATTTCACTCCTAGCGAAACCCGCTGGGCATTGCCCAGGAGTCCATAGGAAAGATAGACCGCGTCCACCGTAAGAAGCAGACCCGGGCTGAAAACGGTCTCGTATCCCGTGCCGAACGAAAAACCGGACCAGCCACCGAGTTTTCCGCCAGACTGGTAGCCACCCCGCAGAAACAGCCGGCTGTTCTGATTACTGCCGAGCAGTTTCAGATCCAGCTTCAGTTCCACACCCGCACCGATGGTCGGCCCATAATCCGAATAAAGCGCAACATCGCCCGCCAGCAGCAGATGATTATTCTCCAAGGGCATTTTGAACGACACACCGCTGCGCAGGTTAACCGGCGGGAGCTCCCAGTAACTGATGAATCGCCGGGGTGGACCGAGGTGAAGCAGACTGGCACCGATCTTTACATATTTTACCGGCTGATAAAGAATACCGGCATCAAATGATAACGCCCAGGCGGTAAATGAGTCAATCCGGCTGTAAACAAACTTGCCCGCACCGCCGACCGCCAGTTTGCGAAACGGCTGCATTGCGAATCCTGGTCCGGCAATCAGGTCGTTCAGCACAAAACTGCCCAGCTCTTGTCCAAGCTCATCACGGCGGATGTCACTGGCGCTGAGAAAACCGCATGCCAGACCGGCGCCAAAACGGCGGGCGAAAGGCACTGCGACTCCCCCGGTCAGATAAGACACCCCCTCCAGTATCTGGCAGGCGGTAATCCCCAGTTCGTAGGAACAGTCCAGCGCCAGACCGGCAGGATTATAAAACAGCGCATTAACATCATCCGCCACTCCGGTAAATGCCTGCCCGAGTGCTACCGGTCTTGATCCAACTCCGATTTTCATAAAGGTAAATCCAGTTGCTGATGGTCCAAACCCGGCACCATACCCCCAAAAAACCGCACTCACAATTGCAGTCATTATGCGACTCATTTGATTAATCATAATATTCCCGATCCCGATTTCAACTATGTTGCACGGGGTAAAATATCAATTATCATTTTCTTATGTCTCCCTATCGCCCTCTGTTGGAACGGGCACCGGAATCGGCAACCGGAAAAAGAAAAAACCACCGGCTTCTGGTGCTACCGGTAATAATCGTTGTCGGCTTGGTGATTTTTTTTATTCACCGGACACGGAAATCACAGCCCCTGCCAGTCGGAGATCAGCCGGACTCCTGCATCACCATCCGCAGTTTTGAAATCCAGCCCGGTGAAATTCTACCTTTTGTGTTCAACCGCGCTGGCGTGCCGGTGGCGATTACAGACCGGGCGATTGCCGCCCTGCGCGACTTCGGCTTCAATTTCAAAACCCTTCACCCCGGAGACAGCCTGATTCTCCTATATCGTGCCGAAACCCTGTTCCAGATTCGCTACTGGCGTAATTACGATTCCATCTTTAAGATCGCTATCGACTCCATCCCATTCCAAGTATCACTGATAAGCGAAGAAATCCGGCTTCTGCCAACGCTGATCACCGGCACAATCAGAAATTCACTCTATCAGTCGCTCATTGATCAGGGAGAAAAAATCAGTCTCATTGCCGCCTTCACCGAAATCTTTGACTGGGAGATTGACTTTTTCTCCGAACCTCAGCCCGGAGACTCATTTTTTATCCTCGTGGAGAAAAAGTTCGTAGATTCGCTGCTCGTGGGCTATGCTCCGATCATCGCTGCCCGCTACAAAGGCATGATTGGTGATTTTTATGCGTTCCGGTTCACTGATCCGGAGGGCAACACCGAATATTACAATCTCGAAGGTCAATCCCTGCGCAAAATCTTTCTCAAATCCCCCCTCCGCTTCTCCCGCATCACGTCATTTTTCGGCAGAAGGTTCCATCCCATCCGCCGCATCCCGACACAGCATCAGGGGGTTGACTACGCCGCTCCCACCGGCACCCCGGTGGCATGTGTTGCCGACGGCCGGGTTGTCTCTGCCGGCTGGTCTGGCGGCTATGGCCGCCTGGTGATTGTCGGACATCGTGATGGTTATGAAACCCGGTACGGACATCTCAGCGGTTTTGCCCGGAGCATAAAAACCGGAACCCCGGTATCCCAGGGACAGATTATCGGCTATGTCGGCTCAACCGGACTGTCTACCGGACCCCATCTCCATTACGAGGTACGCAAATACGGCTCGCCGGTAAACCCGCTCCGGCTCAATCCACCGCGGGTCTCCGCTGTGAAACTGGCTTACCTGCCGCTTTTTCGGGCTCAGCGTGACAGCCTGTTCCGGATGCTTTCCGGACAAGTGCCGCTGCCAGCACCAATCCCATGACCGCACCTGCGCCTGCCTCCAGCAATTTACCTGCTGCTGCCGAAATTGTTGACCCGGTAGTCATTACATCATCAACGAGAATGAGCCTTTCGCCCTCAAACCTGACCCCCGGTTTTATGGCAAACGCATCCTGCACATTCCTTCTCCGGGCAGCATCATCTTTCATTTCGGTTTGACTGCGGGTGTTTTTTCTGCGGACGAGCGGATCAAGCAGCGGCATTTCAGTAACCGCTGCTACCTCCTGTGCCAAGAGATAAGCCTGATTATATCCCCGTTCCCGCAACCGTGCCGGATGCAGCGGTACAGCACAGATACCATCCGCCCGGCTTAATTCGCTGTCCTGACGCACCAGAAGTGCCAGCGCACGACCCAGGATGGGTACAAGTCCGGTCTTGCCCTGATATTTAAGCATCTGAATCAGACGGGAAAATGGTGGCTGATATAGACCCACTGCGCGAACCCGGCTGAGAAATAACCGCTGTCCGCACAAACCGCATATCTGCTGATCCGGCAGACAGGGGCGGCCGCAGCGCTGACAAACCTCCAGTTCACTGGTAAAAAGGAGAAGACGGCAGGAATCACAGATCAGACCAGACTCGATCTCCTCATCACAGCCGCAACAGACCGGCGGGAAGATAAAATCTGCGAGTGCCTTCAGGAAGTACTTCAGCCGGCTCAGAAACGAGCCGTCAAGACTCATTTTCTGCAGGATAAGATGACTATCAGCAACAGACCCAGCAGACTTAGACTCAAGGCCACCGCCTGATTACCCCAGAAATTGGCAGCATCCTCGTAATACCGGACAAAATCAATCCCGAACCGGAAAAGGGAATAAAGCAGCAGAATTATGCTGAAGAGCACACCGGGCTTTAGTCTTCTTCTTTCCAGAAGGAGCGCAACCCCGAAAAGCACAAATCCGGCTAACGATGAATAAAGCTGGGTCGGATGAATTGTCTGATTGGGAAACTGGGCACCGGCTGCCGAACCGGCAGGAAAAACCATTCCCAGCGGACAGGTGGTAGGCTTGCCAAAACAGCAGCCGTTAAGAAAACAGCCGATTCTGGTAAATCCTTCCCCCAGCACGAGTGCCGGTGCCACCGCATCCAGCATTTTCAGCAGGGGCAGACGATTCAACCAGACAAAGACCAGCCCGGCGATAAATGCACCTAAAAACCCACCGTAAAACATCAGCCCGGAAAGGCCAGGCGGGTTACCCCAGAACCGGATTATCCCCAATAGGTCGTTTCGAAACTCATCCCAGTGAAAGGCAACATAAAACAGCCTTGACCCCACAACAACCGCGAGCAGAACCCAGAGCGCCAGATCGGTAATCCGCTTCGGCTCCACCCCGAACCGCTTTGCCCGGTGTTCTACAATCATGATTCCCAGCACAAACGAAATAAAAAGCATCACTCCATAGGAGTAGAGCTGAAAATTGCCGATTCTGATCAGCACCGGCAGCATCAGACTATTCTAATTTTTGCTGTCAGTCAGTCAAGCAGGGAATCAGAACCCCACCCCGGGGAAGGGAGCAGGTGTAAAGGTCAGAGCAAATACCGTCAGCGCCACCAGCGCCAGTATGATATCGGTCTGGTCCAGGGGTGTAATATTATCCAGCGGCGGTGGATGTTTCAGACC
>CBFGJT010000008.1:0-59968 GCA_965649165.1 Caldifarciminota bacterium | reverse complement strand
TATTATAATATAAGTACTAGGAAAGAGGGTCTGCTATGATTAACAGCCGCAATTCCAAGGCGGTAGGGCTTTTTGCCGGCAGTCTGGACAGCATCCTGGCATTCAAACTCATCGCCGAACAAGGAATAGCTGCCGTGGCGTTGCATTTCAAACTGCCGTTTGCGATTCCAAGCCGAACCCCAACTGACGATCAGTTGCAGAATCAGGCAAAACTGCTGGGAGTATCCCTCGTGACCTTTGATGCCGGTGCAGATTATCTGGAAATCGTGCGCAACCCTCAACACGGCTACATTGTCAAAATGGCCCCATGCATTGACTGCATGGCATATATGCTGAAGCAGGCAAAGCTGCTGATGCAGGAAATCCGCGCTGACTTCGTTTTCACCGGTGAGGTACTGGGCCAGCGCCCCTTTTCTCAGAGCAAACGTTCCCTGAAATTGCTGGAAAAACTCACCGGGCTTGAAGGTAGAATCCTGCGTCCGCTCTCGGCAAAACTGCTGGAACCGACAATCCCGGAACTGTCCGGACTGATTCGCCGGGAACGGCTGCTGGACTTTCACGGCCGGAATCGGCGCCGGCAGATCCGGTTGGCGCGCGAATTCGGAATCGTTGACTATCCCATTCCAGGAGGTGGCTGTCTCTTGACCGACACCAATTTTGCCGTCCGGTGCCGGGATGCTATTGACAGAAACGAATTTCAAACTCTGACTGATATCCGGCTGCTGAATTACGGCCGCCATTTTCGCCTTCCTGGAAACTCAAAGCTGATTGTCGGCCGGAATGAGGAAGAAAACCGGATTCTAGAAAGCCTGAACGATTCCGACCAGCTGATTTTGAAACCGGTAGAAACAGTAGGTCCGGTGTGTATTCTGCGGGGGACAAAACCGGTAAAGAAAGAAATTGAGCTGGCAGCACGGATCTGCGCCCGGTACTGTGACCATCCGGAGAAGCAACTGGTCAAAGTGGCTGCTAACGGGAAAATTTATAAGGCACGACCGTGCGCTGAGGAGGAACTTATCCAGTGGCGGATTGGCGGTCCAATTACCAGACCATCTCCCCTACTGGAATTTGACCGAAAGGGGAAAAACCATGACCGAAGAAACCCGGCAGCGGATTAAACAGGTTATTGAACAGAAAATCAAACCGTCTCTTGCACTTGATGGCGGGAGTATTGAACTAGTAAGTATTGAAGATAATGGTGTTGTGCGAGTTCGCCTAACAGGTGCCTGCGCCCATTGTCCATTTTCCAGTTTGACTCTGGCAGCAGGGGTGGAAAAAACGCTCAAGGAACTGATTCCGGAAGTACAGCAGGTAGAACCGGTCCTTTAAAGTCGACAGCTTAGGGGCGGTCCAGACCTTCGAGAAAATTCTGACGGTAAGCCAGACTGTAGGGTATCAGGTACCAGATAGTTGAATAAAAGCCGACTCGGCGAGGACGACGGACAAAGCGGTCCAACAGTGAATCTAAGGCATAAAACCGGCTTTTAATCCAGGCAGGTTCGTCGGTCTGAACCATCGGATGATATCTCACCGGTACGAGCCGGCAGTTCTGGTCGACAAAACGGGCTTCAATGAAATCCAGGTCGGTCCTAACGAGAAGTCCGGCAATGCGGCGGTAGTCCACACCTGAGTCAGGCAGCGTAATCCGTGCGCCCACAAGAATGCGCCGCGCATGAAGAAACTTTACCTGGCGGTAGAGTCGCTTTGCCAATGTCGGACTTTTCAGTGCTTCCTCCAGCCAGGGATCAAGGAAACTTTCATTGAGGTAAATAATTTTCACGCCGGCTTTAGCCAGCATCCGGACCAGCTGGGGATATTCAAAAAGCCGGCTGCTGGCATTAACAGTCCAGTGGCGACGAAATCGCCAGAGGATACGAAATAGCGCGTAGTAGTATTCAGGATACCGTGCGATATCTTCGTCCAGCAGCCGGATGTGTTTTTTCGGTAGTGCCAGAACTTCGCCGATAATTTCATCCTTCTGCCGGAATGCTACCTGTTCACCATAATAAAGAAATTCCGGACACACCGGTCGGAAACGATCGGGACAGGCACAACCGCGCACAAACTGTACTACCTGATAGTTAACGTTCATCATACGGGGCTTGGGGAATATCAGTTTAGGAACGACATAGTGCAGCTGATGGGGAGCAGAGTAACAGGGAAGCAGCCGACCCTGCCGGGCATCTTCACGGATACGGTCCCAGACGAGCACGATATCACCACAGACACGGAACCGCACCCAACCCGGCGGATTATCTCCCCAGGCAGTCACCTGGGGTCCGAAAAGCACCACCGGTACCTGCGCCTCAAAGAAACGCTCCGTCAGTACCCGAGCCGAATTTTCACAATTAAAATCCACCCGCACCACCACCAGCTCGTAATCGCTGGTGGTTATTACCTGCAGCCGTTCATCTTGGTAGTCAAACTCATCATCCGGAGTCAGCGCTGCCAGACGGCAGATTTCCAGGTCCGGACACAGAAAAAGACGGGCACCCCGAGGCGGGAACCCCTCGATAAACTGCTGCGGCTCCGGGGCAGCCGCCACGCCAAGAATTCTCACTTGAAAAGCAGCCGTCTGAGATCATTAAGCAGCGTAAGCGCCACAAGTATCCCAATCACAGCCCAGCCGAAGCTGTTCGCCCAAGTGAGTTCCCGGTCGGAAAACGGCCGACGCCGAATACCGGCAACAACATCCAGCAGAATCCGTCCCCCATCGAGCACCGGCACCGGCAACATATTGACAACAAACAGATTGATGGAGAGCAGCGCCCAGAGCGCCAGAAAATACTCCCATCCCCAGCTCGCTCCTTCCCAGGCAATCTTGGCAACCATGATCGGTCCACCAATCGCCCGAGAGGATATCTTCCGGGTAATCACCTTGTAAATGATTACGAAGGTCTGAACCGTTATGTAGCCGGTACGCCTTGCCCCGTCCCACACAGCCTGCGGCAGCGACATCGTCCTGCGGGGCAGACGCACCCAGACCCCGATCTGGCCAAACCGTTCCCGAGTCAGCTGATCCTGCTCCAGCACCGGAACGATTGAATCGACATACAGAGATTCTCCCCGCTGCCACCGAAGTTCAATCGGCACCGCGCCATGCTCGCGAACCACACTGACAAACTGTTCCCAGCTCTGAACCTCATTCCCCCCGACCGTCAGTATACGGTCGCCAGGACGAAGCCCGAGTCTTGCCGCCGGACTCCCGGCGCGCACCCGGTCAATCACCGGTGGAATGAACGGCTCCAGTTCCAGTGTTTCGGGAACCAGATACTGGAAAACCAACCTGTTGTCCCCCCGTCGAGCCGTGACTGCAACCTCTTCCCCCCGATGCTTCATCAGGAGCTGCTGCAAGGTTTCAAAATCCGGAACAGTATCATCGGCAACTGCAAGTATCCGGTCCCCTGCCTGCAACCCTGCCACCTCCGCTCCGCTGCCAGGTAAAGGGGTTACCAGCGGTGAGACTGAAGTAACTCCGAAAATGAGATACATAGCTACAATCAGAACAAAGCCCAGCATAAGATTGAAGAATGGACCGGCAGCAACCACCGCTACCCGGACTCCGACCGGCTTACTGCTAAATCCTCCCTGCGCCGGATTATCCTCACCAATCATTTTAATGTATCCACCGAGTGGCACGAGTGAAAGCCGGTACTCAGTTTCACCGATACGCCTCTTCAGTATTACCGGACCGAAACCAATGGAAAACGAGTCAACCGGAATCCGAACCAGCTTGGCTACGATTAGATGCCCGAATTCATGAATAGTAATCAGTACGCCGATAAAAATCGCCACCAGTCCGAGCGTACTCAGGGATGTAAACATCTCCTTCCTTTCAGTTAATTCCGATCAGTTTGCGGGCGAACTCTCCTGCCCGCCGCTCCAGCTGCTGCAGTAGGGAGAAAGAAAACCGCTTTCTTTTTTTCTCGCCAGTAAACTGCGCTAATGTCTGTCTGATTATACCTGGGATTTCCCCGAAGGCAATCTGCCCCTGGAGAAACGCTTCTACCGCAACATCATTGGCAGCATTAAGCGCACAGGTTCCGCCGCTGCCGGCAGCCAGTGCCCGGTATGCCAGCTGAACGCAGGGAAATCGCACCTGATCAACCGGCATAAAGTGCAGTTTCATCCCCTGTTCAATATCCAGAAACTGGACAAGCGAACCCTGCCGTTCCGGCCATGTCAGGCAATATTGAATTGGCAGTCGCATATCCGGCACTGACAGCTGAGCCAGAAATGAACCGTCCCTGAATTCAACCAGAGCATGCACTACTGATTCCGGGTGAATTACCGCTTTCACCTGGTCCGGACTGAACCCGAAAAGCCGGACGGTCTCAATCACTTCCAGCCCCTTGTTCATCAGCGTCGCCGAATCAACAGTAATTTTCTTGCCCATTTTCCAAACCGGGTGACGCAGCACCTGCCGCACCCTAGCATCTGCCGGCGGTCCGGTCCGGCGGAACGGCCCGCCCGAAGCGGTGAGGATAACACGGCGGACCTCAGAAATGTCTCGACCCTCAAGACACTGATGAATACCAGCCAGTTCGGAGTCAACGGGCAGCACCGTGCCGTGACAACGCTGGGAAACTCTCATCAACGGTTCACCATAAACAACTAGTAACTCCTTGTTTGCCAGAGCCACCCTCTTACCCTGACGCAATGCCGCCAGCACCGCACCAAGCCCTCCGGTGCCGGACATAGCCATCACCAGCGTATCGATTTCATCACTGCCCGCAAACTGTTCCAGCGCTTGCATACCACCCAGCACGTGGAAACGCCTCCCCAACCTTGATTCTACCCGTTCGGCCGCCTGCACATCACTTAGCAGTATAAACTTGGGCTGATACCGCTCCGCCTGAAGGCAGATTTCCGCCACTGACTGATGGGCAGCAATCGCTGTCAGTTGAAACCGATCCGAAAGGTGTTCAATTACTGCCAGCGAAGACCTCCCCACCGAACCGGTAGAACCGAAAACCGCAATTTTTGCTTTTTTCATAACAGTACTTCACACAGTCGCAAGTCCTCAGGGTAAGTCACCTTCAGATTCGGCCTGGTGTTGATGATCACAGCAGGAGAAAGTCCCAACAGTTCCACCGCCTGACAGTCATCAGTTATCAGCATTCCCTGATTTCTGCCTTTTGCATATCCCTGGCGCAAAATCCCCAGATCAAAGAACTGGGGTGTCTGAATTGCTACCAGACCGGAACGGTCAACGGTGCGTACAATCCTGCCTTCTATCACCTCTTTAATAGTGTCGGTTATTGGCAAACCAAAGGCAACCGCACCGGTCTTACGCACCGCTTTCAACCCCAGCGTCAGCATTGGAACAGTAATCAACGGCCGTGCCGCATCATGAACCGCCACATATCCATCCTCCGGTAGCACTGCCAACCCTAGTATCACCGAGTCCATCCGCTCTCCCCCCCCACAAACCACATCCATTACTTTTCTTAACCGCAGCCCCGCTACCATTTTCCGGACCTGCTTGATTTTACTCGGATTGGTAACTACGACATACCCTCGGATTGCCGCACAACGCTCA
The DNA here is from genome assembly GCA_965649165.1 of Caldifarciminota bacterium. GTDB lineage: Bacteria > Hydrothermota > Tepidihabitantia > Tepidihabitantales > Tepidihabitantaceae > JAOABP01. Next base: position 54,426 of record CBFGJT010000008.1, on the reverse strand, counting down.
AACGCTTGCAGGCTGTAATAAATCAGCGGCTGTCCCCGAAGCAGTGCGAACTGCTTCAACCCCCCGAATCTCCTGCCCCGGCCTGAGGCTAAGATAATTCCGTAGCCGGGCTCTCCGCTCTTAACCACCTTTTATCAGTCTCTTTCCGGAATCAGAAAATAGTCAATCTTCACCGCCTCCCGGACTAACGCCATTGTCCTCTCACCTTCAGCCCGGGCACGAGCGGTTCCTTTCTGCAGGATACCCCAGACCAGATCCGGATTTTTCTCCAGTTCTACCCGGCGCTCCCGGATCGGCTCCAGAAACCGGATCAGCACCTCGGTCAAACGCCCTTTACACGGGACACAGCCGATCTTTCCTGCCCGGCATCGTGCTTCAATCTCAGACACTTCATCTCGATTAAATGTCTGATGATAGGCATAAACAACACACACCTCCGGATGACCCGGATCGGTCGGGTGAATCCGTGCCGGATCGGTCACCGCCGTTCCCACCTTCCGCTTCACCTCAGCCGGGGTATCCGAAAGATAAATTGCATTACCTAGACTTTTGGACATCTTCGCATTACCATCCAGTCCGATTAGCCGGGGATTGAGAATCTGCTCCGGCTCGGGAAATACCGGTGCATAGATTGCATTGAACTTGCGCGCAATCTTTCTGGTCAGCTCAATATGCGGTGCCTGATCCTCTCCAACCGGCACCAGGTGTGCCCGGCAGAACAGAATATCTGCGGCCTGACTCACCGGATACCCCAGAAACCCGTAGGGCATGGATTCCTCAAAATTATACTGCCGCGCCTCGGTCTTGATTGTCGGATTATGTAAAAGCTGCTGCACGGTAACCAGGTTGGCAAAGATAACAGTCAGTTCCGCAATTGCCGGCACCATGGACTGAACAAAAATAGTCACCTTCTCAGGATCAACGCCGCAGGCAATATTATCCATTGCTACATTCAGCACATCCTGACGCAACCGCTCCGGCTGATCAAAATTGGTGGTCAGTGCCTGAACATCGGCAATGATAATGAAGGTATCATACTGGTCCTGAAGTTGCACCCGGTTGACAACCGAGCCCACATAATGCCCCAGATGCAACGGACCGGTGGGACGGTCGCCAGTGAGAATCCGTTTTCTTTCCATTTATCCGATTATACGGAGAACAGAAACAGGGTCAAGAATTAAGAGAACACAATTTGCCTTAATCGCAGAACTTTCTCCCTGCTGATAGTTTTTTACATTCTAAAATTAGAGCCTGCCTGCAGTGCTTTTTAGCATCTCAAGCTAAACGGTATGCTTAACACTTTTAATCTCAATTGCTTGAAATGTTGTGTTCGGAAGATTGGACATTTCCGGTCATGTACCGCTATCTGCCATAACGATACGCTTAACCGCTTCGCCAGTACTTCCGTGAACCCAGTCTCAGGAAAAACTCCTGCTTATCTCGTGTACGTTCATTCGGTATGATTTGACTGATACACCGGGGCAAATAAAATTGTGCTGATGGACCGCTACCTCATGCTCGTATTTGCTTTTATTTTCATAACTGGGTGTGGTGACAGCCAGAAGAAGCCTTCCGCGAACAGGAAGATTATTGTAACCTTCTGGCATGCGATGGGCGGACCGCTGGGGGGTGCGCTCGAGGCAATGATTCAGGAATTTGAAACTCAGCATCAGGAAATTGACATTCAACCGGTATCGATGGCAAACTACTCTAGCCTCTCCCAGAAGCTGATGGGTGCTGTTCAGGTCAACGCCCCGCCCAATCTAGCTCAGATGTATGAATCCTGGACGAGCCAGTTCTATGCACTGAACAAACTGGTTTTAATCGATTCATTCATCCATACCTCTGACGGTCTAACACCCGAGGAGCTCGCCGATTTTTTCCCTGCATTCATTGAGAACAACACCTGGAACGACCGGCTGGTCACTCTACCCTTCAATAAATCGATCCCGGTATTTTTCTACAATATTGAGCAGCTCAGAAAGGCCGGCTATGAACAATTTCCCCAAACCTGGACTGAACTCCAAGTCATGCTCAAGCGTCTGACCAACCGCGAAACCGGGAGATACGGCGGTGCCGGCATTGTCAACGAAGGAATTTTCGGCACTCTACTCCTTCAGCAGGGTGGCAGGTTTCTCAATGAAAGCACCGGCATGCCGGAGTTTAACTCCCAAGCCGGAGTGCGTGCTGCCCAATTTCTGGCTGCACTGGTCAATGAAGACTCCAGTGTCTACTATGGTGCCGGCTACGAACCTCAGAACGACTTTCTTGCCGGCAGGATCGCCTGCATTCAGTCCACCTCGGTCTCCTACGCCTTTCTCAAGCCGAACCTGACCTTCCAGCTCGGTATCGCGCCCCTGCCTGTTGAAGGCCGACCCGCAGTAATCGGCTATGGCACCAACATCGGCATCTTCCGCACCGGAACCCCGAAACAGCTTGCCGCCGCCTGGAGGTTTGTCAAATGGTTTGTTGAGCCAGAACAGCAGGCAAAATGGGCGGTGCGGACCGGTTATGTGCCGGTTCGACGCAGTGCGCTTGCGCACCCCGAATACCGGAAATTAATAGCTGAACTTCCCGGGCTGGAACTTGCCCTGAAACAGCTGGACTACCTCGCATTTGAACCAAAAACTGAATTCTGGTTTGCCGGCAGAAGGATTCTCGGAGACGCCCTGGAGAGAATTATTCGCACCGGAACTGATGCCCAGACAGTACTTGACGAAGCTGCCCGGCAGATCACCAGGGCAAACAGAAAATGATCCACCGTCAAATCGTCAGATTAAACTTGATCAGTACGGTTTTGATGACCCTCGCAATTTACGCCCAGCCGGTACCAATTCGCTGGGCAATTGAAGATGCGGATGGCAACGGCAAGCCCGACCGCCGTGGACAGGAAGTCACTCTCACCGGTATTGTCACCGCACCCGACTCCCTTTTTGATACCCGTTACACTGACATCTACCTTCAGGACACCAGCGCCGGCATCAATGTCTTCAGCTTTACATTCCAGAACGCCGATCTTGGAGACAGCGTGCTCGTAAACGGACGGATCGACTGGTACCGGGGCAAAACCGAGCTCACCAACGCCACCATCACCGTTCTGGCGAAAAACCGCCCCCTCCCTGAACCGAGACCGCTCACCTGCAGCGAAATCAACCGCGAACTTTATGAAGGTGAACTGGTGAAGCTCTCCGGTGTCCGCATCAGTAGCCTTTTCCTTCAGGGCGGCACCAATTATGTCCTTGAGGACTCGACCGGCACCACTCAGGTCCGGATCGATACTGAAACCCCTATACCCGGCTTCATATGCTATCCGGACACATTCACCCTCATCGCCATCAAAAGTCAGTACACCGGTGATACCGCTCAGCCGCTCACTGGCTATCAGTTGCTGCCCCGGTTCCGCACCGACTTCTCCCGCTCTGCGGAAAGTATCCCTCTTTTTACCATCGCTCAGGTCCAGTCGCCTGGCCCGGATGGGGTCACCCCCCGACTTCTCAATCAGTGGGTCCGGGTTCAGGGCCGGCTCACCGGTCCGGCACGGGTGTTTACCACCGGCACTAACACCAGTCTTTATGTTCAGGATCAGACCCGAGGCATCAACATCTACAACTGTGCTACTACCGCTGAGCAGTCCCCCTACCTTGATTCGCTGGGTGCTGAATTTACTGTCATCGGTAGGGTCACTGAATACAACGGACTGACAGAAATTGCCGATGGCGCCATCTGGGTCACTGATAATCTGCCTCAACCCGTCCAGCCCCGCATCCTTCCCTTTAATACCCCGCTCACAGAAGCGATGGAAAGCGACCTGCTAACAGTAGTGGGAGATGTTGTTGCGGCGCCAGTACGCTCCGGCTCCGGCTGGAACCTGACGATCAAAAACGGAACTCCGGCAATCGCAATCCGAATCGGTGATAACACCGGGATTCCAGTAAACTGGCTCACCACCGGCAGACGTCTGCGGATTACCGGCATTGTGGGCCAGTATGACCCCGAAGAACCATATAATACCGGCTATCAGCTCCTGCCCCGGTTTGCCACTGACATCATCGACACAACCGCTGCCTTTGAACCGGCAGAAAAACTGACTATTGACACCATCTTTCCCAACCCGTTTGTGGCCGAAGACGGTCAGTATCTGACCTTGCAGTTTAACTCACCGCGCACCGGTTACCGGCTGACAGTAGAAATTTACGACCTCAGAGGCAGCCGGGTGCGCCAGTTGTTAAGAGATGCGCCTGGTGGTTATTATGACCTCAAATGGGACGGCACTGATGACCGACTCCGTCCTCTGCCCGCCGGGATCTATCTGGTAAATATCCGCGCTGCCACCAGCAACGGCACTAACGAAACCTGTACCCGGCCCATCGCCTTAGGCGTAGATCTGCGCTGAACCGACGCCGGACGAAAATCCCTAAAATCAGTGCCAACAAATAAAAAAACATCACCCGGTCCCCAAGAATCCGGTAAACGGTCGGACTGAGCGGCTGCGGCACAGTGCCGGAAAGCACCGTCTGCTCAAACAGCCGGGTCTGCTTCAGCATCCGGCCATACGGATCAACAATGAACGAAATGCCGTTATTTGCCGAGCGCACCATCGGCACTCCATTCTCTACCGTGCGCATTATTGCCAGTTCGGCATGCTGATAGGCACCGGGTAACCTGCCAAACCAGCCATCGTTTGTTACCACCACGAGCAGCCTTGCCCCCCGGTGCACAAACTCACGTGCCAAGTCCGGAAAGATCGCCTCATAACAGATCAGCCCGGAAAGCAAACCGATCCGGGATTGGAAGACCGTATATTCCCAGCCACGATCCCAGTTACCCATATCTGCGGTACCAATCAGCTTCCGGATTACCGGCAATTCATCGCTGTAGGGAATCTTTTCCGAAAAAGGCACTAGCCGGAGTTTATAATACCGCTGAGTAATCGGCTGCCCGGGCTGGACCAGCACCGCCCCGTTGTGCCAGGAACGGTGCGTGTCATCATAAACCGGTGTGCCGGTAAAAATCTCCAGATCGAGAGAGTCTACCAGCTGCTGCAGCATCGGACCCATCTCAGTGGAATGGGTAATGTCAACCAGCGTTGCTGTCTCCGGGAAAATTAACAGTGCCGGCTTCTCTTCTGCTGCCTGCCGGCTCAGCCGGAAAAGGTCCTCCTGAATTCTCTGCCGCGAATTCAGATCTCCCTTGTCGAACGGTGACACATTCGGCTGAATAACTGCCACATTAAACCAGTGGCGGCAGGGGCGCATCCGGACCAGCCCGAAACCGGCCACAATGAGAAAAACTGCCACGAGCCCGGCAAGATATCGCCGCCGCTGGGAACGGAAAAGCAGCCCGTAGATCAACAGATTCACCAGCACCACCCATAACGAAACCAGATAAACCCCGCCGACCGAGGCTATCTGAATGAAAACCGGCCAGGATGTCATCGTATAACCCAGAAAATCCCAAGGAAATCCGATCTGCCCTCTACTTTTCAGAAACTCCAGCACCGCCACCACGAGCGGTGCGCTCCAGAGACCGAACCGTCGGCTCACAACTCCCACTACCCCCCAGTAGAGCCCAAGATAACCAAAAAGCAGAACCACACCGATGTTCAGGAGAAACCGGGTCACCGGTTCTACCGGCACCACCAGAAACCACAGCCACCACAGATGGAACATTGCGGCAAAAAAACCGAAAAGCCATCCCCATAAGAATGACCGGCGGGAACGTTCGAGCACCCAGAAAAGTGGCACCAGGGCAAAAAAAGCAAGAAATCGGAACGAAAAGGGGGCAAACGCCAGCCCCAGACCCGCTCCGGCGAAAAAGAGCAGACCGAGACGCAGCCAGTTAGAAACGCGGACCGGCATCTGCCTGCAAAGGCGGTTGACCGCTCAATTCAAACCTAACTGGTCTCGGATTCCAGCCGCACCTCGGCACCAGTCGCATTAGACCGATAGAATGCATCCGCAATCTGATTGATCAGGAGCGCATCACCGACCGCCATTTCAGGCGGTACATCATTCAGCAACGACTCCACCCAGTTTTTTATCAGCAGCTCATAAGCCCGGCGCACCGGGGCACGAGTTGTCACCGGCGGTGTAACATTGACCAGCCGGCCATGGATCTCGCGGGTTATCGTCAGCGGGTCTATAACTGCTGCTCCCTGAGTGCCAAAAAGATTACAATAGACAAAATCCCGCTCCAGAAGCAGACTCCAGCCTAACTCCAGGGTCATGACTAATCCCGAATCAAACCGCAGCAGGGCAAATGCGGTATCCTCAACAACCTGCTGTCCGCGCTGATGGGTTTTGCGATGCGAGCCTGCGACACCAATAACTGAAACCGGTTTTGCCGGCGCCACCAGCCAGAGGGCGGAATCCAGAAGTGCACTCCCCAGATTGAGAAATGCGCCGCCGCCGGCAAAATTCCAGTCCCTCTGCCAGCTCATCGGTGCCCACTGCTGTCTGCCCCGCAGCCAACCGGTCTTCCCATAATACAGCTGACCTAGGTCGCCGCGCAGCACATATTCGTGGACTGTCTGAACATCGATGCGCAAGCGCGTAACCAGACAGGGCATCAGACGGCGCCGCTCCCGCCGGGCGGTTGCCACCATCTCCCGGACCTCAGCCGCATTCATTCCCAGCGGCATTTCGCACAGCACATCCTTCCCGCTTTCAAGAGCAGCAATGGTCATCGGGGCGTGAAGATAATTCGGGGTTGCAATCACAATCGCATTGATATCCGGCTCATCCTTCAGCCGGTCAAAGTCGGTGTAATACCGCTTAATATTATAACGGGCACAGAGAGTATGGAGTTTGCGGATATCAGAGTCACACAGCGCAACCAGGTCAATCGCCGGATGGGATTTCAGTGCCGGAAGAAGTGCCACCTGAGCTTGAACACCACAGCCCGCCAGTGCCACCCGTAGCCGGCCGTTCATTGAGCGCGAACGAGCACCCGCCTGCCAGCCAGCATAAGCCGGCCTTCGCAGAACAGCCGGACCGCCAGAGGATACGCCTGATGCTCCTCAACCAGCACCCGCACCGCCAGCGATTCCGGCGTATCTTCATCACGCACCGGAATCGCCCGCTGAACGATTATCGGACCCGCATCCAGTTCGTTGGTAACAAAGTGAACGGTGCAGCCGGTGACCTTGACACCATATTCAATCACCGCCCGGTGCACCTCCAGCCCCTGCAGTCCGGCAAATGCCGGCAGCAGTGAGGGATGGATGTTCATAATCCGCATGGGAAACCGTTCAAGAAAATAGCCGGTAAGAATCCGGTTGAAACCTGCCAGACAGACCAGATCGATCCCGTAAGGCTCAAGCACTCTGATTACCTCAGCTTCGAAATCTTTTCGCTTTCTGAACTGACGGTGGTCCACCACTGCTGTCGTAACCCCGTGGCTCTCCGCCCGGGCAAGCACCGGTGCAGCGCGTACATTTACCACCAGGATTTTCAGTTCAGCGGGAAAATCTGGATGCTGGCAGGCACGGGCAAGCGCCTCAAAATTGGTCCCCCGGCCCGATGCCAACACCGCGATATTCTTTTTTACTGCCACTTAATCAGTGTATTCAACGATAAACTGCTGTCAAACCGCACTCGTTGCTGAAAACCGGCACAATGCCATAACACTGCCGGCCAGACCACTGACTGCGACTAAGCCAGTGTCTGAATCAATGCCGCGGCAACAACTGCAATCTCATCGGCGCGAATGGTGCGGAAGTCAAGCAGATACTCATCCTGCACCACCCGTCCGAAAACCGGCGGTCGGAACAGCCGCATCCGTCGTGCTAGCTCATCCACGCTGATATTAACCGGCCTGACCGCCACTGCGACTGACTCCAGACTTTCGGTTGCGAGCGAACCGCCGCCCACCTCGGCCTGGGTCGGTTTGATCTCAAACCGCGCCCGGCCTGCCAGCCGCTGCTGCACCGCGTTAAGCAGCTGTTGCGCCTGCTCCTGCATCTCGCTTGGCGACTTGAGCAGAATTTGGAATAGTGGATGTTCACACACCACCCGTTCCTCATCAAGAAACAGCTCCAGTGTCCGCTCCAGAACCGCATAAGTCAACTTGTCACAGCGCAACGCCCGGGTCAGCGGATGTTTCTTCATCTTGGAAATCAGCTCCCTTTTCCCGACAATGATCCCTGCCTGACCGGCACCAATCAGCTTGTCCCCGGAAAAGCAGACTACATCCGCGCCGGTAGCGATTGACTCGCTCACTACCGGTTCCTTGGGCAATCCGTACCTAGAAAGGTCAAGCAGCGCTCCGGATCCCAGATCGTCAATTACCGGAATTGAGTACTTCCTACCTAGTGCCACCAACTCCTCCAGCGGCACCTCATTGGTGAAACCGATGATCCGGTAATTGGAAGTATGAACCCTTAGGATCGCTCCGGTCTCCGCAGTAATCGCATTTTCATAATCCCGAAGATGAGTGCGGTTAGTCGTCCCTACCTCTACCATCCGGCAGCCGCTCTGCAGCATTACATCCGGAATCCGGAACGAACCTCCGATTTCGATTAGCTGCCCGCGGGAGACAATCACCTCCCTGCCTTTGGCAATCGTGGCGAGAATGAGCATTGTCGCTGCGCAGTTGTTGTTCACCACCAGTGCCCCCTCTGCACCGGTCAGTTCACAGAGCAGCGGTTCGATGTGCTGATACCGGCTGCCGCGCCGGCCATCGACCAGATTGATCTCCAGGGCTGAAAAATGCTCACTGACATCAATCAGGGCCGCCTGCGCCACCTTAGGCAGCGGTGCCCTTCCCAGCCCAGTGTGCAGGACTATTCCCAGCCCGTTGATCGCCCGAGTAAGGGTAGGCTTGCGGGCAACCAGCAGTCGGAGTTCCAGTTCCTCAAAACTGAACTGCGTGTCCCGGCCGTTGATGATTTCGCCGCGCACCTCATGGAGATAATCGCGGATGATCCGCTTAATGAGCCGGGGATGAAGCGTTCCCGCCGCTTGCCGGACCCGTTCATCATTAAATAGCCTTTCCACTGCGGGCAGCTGCTGCAATCTCGCCTGTTTCTCGTTATCCAGTAGCACCTTCACCTCACTAGTTTCTGGCGGATAAATGTTGCCCGACGTTCATCCCGCTCTGCCGGGGTCAGCTTCTCACCGATAATCACCTGCAGATTTGCCGGCCGGATGAGCACCAGCAGCTGGGAAACCTCGCTCACCTTCAGCTCATTGATGATACCCAGGATCACCCCGAACCGCACGGTCGCCAGCAGATTGGTCGCCTCATCCGACGAAATGATGCGTGCCCCGCGCAGAATGCCAAGCGACCGGAACACCTTGTCCTCAATCTCCACTCGCAGGTTATGCATCAGATATTCACGCGCCTTCCGCTCGTAGTCAATGATCTGCCGGCTCACACTGGTCAGCACCTCAATGATCTCCGATTCCGACTGCCCGAGGGTCCGCTGATTGGAAATCTGAAACAGATTACCCCGGGTCTCACTGCCCTCGCCGTAAATCCCGCGCACCAGCAGTCCGACCGCATATGCCCCGCGCAGCACCTTTTCAATTTCGCGCGTCAGCACCAATGCCGGGAGATGCAGGAACACCGAAACTCTCATACCGGTTCCCAAATTAGTGGGGCAGGCGGTCAGAAATCCGAACTGCTCAGAAAATGCATATTCCAGTTGGCTTTCCAGCCTTTCATCCAGATCAGCCGCCAGCTTGAAGGCAGTGGCAAAATCCAGCCCTGCAGCCAACGCCTGAAACCGCAGGTGGTCCTCTTCGTTAATCATTACACTCAACCGCTCATCAGTAGAGACAAACAGCCCCCGCGGGTTTCTGCTGGCAATAAAATCGGGTGATGCCAGATGCCGTTCTACAAAATAAAGACCCTCATCCTGCCCCAGCATCCCCGGCTCAAAAAACTTGCCCTCCTTCAGATATCCGCTTTCCTCAAGTGCCCAGTTTACCGTATCCAGCACCAGTTCCGCCTCACTTGCCTTCATCCTCCCCGGAAAAGGTACATCCTCGATATTTCGGGCAAACCGGACCCGAGTCGAGATCACCACATCTCCCTCCGGTCCGGTATCACTCAGCCATGCCCCAACTTTTTCCGGCACCAGATTCATAATGCACCATCTTCTTCTGCCCGTTTCAACCGGTCACGCAATACCGCCGCCCGCTCATAATCCTCATCCTGAATTGCCTGCTCCAGCTCTGCCCGCAGCCGTGCCACCTCCAGCCGCTCCTGCGCCCGCTTTCTTCCCTTCTGTCTTCTCTTGCCCACATGCTGCACCGAGCCGTGCAGACGGCGCACCAGTGGCTGTAACAGCTCGGCAAAAGTCCGGTAACATTCTGCACAGCCGAGTCGGCCCGATTTCTTGAAATCGGCATAACTGAGCCTGCAGCGGGGACATACCTTCGTCTCGTCCTGCTCCCCGACCTTGGCCTTCAGTTCTGCCAGAATTTCGGCTGCGTTCTTCTTCAAATCCTCCACGTTGGTAAAACCCCGCTTCTTAGCACACTCCACACAGATTGCAAGCTCGGTCGCTCGGCCATCCTTATCCAGCTGCCGGACGCTCAGTGACGCCTCCCGCTTGCCGCAAAGATCGCAGATCTTCACCGCCTTGCCTCCTTCAGCCACCGCTAAACCAGCCTCCCGTCCTTCAGTTCCAGTTTTCGGTCTGCCCGTCCTGCCACACGCTCATTATGGGTGACGACCAGCATCGTCCTGCCGTTATGGCACAGCCGGACCAGCAGTTCAACGAGCATCTCGGTTGACCGGCTGTCCAGGTTGCCGGTCGGCTCATCGGCAAACACGATTGCCGGTGAATTTGCCAGCGCCCGGGCGACCGCCACCAGCGCCCGCTCGCCGCCGGAGAGCTCTACCGGCTTGTGCTGCCACCGGGTAACAAAGCCGATCTCCTCTAGGATCGCCTCAGCTTGTGCCAGCGCCCGTTTTTTCTCAACTCCGGCAACGAGCAGCGGTATCGCCACATTCTCCAGAACGGTAAACTCGTTCAGCAGATGGTGAAACTGAAACACAAAACCGACCTTCCTGCTTCTGAACTCCGGCAACCTATCTTCAGGATACTGGAAAATATCGCAGGAATCAAGCACCACCCGGCCACGGTCTGGCCGATCCAGCCCGCCCAGAATATGCAAAAGCGTTGACTTGCCCGAACCTGATGGTCCGACAATCGCCACCAGCTCCCCCGGTGCCACGATCAGATTCACCCCCTTGAGCACCTCCAGTCGCTCTGGACCGGTCTGAAAACTCCGCCAGATATCCTCAGCAATCAGCACCGGTGCAGCGCCTTCCTTTTCATTCATAGCGGATCGCCTCAACTGGTTGCAATCTTGCCGCTCGGTATGCAGGATAGAATGTTGCTACAAAGGTAATCACCAACGCCGAGGCGCAGACAATGGCAAAATCCTGCCACTGCATCTGCACCGGCAGATTTTTGATGAAATAAACATCTCCGGGCAGATTTACAAACCGGTATCGGTTCAGCAGCCAGGATACCAGAAACCCGAAGATCGCACCCCCCGCAGTTCCCAGGACACCGATCATCAGCCCGACCAGCATGAAAATCCGAGTAATGCTCGGCGAGCCGGCACCAATCGTCTTCAGAATTCCGATCTCCCGGGTCTTGCGCATGACCATCATCGTCAGCATCCCGACGATGTTGAACGCCGCCACGAGCACAATCAGCACCAACACAATGAATGTCACCACCTTCTCCAGCCGCAATGCGGTAAACAGATTCTTGTTCTGGGCAATCCAGTCGGTTGCCCGGAATGGCACCCCCAGAGCACGGGCAATCCGGCTCGCAACCCGGCTCGCATCCAGCGGTTCAGAACACCGCACCTCATATCCGCTCACCATCCCCCGCAACCCCAGAAACTGCTGCAAATCCCGCAAACCGACAAACACAAAACTGGCATTGTATTCATACATCCCGGCATCAAAAATCCCCCGCACCCGGAAGGTCCTGGTCCGGGGTAGATAACCTACCGGTGTTGCCGTACCGGCCGCCGGTGTAAAAAGCACAATCTCATCGCCGACAAAAACACCCAGGCTCCGCGCCAGCTCGCTACCGATCACCGCGTCGGCGGAATCCAGCACAAATTCCCCCTCAATCACACTGCCCGCAAGCTGGGTCATTTTCCTTTCCAGCTCCGGCTCCACCCCCTTGACCACACCGCCCTCAACCAGCGACCCGGCACGGATCAGAATCTTCGTATAGATAAACGGGGCCACTTCAACAACACCCGGCACCTGCCGGATTTTGCGGAGAAGTGAATCCTGTTCACCCTGATAGAGTACCGGCTGGTAACCGAACTGGGAAACGGTGATATGAGGTGATGCGCCCAGAATCCGGTCCCGGAGCTCCTTATGAAATCCATTTTCCACCGAAAGGACAATGATGATCGCCGCTACCCCAACAAACACACCGCCCATTGCGATCGCACTCGGACCGGAAAGCAGATGGCGGCTCCGGCCCCGGAGATAGCGCCGCGCAACAAAAAACTCAAAGCCGAAAATCATCCGCTTATCTTCTTTAACTGAGGGAAAAGAATCACATCCCGGATTGAGTCCTGATTGGCAAACAGCATCACCAGCCGGTCAATTCCAATCCCCAAGCCACCGGTGGGCGGCAGACCGTATTCTAGTGCGGTGCAGTAGTCATCGTCCACGGTGGCAAACTCCTCATTCCGCTTCACCCCCTCAACAAACCGCTCCCGCTGTTCCAGTGGATCGTTCAGCTCACTGAACGCATTGCCGATTTCCATTCCGCCGACCACCGGCTCAAACCGCTCCACCAGCCGGGGGTCCTGCCGGTGCGGCTTGGCGAGTGGTGTAGTCTCCTTAGGGTGATCAAGCACGAAAGTGGGTGCAACGAGTTTATCCTGAACCAGTTCACTGAACAGCTTGTCCAGCAGTTTCGCCCGTGCGGTCCCGGGCTTGACCTCAACCCCGGCCGCCTGCGCCGCCGCCCGCAGCTGGTCATCAGTGAGCCCCAGCGGATCCACCCCGAGCTTTTCCCAAAGCGCCTCAACAAACCGCACCCGCTGCCACGGTCGCTCAAAATCCAGCCTCTGGCCGCAATACTCAATTTCAGTTGTGCCGTAAATGCTCTGCGCCAGAAACCGGAACAACTCCTCGACCAGCGCCATCATATCATGATAATCGGCATACGCCTGATAGAGTTCCAGCTGGGTAAACTCCGGATTATGGGTCCGGTCCAGCCCCTCATTCCGGAAATCCTTGCCGATTTCATATACCCGCTCCAGACCACCCACGATCAGCCGCTTGAGATACAGCTCATCCGAGATCCGCAGAAACATCTCCTGCTCCAGGACATTGTAATAGGTAACAAACGGCCGTGCCGCTGCCCCGCCGTAGATCGGCTGGAGCACCGGCGTCTCTACCTCAATAAAGCCCCGTTCATCAAGAAACTGCCGGATCAACCGGATGAGCCGGGAACGCAGTTCAAACACCCGCCGGGAATCATCATTGACAATCAGATCCACATACCGCTGCCGGTAGCGCTGCTCCACATCCCGCAGCCCGTGAAACTTCTCCGGCAGGGGCAGGAGCGCCTTGCTCAGCAGTGTCCATTCCTGGACATTGACAGTCACCTCACCGGTCTTCGTGCGGAAAACCTCCCCTGCCACGCCGATGATATCACCGATGTCCACCAGCTCCAGCCGCTCGTAATTTTCCGCTCCCAGCACATCCTGCCGGAAGTAGAGCTGGAGCCGGCCGGCGCCATCCAGAATATGTGCAAACCGGGTCTTGCCGTGCCGGCGCCAGGACATCAGCCTGCCGGCAACCCGCACCTCTTTCCCGTTCAACTCATCAAAACTGCCGATCACTTCCTGACTTAGATGCGTCCGCCGGTAGTGATAGGCATAGGGCAGAACACCACCTGCTCGCAGCTGATTCAGCTTCTGCAGCCGGATCTCCCGCTGCTGTAAAGACGGTTCAAAATCATCCGGTAACCTTGCTTCGTCCATATCGGGCTAAATATATCCGAACCGGGATCAAAGTCAAAAACATTGCCTTTCATCACTGGACAAAAACCGGGTTCTGGGTTAAACTTTTACCAATGGCCCGGATCCTCTGCCTTGATTACGGTGAAAGGCGCACCGGTGTTGCCATCTCGGACGAGACCCGTACCATCGCCCAGAGTTTGACGACAATCACCCATAAGACCGACGAAGAACTGATCGCTGCGGTCAGCCGGCTAATCCGTCAGTATGAAATCGACCTGATCGTCATCGGTCTACCCCTAAGCCTTTCCGGCAAACCGAGCACCCGCAGCGAAAAAATCCGCCAGTTCGCCTCCCGCATTGCCCGACAGCTCCATCTGCCGGTCGAACTGTTTGACGAACGCCTTTCCACCCGCTATGCCCAGCAGATTTACGCCGAGGTCCACGGCATTCCGTTCCGGCAGCATTTGGGCACCGAATCACCGCTTGACCGCATCGCCGCCACCGTCATCCTTGAGGACTATCTCAACTGGATCCGGAGCTGCCGCAAGGCAACCGGAGTCAAGGAATGACAATCCGTTTCCTGCTCTGTACCCTGCTCTCCCTCTGCCTTTTCTGCTCCGAACCGGCTCCGCCCGACTACACCGGACCGAAACGGGAGGTAATCATCAGACCCGGGATGTCAATTCTGGAAATTACCACTGCCCTCAAGGAAAAAGGCATCATCAGTTCCGCCCTCATCTTCCAGCTCATTGCCCGGCTTGACCGTTATGACCAGCGCATCCAGCCCGGCCGTTACCGGTTCATTCCCAACTCCGATCCGAAACTGGTGCTTAAGATGCTCGCGCGTGAAACCCCGGCATTCCTTTTCGTCACCATTCCGGAAGGCGCAACCACCCGCCAGATTGCGAAAATCCTCGCCGAAAACGGCATCTGCCCGGCAGACTCCTTCCTTGCCGCCTGTACCGACACCACACTGCTACGCTCTCTTGACATTCCCCTTGCCACTGCCGAAGGCTGGCTCTTTCCCGAGACCTACGAATTCCAGACCGGCTCTGACCCCGGTCACCTCGTCCGCCGACTCGTCCACCAGTTTCGCGCCACCTATGAATCACTCCGCCGGGAAAGCCGGACCCCCCTGACCGAACCACAGGTGGTCATACTGGCATCAATTGTTGAAAGGGAGGCGCGGGTGCCGGAGGAGTTTCCGGTAATCGCCGGTGTCTTCCTCAACCGGCTCCGGCGCCATATCCCGCTACAGTCCTGTGCCACGGTCCAGTTCATCCTGCCCCAGCCTAAGGAACGGCTTTCCAATGAGGACCTGAAAATTGACTCACCCTATAACACCTATCTCCACCCGGGCCTGCCGCCCGGACCGATCTGCAATCCCGGAAAACTGGCACTGCGTGCGGTCCTGCACCCGGCTGAACACAACTACCTCTTCTTTGTCGCACGCGGCGACGGCACCCACATCTTCTCCCGCACCCCGCAGGAACACGAAGCGGCATTGCGTCGGATCCGGCGCTGAACGGTATTTAAATCAGTACAGAATTACCCGACGCTTGCTCTGCAGATGTCCCCTTCTCGGCATAACCAGATAGACGCCAGGATTAAGCGCCCCTGTTTGCCCCAATCGGTTAGGACCAACCCTTCTGCCCGATACATCAAAAACCGGTGCATCATCGTCAAACCGGAAATTGTTATGCGCTGCGAACACCGGCTTCAGGTCCAAAGCAGAGACTCGGGACTGCTCCTGTTCCCCACAACCGGTTACGGTATATTCTACATCCAACTCCGGGGCTTCGGAACGGGGACTACTGTTCCAGCCGATAATCCAGGCGCGCTTGGTTACCACATTTGACCAGCCATAGCCCCAGAGTCCGAAAGCCACCCAGCCCTGGCGCACGGACCGATTGATATGCGCAACTGCGGTATCATTCAGCTCAATCGTATCCCAGAGTCGGCCCATCGGCACATCAGCGCAGACCCTGCCCGTGCTCAGCGAGTCATAGAGAGTGCGTGCGGATGCGGTTACCGGATCCAGCCCGAGCGTCCGGAGCTGAAAATTAAAAAGCATCTCCCAGTAGAACACATGGTAACGGAACCGGGCCCTGGTAATCACCGCATTCGGCGGAAGCGGACTGGTATTAAATCTTACCCAGCCGCAGCGGGTAGTTTCTGCTGGTGGATTTCCCAGCCAGACAATATGCTCCACCTTGATTACATTATCCGACTTGCCATAAAGATTATTGACATCATCCCGTGTCACACTACCGGTTGCATAGGTTACCTCATCGGTCACAAGCGTCTGCCATAACCGGCAGGGATCAGAAGGATTGTTAACCAACAGCATTAATAAAATCAATCCCAGCACCGGCTTAAAATACCAGTGCCGATTTACAAGTCAAGATTATTTCGGTAATTACCCTTCCTATCCTCGCAGTGAGACGCCAGTTTTTCCGTTAAATCTCAATATATTGATATAAAATATTAATTAACACAAAATATTGTGATGGGTCCAGTCCCTGGGCAGTTCCCGGTAGGGTACATTAAACCGTTTTTGACCGTTTTCTGCCAACAACAACCACAAAGCTGGCGCCGTAGTGAAACCCGTCTCTAGGTTCATCACCGGTTGTATCCTCATCCGGTCCGGAAAACAGGGCAGAGACGGTGCGGACAATTTCAAAACCGCACTTCCGGGTGATCCGGATAACCTCATCATAACTGTTGAACCGCGCCTTACTGAAAAGCGGGTGCCCCTGCCTCGCCTTGTTCATGTAGACCTTTCCCCATTTTCCGTCCTTATCCAGATAGGCGTTCACCAGCATGCCATCGGGTTGGAGCACACGGCCAATTTCTGCCAGTGCCTGTTCGGGATCAGACAGAAACTCCCAGGTGGTCAGAAGGAATACGGTGCCGAACTCACCATCAGTAAACGGCAGGCTTTCTGCCCCTGCCTGCACCGTCCTAATTCCCCGCCTTTCAGCCAGTTTGAGCATCTCCCGGGACGGGTCAACCCCGAGCGGAATGCCGAGCGCCTGCGCAAACCGGCCCGTGCCCACCCCAACTTCAAGCCAGGGCTTGGGTAGGTCCGCCACCACCCGCCTCAGTGCTGCCAGCTCAATTGCAAACGCCTCCCTGCCCTCTTCATCATACCAGTGGTCGTATTTTGCTGCGAGCAGGTCAAAGGGGTTATCCACCATCAGAAGATCAGCACCTGATAGCCCTGCTCAATGTAACGGGCAATGCTCGGATGGCCCTCGAGCTCATTGCACAGTTTCAGCCCCTGCTCCCGGACCGCAGGCACAACCGTGTTCTTGCGCGCGCAGGCTTCACAGACACAATCAATAATGCCCGCATTTTTTGCCTTCTGCCAGAGCAGGGCAAAGGGTTTGGTCTCATTGCGCAGAAGCGAAACCTGCTTGGTTGCATCCCCTTCAATTATAACCTTCACCTCCCAGCCCTGCACCTGCATTTCCAGCCCGTTGAGCAGACAGTGGGCAAACACCACCGGATCGGAATTAAAGGCAAAGATGGCAACCCTGGGCTTCTCCATACTCAGCTCCTTTCAGTTTCTCTGAATAAAATTACCTCCACTTCGGGCAACAGTCAACGCCCGCAGATTCTGTCCTACTTGTATTTTTTACGGCGCCGGATTAAATTATCACCGATGAAGGCAATGGTGCTGAACGCAACCGCACCGGTGGAATCGCATCCTCTCCAACTGACCGAACTGCCGATCCCTGAACCCGGACCGAATGAGCTGCGGCTCCGGGTCCTTGCCTGCGGTGTCTGCCATACCGATATCCATGAGATTGAAGGGGACATACAGGTTCCGCGCCTGCCACTCATCGTCGGGCACGAGATTGTCGGCATTGTTGACCAGCTGGGCACAAATGTCAACGCACCCGCGGTCGGCACACTGGTCGGCGTCCCCTGGCTTGCCGGTGTTTGCGGAACCTGTAAATACTGCCGTAAGGACCGGGAAAATCTGTGCGAAAACATCCGGTTTACCGGTTTTCATACCGACGGCGGCTATGCCGAGTTTACTCTCGTCCGTGCCGGTTTCTGCTATCCCCTGCCCGAAAACCTGCCGGTGCCCAATCTCGCACCACTGCTCTGTGCGGGTGTGATCGGTTACCGGGGTCTGAAGCGGGCGCAGATCCAGCCCGGCGACCGGGTCGGGCTCTGGGGCTTTGGCGCCTCTGCCCACATCTGCCTGCAGATTCTTAAATACTGGAACTGTCTGGTTGCAGTCTTCACCCGCAGTCCGCTTCATCAGCAGCACGCCCGAGAACTGGGCGCCGACTGGGTCGGCAGTGCCGACGAACAACCACCTTTCCCCCTGAATACCGGGGTAATTTTTGCGCCTGCCGGCGAACTGGTACCGAAGGCGCTTGCCCGGCTGGAGCGGGGCGCAACCCTTGCCCTTGCCGGCATCCATATGAGCCCAATACCGGTGCTGGATTACGAGCTGATCTATCACGAGCGGGCGCTGGTCTCGGTTGCCAATAGCACCAGACAGGATGTGACTAAACTGCTTCAGCTGGCAGAAAAAATTCCGCTCCAGACCACCGTCACCACCTTTCTCCTTGAGCAGGCAAACGATGCCCTGCTTGCGGTCAAGCACAGCCGAATCAATGGCGCCGCGGTGCTCATGCCGGCTGGTGTTTAATCTTGACCCGCAAATCTGGCCGGCAATAATTGAGGTGTGAACACAAATTTTAAAAGTCAGAACGGTTATCTGCGGAGACTACGTGCCTCATTCCCCCGGCTTGCAAAAAAGCACGGCACTCCACTCTTTATCATCAGCCGCACCCTGCTTTTAGCCCAGCTGGCAAAGTTCCGCAACCTCCTGCCCCGGGTTGAGCCGTTCTATGCGGTCAAGGCAAACCCGAACCCCGAAGTGATCAAAACCCTTGCCCAGGCGAGGTGCGGATTTGATGTTGCATCGGAACCGGAAATTGAATTGGTGCTTGCTGCGGGCGCGGATCCGAAACGGGTGATCTTCGCCAATACGGTCAAACGCCCGGAAGCGATTAAATATGCCATCCGGCGCAATGTCCGGCTGATGACCTTTGACTCCGAATACGAGCTGAACAAGATTGCCCGCCACGCACCTCAGGCTCAGGTGGTAGTCAGAACCAAAGTGCCCAATGTCGGCTCGGTGGTGGAGCTGTCGCTCAAGTTCGGTGCCGAACCTGCTGATGCCATCCCCCTTCTGCTCAAGGCAAGGAAACTGGGACTGGAACCTACCGGCATCTCCTTCCATGTCGGCTCGCAGTGTCTGCAGGGCAATAACTACCTTGACGCGCTGGAGCTCACCCGGATGATCCTTACCGAGGCAGAAAACAAGGGGCTGAATCTGAAACTGGTAGACATCGGTGGGGGATTTCCGATCCGGCATTTTGACTCTGACCCCGACTGGTTTGTCGAGATCGCACCGGCACTCAATATGGAGCTTTCTCGGCTGTTCCCGGATGATATCCGAATCATTGCCGAACCGGGCAGGGCGATTGTCGGGCCATCGGGCTTTCTGCTGATGTCGGTGATCGGCAAGTCAATCCGCAACAACAAGCACTGGTATTATCTTGATGACGGTGTTTATGGCGCACTTTCCGGCACCGTATTCGACCATTGTAAATATCAGTTTGCCACCATTAAGAAAGGACCGACCCAGCTCACCACCCTTGCCGGACCGACCTGCGACTCATTGGACATCATCTCCACCGCCGAGGAGCTGCCAGAGCTGGAGCTGGGTGATCTGGTTTATGCCCAGAATATCGGTGCCTATTCCATCGCCCATGCAACCCATTTCAACGGCATTCCACCCGCAAAGACCGTTTTTGTCGCTTAGGAGGGGGATAATGAATAAGAAAAATTACCGTTACCGTCCTGATCTCAGTGATTTGCCAGACTGGCTACGCAAACGGCGCACCCCGCGCAAGCATCTCTATCTCTCCGGCAAGCGAATTCTGCCTAAAGGCATTACCGGCAGGGAGTCTGCGGTCTATCTGATTGAAGAAACATTCCTTGCCTACAACTCCGCCCGGCTGCGTCAGGCATGTCAGCTGTTTGTCCAGAAGATGCTCAAACCGAGGACGATCATCGGGATGTCACTTGCCGGTGCCCTTACACCCGCCGGACTCGGCTGTTCCTGCATTGTTCCGCTGATCAAAGCCGGATTTATCGACTGGATTGTTGCCACCGGCGCCAATATGTATCACGATCTGCACTTTGTCTTTAACTTCCCGCTCTATGCCGGCTCCCCCGCAGTCAATGACGCCGATCTGCGCAAAAACGATGTCGTCCGGATTTATGACATCTTTCTTGCGTATACCGACTGTCTCTGTGCCACCGACGAAATCCTGCGCAAGATTCTCCTCCAGCCCGAGTTCCAGAAGGAAATGGGCACCGCCGAGTTCTATCACTATCTGGGTAGATATGCTGCTGAATACGAAGAAAAAAACGGACTCAGGGATGTATCAATCCTTGCCGCCGCCTACCGCTATGGCGTCCCGGTCCACACCAGTTCTCCCGGCGACTCGACGATAGGGATGAACATCGCCGGACTGGAGCTCAAAGGGCTGAAACTGCGGATCAACCCGTCAATTGATGTCAATGAGACCACCTCCTATGTACTCTATGCCAAGCGTTCCGGAGGCGAGTCCGGGGTCGTGCTTGTCGGCGGCGGTTCACCGAAGAATTTCATGCTCCAGACTGAACCCCAAATTCAGGAAATCCTGATGCTCCCTGATGTCGGCCAGGACTACTTTATCCAGTTCACTGATGCCCGGCCTGATACCGGCGGCCTTTCCGGGGCAACCCCGCACGAAGCGGTCTCCTGGGGCAAGGTGGATCCGAACCGGCTGCCGGATGCGATTGTCTGCTATCTGGACGCCACCGTGGCACTGCCCCTCTTCACTCATTATGCACTGGCAAGGCACAAACCGCGCAAGCTCCACCGGCTCTATCACCGCCGGGCAGAACTGCTGGAGCAGCTGAAACGGGAATTCTTCCAGCACAGCCGGATCTGAAGCAGTAATCTAACTGTCAAGCTGTTCCAGCTCTTCCCTGAGGAGCTGGCGCTCATAAAGTCGGTAATAAAGCCCTGATTTTGCCAGCAGCTCCGCTGGTGTGCCCTGCTCGCTGATTTCACCCCGGTCCAGGACATAGATGTAATCGCAGGCGGAAAGCACCTTGAGCCGGTGGGAAACGATAATAAATGTCCTGCCGGGAAGTGCAGTAAAAAGCCGGGCAAAGAACTCCTGTTCGGTATCCGCATCCAGCCCGGCAGTGGCGTCATCAAGAATGATTATCTCCGGCTGCATCAGCAATGCCCGTGCCAGCGCCACCCGCGCCTTCTGACCACCGGAAAGACCGGTGCCCCGTTCCCCTAACGGCTCGTCCAGACCCTGGACAAACTCACGGACATCATTCTCGAGCTGAACCAGTCTTAACAGCTCATGGAGCCGCGCATCATCCGCCTTGCGTCCGAACAGAATGTTGTTTCTCAATGTGTCCGAAAACAGAACCGGCTCCTGCGGTGCATATCCGAACAGCTGACGATAGGCAATCAGACTCAGTTCCCGGATGTCGGTGCCATTTAATTTCACCGTGCCCGCCTGAGGGTCCGTCAGGCGCAGTATCAGTCGTAGCAGGGTGCTCTTGCCCGAACCGACGGTGCCGGCAATACCGACCTTCCGGCCGGCAGGGATAACCATTGACACATTTTTGAGCACCGGCGCTTGGTTGTAACTAAAGGTCACCCGCTCCAGCCGGAGTTCACCCGGCACCGGTTTGAGATCCGCACCCCGGCGACTGATACTGAAATCCTCGCGCACCAGTTCACTAATCCGTGCTCCTGCCCCGCTCGCCCTTCTCCCGGAGACAAACAGATTGCCAATGTCAAACATCGTTGGCAGAAGCATCAGCTGATAGACATTGAAAGCAACAAACTCACCAAGAGTCAGCCGCCTGCCGATCACCAGTCCGCCACCTACCCACAACACCAGCAGCAGTGCCAGTTCGACAATTGCCATATACAGAACCTGCAGCTGGGCTTCAAACCGGGTTTCGCGCACTGCCAACCCAACCCGACGATTGAGCGTCTCTGCGAACCGGTCTGCCAACCCGCCTGCAGTGACGAACGCCTTGATCAACCGGATACCGGTAAAAGCCGACTGCAGCTGGTTATTAATATCCGCAATCTGCACCCGCCACTGCATAAACAGGCTGTAGATTTTCGGACCGAACCGGAGCCAGCCCACCACTCCGAGAGTCACCGGCACAATTGTCACTAGCGTCAGAAACCGGTTCATGCGCAGAAGCATCACCACCGTGAACAGGGCAAGCATTGCACCGGCAGTAAACCGGAAGATGCCGGAACAGGCAAACCAGGAAAGCTCCTGCAGATCATGGTCGAGTCGTTCCATCACATCACCACTCGGAAACCGGTTCGTAAACCGGTGGTCAAAATAGAGCAGCCGGCTGAACACGCCGCTGCGCACCTCCCACTGAAACTTTTCATTCGTTCTGCCCCGGAGAAACGGCAGCAGGACATCGGCCATTGCCCGCGCCAGCCCGAAGCCGGAAAGCAGCAGTACATAATTCACCAGGCGCCGGTTCGTGATCTCCGCTCTGATACCATCAATGATCAGCCGGAGCAGATAGGGGAAAGCAACCGCCACCGCGCTGGCAAAGACGGTCAGCACCACGAGCAGCACTGCCAGTGGAATGTTACGGCGCCAGAAGTCATAAATCACCTGCAGCCCGCCTGCCTTGCTCCTAATCATTGCTACCCGCCGCCTGTTCGACAAACTGCAGCCGGAAAAGCCGGGCATAGATACCTTCTTTTCTCAGCAGCGCCTCATGCGTGCCCTGCTCTGCAATCCTGCCCTTGTGCACCACCACCACCCGGTCCACAAGCTGAATCGTTGCCAGCCGGTGAGCGATGATAATCGCCGTCCTGCCGGCAAGCAGCTCCTGCATACCTTCCTGAATCCTCCTTTCGGTCTGAGGATCAATTGCAGATGTCGCCTCATCCAGAATCAGAATCTGCGGATCGCGCACCAGCGCGCGGGCAAATGCCAGCAGCTGCCGCTCGCCCAGCGAGAGATTGGCACCAGCTTCTGTGACCGAGGTCTCATACCCCTGAGCAAACCGCCGAATCGATTCATCAATCCGCACCCGCTCTGCCGCCCGAATCACTTGCTCCGGCGTTATCCCGCCGTCAAACAACCGCAAATTGTCCAGCACCGTGCCCGGAAACAAAACCACCTCCTGGGGCACAAAACCGGTCAGTCGGCGCAGCGTATCATTGTCAATCTCATTGAGATCACAACCATCAAACAGGATTCTCCCTCGCTGTGGATGGTAAAATTTTAAGATCAACCCGATGAGTGAACTCTTGCCGCCACCGGTCTCGCCGACCAGTGCCACCTTCTCTCCCCTGTCAATACGGAGGTTTATATCACGGAGCACATACTCTTCGCCTTCATAGGCAAACCACACCCCCTGAAACTCAATCGCCCGGTTGAACCTGATTTGACCCGTTATTCTGCCGGCGGGCTCGGACTGCTGATCCAGAATCTTCAGTGCCCGCTCCGCTGAGGCAAACGCCCGCTGCATGATGTTAATCTGATCTGAAATCGCCCGCAGCGGTGCAAACAGCCGGCTGATGTAGGAGATAAAAAGCACAAGCGTGCCGACGCTGAGACCGCCACTGCGTGCCCACATACCGCCGATCGCCAGCACCAGCCCAACCCCGATGAGCTCACCGAAATCAACCAGAAACCAGACCGCATACCAGAGATATGATGCCTTGAGCTCACTGGCAAACTTCTGCCGGTTCAGCTGGTCCATCCGGACAGCGAAACTCCCCTCCTGATTAAAAACCTGAACCACCGGCAGTCCGCGCAGCGCCTCCACTACCAGACTGTTGATATCGGCCACCCGGCGCCGGACCTCAAGATAAACCGGCCGGACCTTCTTCTGAAAGAAGTAAAAGGCAAGCACAAATGGCGGCAGAAGCATCGCCACCAAAAGATAAAGCCGCCAGCTGGTAATACCCATGATTACGCTCATCCCCACAAGCATCAGCCCGCTTTGGAGCAGCACCACCGAAGTCCGGGTGAAAAGCATCTTCAATGCCTCGGTATCGCTCTCAACCCGGGAAATGAGCCTTCCGCTCGGATTCTGGTCAAAGAAGGATATTGGCAGTTTCAGAATGTGCTCAAACAGCCGCTTTTTTAAATCTGCGGCCCCTTGCTCACCCACCTGCGTTAGCCATACGAGCTGATAGTAGGTGGCAACAAAGATACCTGCCTGAACCACCAGATATAAAAGCGAGGTAACTGCCAGCCCGCGCAGATCACCATGGGCGAGATTGACATCAATCGCCCGCTTCAAAAGCACCGGACCAAGCAGTGAAAGCCCGCTTGAGACCAGCAGCAGCAGACCCGCAGCCACAACCCTGCCCAGATATGGGGAAAAGAAGGGCCAGAGCCGGCGTAGGTAATCAATTGCCCGGCCCTGTGCCCGCTCCTCCCCCTCGGGCAGCATGAACTCGCCATGAAACATAGAGCTAAATTATCAGCGAAATTGAACAACAGTAAAGAACTGCAATTCCGCCGGAATTGAGCCTGCCATTTGATTGACTGGCCTTAATCTTCTCTTAACCTGAATTTAGTGAATCGGCCGAACCACCGGCTTGTTGCCTTTTCCGCCGGAATCGGACGCGGGCACCCGAACTACCTCGACGCCGTACTTTCATTTCTGCCGGCTGCACCTCGACAGACAGCTTCCGGATGGAGCTGGCGGCGGGTCAGACAGCTTTACCGGCTTGGCGGCAGAGGCGGACCACTGACCAGAATTTACAACCGGCTCCGGCGGTCCGGAACGGTTTCAGCATTGGTATCATCATTACTTGATCCTAAAATGAGGAAAGAATTCCGCAATTTCCCCGGAATCGTACTTGTTGACCATCCACTCCTTGCCCGGCTTCTGGGACCGGTCTGCCGGGTTGCCTATCTCCACGGCGAAATTGCCGCTCCAGAAAGCGCGGTAATCGCTGAAGTGGAACAGATTCTTGTCCCCCTGGAGTATACCGCCCGGTGTTTTGAGTCGCTGGGCATCAGCAGAGAAAAAGTGGCGGTCACCGGACTGATCATCGAACCGCAACTGCTGCCGGTTGCGAAAACCGCTTACGAGAGGCGGCTTGACCGGCTACATTCAGACATACCCTTGACCGTCGCCTTCTTTACCTCTGGCGCCTATCCCCGCCCCCATATGAGGGCGATCAGCGTTGCTGCCCGCTCCTGTCTTGATACCGGACACCGGGTGCTAATCTTTGCCGGCACCGAGGGCAGATTTGCCCCCGGAATTCTCAATACCATGGTATTCTCCTCCCGGACGGAGGAAAATGAAAAAACCGCTGAGCTTTTCCCCGAAATTGACCTGATGGTGGCGGCAGCACACGAGCGAACCAACTGGGCGCTGGGATTGGGCCTGCCGATGTTTGCCCTGCTGCCGCATGTCGGACCTTTTGCCCCCCAGAACTTCAGCTTTGCCGCAGCACAAAAGGTGTGCCTGCCGCTGTCTCAACCGCAGAAATTGGGCTCAATCATCAATGCCCTGCACCAGTCCGGCAAACTTACAGAAATGGCACAGGCGGGCTGGGGGAAAATTTCGATCAACGGTGCTGAAACCGCTGCCCGGCTGCTCATCGGCGCAGTTCAGTAGTTGGTCCAGGGACCAGCAACAATCCGCTCTCCGCTGCCCTCGACATCGCTAACGTAGACCGCCGGACGATTAGGTCCGTTTCTCTGTCCAGCATCACCAATCCACACCTTCAGCCTGCGGTCCGGCGAAGTAATCGGACCCGCACGATCCCCTGATGGTGAAATACCGCTGAACTCACCCAGAAATTGCCACATCCTGCCGGTATTGACATTGACACACCACCATTGCCGCTGCTCCGGATATTGGACTTTAAGTTCCGTGCCCAGGGTCCGATAGATACCGGTGCCGGCGGCAAAAATAATGGTGGTATCATCAAGCCATTCCGGCGCAAAGCCGCTAGTGATCAAATTCACTATCCGCAGATCCCCGGAGGACAAATCATACCTGCCAAACCCGGTCGCAGTGCGGAAGCATGCCCGATAGTCATTCAGCCATCGGGACTGATATCCATTGCCGACAATCCGGAAATGAGCCGAATCCGGCTCGACAATTGCCACAAGATCGGTATCAGCCTGCTTCAGTTCCACAAGCAGCCGACTGCCCTCCGGTGCCGGGACAATTGCAGTAACCGTAAACCCGGTAAGCGAGAAAAGATATCTAACCCTGCCGTCAAGCGCAACCTGAACGATACTGTCCTGATGGGCGATTATCAGTCCGCTGCCGTCTGTCTGCCAGACATAAGGTCCCGCAACTGGCAGCTGCCGGTTTTCACTGCCATCGGTTTTCACCAGCCAGAGTGACCGTCTTGAGCCATCAGAATGTACATAGGCGATATGCCGGAAATCAGGGGCAAACTTAACGCTTTCAATCTTACCGCCTGACTGCAGTTTCAGCCGGCGCACTGGCATCCCCAGACTTTCCAGCTCAATCACACCATCAGCCGGCACGCTGTAGCTCATCAGAGGAAATGCCCCGGACCTGATCTGCTCTGCAGTCAGCGGCACTTTCCCGACTCTGCCCGGCACCAGCCGCCAGAAGCTGAACGGTGCACTGGAATCAACCAGTGCTCTTTCAGCAACAATCAGCGCGCTGTCTCCTTCATAATAAAGCACCGCAAGCCGGTCCGCATCCGCCAAGCCCCGCGCCCGCAGTTGGATATTGCCCCTGCTGATCTCCAACTCCCGAAGCTGACACCGGTTGCTGCTGTAGTCAAATACGGTCAGCGCTAACCTGGTGCCGGAATCAGACCAGACACCGTCTGCAATGTAGTTCCTGCGGTCGCCCGGACTTTCCACGAGTAACAGCTGCCGCACCGATCCGTCGCAAAAATTGAGTGTAAATACCCCCCAGCTGGTCACCAGTGCCAGCTGGTCACCCGAGCGATCCGGTATCACCCTGTTAATCACCGATGGTGTCAAAATTCGCACCGGCAGCTCACTGTCAACCCACACCACCGCCACCAGATTCTCACTCTCCATCCCTTCAACATCACTTCCTTCGTCACAGTAACGGGCGGTAAAAGCCAGACGGCGACTGTCAGGTGACCAGCAAAGGTGCTGAAATTCAACCCGCGTCGCATACCAGCCAAATACCAGCTGGATACCAGCAAGTAATAGGAGAGCGGCCTTCTTTCTGAGGATAATCTCTTCCTTCAGCGCACCTGAATCATCCGCTGCGGTTGTGCACCGGAGCGCACAAAATAGACACCGCGCCGCAGCCGGCTCAGATCATTGAATCCGGGCTTCAGGTCAAGCATCCGGCGCCCGCTGATATCAAGAACAACCCCACCCGGCTGGGGAATGAAAAGAATCGAACCATCATTGACAACCCTTGAAAACTGTCTGCGGGTCAGCCTCAGTTCCGCCTCCTCAATTCCGACCGGATAGCCGAAAAACCCCCACATCACTTTGTAGGGTGAGGTATCACCCTGAGTCCATACCGCAAGCGCAGCCAGACAGCTGGGAGCATGAAGCGGTTCATTGATGCCAAATAGCCGGCGCACCGTGCCCCGCGTCCAGCCGGTCATAAAATAGTAGAGATGATAGTAGATGTCCTGATAGGCGGCTGAATCCTCCTGCCAGAAAAGGTAGGACCAGATCGTGCCCACCGTTGCCACCACCGGCACAGTTGACATACCGTAAGTATGATAACCACCGCCGTTACCTCCGGCAAAATGGGCATCATAATCCCCCCCCGAACAGACCTCCCAGCATGCGGAAAACCGCTCTCCAAGCGCAAAATCCAAGCTCGGATGTGCTAGCGGTTCGGCATTCTGCATCAAAATCTGCACCGGCAGCCAGGTGCCATTCACCTGTCGCCGTTGAAGAATCCGGTAGGGCAGAGGCTGTGACGGACAAAACTCCTGCCAGATGACATAAATAGTGTCCTGGAAGCATTCGATCGCCGGAAACCGGCACTGAGCAGTGCTGTCCGATGAAACGCGAAACCGCCCGCTGATCACGCCGTTCTCATTGACAGTGCGATACCAGATCTGCGGTTGATCCGCACCTTCCTCCCAGACAACATGGGCGACTCCGTTGCTGTCCGCATAGACATCCGGATGACCGCAGTCAGTTTCGCTGGCACTTACATGTACCGGCAGCATCCGGAATTCCAGATTCCGGTAATAAATATTGAAGACGCCCGTTCCTGTGTCCCGCATCACCCAGACCAGATGCCGGTCGCCATCACCACCCCAGGTGATTCCCGGATCCTTACCGGGATAAAGGTAAACCGGACGGCTCCAGGGCTGAACTGAACCGTTCCCGGACAAACAGTAATAGATACTCTCCCGCGACTGGAAAACGAGCGTAATCGTATCCCGGTCCAGATAAAGCATTTCACCGCGGTAAGCCAGTTTGTGACTGTTGCTGGGCCCGGTTGCGAAACGGCTGTTTGTGGAGCAGACAACGCCGAACTCAAACTGTCCGGCCGCCACACCTAACAGCAGAACGCTGCTTACCAGCACCCTGCCCGTCCCCATGGACACCTCCTTTGGGCTATTAGCAGACCACCGCACCTTATTATACTATGGAGCGCAATTCTGTCAACTGGTCTGCAGTCTCAACTATCCGCTTGACAGCGGTCAGCAGAGATTTACAATTCTAACCGGTGAATTATAATTACCTTGGGAGGTTACGGCTTTGAAGCCGGCACCTCAAAACTGTGGGGCAGTAGCTCAGCTGGGAGAGCGCCAGAATCGCACTCTGGAGGTCGCCAGTTCAAATCTGGTCTGCTCCACTTTTTATATTTAAGGAGGGAAAATGGTCATCCTGCCCCGCTATGTCTTTCTTACCAAAGGGGTCGGTATCCACCGGGAACGGCTTGCCAGTTTTGAGGCGGCACTGCGCGACGCCGGCATCGCACCTTACAATCTGGTGCGGGTGTCTTCAATTTTCCCGCCCTACTGCCGGATCATCTCCCGCCAGCGCGGACTTAATCTTTTAAAGCCCGGTCAGGTTCTTTTTGTAGTTATGAGCGACAACGCGACAAATGAACCCCACCGGCTGATTTCCGCCTCGGTGGGCATCGCCATCCCTAAAGATCCTTCCCGCTACGGTTACCTGTCCGAGTACCACTCCTTTGGTGAACGGGAGGACCGTGCCGGCGATTACGCCGAAGATCTGGCGGCACAGATGCTTGCCACCACGCTCGGTGTGCCCTTTGATCCGGATCTGAGCTACGACAAGCGCAAGGAGATCTGGAAAATCGCCCGGGAGATTGTTCGCACCCAGAACATCACCCAGACCGCCATCGGCAACAAGAATGGTCTGTGGACAACTGTTGTCGCTGCTGCCGTTTTTATCACCGATGTCCCGGAAGAAAAGGAAATTACCGAAGAAGAACACCAGACCTGATCAGTACAATCTGCCAAGTTTCAGCCGTGGATAATAATGCTTCAATATCTGCCGGTAATCATACCCCAGCCTTGACATACCGACCGCTCCATCCTGACACATCCCGACCCCATGCCCCCAGCCTCTGCCTTCAAAAATCGCTCTTCCACGGCTGATTCTGAGTTCAAAAAAGGTGGACTTGAGACCGAGCGCCAGACGGAAGTCAGTCCCATTTACTGTCAGCTCTCCCTGGCAAGTTTTAAAATAAAGTTTCTGGACTCGGCATGATTCTTTAGCCCTTATCAGCCGAACACCCTTCACCCTGATTCTGCCTGAACTACCGGTTAGACGGGCAAGGGCACGTTCAATGCTGTCAAGCCCGATTGACATCCGCCAAGAAAAGTTTCCACTCCAGCTGCAGAACGGACGCCCGCCGGCGCCCGGACTGTCCCGGACACTGATCAGACATGGATTGGTGCCATCAGCAGTTACCCCGCCACAATTGCCATGATAAAGTGCCTCCACCACTTCACCCTGATACTCTAGCACTTCCCCCCGCGTCTCATCAACCGCACGAGTTGCCAGCGCCAGCTCCGCACCCGCACCTCTGTACTCCTGATCCCGGAAGTAGCTGTCATAGAGGTCATAACCGAGCCCTTTACGCCTACCCAGCCGGCTCAAGGTAAAACTCCGCGCCGCCACCGCCTGCGCCTTGACTGCCTCGTAGGTTTCAGGTTTTACCGGACCGATTTCACACGGAACAACACTGTAAAGATACTCATCCAGAGGCAAACGGTTGACCACCACTGTCCGACTCGAATCTTCCAGATAAAACACCCTGACCGCACCACGATAACTCCGGGAGTCGACTCGTACTAACCCTGAACTGCTGGTAATTATGACCGTGTCCCGTAATAACTGCGGTGGCAGATTTCCTCCAGCGAGCCGAAAACCGTCCGGTCGCAAGGTAACCAGCACAGAATCAACCCTCCAGGTACGCCCGTCAATCCTGACCTGCAAACCCTGCTCGGCAGTAATGCACACCCGCTCCTTAGGTACTGTCAGCCGGACCCGCACCACAATTGGCTCAGAGGCACGCTCCGGCTGGTGATACCGCTGATAAACAATTGCCGGCTGATAACAGCCGGCGGCTATCATTATTATTAATAGCACTGCAAGTGGGAAAGGTAACCGCATCACAGGAAATTTACCCGCGATTGATAACGGGTCAAACAGAAAAAGGAATAAAAAACCCGGCAGCGACCTACTCTCCCACGCCGTTGCCAGCGCAGTACCATCGGCCCTGGAGGGCTTAACGGCTCTGTTCGGTATGGGAAGAGGTGTTTCCCCTCCGGTATCACCGCCGGGAATCTTACAGACCAGATTTTAAGGAGAAGAAGCAGACTGAAACCTCAAGCCGCACGGCCGATTAGGACCACTCGGCTGAACGCATTACTGCGCTTACACCTGTGGCCTATCAACCTGGTAGTCTACCAGGGGCCTTCAGGGTGGCAAACCTTGCGGCCTACCACACGGGAGACCTAATCTTGGGAGGGGCTTCCCACTTAGATGCTTTCAGCGGTTATCCCTGCCGCACTTGACTACCGAGCGGTGCCCTTGGCAGGACAGCTCGTACATCAGAGGTGCGTCCACCCAGGTCCTCTCGTACTATGGGCAGCTTCCCTCAAGTCTCCTACGCCCACGATGGATAGAGTCCGAACTGTCTCACGACGTTCTGAACCCAGCTCACGTACCGCTTTAACGGGCGAACAGACCGACCCTTGGGACCTTGTCCAGCCCCAGGATGCGATGAGCCGACATCGAGGTGCCAAACCGGGCCGTCGATGTGAACTCTCGGGCCCGATCAGCCTGTTATCCCCGGAGTACCTTTTATCCGTTGAGCTATGGCCCTTCCACGCAGAGCCACAGGATCACTAGGTCCGACTTTCGTCTCTGCTCGACCTGTCGGTCTCACAGTCAGGCCGGCTTATACCCTTGCGCTCACCACACGGTTGCCGTCCGTGTTGAGCCGACCTTTGAGCGCCTCCGTTACCTTTTGGGAGGCGACCGCCCCAGTCAAACTACCCGCCTGCCACTGTCCACCGCCTGGATTAACAGCACGGTGTTAGAACCCCAACAGAACAAGGGTGGTATTTCACCGACGGCTCCATCCGAACTAGCGTCCGGACTTCACAGCCTCCCACCTATCCTACACATGCTCGGCCAAGGTCCAATGGCAAGGTGTAGTAAAGGTTCACGGGGTCTTTTTGTCCAATCGCGGGCAGGCGGCATCTTCACCGCCACTACAGTTTCGCCGGGCTTCTCGTTAAGACAGCGCTCCACTCGTTACACCATTCGTGCAGGTCGGAACTTACCCGACAAGGAATTTCGCTACCTTAGGACCGTTAGAGTTACGGCCGCCGTTTACCGGGGCTTCGGTCGGGAGCTTTGCCTTGCGGCTGACCCCCTTCCTTAACCTTCCGGCACCGGGCAGGTGTCAGTCCCTATACTTCGCCTTCACGGCTTAGCAGAGACATGTGTTTTTGTTAAACAGTCGGCAGAGCCTCTTCACTGCGGCCACCTTGCGGTGGCACCCCTTCTCCCGAAGTTACGGGGCTAGATTGCCGAGTTCCTTAACGAGAGCTCACCCGAGCGCCTTTGGATATTCTCCTCGCCCACCAGTGTCGGTTTACGGTACGGTCACCCTGATGTCTGGCATAGAGGCTTTTCTCGGCAGCCGGTCCGGTCCAGTTCCCCTGCCTGACGGCAGAGTCCCCATCACCACAGTGAATCCCGCGCGCGGATTTTCCTACGCGCCATCACCATGGTTTAGACCCCGATCCAGCACGGGGCTGGGCCTTTCCAACTGCGTCCCCCCATAGCTCGTAACGACACCAAGGTGGTTCCGGAATATTAACCGGATTCCCATCACCTACGCCTTTCGGCCTCAGCTTAGGCACCGACTAACCCTGGGCGGATTAACCTTCCCCAGGAAACCTTGGGCTTCCGGCGAACAGGTTTTTCACCTGTTTTAACGCTACTCGTCCCGGCATAATCACTTCTGGTTCGTCCAGCTGGCCTCGCGGTCAGCCTTCAACCTACTGCAGAACGCTCCCCTACCACTCCTCCGAATTACTCGGAGAAGTCCACAGCTTCGGCGGTATGCTTAAGCCCCGATGAATTTTCAGCGCAAGGTCGCTCGACTGGTGAGCTGTTACGCACTCTTTAAATGATTGCTGCTTCTAAGCCAACATCCCAGCTGTCTGAGCAACCTCACCTCTTTTCCCACTTAGCATACACTTAGGGGCCTTAGCTGGTGGTCTGGGTTATTCCCCTCTCGGCCATGGACCTTAGAGCTCACAGCCTCTTTCCCGCAATCTGGAGTTGCGGCATTCGGAGTTTGGTCGGGTTTTCCCCCACATTGTGGGGGAGCGCCCGTCCAGTGCTCTACCTCCGCAACTGAACTTGCGAGACTGCCCCTAAAGGCATTTCGGGGAGAACCAGCTATCACCCGGTTTGATTAGCCTTTCACTCCTACCCACAGCTCATCCGAGGCTATTGCAAGGGCCACCGGTTCGGTCCTCCCTTGGGTGTTACCCCAAGTTCAACCTGGCCATGGGTAGATCACACGGGTTTCGGGTCGAATGCGCGCGACTAGTCGCCCAGTTAGGACTCGCTTTCGCTCCGGCTTCGCCTCAGAGAGGCTTAACCTCGCCACGCACATTCACTCGCCGGGTCATTATGCAAAAGGCACGCGGTCACAGCAGCGATCGATCCTTGCGGAAAGACCACCACTGCTCCCACTGATTGTAAGCACATGGTTTCAGGTTCTATTTCACTCCCCGCCAGGGGTTCTTTTCACCTTTCCCTCACGGTACTGGTGCACTATCGGTCAGTTGAGAGTATTTAGCCTTAGCCCGTGGTCGGGCCTGATTCCCACAGGGTTTCCCGTGCCCCGTGGTACTCGGGAAACCAGTCGCAGGAGAGCCTGCCGCTTTCGCCTACGGGACTTTCACCCTCTCTGGTGTCCCTTTCCAGAAGACTTCGGCTAACAGCAGACCTTTGTAACTCCTTCGCCTCCCAGCAGCCGACGTGACTGGCTCCCACTACCCCGTTCCGGCAACACCTGCTGGCTTGACACCGGAATCGGTTTAGGCTCTTCCCCTTTCGCTCGCCACTACTCAGGGAATCGCATTCGCTTTCTTTTCCTCCGGGTACTGAGATGTTTCACTTCCCCGGGTTCGCCTCCCGAGACTATGGATTCATCCCGGGATGTGCGGACATTACTCCGCACGGGTTTCCCCATTCGGGCATCGCCGGGTCAAAGCTTGTGTGCAGCTCACCGGCGCTTATCGCAGCTTACCACGCCCTTCATCGCCTTCAACTGCCGAGGCATCCACCATGTGCTCTTAGTAGCTTGAGGTGAATATCAGCCTGCCTCTTCTCCAAATTGTCAAAGAGCAAAATATTCAAAAATTTTGGCTAACTATATATTAACAAATCCAGTCTCACCTGTCAAGCAGAAAAAATAACCAATACCCAGACAGCACCGTTATTTTAAGTTTATCAAAAAAATAGACTTATTAACCTCGCTCAGGTCTGGCTAATAAAAAGGCCGAACCCCCGGACTGCCGGGGGTCTGCCTTGCCTGCTCTGGGTGAATTTAAAGATTAAAACAGATTATTGGCGTTAATGTATTTCCACAAAAGCTTCATCATTTCACCGACCTTGACCGAGGCTTTCTTGCCCATGATCGCTTGGAGTTCTGGTGTCAGTTTGACGCTCCGCTTCATCAGCGGACCATCGCCAGTCATCAGCTTATTCTTCTTGATGTAAGCCCAGAGCTTTTTGTTGATATCCCGGACCTTGATCGTCTTTCCCGGGCCGAAGACCGGCTGCATCGCCTCCGTCAACTTCACGGTGCGGTTCATCAATACTTGTCCACGCGGCATTTACTGCTCCTTTCTGCCCGTTACGGGCGGTTTGAAAACCATCGTCTTCCTGCTGTCTGCTCGTGCAGACATTATAAGCATTGTGAGCAAAAACTTCCTCCTGTCAAGCGAAAACAGCAGGCAGAAAACCCCGGTTTTCCTTCAAAAACCGGCGCGTATTTCTTGACAGCCAGCTTTAATATCTCTATTTTTAAGATGTGGCTCAGGCACCACTGATCAAACGGGGCAAATACCACTTCTGTCCTGAATGTGGCAAACTGATGACCCGGCCGCACAAATCCTGTCCTGCCTGCGGGTTGCAGTTTACCGGCGAAATCGTTGAGGACAAGCTCCGGCCGCCTCAGGATCCAGATAAGATGGCAGAGGTTGCGGAGCGGTATGAGGAGGTCCGCAGTCAGAGCTTCTTCTGGATCGGCATCGGCGTCGTGCTCTTTCTCGGTGCCGCAGCAGTGATCCTGCTCATTCTAATTAGGCACTAAACACACTCGCCGGCAGATTCAGTCGTCTCTTTTTGTCCGTTGCATCAATTACGCTTGACTCATTTCCGGCAGTGGTTAGTCTCTATATCCCATGACTCCGGCGGTAGCAATTGTCGGCCGGCCCAATGTGGGCAAGTCCACGCTGTTCAACCGGATTGTGGGCGGCCGGGTTGCGATCACCCTTAGCGAACCGAATATCACCCGCGACCGGCTGATCCGGACCGCCAGCTGGCAGGACCGGGAGTTTCTGGTGATTGACACCGGCGGTTATGTCCCGGATGCCGGCGAACAGATTCAGCAGGAGATTACCCGTCAGGTGGAAATAGCACTTAAGGAGGCGGCGGTAATCATCCTGGTAGTTGACGGCACCACCGGACTCCTGCCACTGGACGAGGAGCTCGCCAGCCGGCTCCGGGAACAGGGCAGAAAGTTTCTGCTTGCGGTCAACAAGTGTGACCGGCGCCGGCAGTTTGATGAAACAGAATTCTACCGGCTGGGCGCGGAAAGGGTGTTTACGATCTCCGCCGAGCATGGCATTGGTGTTGACGAGCTGCTGGATACGGTCATCGCCGAACTGCCAGCGGTAAAATTATCCGCTCCGATTGGTCTTGCCCTGGCGATCCTGGGCCGACCCAATGTCGGCAAGTCAACAATTCTCAATCAGCTTCTGGACAGAGAACGGGCAATCGTTACCCCGATACCTGGCACCACCCGTGATGTAATTGAAGAGACATTTGAATACGAGGGCGAAACCTTCCGAATCGTAGACACCGCCGGCATCCGGCGCCGGACAAAAATTGACCAGCCGGTTGAATACTATTCGGTGCAGCGGGCAATTGACGCCATCAATCGCTGTGACATCGCACTCGTGGTCATTGACGCCACCGAAGGTCCGACCGCGCAGGACAAACGGATCATCAATCTCGTGACCGACCGAGACAAGGGGCTGGTGATCGTTGCCAACAAGACCGACCTAATTCCGAAAGAACTGAAAAAGAAGGTTGAGGAGTATATCACCCGCAACCTGGAGTTTGTCAGCTATGCTCCGCTCGTCTACACCTGTGCGATCCGCGGCAAAGGGGTCTGGGATGCAGTCCGGCAGGCAAAGGCGGTTTATCATTCCGGGGCGATGCGGATCAGCAGCCGGTTTCTGCGCGAGACCATTTTTGCCCAGCTGAAGGAAAATCCGCCCGCACCCGGCTGTTTTGTGCTCGGGCTTTCCCAGACCGGCATCCGGCCACCGGTATTCCGGCTCCGGGTCAGCAGACCGGAGATGGTCAAGAGCCGTTATCAGCGCTATGTCCTCAACCTGATCCGCGACCAGTTCCGCTTCACCGGCTATCCGCTCCGGCTCAAGCTCACCGATTAGGACAATGGCGCGGGGAAAAACCGACTGGCTGATTCTCCTACTTACCGGTATCCTGATGCTGGCTATCATGAGCGCAGTAATCTTTATCCTTTCCCCCCGCAGTACCAGTAAGCCCGTATCGCTCTTGAATGAGACCGGCAACAGCTTCAACATCCTCCTGGTCGGCAGCGATGCCCGGGCGCTTAATCCGGCTCAGGACCGGGGCGGTATTACTCGGATCGCCCGCGAAAAGACCGCCCATTCGGATATTGTCATCATTGCCCATATAAACTTTGAATTGAACCGGGTCAGTCTTATCTCCATTCCCCGGGATTTGCTGGTTGAAGTTCCGGGGATCACCGTTGCCGCGGACCGGACCGATTTCAACCGGATGGAAAAACTGACCCATACCCTTGCCCTGGGTGGCGTGCCCCTGCTGCGTCAGACTCTGGAACACCTGCTCGGCATCAAAATTCACCGGTATGTTGCCCTGGACTTTGACACCTTCCGGATGCTTTTCCGGGTGCTGACCCGTTTTCTCGGCCCGCTCCGGGTCGGCGGTGTCCTGCTCACTGATCCGGAGCAGGCGCTCAAATTTGTCCGTCAGCGGAATTACCTAAAATACGATGACCTGGACCGCTGCCGTAACGCCCTGAATTTCATAAAAGCTGCGGTTGGGCGCCTCTGGTTTCTTTCCGGGACCCGTGCGGGTGAACTGCTGATTGACCAGTTCTTTAAAACTGTTAGCACCGACACCGACCTGACCCCCGCAGAGGCACGATACCTGCTCGGCATGCTCCGCAAAAAACGGTTCACACCCCGCCAGCTCCGGCTCGCGGTACTGGTAAGTGAAGGCAGGCCGGTAACTCTGGATCGCTATGCGATGACCCTTTCCTGCTATCTGCCGATCTATCCGGAGGTGGAAAGGCAGATCTGTCACTTCCTGAAGGATGAGGACACAGTTTCGGCGCTGGACTTCATGACCCAGGAGCGCTACTCCTGGCCCAAGTATATGACCAGAAATTACGACCTCCTGCCCGAATATCAGGAGGATACACTAGAGCGACTGGATCTTGTCCGGAAGATTCTGCAGCGGACGGCTCTGCCGCCCGAATCAGGAATTTAACTTGGAAGTTCAGTCAGCACCAGGCGAAAGGCCTGCTCGCCCGCACTCAACCGATCAACCGCACCGCCCCCTTCGGCAATGTCCTGTCTGCCGCCACCACCACCGCCCAACGCCTGACCAACCAGCTTTGCCAGCTTTCCGGCGGGCAGTCTTGTCTGCAGTTCCGGACTGACAAAAACCACATATCTCAACCTGGGCCCGCTCACCGCCCCGGTCAGCAGCCCAGCATAACTGCCGGTCAGTACCTCCCGCACTCGGTCTGCGATCACCCGCAGCTCATCAACCTCAAAGAACGGATAATAACCGACCACCAGTCGGACCGGTCCTGCCTGTTCAGCTTTTGCCACTAGCCGGTCCGCCTCCTGGCGTGCCAGTTGAGCG
Organism: Caldifarciminota bacterium; assembly: GCA_965649165.1. Lineage (GTDB taxonomy): Bacteria > Hydrothermota > Tepidihabitantia > Tepidihabitantales > Tepidihabitantaceae > JAOABP01. The sequence goes on along the minus strand of CBFGJT010000008.1, from coordinate 16,661 downwards.
GAAAGCTGGCGGACCCGGTTGCTCAACCGTTTCAGCTCCTCATTCAGTGCCTGCACCCGCTTCACCAGCCCGGCCTCACCCACCCCCAGCTCCTCCGCCAGCCTGTCCAGCGTTGCCCGCTCCGCTCCGACCCGCTCAAACGCCTGTCGGCCGACGAGCGCCTCGATTCGGCGGATGCCTGCCGCCACTCCGGTCTCAGCAGTGATCCGGAACATCCCGATCTCACCGGTCCGACGCAGATGGGTGCCACCGCATAGCTCGATGGAAAAATCGCCGATTTTGAGCACATTCACCCGCTCACCATACTCCTCGCCGAAAAATGCCAGCGCGCCCATCCGCTGCGCCTCCTCCAGCGGCACATCCACCAGCCTTTCCACCCGGATGTCCGCAATCACCTGCTCATAGACCAGCCGTTCCACCGCAGTCAGCTGTTCCGACTTGAGCGGTTCAAAGGCGGAAAAGTCAAACCGGAGCCGGCCCGGCTCAACGAGTGACCCCTCCTGCTTGACATAATCACCGACAATCCGGCGCAGGGCAGCATGGAGCAGATGAGTCGCGGTGTGTGCCCGCTCTATCTCCCGGCGCCGCTCCTTGTCAATGGCAGCGAATACCCGCCCGGGCTTCGGCTCTCCGGACTTCAGCTTTGCCCGCACCAGCCGGATTCCGTGCCGGTAATAACTGTCCAGAATCTCAAACTCAAAACCTTCGCCGACCACCCTACCGGTGTCACCCACCTGCCCGCCCTTCTCCGCATAGAACGGGCTTTTCTTGAGCACCAGCTCATAACTACCGTCATCCAGCCGGCTTAGACTCACCAGCTCGGTCTCGGTCTCATCCTCATCATAACCGACAAACTCACACTCCAGCGGTCCGGAGCCGGCAACCGGTGCCGCCTCCTGTCCAGCAGCGATGAAGCTTGCCTTCCGGCTCCGCTCCCGCTGCTCCTGCATCGCCTGCTCAAAGCCGGCACGGTCCAGCTCCAGCCCGGCATCCCGGGCAAGCTCGGCCACCAGCTCAATGTGAAAGCCGTAGGTGTCATGGAGCCGGAAAAGCTCCGTACCGGGAATCACACCGGTGCTGCGGTACCGATCCACCACCTCCGCCCACAGCTCCAACCCGGCATCAAGCGTGCGCAGAAACCGCTCCTCCTCGGCCCGGATGATCAAGGCTGCCTGCTCCCGCTTTGCCCCGAGCTCAGGATAGAACTGCCGCATCAGCTCCACCACCGCACTCGAAACCCGGTAGAGAAACGGCTCCTGGACATTGTGCCGATGGGCAAAGAGCAGTGCCCGACGCAGAATGTTACGCAGGATATAGCCCCGGCCCTCGTTGGAAGGAATTGCCCCGTCGGCGATCGCAAAGGTCAGCGCCCGGCTGTGATCCGCAGCAACATAGAACAACTGGCGGTTGTCAAGGCTCAGTTCCAGCCCGAGAATCTCCTCAGTCGCCCGGACAACCGGACTGAATAGATCGGTCTCAAAGATGCTCTTCTTTCCCTGCGAGACCATCGCCAGCCGCTCCAGCCCCATACCAGTATCAATCCCCCGATTCTTGAGCGGCACCCTGGTGCCATCGGGCAGCTGGTTGAACTGGGGAAAGACGATATTGTAGATCTCGCTGAACCGGTCACAGTCGCACCCCGGACCACAGCTCTCTCTGCCACACCCGAATTCCGGTCCCAGATCACAGTAAATCTCGGAGCAGGGTCCACACGCCCCAGTCCCGCCGGCCGGACCCCAAAAGTTATCCTTCTCACCCAGCCGGTAAATCCGGGTCTCGGGCAGACCCACAACTTTATGCCACACCTCGTAAGCCTCATCATCCTCGCGATAGACCGAGACATACAGCCGCGCCGGATCCAGCTTCACCACCCGGGTCAGATACTCCCAGGCCCAGGGAATCGCCTCCGCCTTGAAATAGTCGCCGAATGAAAAGTTACCCAACATCTCAAAGAAGGTGCAGTGCCGCGGAGTCCTGCCCACCTGCTCCAGATCCGATGCCCGCAGACACTTCTGGATTGAACATGCCCGCCGGTAGGGCAGCTCCACCGCACCCGCCCACAGCGCCTTGAACTGCACCATCCCCGCGCTGGTAAAAAGCAGCGTCGGGTCATCACGCGGAATCAGCGACGAGCTGGGCACAATCTTGTGCCCCCGCTCCGCATAAAACTCAAGAAAGGTCCGGCGCAGCTCCCGATGATTCATATTAAGCGATTTTACCAAGAATTGTGATTTTCTTCAAGTAATTCCCTCAGTCCTGCGGATAACGGCCCTTTCTGCCCCTGCGACAGCGCGGTGCATCACGATCCTTCCAAAGCAGCCGGGAGTAAACCCGCTGCCGGACCCGAGTCCCCACCTTGCGACTGCTGACCTTGTCAAGGTAGCGGTTCATCACCGCATCAATTTCCGCCTTTAGCTCCGCCAGCTCCGGCAGGATCTCCAGGAGATAACCGTCATCCACCGGCACTTCGATCTCCTCCAGTCCGAGTTCCAGCCCGAACCGAATAAACTGCGCTTCGGCCTCGGAACGGCAGGACAGGATGTGCCGGTCCGCAATCACCCGCCAGCCGAACAGCCCTGGCTCAACTCTGATTTCACCTCCTGGCTTTACCCCGGGCAGCCGGCGCCGCTGCCGCTGTGGAAACGAAAGCACCCGCTCCTGGTAAAACTGGGCAAGCGACCTCACCTCAATCCCAGCATAATCAGCGGCCAGAACCGGTCAAGCATCACCAGAACACCCGCAGGGAATCCGGCGGCTGATGAGCGATTTCCTTCCTCCGCCCTTCGGGCTTTGGTCAAAATGAGTTTGCCACTCTTTGCCATGCCGAGCGAGGCGTAGCCGAGTCGAGTAGCCCCTTTTCACAATGCAAAATTTCACAGATTGAACACAGAAGGGCACTAATCCGCTCTCCTGCTGAAAAAAAGTAATTTAGACTAATGCAGGATTGACCCGTCTTTTTATCTAATAATTATTCAATAACTTGCTGAATTGCACCCTGAAAAACCCTCCCCCCTGGGCAGTTTCCCCCACGGTTGTTGGCATAGCTGGCGCTTTTGACGGGTGGTGCCCGGACAGCGGGATCTTGTCTTTGCTGTTGACCTGCCGAGCTTTGGGAATTATAATTAAATATATGGCAGGCTGGAACGGACCACTGGAGAAACTTGACGAGACCCGGTTCCGGATCCCGAGGTCCTACAAGCCGGAGATGCGGGTTGACGGCATCATCTATGCGGATGACCGGATGATTGAAACCGTGAAGGCGGACATGGCGCCGGAGCAGGTTGCCAATGTTGCTACCCTGCCTGGGATTGTCTGCTGTTCATTGGCAATGCCCGACATCCACTGGGGTTACGGGTTTGCGATCGGCGGGGTGGCGGCGTTTGAGGTCTCAAACGGAATTATTTCCCCCGGTGGTGTCGGCTATGACATCAACTGCGGAGTGCGGCTCTTGCGCACCAATCTGGAAAGGAAGGACCTGAAGCCCGAACTCCTGGAGAAACTGGTGCGGGCGATCTTTCACAATGTGCCTTCCGGCGTCGGTTCAACCGGCAAGATCCGGATCTCCAAGGATACGGTGGCGCAGGTACTGACCCGGGGTGCACGCTGGGCGGTGGAGCAGGGTTACGGCACGCCTGAAGACCTGGAGTATACTGAGGAGCATGGCGCGATGGCGGGCGCGGACCTTACCGGGGTTTCGCAGCGGGCGCTGGAGCGGGGTATGCCCCAGCTGGGTACACTGGGTGCGGGCAATCACTTCCTGGAGATCCAGGAGGTGGTTGAAGTCTATGACCAGAAGGCGGCTGAGGCGCTGGGTATCCATCAGGGCCAGATTACGGTGATGATTCATACCGGCTCCCGAGGTCTGGGCTATCAGATCTGTGATGACAATGTGAAGTCGCTGGTTGCCGCTGCAAGAAAATACGGGATTACACTGGTGGACCGGCAGCTGGCATGCGCACCGCTGGATTCGCCTGAGGGGAAACGGTATTTCGGCGCCATGGTTGCGGCCGCCAATTATGCCTGGGCAAACCGGCAGGCAATCACCCACTGGGTCCGGGAGGCGTTTACTCAGGTTCTCGGCCTGCCGATTGAGCGACTGGGCATGACCCAGGTTTATGATGTCGCTCACAACATCGCCAAGATTGAGGAGCATGAGATCAACGGCAAGCGGGTTAAGGTGTGTGTCCACCGGAAAGGTGCGACCCGGGCATTCGCACCCGGCCATCCCGCACTGCCGGCAAAGTACCGGCACCTGGGTCAGCCGGTGCTGATTCCTGGTGACATGGGCACCAGCTCCTATCTGCTGCTTGGCACCGAAACCGCCATGCAGCAGACCTTCGGCTCTGCCTGTCACGGTGCGGGCAGGGTCTGGTCCCGGACCAAGGCACTGGAGGTGACCAAACGCCGGAATGTTGCCGCGGAACTGCGGACAAAGGGGATTGTGGTGATGGCGGCAAGCCGGGAGGTGTTGAACGAGGAGGTGCCGGACGCCTACAAGGATGTGGATCAGGTGGTTGAGGTGTGCCACCGCGCCGGCATCGCCCGCAAGGTCGCCCGGATGCGGCCGCTGGGTGTCGTCAAGGGTTGAACCTTCTCATTCTGAATAAATTTTATGGCCGCTGCTGATTCGCAGTTTATCGCTGAAGTGCAGGCAGCGCCGGCTGAACCCGGTGTCTATCTGCTCAAGGACCGCAGCGGTAAGGTCCTCTATATCGGCAAGGCGCGGAGTCTGCGCGACCGGCTGCGTGCCTATACTCAGCCCCAGTCTGATCCGCGGCTGGCAGCGCTGGTGGCACGGGTTGAGACGGTAGAGACGATTGTCACCCGTTCCGAGACTGAGGCGCTGCTGCTCGAAGAGAGCCTGATCAAGATCAAAAAGCCGCGCTATAATGTCCGACTCCGGGATGACAAGAAGTATCCCTATCTTAAGATCACAATTCATGAGCCCTTTCCCCGGATCTTCATCACCCGAAATATCAAGCCTGATGGCTCGGTGCTCTTCGGACCTTATACGAGTGCGCGCGAGCTCCGCCGGGCACTGCAGGCGGTGCGCCGGATCTTCAAGCTGCGGACCTGCAGGCGGGAACTGCCCGAGCCCGAACCCCGACCGCCCTGCCTCAATTTTCAGGTGAGACGCTGCCTTGGCCCCTGCACCGGCAGTATTAGTTCTGAGCGCTACCGCCAGCTAGTCCGGGATGTGATCAAATTCCTCGCTGGCAGGTCCGAGGGGCTGATTGAGGAACTGGAGAAGCGGATGTGGCAGGAGGCAAAGGCCCAGCGCTACGAGCAGGCGGCAATTCTGCGCGACCAGCTTTTGGCACTGCGTGAGATTGTCCGGCATCAGGAGGTGGTCGCACCGGACCGGACAAGTCGGGATGTGGTCGGACTGGCAAAGGGGAAGAGGGCAGCAGTGGCGGTAGTATTCCGGGTCCGGGAGGGCAGGATTGTTGCCCGCGAGCAGTATCCGCTGTCCGCGGATGAGACGGTCAGTGACGCGGAAATTCTGGAAGGGGTGCTGCGCTCGGTGTTCGCCCATACCGCGGATCTACCGGAGGAGATCGTTCTGCCGGCAGCCGTACCCAGTGCTGAGCTGTATGAGCAGGTGCTGAGCGGACGGGCTGGCAGGCGGGTGCGAATTGTCGTTCCGGAGCGGGGTGCCAGGCTCAGACTGCGGGAGCTGGCACAACGGAATGCGGAGAAGACGCTGGTGGAGCTGGTGCCGCCGGCGCGGCGGATTTCGAAAGCCAATGAGGAGCTGGCAGCAATTCTTAATTTGCCCTCACCACCCCGGGTGATTGAAGGTGTGGACATATCCAATACTCAGGGCACGAATGCGGTCGGCTCGGTGGTGGTGTTCCGGGATGACCGACCGGTCAAGAACCAGTATCGCCGGTTCAGGATCCGGACGGTCAGTGGTCCGAACGACTTTGCTATGATTGAGGAGGTGCTGGCGCGGCGGGTACAGGGACTACTGGAAAAGGGTCTGCCGCTGCCGGATCTGGTGCTGGTGGACGGCGGTAAAGGTCAGCTTTCAGCCGCGCTGCGCGCCTACCATCAGTTTGATCGGGAAATTCCGATCCTGGGACTGGCAAAGCGGACTGACACCTTGTATTACCTTGACGGTCGGGAGATTTCAATTCCGGTGACTTCGCCCGCGCTCAAACTGCTGAAGCGGATCCGGGATGAGTCGCACCGGTTCGCAATAACTCTCCACCGCAAACTGCGGGGCAGGAAGCTACTGGAGTCGGAGCTGGATGCGATTCCGGGGATCGGTCCGGCGCGGCGCCAGGCGTTGCTCCGGCATTTCGGTTCCCTCGCCCGGCTACGCGGTGCCAGTGTGAGCGAGATCGCCCAAGTTCCAGGGATGGGTGCAAACCTGGCCGAGACAATCTACCGGTACCTGCATCTCCGCGCCTGATCAAGGTCGGCCGCCGAACTTGACTTAAAAATTTTTATTGTTACTTTTTTAAAAAAATTAACACTGGAGGTAACAATGGCTTGTTTTCTTGTTCCAGCCGCAGCTGGCGTGGTCACTACTGTGGTCCGTCGGCGTCTACCCGCGGCGAGTCATCCGGAATGGTTGAGCAGCATGCTTTTTGGTGGTTCATTAATGCTGGCGGTTGAACATGTGAGTCACGGCGAGGTCGTCCCCTATCCTCCGTTTTTGACGGCAATGCGTTCACCGACTGAAACCGTTCAGATGTTGCGGGAGATGGTAACGGTTGGCGGGACGATGACAGTGGTTATTATTCTCATCTGGCTGCTGATGCTGACACTGAACCAGGCGGTGGATCGTCAGTCGGCGCGGAGGGACCAATGTGGCTGATACCGATCGCGCTCGGCGCTTTGCTTATCACCGGTCTCGGGCGGTTCGTCAATTGGCGCTACGGGCTTAAGTCTCTGAGTCTAATGTTTTGGGGAGGTACACTGATGATTCTTGTCGACCACATCATGGGTTATGAAGGTGGCCCCTTTTTAGAGGCAAAGACCCACGGTTTGATCACCAATGGCTTGCTCCTGGGGGTGATCATGACCGGGCCGGTCGTAATCGCCTGGTTGATTATCATTCTGGTAGCGAGGTTGCGGCGGCATGGATAGGACAAAGGCAAAGGTTGCGCGGTTCGGAGTTTCGTTTGAGGCTGACCTCTTTCAGCAATTTAACGAGGAGATCCGGCGCGCCGGCTACAACTGCCGCTCCGAGGCGCTGCGTGATTTGGCCCGGCGCTGGCTTGCCGAACGGCGTCTGCGGCAAGGCAACGGCGCGGCAGTAGCAGCGCTGGCACTAATCTATGATCATAAACGCCGGGATGTAATACGGCGGCTCACCCGGCTCGGCCATGAGCATTATACCGAAATCATATCTTCCCTTCATATCCATCTTGACCCGCACCACTGTCTTGAGGTGCTGCTTTTGCGCGGTCCGGTGCGCCGGATTCAGATCCTTGCGGATCGGCTGAGCGCGCTCAAAGGGGTGGAACAGGGAAAGGTAAGTATGATCCTACTGGATCAAATTAAACCAAGTGAGGCAGACTGATGAACGGCAAAATGCTTTTAGCCCTGAACCTGTTTGTTTTCAGTGTTGCGATTGTGTGGGCGGGTCCGCCCTGGAATCACAGCGATTCGGTAGTACTCCAGCTGCCGGATGTGGTGGTAACTGCAGAACGGCTCCGGCATCACCGCCGGGATGTGGCAGCGGCGGTCAGTGTCCTCACCGCTGAGGAACTCCGGCGCTCGCTTGCCCGAACCGCAACCGATGCCCTTGCCTTTCTGCCCGGCGTCTTCATTCACCGCACCGGTCAGTTCGGTCGGACGGATATTGACATCCGTGGTCTTGGTGCTCGGGGCACACAGGTGGCGGTGCTGGTTGACGGTCGGCCTGAGAAGATGAGTCTCTTTTCCTGCACGATTACCCATTCGCTGCCGCTCAATAATGTGGAGCGGATTGAACTGGTCCGCGGTCCGCTTTCGGCGCTTTACGGCTCAGATGCGCTAGGCGGAGTGATCAACATCATCACTCGCCAGGCTCAGCAGCCACTCGACATTAGCGGTCGGCTTTCCTACGGCTCCTTCAATACTGGTCAGCTCCGGTTGAGCGTGGGCACGCGCCAGCGGCCGGTTAACTTTCTTATCTCCTTTGATAAGGCAATCTCCGATGGCCATCTACCCAATTCCCACTACAACGGCAATGACTTAAACCTCCGCGCCGGCTGGCGCATCTCCTCGACATTGGAACTCGATTTCACCGGTAAATACTTCACCGGTGTCAAGCACGAACCGAAGCGGGTCACCGACCCTGAAACACTGGTGGCAACCGGTTGGAACCGTTATGACCGCGGCGGTTTGGACCTGACCAGCAGTTTCCGAACCGGTCTGGGTCAGGGTCTGGTGAAACTTTACCGCCTTTTCGGCGAACACATCTTTGATCCCCGGGACGGCTGGCATTCCACCGATTACACAAACGGCGGTCTTGTCCATCTCCATCGTCAGCTCACTGGCAGAAATCTGATTCAGGCCGGACTGGAAGTCAGAAATCTGGGCGGTACCTGGCTCAGGTCCGATACCAGCAGGCCCTCTTGGTCCCGTAATCAGCTTGACCTGTTTGCGCAGGATGAGCAGCGGTTCGGACCGGTAACGGTCAATGCCGGATTGCGATTCGCCCTAGACAACATCAGTGGCAGCGTGCTGGCACCGAAGGCGGGCATAGTCATCAGTCCGGTCAACACTACCCGGCTCCGACTAAGTATCAACCGAGGCTTCCGCTATCCGCCTCTGAACTACACTCACATCTTCCCGCCCAGCAATCCCGAGCTCAAACCGGAGATCGCCTGGAACTACGAGGCCGGAGTCAATCAGCAGCTGGGTAAATGGGCGGAGATCGATGTCAGCGGTTATGTCCTCCGGGGCGAGAATCTGATTGAACTGATGCCCAACCCGATACCGCCGCCACCGAGAAGATATCAAAATCATGGCGATTTCCGTTTCAAGGGACTTGAGACCGCCTTAAGCATCCGGTTTGCGCCGTTTGTGCTCCGGTGTGCGGGCACCTTTAGCGATTTTGGTGTTCACACCCGGGGCCGCGCTGAGACCAAGCTGGACTTCATTCTCGGCTTCAACCGCTCCCGGTTTGAAGCTAACGCCGGCTTTCATTATGTCGGCAACTACTTTGCTGCTGACTCCAGCCGTCAACCCATCCCCGCCTACTGGACCGCAGATCTCCGTGCTGGTTATCGGCTGCTTAAGGGGTTGCGGTTGTTTGCGGCGGTAGAGAACATCTTCAACCGCCAGTATCAGATTTATGCCGATCTACCTGGTACTGCCGCTGGACTCTATCTGATGCCGGGCCGGGCGTTCACGGTCGGAGTAGATTATGGGGATTAAAAGTCGTTTTCTCAGGCAGCTGCTTTTCGGTTTCTTCGTTGTGCTGGTAGTGGTTCCCGGCTGCCGACACAAGGCACCGGCAAGGATTAAGGTTGTTGCCACCACCAGCCTCATCAGTACCATTGTGAATGTGGTCGGTGGCGAGCGGGTGAATGTGACTGCTCTTGCTCCACCTGGCTTCTGCCCGGGCCATTTTGACATTCAGCCTTCAGCACTGGTGGCGGCAAATGAAGCCCAGCTCATCCTCAATCACGGCTGGGAGGGGTGGTTTGCAAAACTGAAGGAGCAGCTCCGGAATCCAGGGGCACGCATCGTTACACTTAAAACCACCGGCAACTGGATGATTCCGGATATTCACCGGCAGGCGGTGGGCGAGATCCTGCAACTCCTGATTGAGATCGATCCGGATGACAGCCTGGTTTATCAGCAGAATGCGACTCGCTATCTCCAGAAGATTGATTCGGTGAGCAAACAGATACAGGCGGAGTTTGCCGGCAGAAACCTACCCCGGGTTCTCGCCGCGGAGCATCAGGCGCCCTTCCTCGTCTGGCTCGGGTTTCGGGTGGTTGGCACCTATAGCCGGGCTGAAGACTGGACCGCCCGCGAGCTTTCAAGACTGGCGCGGGTGATTGTTGATTCCGGAGTCGGGTTGATTGTGGACAATCTGCAGTCCGGACCGGATACGGGCCGGGAGCTTGCCCGTGCTGCCGGAATCGGGCATGTGACGCTGAGCAACTTTCCGCTTGAAGGCTCCTATTTTCAAACTCTGTCCGACAATACCCGCCGGCTGGCTGAGGTTATCAAGTGACGCCCGCGATTGAGATCAGCAATGTCACGGTAAGCTATTTTGAACACACCGCCCTGCGCAGCATCTCATTGCAGATCAACCCTGGTGAGTTTGTCGGCATCCTGGGTCCGAACGGTGCTGGCAAGACCACCCTGCTGACCGTAGTCAACGGCCTGGGCAGAATACATTCCGGCACCGTCCGCCTCTTTGGAGAGCAGTTGAATTCCCGGAACCTCAGGCAGTGGCGCTGCCGGATCGGCTATGTCCCCCAGGGCCTTGCCCTTGACCCGCGCCTACCGTTTGACTGTCAAGAAGCGGTCCTGCTCGGAATCTACGGTCGGCTCGGAATTCTCCACCGTCCGGCACGAGCGGACCGGCAGCGGGCAGCTGAACTGATGCGCTACTTCCGGATTGAGCACTTGAACCACCGGCCGGTCGGACAGGTTTCTGGTGGTGAACGGCAGAAGGTGGCGCTGGCCTGCGCCCTACTTCAGGAGCCGAAAATCCTCCTACTCGATGAGCCGACCGCCAGTCTTGACCGGCGCTCGGTGAATGAGATTCTGAGTTTGATCGAGGAGATTTATCATCGGTACCGGCTGACGGTCGTGATGGTGACCCATCAGGTTGAACAGCTACCAGCTGCCTGCAGAAACGTGGTACTGATGAAGGCGGGCCGGATTGTCTGGCAGGGAGAACGGGCAAGCGGACTGGCGCCGGAACGGCTGGAGAGCATTTTTAATGACTGAACTCCAGCTCCTCATCAAACCTCTGTTGGCAGCGGTTTTCGGCAGTATCGCCTGCGGTATTGTTGGAGTCTGGGTGGTACTACTGAACATCCCTTTTGTCGGTGTGGCGATGTCCCATGCCGCATTTGCCGGTGCGGTCTGCGGACTGCTATTGGGAATCAACCCGCTCCTGACTGCACTACTCTTTGCCGGAGGCGCGGCGCTGCTCATCGGACCGGTGGCGGAACGTGCCGACCTGGAGCCCGGAGTTTCGCTGGGCGTGATCTTTTCCCTCATGCTCGGTCTGGCATTTCTGGGTATCGGTCTACTCCGCGGTCCGCGCACCGAGGCGCTGCGGTTCATCTGGGGCAATATTCTGCTTGTCAGCGGCGCCGATCTTATTCTGCTCGGCTTGAACACGCTGGCTATCGGTATGTTTTTGGTTTTGCTGAACAAGGAGATCCGGGCGGTGCTGTTCAACCGGGAGCTCGCCCGGGCGGTCGGGGTTCCGGAACGGGCGGTCTTCTTCGCGCTGCTCGTGCTCTGTGCCCTGACCGTGACCCTCAACTTGAACACGATCGGCGGTCTTCTGATCTTCAGCCTGGTGGTCAGTCCGGCTTCGGCGGCCTATCAGCTCACCTACCGGCTCACTACTATGTATCTGCTCTCCACCGGTTTTGCCCTACTTGCCAGTCTGACCGGTCTGGTATTATCATGGCTGCTTGATCTCCCGAGCGGTGCCGCCATCATCTGCAGCGCCAGCCTAATCTTTGCCCTGGCCCTGATCTTTTCACCCAAGCGCCGGACGAAACCGCGGCACTGAAACTACTTGCCCGGACAGGTGCGGGCGATCGCTGGATCGATCCCCTTGTTGCCGTAGTTGTGCTGAAATACGGTCAGGAATTCGCCGGCAAGCTTTCTTGCCCGCTCCTCGTAGGCGGCTTTGTCCTGCCAGGTGTTCCTCGGATTCAGGATGGTGCTGTCCGGGACATTGGGACAGGATTTCGGGATTGCCAGCTGGAAGATCGGTTCAATTTCGTAATCCGCCGCATCGAGACTGCCCTCGATCACCGCCTGCACGATCTCGCGGGTGAGCCGGAGGTCGATCCGCTGCCCCTTACCATAGGGTCCACCGGTCCAGCCGGTATTGACGAGATAAACCCGGGTCCTGTGCCGTTCCAGTTTTTCACCGAGCAGCCGGGCGTAGACATCTGGGTTTCGGGGCATGAACGGCTGACCGAAGAAGCGGGAGTAGGTGCTTTTGGGTTGAATGATTCCAGTCTCGGTGCCAGCCAGTTTTGAGGTGTAGCCGAGTAGAAACCAGAACATCGCCTGCTCCCGGCTGAGTTTAGCCACCGGTGGCAGGACGCCGTTGGCGTCCGCGGTGAGGAAGATGATCGTCTGCGGATGGCTGCCGACCGGCGGGGTCTTGATATTGGTGAGAAAGGTCAGCGGGTAGGAGCCGCGGGAATTTTCGGTTAACCGGGCATCGCTCAAGTCAAACGAGCCGTCCGGATAGACCATCGCATTCTCAACAATTGCACCATGCTCCAAATAGTCGGCGGTATGGAAACAGGCGTGATAGATCTCCGGCTCCTTATTCGGGTCCAGGTTAATCAGCTTAGCATAACAGCCGTTCTCGAAGTTAGCAATCCCGGAGTCGGACCAGCCATGTTCGTCATCGCCCAGCAGTCGGCGCCGCGGATCGGTGGACAGGGTGGTCTTGCCGGTGCCGGAAAGGCCCAGAAACAGGGTGATATCACCCTTTTCCCCTTCATTCGCCGAGCAGTGCAGCGGCAGAATCCCCTGCTCGGGCAGAAGGTAGTTCATTACCGTGAACATCAGCTTCTTGATTGAACCGCAATATGCCGAGCCGAACACCACCCCTAACCGCTGGTCATAGTCAATTGCGATCACCATCGTGCTCGTCCGATTCGTGCCCGGCAGTCTGCGCAGCCTGCCCTCATAGCGCTGGGGATCGAGCCGGTCATAGGGCAAAACGACGAGAGTGAACGGCCGGTCGGCAAACACCGATTTTCTGATCTCGGCCGGTACCGGACAGAACATGTTGTCGACAAACAGGCTGTGCAGTGCCCGGTCCGAAACAAACTGCAGCGGCAGGGCATAGGAGGGATCCCAGCCCAAACACCGCTCCAGCGCATAGAGCCGGGGCTTGGCTGTCAGCCGTGCCAGTACATCCGCGCAGATCATCCGGAAGGTCTCAGGCGTGATCGGCAGATTGTTGGGTGAGGTCCAGTCAATGTTGCCCTCTGATTCCGGACGGAGCACCGTCACCGTATCCTGCGGGCTCCTGCCGGTGGAGTCGGACGGGGTCCAGGTGGCAAGAGTCCCGGTTTTAAGCACGATCGCCTCCCGGCGTGCCACCGCCTCGCTGATCAGTTCGGTGCGCTCCGGATTGCGCCGGACATCAGGATGGGTCTCCAGGAGCCGGTTCAGGCTTTGAATGAAGTTGTCCATTTACACATCCTTTCTTTCCGTTTTGCCGAGCGCCGCCTGTGCCGCCACCAGCCGGGCAACCGGCACCCGGAACGGTGAACAGCTCACATAATCCAAACCGATTTCGTGACAGAAGCCAATCGTCTGGGGATCGCCGCCATGCTCACCGCAGATGCCGAGCTTCAGTTTCCGGTTCACCCGCCGGCCGTTTCGGCTGCACCACCTCATTAGCAGCCCGACCCCTCTGGTGTCAAGAGTGTCAAACGGATTGAAGCTGACGATCCCAAGCTGCTGATAGCCGGAAAAGAACTTGCCGTAGTCATCCCTTGACCAGGCATAGGTAAGCTGAGTCAAGTCGTTGGTGCCGAATGAGAAGAAGTCGGCGACGGTTGCGATCTCATCGGCCAGCAGTGCCGCCCGCGGTACCTCAATCATCGTCCCGAGGGTGTATTTCACTTTTATTCCGGTTTCGGCAAACACCCGGTCCGCCACCTGCTCAATCAGCGCCCGCTGGCGCTTCAGCTCCTCAACATCGCCGACAAGCGGAATCATAATTTCCGGCAGGACCTTCACCCCCTCCTTTTTCACCTGACAGGCGGCTTCAAAGATCGCCCGTGCCTGCATCTCGGTGATCTCCGGATAGATGATGCCCAGCCGGCACCCGCGGAAGCCAAGCATCGGGTTTGCCTCCTCGAGCTTCTCAACCGTTGCCTTCACCCGCTCGACGGTGATCCCGAGCCGTTCTGCCAGCTGTGCGATCTTTCTCTCCTCAACCGGCAAAAACTCATGGAGCGGCGGGTCCAGGGTTCGGATCGTCACCGGCAGGCCGTCCATCACCCGGAAGATCTCAACAAAGTCCTGACGCTGCATCGGCAGGAGCTTTTCGAGCGCCCGCCTCCTGCCCGCCTCATCCTCAGCAAGGATCATCTCCTGCATCACCCCGACCCGGTCTGGGGCAAAGAACATATGCTCGGTCCGGCACAGGCCGATTCCTTCTGCCCCAAACTCCCGTGCCTTCTGCGCATCGGCTGGGGTATCGGCATTGGTCCGCACCTTCAGACGCCGGAGACCGTCCGCCCAGCCGAGCAGCGTCTCCAGCTCCGGAGTCAGCTGCGGCGGTTCCATCGGCACCCTGCCGATGATCACACTGCCGGCTGAACCGTCAATGGTTAGAATATCGCCCTCCTTCAGCAGCTGGTCGCCAAGCCGGACCGTGCCCATCTCATAGTCAATGTGCAGGTCACCGCATCCAACCACCGCCGGCTTGCCCATGCCCCGCGCCACCACCGCCGCATGGGAAGTGGTGCCACCGGCAGCGGTGAGAATCCCGTCCGCCTTGGCCATGCCGGCAACATCATCGGCCGAGGTCTGATGCCGGACGAGGATCACCCGCCGGCCCGCCTGAGCCCACTCCACCGCTTTGGGAGCGCTGAGCACAATTTCGCCGCTTGCCGCACCGGGTGATGCCGCAATGCCTCGTGCCGCAACGGCAAACTGCGCTCCGGGCGCGATCCGCTGATGGAGCAGGGTGGTAAGCTTCTCCGGATCAATCCGGCGCACCGCCTCAGTCCGGGAGATCAGCCGTTCCTTCGCCATGTCCACCGCAATCTTCACCTCGGCCTGTGGTGAACGCTTGCCGACCCGGCACTGCAGAATGTAGAGCCTGCCCGCCTCCAGGGTCCACTCCACATCCATCATCTCCCGGTAATGCCATTCCAGCTTCCGGCTGATTTTCTCCAGCTGATCATAGACATCGGGCAGTTCCTGCCTAAGGGTTTCTGCCGGGAGTGGGGTTCTGATTCCGGCAACGATATCCTCGCCCTGGGCATTGGGCAGGTATTCACAGTAAAGCCGCTTCTCACCGGTTGCCGGATCACGGGTAAAGAGCACACCGGTTGCCGAGTTCGCACCGAGATTACCGAAAACCATCGCTTGGACATTGACCGCGGTTCCCCAGTCATCCGGGATTTTGTAGATCCTGCGGTACTCACAGGCGCGCGGGTTGTTCCAGGATTGGAGCACCGCCTCAATCGCCAGCCAGAGCTGGCGCTCGGGCTCCTGAGGAAAATTCTGACCGGTTTTCTTTCGGAAAATCTCCTTGAATCGCTGCACCACCGACTCCAGCGCTGCCTCACCCAGCTCAGCATCGCTCTTTACCCCCTGCTGTTTTCGTGCCTGGTGCAGCTCCGCCTCAAACTCCTCTCTGCCGGTCTTCATCACCACATCGCCAAACATCTCAATCAGCCGACGATAGGCATCAAGGGCAAACCGCCGGTTGCCCGTTATCCGTGCCAGTCCCTCAACCGCTGCATCATTCAGCCCCAGATTCAGCACCGTATCCATCATCCCGGGCATTGACGCCCGGGCACCGGACCGGACTGAGACGAGCAGCGGATTTTCTAAATCCCCGAACCGCTTGCCGGTGCTCTGCTCAATGTAATTCAATCCCCGGGAAAGCTCCTGCTTCAGCCCTCGCGGGATTCGTCTGTGCTTCAGATAATGAACACAGACGGTGGTGGCAATGGTAAATCCGGGTGGCACCGGTAGACCCAGCTTTGCCATCTCGGCGAGGTTGGCGCCCTTGCCGCCCAGAACCGCCTTCATCTTCCCCGAACCATCGGTCCGCTTCGGGCCAAAAAGATAGACCAGTTTGCTCATAAGAACTGCACTCCTTTAGTTGCAATTAAAATTGTCACCAGCGCCGCAACACCAGGTTGAAAATCAGGGTCAGAATGAGCGAGAGCACAATTGAGGAGACGACGGGAATATAGACCACCAGATTCCGGCGCTCAATCACGATGTCACCGGGCAAACGGAAAAAGCCCAGTCTCGGAAGCAGTATCAGCCCAGCACCGAAAAAAATCAGCAGTAAACCGACAAGGATCAAAAATCTGCCCAGTGTAGAAAAACTACCTGGTGTCATCATCAGACTGGTCAGCACCTGGTGCATCCTCAACCGGCTGTCCGCTGAGAAACCCTTCGATAATCTCCTGTGCCTGCTTCAGATTTTCCTCGGCAACCAGCACCTCACCCCAGGCGGGCCGCATCACCTGGGCGATACCGTCATAAGCCGGAATCTGAAACGAATGCACCAGCGCCGGAATCCCGCTTGCCTCCAGGAGGTCCTTAATGGTATTTGCCATCAGCTCATTTTCTGCCTTATAAACCTGCCTCAGCGCCATAAGAATATATTATATCCAAATTATTGTTAATAATCAAATATCCCATAATATTAGACTCCGAAAAGCAGGGACAATTTTCACCGCTTGTTCCTATCTGCCAGCGTAAAACCCGGAAACGACCGGACGGTGGGG
>CBFGJT010000007.1:72621-75278 GCA_965649165.1 Caldifarciminota bacterium | reverse complement strand
ACAATACTTCAACAAGAATCCAATTACCTCACTGGACATTGCTTTTATACCCTTAATCGAAACTGACTGATTTAGAGCCTCAAAAATTTTATTAATGCAACTTCTTCGTCATTTAATTTCCAGAAGAGTATTATGTTTCTTGAAAAAATTATTTTCTTGCCAACAATCTCGTTCTTTTTCCCCACTCTATAGTTTTCTCTTACAGCTTAAAGCTTATTTGATAACTTTTCATTAAACAACGCAGGAACATTTTTAAGATGTAGAGTAATTATTTCATTTACAAGATGTTCTACTCATTTTTTATTCATAACTTTCGTCTTATGAACATCCATAGCTCTAAAGTTGTAAAGTTATCTTGATTTTTATTCACATCAACTCCATCAGGTTAAAAGTTATGGTTAAAATATAAGTTTCTCCAATATGGTAGTCCATTTTCATATTATCTTGTGATGAGTCAGACCTTCCGCCAAAGAGGAATTTAAAAAATATTCTTGAAAACTCTGGACTTTATTAAAAAGCCAAATGGAGCATTTTGATATTAAGTTGATTTCTTGTAATGACTTAGGGGCTAGCCCCGGGCATGCCCCCCAGCGGTTGAGTAGGGGAAATCCAGGTGAAAATCGGGTATGGGTTATTGGCGTTATTGCCGATCCAAAGTCGGGATATCAGCGGGCCGGGATGCCCACGCTCTGCGCCGATTTGACGAGGATGTCGTATTCAATATTGACCTTTGCCCCAGGATGCAGATGTTTCAGGGTGGTATTTTCCCAGGTGTGGGTGATGATGCTGACGGTAAATTCAGTTTTCTGGCAGTTCTGAATTGTCAAACTGACGCCATCAACCGCAATTGAGCCTTTTTCCACGAGATACCGGCGATTTTCCGGCCGGATTGCAATCACCAGCTGGATTGCTCCGGCAAGACGGTGGACCGATTTCACCCTTGCGACTTCATCAATATGGCCCAGCAATATATGGCCGCCAAGCCGGTCGCCAACTCTGAGCGCACGCTCCAGATTGACCGGCGTTCCAGCCCGCAGACTGCCGAGTGTTGTCTGGCTGAGTGTCGGACCGGTCGCCTCGGTTGCAAAGCCGTCTGCCGTTATTTTGGTCACGGTGAGACAGCAGCCGTTGACCGCAATACTGTCACCGGGTTTGAGTTCACCCGCAAACGGGGCGGTGATCTCGAAGTAGCGGCGGGCACCGGCAGCGGTGACCCGGCGGATTTTTCCCTGCGCCTCAACTAAACCGGTAAACATAACCCTCGGTAAGGATGTCATCCCCCAGTTCCACATGGCGGACATCGCGCAGGATAATGGCGGTTTTCAGATTGCGCGGGCTGAGCCCGGCGCTAAACAGTTTGCCCGGACCGAGCACCCGGGGTGCCTGGAAGATGTATGCCTTGTCAATCACCCCCGATTCCAGCGCGGAGGATGCAACGGTCGCACCTCCTTCGATCAGGACCGAGGCGATCTGCCGGTGATAAAGCTCGTTCAGGATGTCATGCCAGTTAAGCCGGCTCCGCCGATCTAGTCGGACCCGGACAACCTCGGCACCTTTGCCCTCCAGCATTCGGATCCGGCTCTGCTGCCGGCAGGCAGTAAAGATCAGCACCGGCCCGGGTTCGGTAAAGAGCCGGCTGTTCTGGGGTAGGCGCAGACTGGAGTCGAGAATTACCCGGATCAGTTTCTTTTCTTCATTTAACCGGCAGGTGAGGCGCGGATTGTCCTTAATTACTGTATTGACTCCGACCAGTACCGCATCCGCCATCAGCCGCAGGAATTGTCCTACCGCCCGCGCCCTTTCACCGGTGATCCACTGCGATTCACCCTCATCAGTTGCCATCATACCGTCCAGTGATGCTGCCACCTTGAGCATGACAAAGGGGCGGTGTTCGGTCATGTAGGTGATATAGGCTTCGTTGAGCCGGCGTGCCGCCTTTGCCAGCAGCCCGATCTCAACCGTGATCCCCTGACGGCGCAGACACCGGACACCTGCGCCGTTGACCTTCGGGTTCGGATCCAGCATGGCAGCGATGACCTTTCTGACTCCGGCACGGAGCAGGACATCGGTGCAGGCCGGGGTTTTGCCCTCAAAACAGCAGGGTTCCATCGTGACATACAGGGTCGCACCGTTTGCTTTTGAACCGGCAGTCCGCAGCGCCTCCACCTCAGCATGGGCTGAGCCGAACCGGCGGTGATAACCCCGGCCGATAATTTTGCCGTCCCTTACCAGCACCGCACCAACCATCGGGTTGGGGGAGACCAGACCGCAGCCTTGAAATGCCAGCTCCAGCGCCTCGAGCATGAAGGCGCGGTCGGCTTCAGTCCAGCGGGGCATAAACTTTAGCGATAGTCAATCTGAAAGTCATCGTATTCGTGCAGGTATTCGCCCCACTCCACCCTGACATCTTCCACAACCGCTCCCGGCGGTCCTTGATGCAGTTTCTGAACCAGCCGCTCCAGCTTTTCCCGCTCGCCTTCGGCATTGACCTCAACTCTGCCGTCGGGCAGGTTGCGTACTCTGCCGGTCAGACCGAGTGCCCGCGCCTCTTTCAGGGCAAACATCCGGAAGAATACCCCCTGGACCCTGCCCGAGACAAATGCGGAAAGTGAAGCATTATTTCCCGTTGCGCTCATAATTGAAGCATAGGTAAAAAC
>CBFGJT010000007.1:25226-72523 GCA_965649165.1 Caldifarciminota bacterium | reverse complement strand
TCCGGGTGGTGCTGGGTCTGACCACACCCTTATGCCCATTTGTCGAGCCGCTGGGCAGGGCGGTGCTCGAGACGCTAGTGAACACTGCCGGGGTCAGGAGTGTGACGGTCAGGGTTGATCCGAATATACGGGTGCCGCGATGAACCCTGCGCTTCTAGTCCGGGCGGCGTTGCTTGGATTTGCTGCCGGCGCCTCCTGTCTCGGCTTCTGTCTGCCGGTGGTGCTGCCGGTGCTTGCCGGTTCGGACCTGTCCGGTTTTTATCCGGCAACGGTCCGGTTGCTGTACTTTCTGGCAGGCAGGCTGATCGCCTATCTCCTTTTCGGGATTTCTGCTGGCCTGGTCGGCGCCCGGGTGAGTGGGTTTGTTTTCTTCCGGGCAACAGCGCTGCCGGTGATTTATTTCCTTCTTGGCGGATTGATGGGGATTTACGGTATTACCGTCTTTGATCCGTTCGCCCGGTTCAGGTTCTGCCGGCTCATTCAGCCCCAGGTCAATTCAGGCCGGTTTCTTTTTCTCCTTGGCCTGCTGGCTGGGGCAAGCCCCTGTCCGCCGTTTCTGCTTGCATTGACAAGTGTTCTTGACTATGCCGGCGTGCTTAGCGCGGTTCTGTTCTTTCTGGTTTTCTTTCTGGCAACATCGGTCTATTTCCTGCCCTTGCTGTTTACCGGCATCGCAGCCCGGTTTGCGCCGGTCCGTCTGGCAGCAAGGATTGTTGCCATCATTATCGGCGGTTACTTTGTCCTTTACAGTTTCGCCAGACTCTTTATAATCAAATGATGGCCGAAACGGTGGCACCGCTGGCGGACCGGATGCGGCCCAGGGACCTGGACAGCATTGTCGGACAGGAGCATCTTCTAGGCAGAGACAAGCCGTTCCGGAGGATGCTGGAGCGGGGTGAACTGCACTCGATGATCTTTTGGGGCCCGCCCGGTTCCGGGAAGACGACCCTCGCCTTGGCAATCGCCAAATACACGGCTGCGGACTTCATTCAGATTTCAGCCGTCTCATCGGGTGTCACCGATATCCGCAAGGCGGTTAAACGGGCACAGGAGAACCGGCAGCTGTTCAGGCGCCGGACCATTCTCTTTATTGACGAGATTCACCGGTTCAACAAGGCACAGCAGGATGCGCTGTTGCCCTATGTTGAGTCCGGCGCGATTACCCTGATCGGTGCCACAACCGAGAACCCATCTTTTGAGGTGATCGCCCCGCTGCTTTCCCGGTGCCGGGTTTATGTGCTGAATCAGCTGCGCCCGGAGGAGCTAAAAGTTCTGATGCGCCGGGCGCTGGAGTCGGAGCAGGGGCTGGTAGCGCTCAAGCCGGAGGTGGCGGAAGATGTCCTTGACTATTTTACGGTCATCGCTCAGGGTGATGCGCGGGTGGCGCTGACCGCCCTGGAGCTGGCGGTGATCTCAACCGAGCCGGATGAGACCGGAAAGCGCAGGGTGACGAGGGAGCTGGCGCAGGAGATCGTCCAGCGGAAGTTTCTGCTATATGACAAAGGGGGAGAGGAGCATTACAATCTGATTTCCGCCCTGCACAAGTCACTGCGCGATTCAGATCCGGACGGAGCGCTCTATTGGCTGGCACGGATGTTGGAGGCTGGCGAGGATCCGCTCTACATCGCCCGCCGGCTGGTAAGGTTTGCCTCAGAGGATGTCGGAATGGCAGACCCGAATGCGCTGCTCGTAGCCAATGCCGCCAAGGATGCGGTGCATTTTACCGGGATGCCGGAAGGTAATACCGCACTGGCGCAGGCGGTTATCTATCTGGCGCTGGCACCGAAGTCGAATGCGGTCTATCAGGCATACCTGCGGGCGAGTCAGGATGCGCTCAACAGCCTCACTGAACCGGTCCCCTTGCACCTGCGGAATCCGGTGACCCCGCTGATGGAGAACCTGGGTTATGGCAGGGGGTATAAGTATGCCCATAATTTTCCCGATGCCCAGGTGGAGCAGGAGCATCTGCCTGATTCACTCCGGGGCAGAAGATACTATTTTCCCACCGACCGGGGATTTGAGGCAGAACTGAGGAAAAGGCATAGGCGGTCCGGCCGAGAGGAAGGCACTGGTTGACAGCTTGCAAAATATCCCGATAATTAGCTATCGACAACAGAAAGGACTTTTATCTTACCAAGCTGGAATGGCTCGGACCGCTGCTTGTCCGCGGGCTGAAGCTATTGACCTCAGTTGAGGCACTGGGGCAGGATTTTTCCTTCTCCCAGATGATGATCCTCCTGACCCTGCTCCGGCTGAACCGAGCGAGTATGAACCAGCTTGCCCAGACCCTCGGGCTTTCCCGGGCAAATGCGAGCGGTCTGGTGGACCGGCTGGTGAAGAAGGGGTTGATCGAGCGCCGGCGTGCCGAGCAGGACCGGCGACTGGTGCTGATTCAGCTAACCTCAGAGGGGCAGCGGGTTGCCCACCACCTTGCCCGGCAGAACCGGCAGGGGTTGCGTCGGATGATGAAAAGAATTCCCGAAGCCGATCTCAAGGTGTTCATTCAGACCCTGGAGCAGCTGGCGCTGGGCCTGGGGGGTGGCGACTGACCTTTTTTTCTTGAGTGATAGTTAATATTATTTACAATTAATTATATTTATATTTTATATTATTAACAATAAACCCGAGTAAACCGATGATGCGGTGGCTGCAGGGGCTGGTATACCGGTATCCGGCCTGGATCACATCTGGAGTCGGGCTACTGACTCTGGTGCTGGGTTATTTCCTTAGGGACCTGAGGATCGATGGGGAAGTGACCAGGATGATGCCTGCCGGTGCATCGGGAGTTGAGGTGCTGCGGGTGGTGGAGCGGGCGGTCGGCAGAACCCGGGGTTTGGTCTTGCTGGCGATGGTCACCACTGCTGCGGGATTTGCTGCTAACCTGGCGATGAGGGTAGTTGCGATCAGGATCTTTGCGCTGTTTGCAGTTGTCGGGATTGCGGTTTCCTTTGTGCTGGCGGTGATCTTTTGCCGGCACTGCTGATGCTGCTGCTGGTGAAGCCGGGGAAAGTCCGGTCAGAAATTCCTTCACGGTCAGCCCGATGGCTGGGTCAGTTTGCTCAACGGATTATCCGGTTCAGAACCACGGTGCTGATAATCGCAACGGTTGTATTCGTGATCGCTCTCCTGTTCGGGAGCCGGGTCAGGCCAAAGACCGATTTTTGTCCGCTATTTCAAATCCACCCGGGCAGCAGAGATCGTCAACCGGCAGTTTGGTGGTGAATTGCAGTTTGAGATTTTGATCGAGGGTGATATTCAGGACCAGGCGGTATTAAGCCAGATGGAAAAATTCACCAGTGATCTGGAGCAGATCGAGCATATCACTTACGTCAGCTCGATTGTTGAAGTTCTGAAATCAACCAACCGGGCATTCAATCAGTACCGGCAGGATGGTGAGGTGCTGCCGCAAAACCGGGATGAAGTTGCTCAATATTTCCTTCTGCTATCATTTTCGGGTTGTGATTACCTTGCCAGTCTGGTGGCACCCGATTACCGGCTTGCCCGGATTACCGCCCAGTTCAATGAGCACAGCAGTGCGGAGCTGGGCAGGGCGATTAAAAAGATCCGGGAACTGATCCGACAAGATTTCGGTTCTCTGGGGTCCAGGTCCGGCTGGGCGGGGTGCTGGATTTGAAAAAGCGCTCATTCGGGCTGATACCGCTGGTGCGGATGACACCGGTAAGCGGACTGAACCTGGAGCTGACCGGACTGGTGTTTTCCGGGAAAACCAGCTCCGCATTTGCTCCTTTGGATCAGGTGCGGGAACTGGGCTTTGGAATCAGTTATCAGTTTTGAGTTTGCAGGAAGGGAGAGCTGGGGGACAGGGATTCGAACCCCGACTAGCTGGTCCAGAGCCAGCCGTCCTACCGTTAGACGATCCCCCAGTGAGAGTATAGGTTAATCTGTCAGAGGTCAAAGTCAAGTCAGTCCGGTGCCGGTCTAGGGAGTGATGATTGACACCTGCTGGTGATGCAATATAATGGCTAATCGTGCGTTGCGTCAGATTACTCCTCTCTTTCCTGCCGGCCTCCACCCTGCTGGTGCTTTTTTCTGTCTGTGCCCGGCATGAGGTAAAGCCGGCAGAGCGGTTCGTGACCGTTTTTATTTCCGCCGGACTCACACCCGAGGAACTGGCAGGAATGGCAAAACTGGTGAGGGAGACAAAAGCCCGGACACCGGTGCTCTGGATTGACGGTGGCATCTCGGAAGACACCCGAGGACTGCTTCTGCTCAGTGATGGTGAACTGCTTGCTGATCTGCCTTCGGCTGCCGGGTGCGATGCGGTCCTGCTGAAAACGGACTGGCTCCGGTGCGGAGTGAACCGGCTGAAACTGCTGGTGGATCGGGCACAGTTGCGGGTCTTGTGTGCCAATCTTGAGGATAGTCTGGGAATGCCGGTTACCCATCCCTGGATGACTAGAAATGCGGGCGGTATCAGTTTCGGGATTACCGCGCTCTACGCCGACACCGGCGACTGGCACCGGTATCAGTCCGGGCTGAGGCTGGTTTCGCCTGAATATGCGGCAAAAAAGATTCTCAGTCTGGTCTCCCGCAGCGCCGATTTCCGGCTGCTCCTTCTGCCCCCAGGCGCCAGCGGTCAATTCAGCGGTTACGACCTGATTTTAACCTTTGAGCCCGGCAGGGTCATTCGCTATGATCTGGTATTTCTTGATTCTCGGCTCAATGATTTCCAAAAAATTGAGATTGACCTGAATTCAGTTGTGCCCGAACCATCGTTTCAGCGGCAAATTGACTCCCTGCTGGGGGAATATGAAACCCGGGCGCAGGCACCGGTTATTGAAAGCCGGGTAAAAATTACCCCCCGCATTCTCCGCAAGGCGGTCATTGACGGGCTGATAGATCTCAGGCTGGCAGAGGTGATTGTTTACGACACGCTCCGGTTCGTTCGGGATACGGTATTTCCGGGCATGATTACCATTCGCCGGCTGGCTGATGTGTTTATCGAACCGGGAAGATGGACGCTGGTTCAGCTGGAGGGAAGCGAAATCCGGCAGCTCGCCAGTCAGCCCGGATTTAAAATTGAGACGAGAAAAAACCTGCCGGGTGGCAGACTGATGGCACACAAGAAATACCGGGTAATGATGCCTCCGAGCCTACTTGAGGCGCATCCGGGAATTTATATGCGCGGGTTTGAACTTACACCCCTGCCCCTTTATCAATATGCGGCGGACATCCTGCAGGCACAGGGGAAGCGATGAGCGGATTCAATCTCCATTTCCGCTGGGGCAGGTTCATCTGGACCATGCTCATCACCATTTACTTTCTTATCTTTTTCACCAATTTCTTTTGCGATGTGGCACCGGACCGGGCGCTTCTCCCGACAATTCTTGCCTGGATCTTTGTTCTCTGGCTGGGGGTGGAGTACTACTTCGGTTCCCCATTTTTCCAGTCCGGAGTGGTTGAGCCCCACGGCTTCTGGCGCGCCCTTTTTGCCTTCTATGTCTATCCGCTGCTCGGCTACCTGGGTGCAGACTATATCTGGTGGCGCCTGACCCAGATCCCCCTGCCACCCGCAGTTTTCGGGGTGCCTGGTTTGCTGATTTTCGGTTTCGGAACTTATCTCCGGCTGGCATCCCTTTTCGGCATTCTCAGTGTCATCAAGAGCAAATCGGGCAGTGGTGAACTGCTCATTCCGACAAAGAAGTTTCTGGGGCTGAAATTTCAGCGGCTGTGCCGGCATCCGCGCTATCTTGCTACTCTGATTCAGCTGCTGGGTGCGGCACTGGTGTTCAACTCCTGGGGAGGGGTGATACTGATTCTGGCGCTGGGTCTGCCGCTGATCTGGGCGCAGGTGCGCTATGAGGAGCGGGTTCTCCAGGCAAATATGAAACCGGATTATGAGACCTATTCCCG
The DNA here is from genome assembly GCA_965649165.1 of Caldifarciminota bacterium. GTDB lineage: Bacteria > Hydrothermota > Tepidihabitantia > Tepidihabitantales > Tepidihabitantaceae > JAOABP01. The sequence continues at coordinate 66,649 of CBFGJT010000007.1, read as the reverse complement.
AACCGTGCCGGCGCTGTTGCCGGTGCTGAAACGGCGTATCCAGAAGCCCGCACCACAGGCATGACGGCAGCACTGGGGCTAGCCCCGGGCATCCTACTGAATTCAAGTTTCAGATGAACTTCCAGTTCTAAATTTAAAATAAATAATAATTTACAATCAAATTAAAATCCGGTGTTAAATTTTGCCCCTTTTCGGGCTCTAACTGTATGGAGAGTAGAAAGGAGTAAATTATGGACAGCAGTGCGTTAAAAAGGATTGAAAAATGGCAGGTCAAGACTGAGCCGGAGCGGGTTTGCGAGCTGCTTCGGGCGCTTTGGTCTGGGATGGTGAAAAACACCGAGCTGATGCAGGAGCTTTTGGTGGAGATTGAGGTTCGGGTCCGGCAGGTGCTGAATGAGGCCGGGGTGGTGACTATTCTTTATCCCTTCTATCTCAACTTCGGCAGGGAGGTTTTTGCCCGCAGGCTGCGGTTTGCCGGTCAGTCGCTTCGGATCGAGGTTGATGTGCTGCTGGAGAAATGGGTGCGGCGGGGTCTGGACCGGCAGGTGCTTACCCGAATCCGGGATGGGGTTTTCACCCTGACCGAGCCGGAGGGTTAGTCGGTTCTTTCTCTGCCGGATTTGCCTGAACGGTTATTTTTAATAAAATTCCGCATGAACAGCGGTTGCGTAAGGGAAAGATGATTAAGGAGTAAATATTAACCCGAGAGTTTTTGCAGTATTATCAATCTGTTTGATAATGGCAGGGACCAGGTGCAAGGTGTTATCCGAACCACCGGAGGTGATTACCTACTCAACCGGCGGTCAGGTTGAGGATCTGTGTGTTTACGGTAACCGGCTGTTTATTGCCAACGGCGATTCCGGGGTGCTGGTGCTGGATGTGAGCGAGCCGGGCGCACCGGTGAAGGTTGCGGAGCGGAAGTTTCCCTGTTATCACTTCAAAGCCATTCACGCCTATGATACGTTGGTCTTTGCCGGCACCGATTCAGGCCAGATCTTCCGGTTCATCCTCCGGGACACCGCGCTGATCATGGTCGGTCTGCAGGACTTCACCCTGACCGGTCCGATTGTCGGAATCACCTACTGCAAACTTGACAATTTTGTCTATGTGCTGACTCCGAAGAAGCTGGCGGTCTTCACGCCCGAACCCTGGCATTACAAGGAGAGGCTGCTTTATTACAGCGATGCGGTGGACATTGACGGCCGGAGTAATGAGACGGGCGCAATAGTGGCCCAGCGGATGGACGGGATCCGGGTTTTCTTTGCCCGGCTGGTGGCGGATACGGTGGTAATAGACCATACCGATTTCTTCTACGATTACGACGGCATGGAGGGGATATTCCGCAACGATTCCTACATTGGATATCGGGGTCTGTTCATTGCCGACGGAGTGGACGGTCTCTGGGGGGCGGGGATCGGACCCTCCAATGGTTGGGATACACTTTACCGTTTTGACACCCGCGGATTTGCCTATGACGGCTGTACCAGCGGTGAGTATGTGTATCTGGCGGATGGCGGCGGGGTGAGTGTGCTCAAAATGAGCCTACATGAGAAACTGCGGGAAGTGTACTACCTCGAACTGCCCGGCGTGACCCGGAAGGTTGTTGCCTACAGTGATTTCCCCGGCAACAAATTCTACATTTTTGCCGCCTCAGGCGAGGGCGGACTGCACATCTTCGAACAGTGGCAATGAGCTGTGGGTTTCGGGCGTTAATACCCGGACCGGCTGACGATCAATCCGGGGCGTGAGCGGACCGAACACAGTGGAATGCTTGACAATGGGTATTTAATGAAGCATATTTAATTAAGTGCTAAGTAAGCCGACGCCGTTATTAATCAAATACCAATTTCCGCAGTTAATCACTTATTGAGAAAGGAAGCAGGAATTCAAGGTCAAGACACCACGATTGGTGGTTCAGCATCTGGAAGGGTTTTCGGGAAAGGTCCTTGATGAATACCCTGAGGTGGTCAGCGGGTTCATCCGGGGTAAGAACGGCGTTTACGCCTTGTATAAACGTGATCGGCTTTATTATGTCGGGCTGGCAAGAAATCCCACCTGAGGGAGCTGGAGACAATGATTCTCCGGATTGCCGAACCACCGGGCAATAAAGTTACCAGGAAATTTATTGATTCGCAGGACCTGCGTCAGGATTTGTGCCGACGACTGAAAGCTGCTGCGTTGAGAAAAATAGATGAGTTCACATACTGGGAAGAACAAACAGATATTGCAGAGGATGATTCTGATCTCAGGTTAGAAAATAAAGAACATAAAAAATGCACGGTTTCTTCTGGACATACAACTGTTCTGGCTGAATTGATTACCAAGCCTTTCTATATAAGAATGGATTATAAAGGCAAGATGTATTCAGCCCATGTAAATAAAAATGGAACAATTTCTTCGGAACTTTCAGGTATGCATATTAAAAAGTGGCAAAGGGTTAAGGATATGCTTTTCCTACACCATCACGTGCTGCAAAAGCCGCTACCGGAGTTTCACTTAATGGCTGGCGGTCTTGGGACCTTAGGTCCAGCGATGGCAGATGGGTTAAACTGGATGAATTGAGAAAAGGCAGTGCAAAGCCGAAATGAAATTATTGTTACTATATGAAATAGCCGGGAAAAGTGAGGGAACAAAAAAATGATTACTAAAAACAGTGCTGAAGGCGAAGAGGCCACTTATTTTTAAATCAGCATGCATATCTTGAAGAGCGCAAACTTTTAGTAGATGGTGAAAATGAGTCGGCTCGGACTTTTAATAAGGCGATGCTTACACTGTCTGCCGGTGCACTAGGTTTGTCGATCACTTTCATCAGATATATGTTGCACCATATCTTCGATTAATCAGAGTTTTGGTTTCGGCGTGGTTAGGCTTCGGGATCGCACTGACCGCCACAATTTTAGGTCTGCATTTCAGTCAATTAGCATTCAGGCGGGCAGGGACATCTTGGATGACGGTCAAAGAGGTAAACTCAATTTATGTCAACAGAACTGCTATGCGAAAGTTACAAGTTGCATGAACTGGGCTGCCGTAGTATCTTTTCCGATCGGTGTTGCTCTTTTTGCCTGTTTTGCGGCTTTTAACTTGGGGCGATAGAAGGGGGATAATCATGGAAAACTCCGAAAATAACAATAAAGAGATTAAGAGGGCACTGGTTCCTCCCAATCCCCCGGTTTGCCCTCCTAAGGAACCATCTTCGTTCGCCAGTAGTTGCCTCAGGGAGGGAATTCGAGTATATTTATTTAAAGGAGATGCTCTTATGAAGCTAGTAACTGCTTATGCGGAGGGGAATCCGCAAGCAAAGCTGTATGTGGGTATTGTTTTGGGGTCAGGAGTACACACACCCAGGCACCGATTCTTAAGGAGTTGCAGCAGAATCTAAAAAGGGGTCCTCGCATTGCGCATTGAGGAACAGGGCGCCAGTCTGAAGGATCTACCGAAGTTTGTCGGTTTGTAGCAGTAGAGGTTGAAGTTTGACCAGATTACGGACAGTTGATTTCCGCACACTGGACAGGATTCTGACAAAACTTGGTTTTGTGCCAGTCCGGTCGCAGGGCAGTCGTATTTTTACCGGCATCTGCTGCGTTAAATTCCGAAGGATATTGAAGTTAGAGCAGTTTGAAGATATCTGGAAACAGATATAAAATTACTTGAACTAAGGCATGAAGGATAACATCCGACGGATTGTGGCGTTTATTGCCGGGAAGCTGATCGCCGGCAGTGAGGTCTGGTCAATTCATGACTGTGAACAGGCGCGGGCGTGCCGGTTTCCGGGTACAGTTTCACCGGAGAAGATTCTTGTTTATGACCCGGAGGCACACTGCCGGATCAGCGGCTATGGTGAGAAGGGTTGTTACTCAATTTATCATCACGGCCACCGGCATCATATTGAGCTGAAGATTGAAGGCGAGGCGTTTGAGGGGGTTGATTACGGTTCAGGCAGCCATTTTTCCGGCAGGGTGGAGGGCAATTTGGTCATTGTCTTCGACGGTCAGGATCGAAAATATCACTACTTTTCAATGTAATATCACGGTTCGGTGACGACGATGAGCCGGTCTGGTCTGATGTCTTTGAGGGTTACAGTTTTGTCCGGGGCAAACCGGACCTGAACTGTGACCGGCTGGTCCGAGCTGCCCAGGCCGAAGTGGGCGATCAGGGAGTTCTGGCTGGTGGTGCCCTTACCGCCCTCAATCTCCCGGATATACCGTTTTCTGCCCTGAATTACCGTGACCCGGGCACCGATACCGCAGGTGTTGTGTTTGGTGCCTGTTACCCGGACTTTGAGCCAGTGGTTTTGGTTTCTGGTGTCATTGCGGAACAGGCGCAGTCCAGAGCCGGAGCCGACCACCAGGTCTAGGTCGCCGTCGTTATCAAAATCGGCAAAGGCACACCCCCAGCCGTTGAAGACGCGGGTGCCGGAAAGGAAGGTGGCTTCCGCAAATGGGCAGTTGCCGAAGAGCTGCTGCCAGCCGGCATTCGCCCTGCGCGGCGCTGGGTTGAGCTGGTTGAGATAGAGGAAGGAGCGTCGGTTTTCGTAAACTGAGGTGATGTAGAGGTCAAGATCGCCGTCGTTGTCCAGGTCGCCGAATGCCGGATCGGAGTGGGTCTCCTCATACCGGATGCCCGTCTGGGCGCGGCGGTCAAGGAAACGGGGGTTCGCCTTCGGTCCGCGGTTTTCATAAAACATCGCGCGGTTGGAGAATTCAATATAGCGGGGATGGGCAAGGTTGGCACAAAACAGGTCCAGGTCGCCGTCGTTGTCATAGTCTGCCCAGACCGAGCCGATGGTATGGCCGAACCAGCCGTAGACCTCATCACCGGCAATCCCCAGTTTCGGAGCGAGGTTGGTGAAGGTGCGGTCACCGTTGTTGTGCCAGAGAAAGTTCTGGCAGAGCCGGTAGTTGGAGACATAGCAGTCCGGGTCGCCGTCGTCATCATAATCGCCCCAGTTGACCCCCCTGCCGGCAAGGTCCTCACCATAGGGGGGGATGATGCCGGCGTCGGTGGTGATCTCCTTGAACTTTCCCTGCAGGTTGTGATAGAGCCGGTCCGGATAGTAGGAGTGCTTTTCCCAGTTTTCATAGTTGGCACAGTAGAGGTCAACCCAGCCGTCAAGGTCAAAGTCGGCAGCACCACACCCTTCAGTCGGATACGGATCAGAGGGGTTGCCGAGCGATTCGGTGGCGTTGCGGAATCTCCCAAAATGGTTGAGCAGGAGCCAGTCCTGAGTGTCGGCACCGCAGAGATACAAATCCAGCCAGTAGTCATTGTTGAAGTCAACAAAGATCCCGCCCCGGCCCCGGATACCGGCAAGTCCGGCAGAATCGGTGACCTCGGTGAACTGTTTACCGGAATCGTTGCGGAACAAGCGGCAGCCGTTGAGCAGCAGGTCTTCAAACCCGTCGTTGTTGTAGTCCCCCCAGGCAACCCGGGACTCCCGGCAGCCGGCAAGTCCGGCCGAGTCGGTGATATCGGTGAAGACCGGTCCGGTGTAATGGAACTGGTGGCGGGCAAGCGCAAGCTGCTGACTGGGCAGAATGCCGAGTCTCTGGAGTGCGGTATCAGCACGGGCAGTCCAGTAGTTGCGGGAGTCGCCCAGAACAAGGGCGGTCAGATAGCAGATTCGGGCGCTGTCTGGATCGCCCAGCCGGGTATAGGCATCTCCCAGTAGACACCAGAATGGTGCCGGGGTAAACTCGTTTTCGGTGTCCCACCAGAACCGGCGCAGGGCTTCGTATAGCACCGGCAGCGCCTCCTGCACGCGGTCCTGAAGGATCAGCGCCTCGGCGAGCGCAGCACGGGCAAGGCCGGCAAGGGGCGGGTACTCCAGCCGCCACTGTTCGGGCGGTTTGTTTTTTGGTTTTTTCGCCTCCGGCGCTAGCTCAAGCGCCCGTCGGGCATACTGCTCTGCCAGTCGGGGCCGGAATTTGAGCCGGTTAAACAGGGCAGCGGCATAGCGGTAGCGGAACGGGTCCAGGGAGTCGTCCTTAAGCATCTTCCAGGCGAAGTGGTCAAGGCCGAGGGTATCATTTAAGGCATAGAGTGAGCTCAAAAGGTAGATGTAGAAGGTCTGGCGCCATTCAGTTTTCGGATAGCGGGCAAGAAACCGGGAGATAACTAGCACCTTGGCGGTGTCGTTGTTCCAGACCGGATAGAGCGAGTCGTAGAATGCGTTGCCGATCAGTTCATAAACCGGTGCGGAGTCCGGGTATTTGAAGGTCAGGACGCTGAAGGCGCGCCGGGCACGGATTGAGTCACCGCCGAGCACAAAGCCGGTGTGGGCGAGCAGGAGGTGGCGATAGGTGGTGTCAATGAGGTATTTTTTCAGCGCCTCAGTGGATATCAGCTGGCGGACCGAATCAAACCGGACCGAGTCCCGGCGGTAAAGGTTGCAGAGTGCTTGCCATCTGCCGATAACGGCGGAGTCATCCTCAGGTCTGATTTTCAGCACCCTTTCCCAAAAGTAAAGGCTGGAGTCATACCGGTGCCAGTGGTTATAGACCCGGGCAAGGTTCTTGAGCAGTGCAGGGTTATCCGGCTGACGCTGGAGCCGGGCGTAATAATAACCGGTGGCAGCCGGATAGTCCTGCCGGGCAAGAAAATCCTGCAGGACCGGATGAGCGGTCAATATGAGGAGCAAAAACAATAACATCAGAAGATAAATTTAGGGATAAAATTTCAGGAAGTCAACAGTTAGACCAGATCCAGCTCGTAGAGCCGGTAACGCTTGTAGATCCTGCCACCGATCGCCTGGTCAAACTGGTTGATCAGGTCGTTGTCCTCCAGATTCCAGCCCAGTTCGCACCATTTGTAACCCTTACGTGCTGCATTGCGCTCAGTCTCATAATAAAGCACCGCAATGATGCCGGTATTGCGGAACTCCTTTTTGACCCCGCCGATCAACGCCCGGACACCGTCAATCCTTTTCCGGTAATAGAGCAGTTTGATCAGTTCCAGCGGTCCGAGTCTGCCGTTGAGGCGCTTAAGCACCTGATTCCAGTCCGGAATGGTGACCGTGACTCCGACCGGCTGAGCGTCAATTTCCGCAAAGAGCACCAGGTCCGGATCGGCAAGCTGCTTCAGTTTGCGGGCGGTCAGATCCATCTCATTGTCGGTCATGGGCACAAAGCCCCAGTTTCGCTCCCAGGCGGAGTTGTAGATGTCCTTGAGAAACTGGATGTCCCGTTCAAACCGCTTCATATTAAAGGGCCGGACCTGCACCCCGGTGCGGCGTTTGATCGCATTGATCATCCGTTCAATCCGCTCCGGGATGCCGTCTGCAGCCAGTTTCAGCAGGGCATATAAGTCCTTTGCCTTATGGAAGCCGTAGTGCTCGGCAAACTCCAGATAGTACTTATGCGTGTAAGGCATCATAATCGTCGGTGGTTGATCAAAACCTTCCAGCAGGAAGGCGCATTCGTCGTTTAAACTGGGATTGACCGGTCCGCGCAGCCGTTCCATCCCCTGATTTTTCACCCATTCGCGGGCAGTATCCCAGAGCTTTTCGGCGACCAGGTAGTCTTCAATACATTCAAAGAAGCCGAAGAAGCCGGTCTTTTCCTGATGAAAACGGTTGTGGTTGTCGTCAACAATCGCAGCAATTCTGCCGACCGGCGTTCCATTCTGCCGGGCAAGAAACAGTTCGCGCCGGGCATGCTCCCAGAAGGGGTTTTTTGTAGCATCGAGCGTCTCCTGGACCTCAGAAATTAGGGGTGGTACCCAGTAGGGATTGCCCTGATAGATTTTCCAGGGGAGAAGGATGAACTCACTCAACCCCTTTTCGCTTCGGACCGGTTCAATTGCGATTCCCATTTATCGTCCTTGGTTTCTGGAATGCCCTAACGATAAATGATAATTAGAAAAATTGTAAAAGTCAAATTGCAGAGTGAAATTTTTGCTTTGGTCAGCGGTTTGGTTATTGTTTTAAAAAAGGAGTGATAAATGGTCAGAATATTGCCACTGGCTTTGATGCTTGCAACTGGGCTGGCATTGCCACCTGCACCGGGTTTTCAAGGACCGATGCCGATCTTCCCGCCCGGAGTCGAGGTTCCGGGTCCGAATAAACTTAAAGGTTATGATTTCTGCGAGACGGTGACAATTCTGATGCAGTTTCCGGACAACCGAGCAGACACGGTTGAACATTCACCCGCCAGGTTTGATTCCATGCTCTATTCAACCGGAGTTTACAACAATGCGCCCTACCGGGCCGGCAGTCTGAACGATTTCTTTCTTGAAAACTCCTATGGCCAGTATTCGGTCCGGGGTGGTGTTGCTGGCAACCGCTGGTTTATCTCACGGTACAATTACTCCCGTTATTATGACGGGAATTACATGCTTTCCACCGGAGGTCAGCTTGCCCGGGAGAACCTCCAGCAGGTGGACTCGTTTGTTGACTTCCGGCAGTATGACATCAACGGGGACGGGCATATTGATGCGATGTTCATGGTCCATGCAGGTGCGGATGGTGCGGACAACGGTGATGTCAACTGCTGCTGGTCCCACGCGATTCCCGGTTTTAATTACCGGACCAATGACGGGGTAATCATTGACGGCGTGACCAATGTGCCGGAGTTTGCGATGGTCACCGAAACCCGGGATACAACTCTGTGCTGTATTGCGGTGATGTGCCATGAGCTGGGCCATCTGGTCGGTCTGCCCGACCTTTATGACTATAGCCGTTACACCTGGGGTGTTGGCTACTGGGGACTGATGGGCTATGGTGCCTGGGGTGCAGGTGGGAATACGCCCTGGAGTCCGGCGCATATGGAGGCATGGAGCAAGGTTGAGGCCGGTTTTGTCCAGCCGGTGGTGGTTACTCGCGACACCTTCGGGCTGCAAATTTTGGATGTTGAGACCCATCCTGTGGTCTACAAGGTCTGGCGTCAGGGTAGAAACTGTGATACCTGTTTTCTGCTTGAGAACCGGCAGAAGAAGGGGTTTGATGCGCTCCTTCCTGGTTCCGGACTGTTGATCTGGCATATTGACCCGTATTACAGTGCGGCGCACAATCTGGTGGACCTGGAGGAGGATTCAACTAATCATCTGGACCGGGGAAACGGGGTCAGACCGGATCCGCATATCTATCATGAGGCGCTGGGTGATACATCAGACCCGCTGCCCGGCATCTGGAACCGGACCAGATTTGACAACTGGTCCAACCCTTCCAGCCGGGCAAGGAATGGTCAGCCGACCTGGGTGAATGTAAGGAACATCCGGGAGGTCGGGGATACCATCATCTGCGATATCACCTTTGATTCTAGTCAGGTTGTAGTTGACGAGCAGGGTTCGGAGACCCGGGTGCCGGGGTTGACGGTTCAGCCGAGCATATCCCGGTCCGGATTTAAAATCAGGGTTGAAGGTGGCAAGCCGGTTGCGGTGACAATTTTCAGCAGTGATGGCCGAAGGGTGTGGAGTCAGACTGTTGAGGACCGATGCTGGTGGAGCGGGGTTGACGATGCGGGCAGAAAGGTTGTCAGTGGAGTTTATCTGGTGCGCGCCGGGAATTTCACCCGGAGACTGGTGATTGAGCGATAGGAGGAATGATTATGATAAGGACTATCGGATTGCTGTTGATATTTAGCGCTTTGGGGTTTGCGGTTCAGCAGCCGGAATACGGACTGGATTCGGTTGCCCAGAAGGCGTTGCAGGAGGCGCTGGTGATACAGGGGATGCAGGAGCCGGAGCTGGGCTTTTTCAAGTTCTGGGCGGTTGACAGTTTCTTCCGGCTCAAGGTTGTGGAACGGTTGCTTTCCCGGCCACTTGAGGTTCTGCCCTATGTGGAAGGGCAGGCAGAGGTTGTCCAGGCGCGCCACCGGAATCAGGCAGGCCTGCTCCGGCATCTTTATTCCGAGATTGATGTCCGGCTGGAGCGCCGGGATTCAATCCGGCTGGCGGCGGAGATTGATGCCGAGCTGAAGCGCAAGAGCGGTTCGACCGGGGTCGAGGGTGCGGTGAATATCATTACCGCCGGGTTTACGGTCGGGAAGCGGTATCTGGATCGGGCGCTGGCAAAGATTTTTGCGCATGAGCTGGATATTCTGCTGGGTGAGGCGCCCGGTTTCTGGCGGGATGAGGATGATACGCTGGAGCGCAATTTTTCCGGACGGCTGCATCAAGAGTTCGGACAGGTTTATGATACGAGCCAGCAGGTCAAGTCGGAGACGCTTTTAGCCTATGCCCGCAAGGTTGATCGCCGGGCACTGGCATTGTCCGGTCTGGCGGTGGTGAGTGCGGTGCAGAGGGCGGTGGAGTCTTTAAAGTCCCTGTCAGCAGATTCCCTGCCGGCAGTCACGGTTGAAGGGGTAAGGGGAGAGGTGGTTTATTATCAGGAAAGTGAATGGGGTAAGATCGTAGTCGGCGGTACGAAAGACAACGTTTATGAAACTCCGGCGGCGGTAATTTTTGATCTCGGTGGTAATGATATCTATTACAACCGGGCAGGCGGTGCGGTTGGCATTCTGGATCATCCGTTCGGGGTGGTGATTGACCTTAAAGGGGATGATCATTACCTTTCAGATAGACTTTTTTCCCAGGGTTCGGCACTTTTTGGCTGCGGGGTGCTGATTGATCTGGCAGGGGATGATGTGTATCGTGGCAGCCACTACACCCAGGGGTCGGCAATCTTCGGCACGGGCCTGATTTATGATGCTGCTGGAAATGATATTTATGATGCAGGTTTCTTTGCCCAAGGGTCGGGCCATTACGGAGTCGGGGTGTTGATTGATGAAGAGGAAAATGACAGCTACCGGTCATTATGCTATTGTCAAGGCTTTGCCGGCACCTGGGGTTACGGACTGCTCGCAGAGCTGGCGGGAAATGACCTTTATTATGCGGGCGGAAAATACAAACACGAGCCGCTCCTGCCGAGGGAATACCGGTCGTTTGCTCAGGGGTATGCGATCGGAGTCCGGCCGGATGCCGGCGGTGGCATCGGTTTTCTCTGTGATTTTCAGGGCAATGATTTCTACAATGCCGAGGTTTATGCTCAAGGCACCAGTTACTGGTATTCACTCGGGATGCTTTATGACCAGGAGGGGTTTGACCATTACACCGCTGCCCAGTATACGCAGGGTGCGGGGATTCACCTTTCGGTCGGGGCGCTGGTTGACGAGGAGGGCAATGACTCCTATTTCTCCCGGCTTGGTCCGAGTCAGGGGGAGGGGCATGATCTTTCGGTCGGGGTGTTGGTGGATAGAAAGGGCGATGACGGCTATTATGCCTCAGGCGGACAGGGGATCGGTCTGACCAATTCAGTAGGACTGTTCATTGATCAGGATGGTAATGACTGGTATATGGCATCAGAGTCGCTGATCTGTCAGGGTTCGGCCAACTGGGCGCGGGGGTTCGGCGGGATTGGCGTTTTTCTGGATCTGGCTGGCCGAGATTGGTATCCGGGCAGGAATGTGGCAGCAGATCAGAACCGGTGGACCAAGGGGACTTACGGTGCAGGGATCGATCTGCCCCGACCGGCAACGGTAATTGACTGGGAGCCCGATGTTGATACTTCAGAGGCGAGCATTGATTCGGTGATCACGGCACCGGTGGAGAGCGTGTTCAAAACCGCATCAATCTGGGCGGTGGGCAATGCCCGCAAGAAGGTGCTGCGGGCAAGAAAGGAGCTGATCCGGCTGGGCAGCAAGGCGGTAGTGTATGTCTATGAGCATAAACTGGATACCAAGGACGGATTGGAATCGGAGGCGATTACCGCACTGATGAAGGCGCTGCCCGATACCGCCAAGCCTTATCTTTTCCGGGGACTCCGGGATGAGCGTTTTCTTGCCCGGCAGAATTCGGCTTACTGGCTGGGAGAGATGGGCAGTAACGCGCGGGATGCGGTGGATTCAATTCTCCTGGCACTTAAAGAGAGGCGGATTACACCCCGCAGGGCGGTTTATGCGCTGGGCTCAATTGGTGATTGGCTGGTGGTGCCGCAGATTCTTTATCTCCTGCAGGACACAATGGAGGTTTCTCGGATTGTGACCGCGGAGGCTTGCGGCAAGCTGAAAAATCCGGTCGCGATTGAGCCGTTGATTGCGACCTTGAAGGATCCACTGTTCACGGTGCGCAGCGCAGCCGAGGCGGCGCTGGTGGCGATCGGAGAGCCAAGTGTCGATCCGCTGCTCCGGAGCCTGGCAGAACAGAAGGAGTCGGCACTGGGGCACAGCATCCGGGCGCTCGGACAGATTGTGGCAAAACTTGACAGCGTTCGTGCAGAGCCGGTGAGGCAGAAGTGCCGGAACCGGCTTGTCTTTTATCTCCGGCATCCGGCACCTTTTGTCCGGCTGTGCACCGTGGAGGCGCTGGGCAGAATGCTGGACAGCGGAACGGAAGTGCTACTCCGAACAGAGGAGGCAAGAGAGACAGACCTGTTTGTACTTAACGCCTACCGGCAATTTCTAAGCCGAGTCCGGCATTAATCGCTTGCGTCGATAATGATCGGTAGGTAAAATAAAGCCATGAAACTAACTTACTTTTTCCTTTTGGTAGCTTTCGGTCTTTGCGGCGCAGTGAATATCCTACCCAACCCTTCATTTGAAATCTGGCTCGATACGCTGGGTGTGAATATGCCTTTTGGCTGGCTGACCTCAGCCTTTACCCGTCCCGGCTCGGCAGTTAAGGACACTAATTGCAATACCGGAGTTTTTGCCCTGAAACTGAACGGTGGTGATACGGTCGCCTTTGCTTCTTCAGTGACGGTTGTCCGCAGTGGTTTGAGCTATGAGTTTACCGGTCATGCGGCGGTGTCCGGAATCATTAGCGGCGGATTTGCGCTTCAGTTTTTGAACTTGCGCGGTGGTCTGATTGGCACGCCGCAGCTGATTCCGGTTTACTATTCCAATGGTTACCGGCGTTATTCCCGGTGGATTACTGCTCCCGATTCGGCATTTTTCCTTTCTGTAACCTGCTTCGTTCTGCCCGGTGGCTCGGTCCTGTTCGATGATGTGACGGTGGAGGATACATCACTTCTGGGCATCAACCAGCTGGAGCATGCCGTTGATCGCCGCCACAGGGTGCATAAATTGGTAGCCCCTGGTTTCATCGAGGCCGGTCCCAGTTGGAAAATGTACGATGTGCTGGGCCGAAGGGTTTCCGGGGGGCTTCGGACCGGGGTATATTTCGTGATTCCAGAATGAAGCGGCGCTTACGGTTGACAATGCCACAATGGTGATTATTATTGAGCCGTGATAAAAGTTATTGTCCAGGGGCAGGAACGGCTTGTCGAGCCCGGAGTGACGGCCGGTGTGCTGCTTAATGATGGACAAGCGCTGGCGGCCCGGGTCAACGGCCGACTGGTTGATCTTTCCTTTAGAGTCGATGAGGATGCCACGGTTGAGCCCGTCTACTTTGACTCCTCGGAGGGCAGGGAAATCTTCTGGCACTCGGCTTCGCACCTGATGGCGCAGGCGGTTAAACAGCTTTACCCGGAGGCAAAGGTGACAATCGGGCCCGCGGTGCCCGAAGGGTTCTATTACGATTTTGATGTACCCCAACCGTTTACAGAAAATGATCTTGCGAAGATCGAGGCACGGATGCAGGAGTTGGCTTCCCAAGGGATTCCAATTGTCCACAAGTATCTACCCCGCGAGGAGGCGCTGAAGCTGTTCGCCCAGCGTGGAGAAACCTACAAGCTGGAGATCATCAATGAGATTCCGGATGAGCAGATCTCTGTGTATGAGCAGGGTGACTTTGTTGATCTGTGTCGGGGTCCTCATGTCCCGGATACAGGTAGGATTAAGGCGATCAAACTGTTGAGCGTTGCCGGTGCCTACTGGCGCGGTGATGAGCGGAACCGGATGCTTTCCCGGATTTACGGCATCGCCTTTCCCGATGAGACGCTGCTTAAGGAACATCTGGACCGGCTGGAGGAGGCAAAACGGCGCGATCACCGGAAGCTGGGTCCGGCACTGGACCTTTTCAGCTTCCACGAAGAGGCGGGTGCCGGGCTGGTGTTCTGGCATCCCAAAGGAGCAACAGTGCGCCGATTAATTCAGCAGTACTGGGAAAGGGAGCATCTCGCTGCCGGTTATCAGCTGGTGGTGACACCTCACATCGCCCGGAGTCAGCTCTGGCATCAGTCCGGACATTATGACTATTACCGGCAGAACATGTATATCCTGCCGGTGGAAAATGAGGAGTATGTGCTCAAGCCGATGAACTGTCCCGGGCACATTCTGATTTACCGGACAAAAGTTCATTCTTACCGGGATCTGCCACTACGGATGGCGGAGTGGGGCACAGTTTACCGCCATGAGCGTTCCGGTGTGCTTCATGGAATGATGCGGGTGCGGGGATTTACTCAGGATGATGCTCACATCTTCTGCACCCGGGAGCAGGTGGAGGAGGAGATTTACGGTGTGGTGGCACTGGCGCTGAAGATGCTGCGTCAGTTCGAATTTGAGCGGTTCTCAGTATCGCTCTCGGTCCGGGACCCGAAACATCCGGAAAACTATCTGGGTACGGATGAGCAGTGGCAGGTGGCAGAAGGTTCCCTGATCAAGGCGCTGAACCGGCTGGGACTGGACTATGTCCGGGCGGAGGGCGAGGCGGTATTTTACGGTCCCAAGATTGATATCCATCTCGCCGACTCACTTGGCCGGGAGTTTCAGTGTTCTACCTGTCAGTTCGACTTTAATCTCGGTGGCAAGTTTGATGTGTATTACATGGATGAGCACGGTCAGCATCTGCCAGTCTATCTGGTTCACCGGACAGTTTTGGGTTCAATTGAGCGGTTCATGGGCATATTAGTTGAACATTACGGCGGGGCTTTTCCGGTCTGGCTGGCACCGGTGCAGGCACGGGTGATGACTGTGACCGAGAAGGAGAACGGATATGCGCAGGAGGTTTACGAGGTACTCCGTCAGGCTGAAGTCAGAGTTGAAATTGATCTGAATAATGATAAAATTAACTACAAAATTAGTGAGGCAGAGCGTCAAAAGGTTCCCTATATGCTGGTGGTCGGGGCACGCGAAACCAAAGCAAGAACGGTTGCACTGCGCCGCCGCGGTAAAGGGAATCTGGGCGCAATGCCGCTGGAAAAGGTAATAGCACTAATCAAGGAGGAAGAATCTGGAAGGACATGGTGAGCAAGTGGTGAGGGAGGGACTCAAGGACCGACCCAGGGCAAACGAGCAGATCAAAGTGCCGTATGTCCGGGTGATCGGGGTGGACAAACGACCCATCGGTATCCTGCCGACGCGCGAGGCGATTGCCCTAGCCCGGCGACAGAATCTGGATCTGGTGATGCTGGCGCCGAATGAGGAGCCACCGGTCTGCGGCATCATGGACCTGGGACGGTACCTATATGAGCAGAAGGCTCGACAGCGGGAGTCGAAGAAAAAGCAGCATCAGACCCAGGTGCGGCAGATACGGATGAAGATGAAGATTGACAAGCACGACTATGAGGTGAAACTGAAGAAGATGCGGGAGTTTCTGGCAGAGAAGGACCGGATCAAGCTCGTGCTCTGGCTGCGGGGGCGGGAGGTGCTGCACACCGATCTGGCGATGCAGCTGATTGAACGGATCAAGCAGGACCTGGCAGATGTTGCCAAAGTGGAAGGACAGGTAAGGCTTTTTGATGAAGGAAAGAAGTCTATTCAGTTAATGCTGGTGCCAAAATGAAGATGAAATTAAAGACACTGAGTTCATTAAAGAAGCGGGTGAAAAAGACCGCAACGGGAAAGTTTATTCATGCCCACAGCGGGACCAGCCATAATAACAGCGCCAAGACCAGCCGGCGCAAGCGGCTGCTCCATCGGCCCGCAGTAGCGGATGATACGAAGATTAAGGCATTAAAACGGCTTATGCCTTATTGAAAAGGGGTGTTGAATGGCACGAGTTAAGACCGGACCGGCAACAAGAAAACGGCGCAAGAAATGGCTCAAGCAGGCAAAAGGCTACTGGGGTGGAAAATCTCGGCTTTACAAGAGTGCTCGGCTGCAGGTGATGCACGGGTTGATCAGTGCCTATCGCGACCGCAAGCAGAAGAAAAGGGTTTTCCGTTCACTGATGATTACGCGGATTAATGCGGCGCTTGAGCCGTATGATCTGAGTTACAGCCGGTTTATCAACGGGTTGAAGAAAGCCGGGGTTACGCTGGATCGCAGTGTTTTGTCAGAAGTAGCGATTCAGGCGCCAGAGGATTTTGCCCGGCTCGTTGATCTGGCAAAGCAGCACCTCGCCAGTTAATATCCGGATTTAATCGCCGGTAAAATAAAAAATCGGGGCGACCCGATTTGAACGGGCGACCCCCAGCACCCCAAGCTGGTGCGCTAAACCAACTGCGCCACGCCCCGTACAATCATTTTAGATGAGGATTTGCTTCAAGTCAAGTTCAGGTTTACGGGGTCAGTATTTTCTTGTCTATTCCAGCGGTACCGCCCAGACATAGATTGATTCGAGTGCAGATCTGGGCAGCCGGTAAACCAGTTGCACCTGCCAGCCTGCAATTTCAATCTGCCGGACCTCATTAGCAAAATAGCGGATGATAAGCCGGTTGTTAGCAGAGTCTAGTCCCGCATAGGAGAACCGGAATTCAAGCGGGGATTTCACATCGTAGCGCTGGCGCACGAGCTGGCGTAGAAGATTTTCATTCGCCTCAATGTCCTGACGCAGGGCAGAGATTTGGGGCTGGAGTGGATGGTCCGGTGACAAGGGCTGATGGTAATGAGGGTAATAGCCGGTAATGACCGGTGCTGATTTTGCGGTATCCTGTATGCTGTTTCTGATACCGGAGCGCGTACAGACAGCTGGCAGAAGAATTACCAGCAGCAGGGATCCTTTTCTTATCATTTTGCAGTCTGTATACTTTAGCGGCGCTGCCACATTGAGCAAGTATTATTTTATCATTACCACCTGGGCGGTTATGCACTCGCTCATGGTGGTCATCAGGATAAATAGGTGCCGGGTGTTACTGACTGTCCAGAGTCGTCTTTTTTATCCCAGGTGAGCACGCTGGTCCCACACCCTGTTCAGCCGGGGTAAGGGTTTGGATTAGTGTGCCCGCAGCAGGAAATATTCTGCTTTCAGTCCAGGCATCAGGGGTAGGAGATATTTGATTGTCAGCAATTGTCGAAACGGGTTTGACTGAACTGTAAGCTGAGGTTTCCGAGTTGTGGTGCTGGTATGGGCAATGCCCGGGTGGGTTGTCGCAAGAGAAATAAAGGTGTGGTACGGATCGGAAACTATCAAACGGTTGTTCAGCGGATCAAAGGCAGTGCCGTAGATTTCGGTTCAATCCCGGTTGGGATCGGGGAGTGGACATATGCGGTGATGGCATCACGGTAGCAATCGATGAAAACACAGCCAGCGTTGTAATTTGCTTTCGGTTCGACGAGCCAGTAGATACGGCCGGTCTGTGGTTGGCTGAATGGTCCAGCAAACACCGTTTCCCCGCCAGGTAGAAAAATAGGGTCAATCCGGGAATCTGTGGCACTGTCCAGGACATAGATGTAGCGGTTACCAGTGCGGCTGCTTATGGCATAGAACTAGGCTTTGTTGACCACCTGATTCCAGATACTGCCAAGCGCCGAATAGCAGGAGAGAGAGTCGGTAATCCGATTGTTGATCACATCAACGATATAGCACATGGCACCAAAGTGCTGGGTTGTAAAGTAGAGCCGGTTGTTGAGCAAGTTACAGGAACCAGTGGGTTGAAAATCAAGGTTCAAGCGGTGGGGGATGGTGGTTTCCAGCCGGTTGGTTGTACAGTCAACTACATTGAGCAGGGTCAGATCATCAACAAAAATTTTGTCTACTACCGGATGCCAAACAATCCATGGGTAGCCGTTTCGCGGGTCAATATGGACGGGAATTTGGGCGATTACCGTGTCGGCTTCATAATCAACGACCGTGAGCTGCGGCGTTACCACATGGCTGATATAGAGGTAGCGCCGAGAGGTGTTGAGTGCCAGACCATAAGCATAGCTGGTCGTCGGAATGGTGGTGACTACCGTGTCGTTACGGTTCCCGATCTCGTCGGGGCAATAGAGCTTCAAACCTGAAGGGCGCAGTGTCATGGGAATTTCCTCCATGTTGTTATAGGCGACTCTCACCGATTTCAGGAAAGCGCCGGTATTGCCATCAAGGACAAAGAGCTGATTGAAGGAAGTCCGGGTCAAGGATATTCAGATAAATCTTATTCACCACCGGATTTTAGATGATATCGCCCAACTGTTTTATGCCGGTGATAATCGTGTCAATGATGTTGAGGGTAGAACCGTCAATTACCCGGATCAGATGCTCGTAATTACTGGCAGTAGAAAGGCAGTTCCGGGCGCTATTGTAATAAAGCGCGACGGTCTGGGGGCAGCGAGGCGGTCAGCATGGTGTCGGCAGTGCAGTCCCAAAGTCGGATTTTGCCATCGTATTTGATGAAGATCCGGTTTCCATCTGGATCGAGGATAACCATAGGCCAGGAGAAGGAACTGTCTATCGAAGTTTGCTGTAACAGAGAGTCGGTATGGCAGTCGACAACTGAAATCCGCAGGGTTTCAGTTGTTTTCGCCACGCATTGAAAGATGTAAAGTTTGGCGGCAGCCGAATTGTAGAGGAGAACCGATGGCATTGACCGATACCGGATTTCCGGCAGACTCTGAATGATATTGCCGGTGCTGGCATCAATTACCAGCAGCGACCCCTGGGGAGCGGAAGATAGATTTTATTGAATTCGGGCGCATGGACTGCGCTTAGGCGCCAGGATGGTGCGGTTGTTCCCAGTTCTACCGTATCGATCAGCTGATTGGTCCGGGCATCGACAAATGTAGCATCCGACAGCAGGCACTCTCATTGCCGCTGGAATCAAGCATAAACAGACAGTAGCGATTGTTAATGGGGTTCCACAGTGCAAGCAGTGGTCGAGGCAGTAGTGCCTGGAGTTCATTTGTTGTTCCGTCAAAAACGCCGATAAAATGGCGGCGGGCGTTGTCCCGGAATATACCTCAAGCTAGCAGTTTTCTGAATCATTGGATGCTCCCCACTGAGCCGGCTTCGGCGAGATAACTCAGGGAGTTGGAATTGACATCAATGATTGCGGGGCCGGTGTTGGTCAGAAGATGAATCTTATTTAACCGTGGCCAGAATTAGATGGTTGGATTATCCTCCGGCACAGTATACTTTGCTGCCATCACTGTTCCTGATGATCACCACCGGTTCAATCGTTGCACCACGGTCATCCGGGCGATAGTTAACCGGGACGATTTTTCAAGCCACTGAGCGGAAAGCAGGGAAACGGCATTCAAAACTGTATTTACTGATTTCAATGTTGACCATAAGACTCGGACATTTATAATGGGAACGGTGCTGGAAATCGGGATTGCCCGGGGTCTGCACAGTTATCACCATCTGTCGCTCTGGCGGGCGTTTTTTGAGGCGCTGGGCTGGGAGGTGGTGCTCAGTGACAGGACCGATCGGCAGACGGTGGAGCAGGGGGTAAAACTGGGACCGGCAGAACTGTGTCTGCCGGTGAAGGTTTTTCTGGGGCAGGTTGCCCGGCTGCTGGAGCAGGTGGACTATGTCTTCGTTCCGCGACTGGTCTGCCGGCGGCTGAAGGGAGATTTTTATTTCGGCTGTCCGAAGGCGATTGCCCTGCCGGATCTGGTGCGATCGATTTTCCATCAGCAGAAGGGACGCATTTTGGAGTTGGTGATTGATCAGCAGATTCAGCGCGATGAGGATGGTTTTGTCCGATGTGCAAAGGCACTGGGTGTCGACCGGCAGATTGCCCACCGCGCCTTTCAGCAGGCAAAGATGGCGAAGTCAGGAAAATTGCGGAGACAGGGTCTCAGCCCGGCAGATTTCTTTCCGTCGGAGTGGTTGAATTCAAAACCGGGAGCGGTGAGGGGGAAAATTGGTGTTATCGGTCATCCGTATCTGATTTATGATGAGCACATCAGCCTTGGTCTGCTCAGGATGATTGCGGAGCTGGAGATTGAACCGGTGATACCCGAGATTGGTGAAGAGGAGCTGGTTCAGGAGGCGAGCAGGGGTAAGGCACTGAACTGGTATTATGAACTGGAACTGGTCGCCGGTGTCCGTAAACTTGTCCGGGAGTCTCAGGTTGATGGGCTGCTGCTGGTTTCCAGTTTCGCCTGCGGCACCGCACCGGTAGTGAATGAGTTGATTCGGCGCGAGGTGGCGGTCCGGTCCGGGCTGCCGATGCTGACTCTGCTTTTTGATGAGCATAGTGGCGAAGCTGGTCTGCGTACCAGGCTGGAGTCTTTTGCGGACCTGATTCGGAGCAGAAAATGAGAGTTGCCTTTCCTTATATGGGTGACATCCGGCTGGTGCTGGAGCCGATTTTGCGCGAGCTGGGGGCAGAGGTAGTGGCACCGCCGGAGCCGAACCGGGAAACAGTTGCCCTTGGTGTTCAGTTGGCACCGGAGACGATCTGTCTGCCATTCAAGGTGACGCTGGGTAACATTCTGCGCGCCCTGGAGCTGGGTGCGGATACGCTGGCATATGTGAGCGGTTCCTGGTCCTGCCGGTTTGGTTATTACGGTAGACTGCAGGCGGATATCTGCCGAGAGCTGGGCTACCAATTCCGATTGCTGGAGCTGCGACGGGACCGGATGGATGAGATTGTTCGGGAAATTCTCCAGTTGAGTGGTAGCAATCTGTTCCGGACAGTCAGACGGGCATGGCGGGCGTTCCGGCTGGGCTGGTTCAAGGCGACAGCTCTGGAAAAGGCTTATGAATTGAGCCGGCAGGTGCTGCCGTTAGCGGAAAACAAGCAGGAGTGCCGCCGGCTGCTGAAAACGGTTATTGCAGAAATTGAGATGGCAGAAAAGGTCCTGCAGCTTAAGCAGATTCGGGACCGGCTCGCAACCCGTTTTGCCCGGGTCAGAACAAATGGCAGAGGTTCGGTTCTGCGGGTGAAACTGATTGGAGAAAGTTACTGCACAATTGAGCCGTTTGTCAATTTTGACTTAATCAACCGGCTCGGAGAAATGGGTGTCTGGGTTGATCCGTTTCTTACCGGTCCCCGCTGGCTCGGGTTTCACGGGTTCCGGCTGCGAAAGGAGGAGGTGCGCAGGGCACAGCGGCTGGCGAGGAGTTACTGGCAGTACTGTGTCGGTGGTGAGGATGCCAATTCCGTCGGCCATCTGATTATGGCTGCCCGTGCCGGTTATGACGGAGTGATTCATGTCCATCCGTTTGCCTGCATGCCAAGCACGGTGGTCCAGCCGGCACTGACCGTTGCAAGCCGTGATTACAATATCCCCCTGCTGTCAATTTCTGTTGATGAACACACCGCGGAGGCCGGGTTTCTTACCCGAGTTGAGGCGTTTGTTTCGCTTCTGGAACGTCGGCGGAACTTAAAAACTGGAGGTGAAGTTCATGTATCGGATTAGGGTGAGTAAAGTATTCAGCGCCGCCCATCGGATTGTTGAGCAGGGTGGCAAGTGTGAGCAGCTCCATGGTCATAATTACCGTGTGGAAGTAGTAGTCGGGTCTGAAAGGTTGAGACCGCCCGGGATGGTGGTGGATTTTAATGAACTAAAAGAAGCGTTGGCGCTGATTCTGCCCGACCATAGACTGCTGAACGAGGTTTATGACTTCAATCCGACCGCGGAAAACCTTGCTCGCTATTTTTATGAACAGTTGCGGAGCCGGTTTCCGGTAGTGCGGGTGCGGGTATGGGAAAATGATGAATGCTGGGCTGAGTACGAGCCGGATTAGTGGAGAATGAGTATTTTTTGGCGCTGGTGGCGATTGAGTTCGACGATGTAAGTCCCGGCTTTGGTAAATATGATTTCACCGACCGGGGCCGTGGTGGTGAATACGAGCATGCCGGCAGAATTGTAAATCCGTACTGAGGCAGGCGTTTTAAGCTGCAGCCGGCGACCGGTGATCACTGAGGCAATTTTTTCAGTACAACCCGATTTTGTCCAGACTTTCTGCTGGATCAACGTCTGTGCCAGTTGAACCGCCCGCCAGGCATTCACCAGCCCGTAGCCGAAACGGCTGTCTCTACCAGCACTGCCCATGTCAATGGCACTGGCGGCAAGGATTGACCGGACATCGCTGGCACTTAATGCCGGGTCAAGGGCAAGGATCAGAGCGGCAACACCACTGACTTCAGGTGCTGCCATTGAGGTGCCGCTGGCTTCGGCGTAGGAGCCCCCCAGGGTTGTTGAGAAGATACTGGTGCCTGGAGCTACCAATTCCTGTTCCGGACCGTAATTGGAGAACCAGGCAAGTTCGGAGCTCTCGTTGGTCGCTCCGACGGCAACACATTCACTGAGCCGGGCAGGATAGGTGATGGTTGATCTGCCGTCATTTCCTGATGCGGCAATCAGGAGTACACCCCGGCTTGCCGCATACTGGCAGGCTTCGATGAGCACGGTTGAAGCAGCATCGCCTCCGAGGCTCATATTTATGATCCGGGCACCATTATCAACCGCCCAGTGGATGCCCCGGGCAACATCACTTAGATTGCCACTGCCAGAGTCGTTTAGGACCCGGACCGCCAGGAGCTGAATCTGCGCCCAACCGGCAACACCGATGAGGTTGTCCCGGACTCCAGCAATGATGCCAGCAACATGGGTGCCATGAAATGCGTTTTCGATGCCCGAATTGTCCGGTTTCGGATCGTTATCATTGTTGAGAAAATCGTAGCCCAGTTCACCAGTGCGGAAGTTGGCGGCGAGGTCCGGATGGTTATAATCTACGCCATTGTCAACAACCGCTACCTTAAGTGTTCCCCCGGTAATGACATCCCAGGCAAGGTCGGCATACATGATCCATTTATCCCACTGGCGCAGTAGAAACTGGGGATCATTGGGTATATTCAAGATGCGGGCAGGATAATCAGGTTCCACATACCGTATGCCGCGGAACCGGCTGAGTGTCGACTGCACAAATCGGCCCTGTGAGGAATCAATGATAATCACTAGAAAACGGGCGTTCGTGTCAATCAAGAGTGTCCGGGCGCCAAGTTCCTGAATCTGCCTGATGACGGAACTTAAGGCTTCAGGAGAATAGCCGATGACAAGGCGGTCTCGGATTTCGATGCCGGTGGGGAGATGGGGGGAAATGGGAGCAGCGGCGGTAAGCTGTTCCCGGATTATCGAGAGGCGGATGATATCATCGGTGGTAATCGGCGGACAGTCAGGCCGGGGGATTAAGGCAAACAGCAGCAACAGGTTGATCATCGTTCCAGTGTGAAGCGTGCCCAGTAGGTCTGGACCGTGCCGGAGGTGTTGAGGAATACCAGATACCAGGTGCCACCGGTTGCAAACTGATAATTGAGATTCACTTCAGCAGCATTCTGCTGTTCGTAGAGCGGGACATAGGAGCGTCCCTGACGGAACAGTTCAAAGTTCACCGGATCGAGCAGCGAGAAGCGGCTGATCGTGCCCGAAACCGCCCGGGCATCCCCCCAGACCTTTCTGCCAGAATCGGCACTGAACTCAATCCAGCGATAGTAGTTGTGGTTGAGGGTAATTTTGCCGTGGAAGATGCTCTGCTGGCCAATGACGGCAATCTGAAGATTTACCGTATCGCTTGTGCCTCGGTTGCCAGCGAGATCGGCGGCAATGCAGTAAATTTTATGCCAAGAGCCGGGTTCGAGCGTACTGGTGTTCCATTCAAAGGTGGCGGTGGACGAACTTTCGGTGGCGATCATAATGCCGTCAGCATAAAAATCGATGGCGGCAACGCCGGTAGAGTCATATGCTTCAACCTGCACCGGTACCGTCCCGCTGACGATAGCGGAGTCAAGAGGGGAAAGGATGTGACAGCTGGGCGGGGTTGTGTCCAGCAGTTTAAACAGCAAATCGCAGCTGGTGAGCAGAAGTATCAGCAGTATCCAAAGTTTAAATTTCATATTCGACGCCCTTTTCCGGGATGGTGATTTCCGGAATACCGAGCTGATGCAGCGGTTCGATCATTGCCTGCGCTGCCTGAGGTTCGGCATGGACAATAAATATCTTGCGGAGGCGCCGGAGGTTCATATTTTTGACATACTCAAGGAGGGCGTTGCGGTCGGCATGGGCGCTGAATTCATTCATGACTTCAATCTCTGCCTGCACCGGAAATTCCTCACCGAAGATCTTTACCACCGGCTGATGCTCTACCAGCCGCCGCCCGAGGGTATGCTGTGCCTGAAAGGAGACGATGAGGATCAGATTTTTCGGATCGGTGATGGAGTGTTTTAAGTGATGCAGCACCCGGCCGGCTTCACACATCCCCGAAGGGGAGATGATGATGCATGGTTCCTGGAGGTGATTCAGTTTTTTGGACTCGTTGACATCTTCAATATAACGCAACCCTGGGAAATCAAAAGGACCGTCACGTTCGCCATTAACAAGTGTCTGGGTTTCAGTGTCAAAATAGGCAGTACTGCTGCGGTAGACTTCCGTTACCTGACTGGCAAGCGGTGAGTCAACAAAGACCGGAAGGTCCGGAATTGCGGACTCCTGACGGAGTAGGTTCAGATTGTAGACGATTTCCTGCGCCCGTTCTACCGCAAATGCCGGGATGATAATTCTTCCCCCGCGTTCTACCGTCCGGTTGATGATGGCAGCGAGCCGGTTGCGGACATCACGATAGTCGCCATGGAGCCGGTCACCATATGTTGCCTCCATGATCAGAATATCCGCTTCAGTTACCTGGACCGGGTCACGGATGATGGGCATCTTTTTGCGGCCCAGGTCGCCGGTAAAGAGAACCCGTTGATTCTCAACTTCAATGTCAATAAGTGACGAGCCGAGGATATGACCGGCATCGTGGAAATGGACGGTAAATGGTCCGAGTTTCTCCCTGCGGGCATAGCTGATTCCCTGGAGGTGGTCCAGGGCATGTTCAGCATCGGCGGTTGTATAGGTTGGCTCCTTGGGCGGTTCACCCCGTTTCCGGCGTTTTTTGTTCAGATATTTGATGTCGCCTTCCTGGATTTTCGCGGCATCCAGCAGCAGAAGCCGGCTGAGTGCCACAGAAGGTTTGGTCATCAGTACCTTTCCCCGGTAGCCATTCTTGATCAGATTGGGCAGGTTGCCGATATGGTCGATATGAGCATGACTGACACAACAGTAGTCAATCTGACGGGCGCCAAAAGGCAGATGGCGGTTGATTTCTTCCGCTTCCTGCCGGTGCCCCTGAAACAGGCCGCATTCCAGCAGAAGTGATTTGCCGCCGGATTTAAGAATGTGCTGCGAACCGGTGACCGTGCCGACGCCACCCCAGAACTGAATTTTCATCTGACGAGGCTCCGCACGGTGCTCATGTTTTCCAGATCGTCCTTGATGCTGGTGCGAGGGGTTTCCATGATGCCGGGCAGTTTCCAGAGCAGCGGATGGTTGACGATTTCCCTGAATCCGGTAAGGCCGATTTCCCCCTTGCCGATGTGCCAGTGCCGGTCAACTCTTGAGTTGAATGGTGTTTTGGAATCGTTAAGGTGTATCAGATAAAGTCGGCTGAAACCGATTGTCCGGTCAAAATGACGCAGGGTTTCGTCGATTGCCGGACGGGTGCGCCAGTCATAACCGGCTTCAAATGAATGGGCGGTGTCAAGGGTAACCCCGATCCGGTCCTGGTCTTCAACCTGCTCAATGATTTCAGCAATCTGTTCAAACCGGTAACCGATTTCCGAGCCCATACCGGCGGTGTTTTCCAACAAGATCTTTACTCGGTTCGGGACAAGTCGGAAAATCCGGTTGATGTTTTCGGCTACCCGTCGCAGTGCGGATTTTTCATCCGTTCCCATTGCCTTACCAACGTGAACCACGAGAAAATCAATGCCGAGAATTTCGCACCTTTTCAGGTCATCAGCAATTGTTGTAATTGAACGTTTTTTCAGCTCCGAATCGGTAGCGGCAAGATTAGGGAGATACGGGGCGTGGGCGAAGACAGGGCTTATTTCTGATTTTCTGATTCCCTCCCGGAATCTGCCGACATCTTCATCCTTCAGGGGTGAGGCGCCCCAGCCCCGGGGAGAACGAGTAAAGAGCTGGATGGTATCACAATTCAATTCCTCAGCCCGTGCCCTGACATTAGCGAAACCGCCGGCGATCGAGATGTGAAACCCGAAGCGCATTTTTATCATGCTACCCGGTTGGCGGTTTAAGTCAATGATATTCACGGATTAGGTTTGCTTGACAGTTGTGAAATGCGGTCTATAATCCCCTATGCACCCCTGTAGCTCAGCAGGACAGAGCAGCGGTTTCCTAAACCGCAGGTCGCCCGTTCGAGTCGGGCCAGGGGTAGAGGTGTATGATAGAACAGAAGTTTTACGAAAATAAAAACCGGGAGAAAAGGTGAGAATCAAGCATCGCGTCAGCAAGGATGAGTTGAAAGAGGATAAATTTCAGGAGTTCGTCGAAAAAGCGGCCGAGTTTTATTATCACAACCCGCGCAGGTTCTGGATCGGAGTTGCGGTCGGAATTCTGGTGATTGCTGGTGT
This sequence comes from Caldifarciminota bacterium, assembly GCA_965649165.1. Taxonomy (GTDB): domain Bacteria; phylum Hydrothermota; class Tepidihabitantia; order Tepidihabitantales; family Tepidihabitantaceae; genus JAOABP01. The sequence continues at coordinate 40,254 of CBFGJT010000007.1, read as the reverse complement.
CATTCTCCTGATCCAAAACCGACCGAAACCGGTTCGCAGTGCCGAAGCGGAGCTGCGGCTGATGGATGCCCTTTCCAATCTCTATCAGGGCAGGCATGATTATGCAGAGATGGCACTCCAGGAGCTGGCAGCAAAATTCCCCCGTGATTATGCCGGCATCAAAGCCCATTTCTATCTGGGCACACTCTATTTCGGTTCTCAGGAGCCGCGGCTGGCGGAGGCAAAGCGGGAGTTCGGAATTTTTTTAAAGAAGGCAAAAAATGATCTTTTGTTGACCCCGGCCGCCCAGTACGGAATCGCCGCCTGTGAGGAGCAGGCAGGAAATTATCTGCAGGCAGCAAGGCTTTATGAGTCTGTCTACCGTAAATACAAAGATCTGCCGTTGGTACATGAGGCGGTGCTGGCAGCCGGGCGCTGTTTCCGGCTTGCTAATAAGCTTGATGAGGCAGAAAAGTTGTACAGTGACTATCTGGAAAAGGGCAAACCTGCGGCAATGAAGGCGGACGATATCCGGGTTCAGCTCGGTTACATCCGGGCGCTCAAGAACCGGTTATAAAAATAAGATGATGAAAGAAGCGCTGACATTTGATGATGTCCTTTTGGTTCCCCAGTATTCGCAGGTTCTGCCGGCAGAGGTCATTACGGAAACATTTTTTACCAGAAAAATCAGACTGCATCTGCCACTAGTAAGTGCGGCAATGGACACCGTAACTGAGGCGAGGATGGCGATTGCGATGGCACGAGCAGGCGGAATCGGGGTCATTCACAAGAATATGACCATTGATGAACAGGCGCAGGAGGTGGCAAAGGTCAAACGGGCGGAAAGCTCGATGATATCCGATCCCCTGGCGATAACACCCGACCGGACAATCGGTGAAGTGCGCGACCTTTTTAACCGGCATGGCATTTCCGGCTTGCCGGTGGTGGATGCCGAAGGCCGGCTTGTGGGTATAATTACCCGGCGCGATTTGCTGTTTGAAGATGACAGTACAATGGCGGCGGAAAAAGTGATGACCAGCACCAATCTAATTACCGCTCCGGTCGGCACGAGCCTGAAGAAGGCACAAGAAATTCTCCGTCAGCACCGCCTGGAAAAATTGCCGATTGTTGATGATAAGGGCCGGCTTAAAGGTCTGATTACTGCCAAGGATATTCTGAAGCGGGTGGAACATCCCTTTGCCACCGTCGACAGCAAGCGCCGGCTCCGGGTGGCAGCAGCGGTCGGTGTGGGGGAGGAGGCGCTGGAGCGGACGAGGGCGCTCGTGGCCGTAGAGGTGGATGCGATCGTCATCGACACTGCTCACGGTCACTCCAGCCGGGTAATTGAGACCGCCCGGGCGATCAGAAAGATGTTTCCCCAGGTGGAACTGGTCGCGGGAAATGTGGCGACTGGAGAAGGGGCGCGGGCGCTGATTCAGGCGGGAGTTGGAGCGGTTAAAGTTGGTATCGGACCAGGATCCATTTGCACGACCCGGGTGGTTGCCGGTGTGGGTGTGCCTCAGCTTTCGGCAATTATGGAATGCGCCCGGGTGTGCCGCCAGTATAAAGTTCCGCTGATTGCTGATGGTGGGATCAGATTCTCCGGTGATATCGCCAAGGCACTGGCAGCCGGCGCCGATTCAGTGATGATGGGGAATCTCCTTGCCGGAACTGATGAGAGTCCGGGGGAGGATGTTCTGCTGGAAGGCAGGCGCTACAAGGTTTACCGGGGGATGGGCTCAATCGATGCAATGAAAAAAGGTTCTTGGGACCGGTATTTTCAGGAGAGCGGTGCAGAACTGGTCCCACAGGGTATTGTGGGCAGAGTGCCCTATCGCGGTAGTGTCAAGGATGTGCTGTTTCAGCTGGAGGGCGGGCTGCGGGCAGCGATGGGTTTCTGCGGGTGTAAAACGATTAGGGAACTGCAGCGCAAGACAAGGTTTGTCAAGATTACCAATGCCGGTTTAAGGGAGAGCCACCCGCACAGCATCAGCATCATCAAAGAGGCGCCCAACTACGAGGCACTGGAAAAGGAATAAAACACCCCCCTAATTCTAAAACGGCATTTTATTCAGCTTTAACTAATGATTTTGTTCTAATGCTTAAATTGTTATTTCAAATACTTGCTGACACTTGTTATACATCTTGTGATGTTTTTAACTACTGCTATAATTAAACACTAGTTAAATCGTTCGCTACAAGCTCCTGTTAGTAAGAAATACTAATATCGATTGGGATACAAAGGGAATGTCGGGGGGCTGTCTTGTTTCTCTAGCTATAATAAATCGCCGGTGAGATGTTTATCTAATCAAGACCGATATAGTAATCTTAAGCCCCCTTCATACGAAGGCAGATTCTAAGGTGCCGGCGGTATAAAACCTGCCTTCATCATCCACTGGGTCAGTTCGCGCGCCTGCTTAATTTTTTCGGTTGCGGTTTTCATTAGTTCTTCGCGAGTCATAGTGATCCGGGCGACACCCTGTTCGATCGCCTTCATACCGACCGCCACCGCTTCGCGCGGGAATACCTCCCAGTCGTCCATTGTTGGAATGAGATAATCCTCCCTTAATCCGCGGTCCTCAGCAACTTTGGCAAGTTCAAGTGCTGCCGCGATGCACATTTCGTCGGTAATTGTTCGGGCATTGACATCCAACGCACCGCGGAAGATGCCGGGAAAGCCTAACGAATTATTTACCTGATTGGGGAAGTCGCTTCTGCCCGTGGCAACGACCCGGGCACCAGCCTCAATCGCCTCCCAGGGCCAGATTTCGGGAATCGGATTGGCGCAGACAAAGACGATTGCGTCCTTTGCCATAGATTTGATCCACTCCGGTTTGACCACACCCGGTCCTGGTGTGGAGAGGGCGATCAGGACATCGGCGCCTCGCATTGCATCGGCAATTGTGCCGCGGACATTTTCGTCATTGGTGATCTGGCACATATGCCATTTTTCCTTGAACTCTTCCTGCAGTTCAGTTCTGCCCTTGTGCAGCGTGCCTTTGGAGTCGCACATGATGATGTTGCCGGGCGTAACTCCACCCTTGATGATAACCCGGGCGATTGCGATATTGGATGCACCGGCGCCGAGCATCGCCACCTTAACTTTTCTAATGTCCTTGCCAACGATCTTTAAGGCATTGACCAGTCCGGCATAGGTTACTGCTGCCGTTCCCTGCTGGTCATCATGCCAGACCGGAACATCAAGTTCGGCACGCAAAGTGTCAAGAATCCGGAAGCATTTCGGCTGGGCGATGTCCTCAAGGTTGAAACCACCGAACGATGGTTCAAGGAGTTTGGCAGTTCGGATGAACTCATCTGGATCCTTGGTGCGCAGGGCAATGGGGACAGCATCAACGCCCCCGAGGTATTTAAAGAGTAGCGCCTTACCCTCCATTACCGGCATTGAGGCTTCAGGACCGATGTCCCCCAGTCCAAGCACGCGCGTGCCGTCGGTGAGCACGCAGATGGTGTTTGCCCGGTTGGTATGGACGAAAGAAAGATTTACATCCTTCTGGATTTCCTTGCAAGGTGCAGCAACGCCGGGTGTATACCAGATGGCAAAGTCATTAAAGTCTCGAATACTGCACTTGGGAGCAATTTGGTATTTCCCTCGATAAAAGGGATGCAGTTTCAAGGCGTCTTCTGCCGGTTTTTTCGCCTTGGCAACCAGCTGTTCAATTTCAGCCGGGGTAAGTTTTTTCATCTTTAACTCCTTTTTTAAAACTAAACCGGTTTTGCCTTTGCGGATGGTGATTTGACCGTAATTATTACAATACCGGCAGCAATACAGAGCAGGGCGGTGATGAGGAATGCGACATTGTAGTTGCCGGTGATTTCCTTCATCCTTGGGGCGAAGATGTTGGACAGAAGCCCACCGATGCCGTAGGCGGTGAATACCAGACCGTAATTAATCCCGGAATATTTTGTGCCATAAAAATCGGCGGTCACCGCCGGGTAAATTGCCAGATAGCCGCCGAAGCTGGAGCCGACCAGGGCAATGCCGATCCAGAATATGAAAGGCAGGGAGGGAATCAGAAAATAACCGAGAATGGCAACGGCGTTGATCAGAAACATCAGAAAGAGTGATCGGGTTCTGCCCAGAATGTCAGAGATTCTGCCCCAGAAGATCCTGCCCAGGGCGTTAAAGATTGCCAGTACACTGACACCGAGCGCCGCGGTCTCCTTGCTGAATCCGCCCAGTTCCTGTGCGATCGGTGAGGTCTGGCCGATAATCATCAGTCCGGCAGCACAACCGGCAAAATAGGTGAGCCAGATAAGCCAGAACTGAATGGTGGCCAGCATCTGCCCCGCGGTATAATCGGTGCGTAATGGGCTACCGGTAGCCGGCTGGGGTGGATTCCAACCCGCCGGCTTGTAACCGGCAGGCGGGTTGCGCAGGATAAGGGAACCGAGGAGGATCAGTATCAGATACACCACGCCCAGATAACGGAAGGTGGCAAACGGTCCAATTGCGTCAATCATCGCCCGGGCGAGGGGTCCGACGATTAGCGCACCAGCACCGAAACCGGCGACCGCCAGGCCGGTGATCAGTCCCCGTTTGTCTGGGAACCATTTGACACCGGCGGAGATTGGACAGACATAGGCAAAGCCGATGCCAATTCCGGAAACAACACCGTAAGCAATGACAAGCATGGTGATGTTCTGAGCAAAGCTGGCAAGAATCATACCCAGAGCAAGCAGGATGCCGCCAATGATGGCAACGATGCGGGGACCAAACCGGTCCTGCAGTCGCCCGCCAACAACCGTTGCCAGCGCAAAGAAAATCAGGACAAAGGAGAAAGGCAGTGATGCCTGAGTTGAGCTGATGCTCAGTGCCGATTCAAGAGGTTTGCGGAATACGCTCCAGGCATAAATTGCACCCAGGCACAACTGAATCAGCAGTGCCCCAACAACAATCAGCCAGCGGTTGTAGGCCCTTTTATCAGTCATTGTGCAACCTCCTTCGATTTACAGAGAATCGGGCAGGAGCGTCGTGCGTATAAGACGCTCCTGCCCGTAGGGATTTATTCATCTAAGGTCGAGATGTCACCGACCGGTTTGCCCAGTGCCTCCGCCTTCAGCAGCCGACGCATGATTTTGCCCGAGCGGGTCTTGGGCAGTTTGTCCCGGAATTCAATTGATTCAGGTCGGGCAATCGGTCCGATTTCCTGAGCGACCCATTTTTTGAGTTCATCAGCCAGCGCGTCTGACGGCTGATAGCCGACCTTGAGGGTAACATAGGCTTTGGGTACATCACCCTTTACCTCATCAGGAATCCCGATTACCGCTGCTTCAGCTACAGCTGGATGGGCAACCAGTGCGGATTCAATTTCTGCAGTTCCCAACCGGTGGCCGGCAACATTGAGCACCTCATCAGCCCGACCACGGAACCAGAAGTAGCCATCTTCATCCCGGGTGCAGGAATCACCGGTGAGGTACTTCCCGGGGTACCGCGACCAGTATGCCTGAATATAGCGGTCCGGGTCCTTGTAGAGTGTCCGCAGCATCGAGGGCCAGGGACGGGTGATTACCGCAAATCCGTTTTCACCGGGTTTAATCGGATTACCTTCCTGAGATACAACATCCGCGGAGAAACCAGGAAGCGGTTTCGTCGCGGACCCGGGTTTTAATGGTGTGATCGGCAGTGGTGAGATTACAAACGAGCCGGTCTCGGTCTGCCACCAGGTGTCCATGATTTGGAGTCTGTCGCCGCCGATATTCTTGCGATACCAGCGCCATGCCTCGGGGTTGATCGGCTCGCCGACCGAACCAAGCAGACGCAGGGATGACAGATTGTGTTTTGCCGGATACTCCTCTCCAAACCGCATGAACATTCTGATAGCAGTAGGAGAAGTGTAGAGAATTGTTACCTTCTCCTGTTCAATGATTGACCACCAGCGATCCGGGGCAGGATAGTCAGGTGCACCTTCGTAGAGAACCGAGGTGGCACCATTCATCAGCGGTGCATAGACAATATAGGAATGGCCCGTAACCCAGCCGATATCGGCAGCACACCAGTAGATGTCCTGTGGTTTGATGTCAAATACAAACTTCAGGGTGGTGTAGGTCCCGACCGCATAGCCACCGTGGACATGGACCACGCCCTTGGGTTTGCCGGTGGTGCCGGAGGTATACAGGATATAAAGGATATCCTCCGCATCCATCTGTTCTGTGGGACATTCAGCGGGTTCTTTTTCTGTGATTTCATGCCACCAGATGTCTCGGCCCGGTTTCATGTCTACCAGATTACCTGCCCGTTTGAATACGATACAGTGCTCAATCGTCGGACATTCTGCCAGCGCCGGGTCGGCATTGGCTTTCAGGGTGACCAGCTTGCCCCGGCGATAGGCGCCATCAGCGGTAATGAGAATTTTGGCTTCAGCATCCTGAATCCGGTCCCGGAGGGAGGCGGCAGAAAAGCCGGAAAAGACCACCGAGTGGATTGCGCCGATCTTGGCACAGGCAAGCATTGCCACCGGCAGTTGCGGTATCATTGGCAGGAAGATTGTTACCCGGTCGCCTTTCTTAACTCCAAGTTTTTTAAGTGCATTGGCAAGTTTGTTAACTTCCTTATAAAGTTTTTCATATGTCCAGAGCTCCCGCTCACCAGGTTCGGAATGGTAGATGTAGGCGATTTTATTTTTCACATCAGTTTTCATGTGGCGGTCGACACAGTTGTGGGCGATGTTGAATTTTCCGTCAATAAACCATTTGTAGAACGGGGCGTTTGATTCGTCGAGCACTTTGGTCCAGGGCTTAAACCATTCCAGCTCCTTTGCCATTTCTCCCCAGTACCATTCGAGGTCGCGGGCACGGTCCAGCAGTTCATCCAGTGTTTTAATACCGTGTTTCTTCATAAACGCCATGATATTGGAGTTTGCTATCAACTCCTGCGGTGGTTCATAGAATTTTGGCTCTTCTGCCATGTTATTTCCTCCTTTTTTTCAAATTGTTCGGAACTTTGAGTATATTGGCAACAGAATTGAAGTCAAGAATTTCAAAATTGGACAGAGACCGGTGCCCAGGTGTAGCCAGAATCCCGGCTCACCAGCAGGGTCAGTTCGTCGCCACCGATGATTCCAATCAGCCCATCGGTAAAGAAGCGGATGGTAAAGAGGTCCCTTGTAGTTCCGCTGTTAATTATTTCCCAGCTTTCACCGCCATCAGTCGTATGTATTACCGTGCCTTGGGCGCCAACACAGAATCCTGCCATGGTGTCGTGGCGCATGTCCAGCGAATAAAGGGGTGGTAGCACGAAATCAATTGGCAGAGGACGCCAGGTTTCACCGCCGTTGGGGGTGAAGAACACTTTGCCGGAACTGGTGGTGGTGAAACCGATTACGTCATCTGCCGGGAAATGGACTGCGGTGAAGTGGGTGTTGGCTACCAGCCCGTTAATATTGCCGGTCTGGGAGAACCAGACCGAACCGCCAGTCGTGGTCTTCAGAATTGTGCCATTCAGACCGACCGCATAGCCGGTCAGCTCGTCCGCGGGGAAGTGGATATCCATGATTTTTTTCTCGGTAGCGGTCGGCAGAATTTCCCAGGTTCTGCCATAATCAGCGGTCCGGAGCACGGTGCCCCGGTCTCCGGCTACGAATCCGACCTCGGGTGAGGCAGGAAATTTGATTGAACGCAGGTCAACCGTTACCGGAGCAGAAAGCTGGCGCCAGTTTCTGCCTTCATCCTCAGTCTTGAGCAGTGTTCCCTTATCGCCGCAGGCGTAGCCAATCGTCGCCTGCCCCGGAAAGCAGATACTGTAGAGGTTGACAGTAGTCGGGACAGGGAGTCGGGTCCAGGTGGCGCCACCGTCAACTGTTTTCAGCAGCAGACCGTTATCTCCCGCGGCAAAGGCGATCAGGGTGTCTTCAAGGGTAAACACGGAGTTAATGCGGTTCGCCATAGGTTTTACAATATAAAAATCTTAAGTTTTGTCAAGAACTTTTCTTTTTGATGCTTAAATTTTAACTTGACTTTGGCAAAGACGAGATTAAGGTTAAATCGTGACAGGATAAGAACGTCCCGCAGAGCGGTCGGCTGGACGCTTCATATAATAAAGAGCAAAAGACCGAGGAGGAGTTAATGAAACACAAGGTCGCAATATTGGCTCTGGTGTGTTTTCTGGGACTGGTACTGGCTGCTGGTTCAGAAGTGACCACGAGCGATGTGAGCCTGGGTGAACCCCAGAAGGTAAAACTGTATTACGGCACCTATGGCTCAAACGATTATGTCTGGGGAACGGTGAAAACTAAACTGCCGACCGATGCCTGGCTTTACCACAGCGAAATGCCGGGCAGGATGATGGATAACGCCTGTGCCACTGACGGCGATTATGTCTATGTCCTTGCCGGTTACGGCACAAGCAACGTACTCTACCGCCATCAGGTCGGCTCAACCACCTGGCAGACCCTGGCGCCCTGCCCAATGGATATCAGCAATGGCGGAGCGGCAATCATCGGTGATACGCTTTATTACTGCAGCGGCTATTCTTATACTGTTGGTGCTACAGTTGATACGATGTTCAAATACTGCATCAGCACCAATACCTGGACGAGCGGACCTGGGCCCTTTACCGGCACTACCTATAACTGGCAGCCGCTCGTGCTTGCCTGTGGCGGCAAGCTGTATTATATCAGCGGTTGCAACCAGCCGGGTGCGACAAATCCAACCCGTGAGGTCTACTGTTACACTCCGGACAGTGGCTGGTCTCGAGTTGCTGATATGAATCAGGGACGGGTATTTGCGATGGGTTGTGTTTATCATGATACCATCTGGGTTACCGGCGGCTATCAAAACACCACCGTGCTCAATCATTCTGAGTTCTATGACCCGGCTTCCAACACCTGGACTGTTGACTCCACCATCTTTCCGCATCTGCCGATTGCCACCTGGGCAGCAGCGAGCGGTGTCGTGGGGCAGACGATGTTTGTCGCCTCAGGTGTGCGGGAACTGGTTGGGCTGATGGATACCTGCCAGTATTTTGATTTCGAAACCCGGACCTGGACGATTACGCCCGATGTGCTGCTGCCGATTTACCGTGGAACCGGGGTTGGCAATGCCGACGGCAAGGCGGTGGTTTACGGCGGTGCAATTGGCGGATTTGTTTCGACCGACACCTGTCAGTATGAGGTGCTGGCAACCGGTAATGCCAATGATGTGGGTGTAATTCAGATTGTGGCACCAGGAAGTGTAATTGTGCCGGGTAATGTGACGCCGCGCGCAAAAATCAAAAACTTCGGCACCAACGCCCAATCCAACATTCCGGTTTACTGCTGGATTGATTCGGCAGGAACAAGAGTTTACCAGCAGACTGCGACCTATGCCGGCCCGCTGGCACCAGGGGCAATGGCGGATGTAGACTTTTCGCCCCAGTGGCGAGCGGTAGGCGGAACCTACGATGTTACCATGTTTACTGATCTCGCCGGCGATGAGTTGCGAGCTAACGATACCCTACGCGGGGCCACTCAGGTGATGCAGTATTCAATCGACTGGTATCAGAGCGATACCATCCAGCCCGACCGGGTAAGTCGGACCGCCTGTGTCAATGACGCTCAGGGCAGGTTGCATGTCATCTGCGGTAACTGCTTTCCTCATACATCGCATCCTTCGGATATGATTTATGACACCGTAACGCATACCTGGTCAACCGGACTTACTCATCCTGCAGGCGGGGGTATGGGTGTTCACAATCACGATGCGGTGCGGATCAATGATGTGATCTGGGTTGGTGGTGGTAGTTTTGGTTCGTCCGCCTTCTACAACAACCTTACGAAACTGGATCTTGGAGCCAATACCTGGACTTCTGTTACCGCAATGCCGCAGTCCAATCTGCTTTACTATTCACTGGGTGAGTATGCGGACTCCGGCTGGGTTTACTGCTTCGGCGGTTCACCGGAGGGTACCGGCGGACCGATCAACAACTGCTATCGGTACGATCCGAACACCAATGCTTGGACCGCTATGGCAAATATGCCTGATGTGCGGCGGAATCCCATGGTTGCCCGGGTCGGGGATACCATCTATGTTATCGGCGGTATGTCAGCAAATGTCTACACATCAACCCGCGGCACCGTCTGGAAATATTCGGTACTCGGCAATACCTGGACCGTGGCAACTGACTCCATGCCTGATCAGCTGGGCTGGGGGAGAGCGGTTACCTACTCCTATTCCGGCGGTACCTATATCTATGTCTTCGGCGGCTATCGAGCAGGAAACGTTGTGAACGCATGCTGGCGTTATGATGTGAGCAACGGCACCTGGACTCAGGACCGACCGCTGCTGACCGCAACCCGTTCTCAGGGCGGTTCAATTTCGGGTAACTTCATCTGGGTAGCTGGAGGTTATAATAACACTTCTGGGATTCTGCCCAATGTCCAGAAGGGTGTTATTGCCCTGACGGGTATTGAGGAAGGTAAGCCGAGCATCAACTGGGAAGGGATTGAGAGTGTCAAGCCTACTCTGGTACGCGATTTCTGCCGGATTTCCTACACCGTGCCGGCGCGCAGCAATGTTAACCTGAGCGTCTATGATGCGACCGGTTCTCTGGTGCGCACACTGGTTGACGGTGTGGTGGAGGCGGGTAATCAGACGGTAACCTGGGACCGCCGGGATGCGGCGGGCAGACGGGTTGCTGCCGGAACCTACTTCTACCGTTTGACCATCAACGGTAACTCGGTTTCCGCCAAGGCGTTACTCCTGCGGTGACCGCTTCCTGCGGATAAGAGCGAAGGGGCTGCCTTTCGGCAGCCCCTTAAAATTTTACTCCAGCGGCAGGGCTCGAACCTGCGACCCTCCGGTTAACAGCCGGATGCTCTACCCATTGAGCTACGCTGGAATCTGATTAAATATATCAAAGAGAAAAATACAAATCAAGTTCAGCGCACAAGAGCAAATCTGGCGATTGACCGTCCAAATGTGGTTTCCATTACCGCCAGATAGATTCCGGATCCGGCAGGTTTTCCGGATTCATCTAACCCGTCCCAGCAGGCATTAATTTCTTCCAGTTCCGCAGAAGTAAAGTACCGCCCCGGGGTTGGCATTCTGGAGGTATTGAGCTGAACCGTTTTCACCTTGACACCGCTGGTGCTGTAGATGGTGATTTTGGCGTTCGGAGTGACCCGGCTGAGATTAAGCGCAAAGTAAACCTTCGGGTTTTCTCCAGTAACAAACGGGTTGGGGTAAATGAGTGCGATTTGGTCCTGCGGGCTGGGCTGTGCCTTAGGTGATGGCGGAAATCTGCTGAAGGCAGAATCAACACGGGGTACACCATAACCAAAGGTACAGCTTTTCACCGCCCGGGAGGCAGTGGAATACAACGCAACCCGGATTGATTCCGCATTCCATTCGGGGTGTGCCTCCTTGAGCAGGGCACAGCAGCCGGCGATCAGGGCGGTGGCACAGGAGGTGCCAACACTGCCTTCAAGGAAATTTTCCGAATCCGGTGCCGCAACAGCAACGGTATCTGCCAGTGCTACCAGATCGGGTTTGATTCTGCCATCTGCGGTCGGTCCGGTGCCGGTGCCACGCCAGGGGGTATAGTTCTTCTCAACCCCGCCGCAGGTGATGACATGTTCGGCATCACCAGGCGCGGTGATATAAGGCCGAGGCCAGGGGTACTCGGTTGTATCCCGATTACCCATGGCGGTGACAATTACCAGTCCGCGGCGTGCTGCCAGCTCGCAGGCGATTGTGACCGGTGCGGTTCTGCCGTCAAAATGCTCGTCACGGTACCAGCCCCGGTAACCGAGTGAGGTGGAAACGATGTCCGCCCCGCAGCGTTCTGCCCATTCAAGCGCCTGAATATAGGTGTCCTCCTCCATGTTATATTCATATCCCCGGTTGCCAGAAGTTTTGTAATACTCGGTTTTGGCAATAATCAGGTCAACCCCGGGTGCGATGCCCATCATGGAGTAGGGCTGATAACCGGCAATCAGCGAAGCCATCCTGGTGCCATGATTGGGCTGGTCATAGGAGAACTTCAGCGTGTCGGAATCTTCCCAGACCGCGATTTCATCGCCGCGCCGGAACCAGAGCAGTAGGCCGTTATCGGCACTCCGGGGTGCATAGCAGAAACCGGTTGTATCAACCGGCTGGGCACCAGACCAGCTCAGCCCAGTTGCCGGTGCGGTCTGCTGATAGAGCATACCCCCGGATTCATAGAACAGTGCCAGTCCGGTGCTGGTGCTGCTCAGACTGTAGTCGCCAAAGAAGCTGGCGGAGTCCAGCGTCTGCGGAGAAGACCAAGTGACGCCAAAGTCCGAGGAACGGAGGAGATTCAATTTTGTGCGGACCGGGTTGATCTGATCCTGATAAACAAGGATGCGCAAAGAATCGTGATTTTTTATGGCAAACAGTCTGATGTGTCCGGCACTGCCAGCGATCAATTCTCCATCAGGAATGAAGTTGACACCACCATCAGAGGAATGAAACTTGAGAATGCTGCCGGTATTTTTCTCCCGGACAAGGAGGTTGATTCGGCCATCAGGTCCGGCGCTGAGCTGGGGCTCGGCGAGCGGCTGGTTATGGGTGATCTCGGTATAGAGCACCCAGCTGGGGACAGGTGTGGCAATTAGCGCTTTGCGGAAGGAGATCACCGAATCGCTTTTCAGCCAGGCGATATAAAGGGTATCGGCGTAAACTGCCAGGCTGGGCTGTTTGCCTGTGCCGAGTGTCTGTCTGCCCTGCCAGCGGTCATTAATGAAATAACCGAGATAACAGGTGGGTGCAGCACCGGGATGCAGATCAGCTTCATTAAACGCCAGATAGAAAACCGAATCCCGGCAGACCAGCTGCAGATTTTCACAGGTATAATAATAGGGGCGGGAAAGGACAGCCGCCTGGGGTAAGTTCCAGTTTCTGCCCCGATCGGTTGAAAATGAGAAGAAGACCGCCCGTGCGGGCAGACCGTAGGTGTAATTAAAGCTGTCAGCAACAAAGGCAAGCAGGATGACACGGCCGTTGTCCCCCAGTGCCGGATCCCGGACTAAACCAAGGTAACGCAGTTGGGGTATAACTTCAGCTTCTGTTGCTGAATGCCGGATATAAAAATTGTCGCCGGACAGAAAGTCATACTGCCGCCAGATTCGCAGCCGGCGGACCGCCTGATTTTTGAGTTTCAGACCGGTGTCAAACAGCGCCAGTTTGACTCCGGTGCCGAACCAGCCCTGATAAAAAAGTTTCGGCACTCCGAGCATCTGTGCCTGGTCCCAGGCGGCGCCGTAGAACCGGTGGGCATCAGCGGTGTCAAGGGACCGATAGTTGCGATGTGATTCCAGTTGTGTAAGCGGGACGGTCGGATCAAAGGCGATCTCGGTTCTTCGGGCAACAGGACGGAGATCATAAACATAAGGAAGCTGGTAAATCCTCGACACCAGTTCCGGTGGCATTTCAAAGCTGGCGGCATTCAGCCAGCGGGATACGGTGCGCAGCCGGGCACCCAGCGCCTCAATTTCCCGGATGTAATCCTGACGGACCGGCAGGTCATCAAAGTCAAAGCCGCCAACCGGTTCCCGCATTCGGCGCTGGAGCTGAGGCAGGGGTGCGGTCCGGTAAAGGGCATCAAGTGCCTGACGATAATCAGTTTCGCTGAATACCCCTTTATCAGTAAAAAATACCCAGATCCGGCTGGTGGAGATTTCCGGCGGTGCGGTTTTGACCGGGATGCGCACCAGTTCAACCGACGCCGGAAGAATTAGCAGCAGAAAAAGATGCATTAATTCTATACCCCGCGCAGGAATTGAACCTGCAACCCACGGATTAAGAATCCGTTGCTCTGCCAGGTTGAGCTAGCGGGGCACAAATTTTCAGTTTTCACCTGCGCCCGGCGCGACTCGAACGCGCAGCCTACGGGTTCGAAGCCCGGCGCTCTATCCAGTTGAGCTACGGACGCATCCATTTGAGGGTGAGTGAGGGGACTCGAACCCCCAACATCCTGAGCCACAGTCAGGTGCTCTGACCAAATTGAGCTACACTCACCATGCGACTCAATTTTTATTCAGTATAGCAATTTACGGACCGTTTGTCCACTCTTGCATTGGAGGAATTTGATGTTAATATCTTCAGCGGGAAAATCAAAGAAAGGAGTAAGTTGATGAGTCAGACCAGGCCAATGAGGAAAATACTGGTGACCGGTGCGGTCGGTCAGATCGGCTCTGAGCTGACGCTGGCACTCCGTCAGCGGTACGGGGCGGAAAATGTGGTCGCCACCGGCAGAAAGACCCAGCCGAGCAGGGAACTCCTGGAGTCCGGACCGTTCTACTTTATCGATGTCGCGAAGCGGGAGACGATTGAGGAGGTGGTGAGAAAGCACAATATTGACACCATTTTCCATCTGGCGGCAATCCTGTCCGCGGCCGGCGAGAAGAACCCCCAGCTCGCTTGGGATGTGAACATCAACGGGCTTTACAATGTACTCGAGGTGGCGCGGGAGCACAACATGGCACGGGTGATTGTGCCCAGTTCAATTGCGGTCTTCGGACCTGAAACTCCGCGCAAAAACACCCCCAATGAAACGATTCTCAAGCCGAGAACGATGTATGGGATCACGAAGGTGGCAGGTGAACTGCTCGGTGATTACTACTTCCGGCGCTTCGGTCTGGATGTGCGCGGACTGCGCTATCCGGGTATCATCTCCAATGTCACCTTGCCCGGTGGCGGCACGACCGATTATGCGGTTGAGATCTTCTACGCCGCAATCAAGTTCAAGCGTTACAAGTGTTTCCTCCGGGAAGATACCCGGCTGCCGATGATGTACATGCCTGACTGCATCAAGTCAACAATCATGCTTGCCGAGGCACCACTGGAGAAACTTAAGCACCACTGCGATTTCAATGTCACCGCGATGAGCTTCTCGGCGGGTGAGCTTACTGCCGAGATCAAAAAGCACATTCCGGATTTTGAGGTCACCTACGAGCCTGATTTCCGCCAGCAGATCGCCGACTCCTGGCCCGAGTCGATTGACGATTCGGCTGCCCGGGAGGAGTGGGGCTGGAAACCGGATTACGACCTGCCGGCAATGGTCAAGGATATGGTTGAGGTGCTGGGCAGAAGG
>CBFGJT010000007.1:0-25128 GCA_965649165.1 Caldifarciminota bacterium | reverse complement strand
GCATAAGGAGGGGAAGCTGGGCTGGCCCCCAGAAGGGGCTTAGTCCTGACTCATGGAGGACATCCGCAGGCAACAGCCTGAGGGTTCGATTCCGATTGACAAGGTCGGGGTCAAGAACCTGCGCTATCCGATCGTCCTTTTGGACAAGGCGCACAACCGTCAGCATACGATCGCCACAATCAGCATGTTTGTTGACCTACCCAAGGAGCAGCGCGGTACCTTCATGGGCAGGTTTGTTGAGATCCTTAACCGCTATCACCGGGAGATTGATGTCCACAAACTGGGCACGATTCTCAAGGAGATGCGGGAACGGCTCGGCGCCAACTCCGCCCATCTGGAGATGGAGTTTCCCTACTTCGTGGAAAAGATCGCACCAGTTTCCGGGGTCCGTTCCCAGATGGACTACCGGTGCTGGATCAGCGCCAGCCTGAGCGACCGGTTTATGCTCCGGCTCGGAGTGGCGGTGCCGGTAACGACCCTCTGCCCCTGCTCAAGAGAGATGTCCGGTAGAGGTGGACATAACCAGCGGGCAGAGATCCGGGTGGTGGTCGAGTTCAAAGGCTTTGTCTGGATTGAGGACCTGATTGACCTCCTGGAGGAGTGCGGTTCCAGCGAGGTTTATTCGCTCTTGGAGCGGGAGGATGAGAAGCACCTGACCGCACAGGCACTTGATAACCCGGCATTTGTTGAGGATGTGGTGCGCAGGGTGGCACAGCGGCTTGATGCCCATCCCCAGATCACCGGCTATGAGGTGGAGGTGGAGAGTTTTGAGTCCATCCACCACCACGAAGCCTATGCCTATATCAACCGCTTCCGGTCCGGATGAGAACTCTGCTCGTCAACTGCTATCTCAAGGATGCCGAGCCCCGGCTTGTTTATTACCGGCAGATGATTCAGCCCTGGTCCGAGATCTCTGAGATAAAACTCGAGGAGCTGAACTCGGGGCTTGACTTCGCTCAATATGATGCCTTGGTGCTCACCGGCTCCCAGTGGATGCTTTCGGAAAATGATGCGCCCGAACCGATCCGGGTGGTCCTCCGTCAGCTGCTTCTGCCGGTGCTCGGCATCTGCTTCGGGCATCAGCTTCTTGCCCGCTCCTTTGGCGCAGAGGTAAAGAGCGGAGTTGAGTTCATCGACCGGATGGAGCGGGTCCGATTTCACCCCTGGCGGCTGTTTGCCGGACTGGGTCCGGAGGCGGAAATGCGGGAAAGCCACCGTGAGTATGTCACTCCGGAATCGCTGGAACGGCTGGGCTGGGAGATCGGTGCGGTTTCACCATCCTGTCCGGTTGAGGCGATAAGACATCCAATGCTGCCGCTCTACGGGGTTCAGTTCCATCCGGAACGGTCCGGAGAAAACGGCGCAAGACTGTTTTGCAACTTCTACGAGATTGTCAAATCGGTCTGCACCGGACAGGCACAGCGGAGTGATTTCTTGCTCCGGTCGAAATGATAGACAGAGGTCGTTCCGAACAGATTTACCCAGATGCCAGCACCGGCAGCGTTTATACGGAATAAATAATGCTCAGAGTACTTTAATTTAACATATTGATGAATCGTGGGTTATATATTCAGAACTGTCAATGGGGGCTAGCCCGGGGCAGGGGTGGGAGTGGTTGCGGGGTTTGAGTTGGTGCCAGAATAGGAGGCGATTTTCTTGACCCTGACTGGACAGGCCGGATAATCTTTTTACCGATGCGGTTTGTGAGTTATTTGCGCCTTCTTGTCATCACCGGTGTAGTGGCTGCCAGTCGGTGCGGTTATGAGTTCGGTCCGCCGGTCATTGGCGGGATTGAGGGCAGAGTTCAGTTTGCGGCGCGTGATACCGGCAGTTTTGTGTGCCGGGTTGAGCCTGGTGCCCGGGGTCCACTGAGCTATGAATGGTGGTGTTCAGCCGGGGTTTTCGGGGCGCAGTTTGACAACCGGATCCACTGGCAGGCGCCTGAGTCTTCAGGCCTGGTGTTCATAAAGGTGCAGGTAATAGATGGTCTGGGCAGGAAGGGGAGCGATTCGATCTTGATCCGGGTTGTGCCCAGGGTGGTAATCTTTGCCGACTGGGCAGGGGCGGTGAAGGCAGGTGAAGCGGTCTGGTTCTTTGACTCCTGTCCTGCCGGTTACCGGCTTCAGGGACAATGTTCAGGTGATACGACAACAATTTATCTGATGTTTCTTGATGAGCTGAATTTCGGGCGCTGGCAGGCAGGCGAAAGCTACGAGCCCCGCATCCGGCGGCTGGCATATCAGGCAGGTTCTTTTTACGACACCATCCCGGTTTCCGGGCTGTATTTTCTGGTGCTGGATAACAGTCAGGGTTTACGGGACTGCGGTTACCGGATAAATGTCCAGCTGAAATCACCATGAGATGGTATTTTTCCAGCCGGCATCCTGAAGCAGTTTCAGAAGCAGACCGACCGGCAGGCCGATGACATTGAGGTAACAGCCGCAGATCCGTTCGACAAAGATCCCAGCTTTGCCCTGAATCGCATAGGCGCCCGCCTTGTCATAGGGCTCAGGGGTTGAGATGTAGTGTTTTATTTCCTCTTCACTCAAAGCACGAAAGGTGACCTGGGTTGTTTCCGCACCGGTATAAATTCTTTTGTCTGGCATTCTGATAACTACTACTCCAGTAATCACCTGATGTGTTTTGTTAGAAAGAAGTTTAAGCATGCGTTCCGCTGCAGCCGGGTTTGCGGGTTTACCCAGGATTCGGTTTCTGATCGCAACAATTGTGTCAGTGCCGATAATGATGCCTTTTTTTGTTTTTTGGGTGCAGGACAGGGCTTTGAGCAGGGCGAGGGTGACTGCCAGTTGACGCGGGTTGCGGTTGAATTTGATTTCGGGTTCAAAGAATGCGGGTTTTACTAAGGAAAATGGGATGCCCAGGTTCCGCAGGAGCTGGCGGCGCCGGGGTGAGGTGGAGGCGAGGTAAAGTCTCATGGCAGGAAGGTGCGGAACAGCGATTTACCGAACCGGACATCGGGCAGTTTCTTGATCCGGACCTCAAAGTCCCAGCGCCACTGTTTTCCTAAGCCGGAGATGGTGCCCAGCGCCTCCCAGCAGTGGAGGTCGCGCCAGAGGTTTATTGAGTAATCAGTGAGCTGGTGCCGGGTAAAGTTGTAGCCGATCGAGTTGAGGCCAAGCCGCCAGTCGGCAAATGAGAATGACACTGAGCCTGTTAGCATGTTCAGGTTTTTCCCCAGGGTGTGGTTGAGGCGCAATTCCAGTCCGTTTTCCCGGTGGTGGACAGTATCGGTGCGGAGTGCGGTCCAGCTGAAGCTGGTGAGCAGCTGGTAGTCATCGGTGAGGCGGAGCGATTCCGGTCTGAATCCTAGGTTTCCGTCAAGGTTGAGGTTAAACCGCCGGCGCACCGGTCCGGAGTCAATTCCGGGGATGAGCAGGAGGGGGCGGGTGGAGATGGTGGCATAGACTGGTGAGAGCCGGCGTTGACGCAGGTCGTAACCGGTGGAGAAGTTGACCATGCCGAGGTCAAACTTTTCCTTTGTTGTCGCCCGTTTTGCCTGAAAGCCGTTACGAAGTAAGAGTTGCAGGGTGGTGACGTCGGGATGCAGCAGGTCGGGTCGGCCGAAAATACCCGCCGGAGTAATTTGAGGTTCATAGTAAAACTGGAGGTTCGGGCTGATGGTGTGCAGAATGCCGGCAAGGTTGAAGAGGCGAGTGGAGAAGACTCGGAACAGGGAAAATCCGGAGCCGAGGCTGAAGGTGAGTTTTGGTTCTGGCGGTAGGGTGTCGGTCAGATTGTCGGTCCAGTTCCAGCTGACCGCTTCGCTGGTGTTGAAGACGCCGATGAGCTTCTGGGAGGTGCCCAGTCCCAGTTCGTGGCTGAAGGTCTGGGTGTGACTGAAATGAGCGTTCCGGTATGAGCGCCGGGAATCGGATAAGTTGAGCCGGTCCGAGATTTCAACCGTGCCTATTGGATACGGCGGGCTGGTGAGATTGAAGGATAATGATGGTGTGAGCCGTTCGCCGCGCAGGGTGTCAGTTCCGGCCGAGTCAGCCTTTTCCACGCGCCGGGAGAAGCCGGCAGACGGGGTGATATTCCAGCCCAGAGGCAGGGTACGGGTGTTAAAGCTGATGCTGGCAGCGGGCAGAAGCTGATAGTCGTAATGGCGCATATAATAGGTGTGCCGTTCAGCCCGGATGTTTGTTCTGCCCAGACCGCGTAACCGGTGGGTAAGTGCGCCGTAGGAGTAAACCTCTTGCTTGAGCCAGTCAAGCCGGTCTTCGGCATAGTCCGGGGCATAGGCGGTGTCGGAGATCAGTTCCGCCTGGATATCAAGATCGGTCAGAGGTGTGATTTTGTTGGCGGTGCTGAGGTTGAAGCTGTAGCGGACGAGGTCTGGATTTGTCGGATTCCAGAACTCCCGGATGTAGGAACCCTGCACCGAACCCCGGGAATAAGGGTTGACGATGTAGATCGCCTCGGTGCGGAACTGGACGCCTCTACGGGTCATGATATCGGCAAGGAAGGTGATGTCGGCATAGTCGTTTAAAACCCAGTAATAGGAGATGCCCTTGGCATAGTAGCCCTGATCAGTGGCGCTGCCGACCTTGAAGGGCATGAGTCCGGATTTGCGCTTTGATGCCACCGGCACGAGCCAAAAGGGTGCAGGGAGGATGGGAATTTTGCCGATGCGCAGCAGGACCGGTTCGGCGATTGCCACATCATCCATAAACAGCTTAACCCGCGGTCCGAAGAAGGTATAGTGGGGATGGGGGAGATCACAGGTGGTGTAGGTGGCGTGGAGTGCGTTCAGCACCCGTTCCCGGACGAGCCAAACCTCACGAGCGCTAATCCAGCCGTTTTCCACCTGAGATCGGGCATTGCGCATCATGCCGCGGCGGGTATCAACGTTATAGTGCAGTTCGGTGCCGGTCACCTGTTCACTGGCGGTCCTGAATCGGACAAGCGCCGATTCGCCGGCAGCGCTTTTTCTGACCGCGCTCAGCGTGTGACGCCGGATGTCATAGGTGATTGAGTCGGCGTAGACCGACATATCCCGGTAGCGGACCCAGGCGGAGTCAAGCAGGATTACTTGCTCCTCGCGGGCGAGAAACCGGACCAACCGGGCACCGTAATAGACAATATCCAGTTTGCCGGTATCCGGTGTGGTTAGTGCAGTGTCAGGCAGAGGCTGCACAAGCATCAGGAGCAAAATTCGCATCTGGTTATGTTATTGAGCAGATGCTTAAAGTCAACGGGAGTTAAGCGGACAGCCCTGACATCGGGGCTGGCTCCGGCAGTGGGTCTTGGCGAGGCGGACAAACAGGGCGTGGAATTCTTTAAAAACCTGGACGGTTGTCTGCCGGTCATTCCGGATGAAGGGTGCTAGGCTTTGTTCAATCCAGTGGCGCAGTTGTTCATAGGGTTCATTACCCTGAATCAGTCCATAACGGGTGAGGATGCGCCGGGTATAGGCATCGATGACAAATACCGGGCGGTTGAGCGCATAGAGCAGGATTGAGTCTGCGGTTTCTGGTCCGACACCGTAACAGTCAAGCAGGCTGGTGCGGAGCCGGGAGGTGGGAGTTGCCTTCAGTTTTGCGAATCCGCCCTGTTCCTGCAACCAGGTCAGTACCGAGAGCAGTCGCCGGGCTTTGATGTTATAGTATCCGGCAGGCATGATGAGTTTGGCGATACGATCAGCTGGGGTCCGGCAGATCCGGTCCAGGTTGAGCAGCCGGGTGTGTTTGAGGTTTGCCATTGCCTTTTCCACGTTATGCCAGGCGGTATTCTGGGTCAGGACCGCTCCGATTACCACCTCCAGCGGAGTTTCAGCAGGCCACCAGTGCTGGGGACCGTAAGCCCGAAACAGTTTCAGGAAGATGGTCCACAGTTCCGGCATCAGCCCCAGCTTGCGGACCGAATGCATGGACAGCGCTCTTTAGCGGTTGTGAAGCGGACAGCCGGCAGTCGGCTCGGTGCCCTGAATGAATACCTCGTAACGGGCACGGGGGCAGAGGGAAGTGGCAAGTTTGCCGGTCTGCTCACAGATGGGCAGGGTGACAATTTCGGGTGGTACCGGGAAGGGGGAAAGGGTATCCTGATAAATTTGCTTCATCAGCTCGCCCCAGACCGGTGCAGCAATTACGCCACCAGTAGCGCCGCGGAAGATGGTGCGCTTCTGGTCAAACCCGATCCAGACACCGCAGGTTAAAGTGGGTGTAAAACCGATGAACCAGGCATCGGTATAGTCATCGGTGGTGCCGGTCTTGCCGGCTGCCGGTCCGGTGAACCCGAACGCCCGGATCGTGGTGGCGGTGCCCTCATTGACCACACTCTGCAGCATGCTCGTCAGCACATAGGCGGTCTGGGGCCGGATCGCGAGCCGGGGTTCGGGATGATGCTCCTCGAGCACATGTCCCTGAGCATCAACGACTCTTGTAATCATGAACGGGGTAAGGCGGATGCCCTGATTGGCGATCGTATTAAAGGCGTTGGTCATCTCCAGTAGTGAGAGATCAATTGAGCCCAGGGCGATGGAATAGTAAGGCGGAATTTTGTGCTCAATGCCCATCAGGCTGGCGTAACGGGCAACGACCTCCGGTCCGATCTTTTCGCACAGCCGGACCGCAATGATGTTTCGGGACAGGGCAAGGGCACGGCGTAGGGTCATTCTGCCCAGGAATTTCATATCGTAGTTTTTCGGCCGGTAATCGGGCTGGCCCGGAATCCGGATCACCAGCGCGGAGTCATTCTCAATATCGGCGGCGGTATAGCCGTTATCCAGGGCAGCCGCAAAGACAAAAGGTTTGAAGGCACTTCCCACCTGGCGCAGCGCCTGAGTTGCTCGGTTGAATTCGCTGTGGCGGAAATCCCGGCCACCGATCATCGCCCGGATCTCACCGGTCTGGACATCCTCCACAATCAGCGCCCCCTGCAGATAACTGGGTGCCGGATCGGTGGAGTCATTTTTGAAAATGGAGTCATAGCCTGCCTTTGTCGGCCGGAGCCGGTAGTCTTGCTCAAGCCTTTCAAGCCAGCCCAGCAGTGCCCCGTTCGCCGCCGCCTGAATATTCAGATCCAGCGTGGTGTAGACGGTGGCACCAGACTTATAAACAAAATCATAGCCGTAAGTGTTAATGAGATAACGTCGGATCTCCTCAACAAAATATGGTGCCTCATTGGGTGCCGACCCTGCTGGCAGGACATTTAACGGCTGGGCTACCGCCTGTTCGTACTCTTTCTGGGTCAACAGCCCGAGCTGGTGCATCTTACCCAGAAAGTAGTTGCGCCGGCGCAGCAGCCGCTGCGGGTATTTATAGGGCGAATAGGCCGAAGGGTTGGCGATCATTGCACCCAGCGTGGCGCACTCTCCGGGGTCCAGCCGGGAGATGTGCTTACCGAAGTACCGTTCGCTCGCTGCTGCGACACCGTAGATTGAACCGCCAAACCACACCTGATTCAGATACATCTCCAGAATCTCCTCCTTGGAGTAGTGGCGCTCCAGCTCAATCGCCAGCACCATTTCTTTGAGCTTCCGGCTGAGTTGACGCCTGGGGGTGAGAAACATGGAACGGGCGAGCTGCTGGGTAATAGTGGATGCACCCTGGAGATTACGGGGGTGGAGCATATTGGCAACAATTGATCCCGCAACCCGGATCAGATCAATTCCCCAGTGGGAATAAAAGCGTTTGTCTTCGACAGCGACCACCGACCGCACCAGATACTCCGGAATGGTCTCAAGCGGCACCGGCCGGCGTTTCTCCTGAAAAAACTCGGAAATCACCCGGCCCCGGCAATCCAAAAGCCGGGTACTCGCTGGTGCCTTATAATTGATGATTGTTTCCGGAGCCGGGAGACCGGCACGCAGCCGGAGATAACCGAGCACCAGCAAACCTCCGCTCAGCAGCAGGATTATCAACGCTGCAAGCAGCGCAATGCGCAAACTGCGAGAAACCAAGTTAGTTAACCGGCGTAACGGGAAATAACTTTGTGACTCACCGCCAGCCGGAGCATGTCCAGCGTCTCCCCTTCGCCTGATGCGCGGATCAGCCAGTGCTCCACCGGCGGGTTGGTGCCGCCATGCACCCGGATTGAATCGTTTACCATCCGGTTAAGTACCGTCTGGGCGTGGAGTTTCAGCAGTAGGCTGTCGTAGTCAAAATGAGTACCAGTGTGGGCAAGCCAGGCGGTATGGTAAACGAGCCAGCGGAGCGATTCGTAACCACCTGCCATCTCTGAGAGTGTCCGCTGAATTTCCCTGCGGTTGATAATTGGCTCGCCCATCGATTTCCAGTCTCGGGCATAAAGAACGGTAGTTTCTAGAATTCGGCGGCAGACCCCGGTTATTGCTGCGCTGCGCGAGATTCTCGTCAGAGCAAACCAGCGCTGGCCCAACATCATTGCTTTGCCAGGTGTGCCCAGAATGCGGTCAGCGGTTAACCGGCAGGAGGAGAGAATCAACCGGGCAGGCTCGGTGCTTTTATCAATTTGCCAGCCGGGAGTATCCCCATCAATAATAAAGCAGGTAATTCCTTCGTCAGTGCGGGTGAACACCAGGCAGAAATCAAAGTCCGGTCGAGACAGTTCCTTAATACCGTCAATGAGGAAGTTCTCTCCATCAGCTCGGGCAGAAGTTTTCATTTCCTGCGGTGCGGAAAATGGTTCGGGTTCACGGAAGGCAAGTGCGTAATTCTTTTCTCCCGTGACCACCGGTAGCAGAAAAGACTCTCGCTGTTTTTCGGAGCAGTCGTACAGCAGTGGTGTATAGTCACCCCATTCAACCGGAATGATTGTATAGGACAGTTCTTCGGCGATGAGGCAGGTTTCAACTGGACCCAGACCGCCGCCACCAAATTCCTCAGGCACGCCAGCACTGTAAAGCCCCATTTCCTGGAGCTTTCCGGTAGCTCGACGGGCAATCTCTTGGCGCTCGACGGGATTGCGGGTGTTGAGAAATTTTGGTTCCAGCGGCAGGAGGTCGCGGCGGACGAATTCATGGACGGTCTGCCGGACCATTTCCGCATCTTCTGAGAGTGTAAAGTCCAATTAGACCTCCGTAACTGCTTTTTTGCTTTCCATACCAGCGGGTTTGCGGGTATAGTCGGGAAGCAGAATTGGAGAGACACTTTCCGGAACGATTTTCTTTTCTTTCAGCAGCTGACGCCAGCGGTTGAGATGTTCGAGTGTCGGGGTAAAGGTATCATTCCGTTGAAGTGCCAGCTGGGCGCCTTCATTGCCGGCCCGCCGACCGAATACAATCACATCCAGCAGCGAATTACCCATCAGCCGATTCCGTCCGTGAACCCCGCCCGAGGCTTCACCGGCAACCAGCAGATACCGCACATTTGTATGACACATCGCATCAATCGCCACTCCGCCATTCTGATAATGCAGCGTCGGATATACTAGAATCGGTTCCTTATCCAGTTCAATCCCGAACCGGGCAAACTGCCGCACCATCGCCGGCAACTCCCGCTTGACCGTGCCCGGACCTTTAATGATTTCAATCATCGGCGTATCCAGCCACACTCCGTCCATTCCTGCCGGGGTTTTAACGCCCCTGCCCTCCTGACACTCCCGGATAATTGCGGATGCCACTACATCCCGGGTCTCCAGCGGAAACACAAACTGCTCCCCGTTCCGGTTCACCAGCTGCGCGCCCAGGCTCCGCACCTTCTCGGTAACCAGCTGTCCCGCGATCTGTTGCGGAAAGGCAACGCCGGTCGGATGATACTGCATCGTATCGATAAACGCCAGCCTTGCCCCCGCCCGATAAGCCAACACTAGCCCGTCACCCGTGGCGCCATAATGATTAGAAGTCGGGAACCCCTGATAATGTAGCCGGCCCGACCCACCAGTGGTTATAATGACCGTTTTTGCCTTGACCCGGAGGTAGCGGTTGAGATTGAGGTTAAGGAGTATCGCACCGGCAGCTTCGCCTTCCGGTGTGGTCAACAGCTCCACTGCCGGTGAAAATTCCAGCACCGTGATGCCCTGCCGACTTTTCACCTCGTCACGCAATGTGCGCATGATCTCCGCACCGGTATAATCCCGGCAGGTGTGCATTCTTCGACGCGAGGTGCCGCCGCCATGAATGGTTTTCATCGAGCCGTCCGGATTTTTATCGAAGATTACACCAAGATTTTCCAGCCACTGAATCGCCTCCGGAGCGTCGGTCACCAGCGCCTCAACCAGCTCGGGGATATTCGTGAAATGGCCGCCGCCGACTACGTCAAGGTAGTGAATCGCCGGGGAGTCGTTTTCCTTGTCTGCTGCCTGAATTCCTCCCTGTGCCATCATCGTATTCGCATCCCCCAGCCTTAGCTTCGTGGCGATCAGCACCCGTGCACCTGCATCATCGGCAGTAATTGCCGCCGCACATCCCGCACCACCGCCCCCGATCACCAGCACATCGGTTTCATAGTCAAAATGGTCAAGATTCAGGTCTGTACTGGTGAGCGGACTGTCGCCTTCAATAAGACGGGCGAGTTCATAGGGGGTACGGTCACCGGCATTGGGTCCGACCTGGATGGTAGTGAATGTATCGGTACGATAGTCGGGATGAAATTGTTCTAGGAGTGCCTGTTTTTCCTCAGCGCTACGCCGGGGAAAGTTCTGTTTCAGCCGCTGTTCCCGGGTTTGATTCACCCGTTGCACCAGTTCCTGCAAAGGAGAGGGGTAGCTCATTTTTACTCCTCGGGTTCGACTTCACGGGCAGCGTACAGTTCCTGCAGCTGTTTGCGGTCCATGTTTTTCAACCGTTCCAGCTCCGCCTTGAACTTGCCCGCCCGGATTTCGGCAATTCGCTGATTCAGATGGGCGGAACGAGGCGCAAGCCGGCTGCCGTAGATCCGACGGCAAAGGAGTGCTGCATGATGCTTGACCAGTTCTGCCGGACAGCGGCTGACACATAATCCGCACATGATGCAGTCAAATGAAATGTCAGCTGCACTGGCAAGTTCCCCGCGCAGTAGTGCTGAGACGTAACCGAGAACATCAATATCCTGCGGGCAGGACTTGGTGCAGGTATTGCAGCCGTAACAGTGCAGGAGTTCCGGATAAATGTCCAGCACATCCTCGGCAGTACCTTTAAGCTCTGAGAGCCGGTAGCGCGACCGGTGTGCCGGGAAGAACGGGATCATTGCCAGCTGCATGTTCGGCTCAACCTTGGTCTGGCAGGCAAGGGCAAATTTCAGATGGTAATCGCCATTTACACGGTATACGGTTGCACAGGCACCACAGAAACCGCCCCGGCACCCCACGCCCCGGATGAGGCGGTAACCGGCATACTCCAGTGCCTGCAGAATGGTCAGGGAATCGGGCACCTGATGGTGCTCGCCCATGACATAGATATCAATCAGATTTTCACTCATGATGATTCAACTCCAGATAAAACTGATCCAGATAACATTCTTCGTCCGGTTTCAGATGATTCAGCAGATGCTGCATCTGTTCGATGGCATGGGTCTTGACGATGTAATGTTTAATCGTGGTGTCAACCTGAGGACACGAAAGAACACACTGGTAGCAGCGGTCACAGTCAGTGCCCACCATGGTTTCCAGTGCCAAGCTGGTGCGCTGGGCAGTGCGCTTCAGCCGGGCCGGTTCCCGCGCCAGCAGTGAACAGATGTCAATGCAGTTGCCACATCCCAAGCAGGCGCGGGTACCGGTGATTTCCTCCCGTATCTTGAGTGTATGGGATGGTCCGAAGCCCGATGAAAGCAGGCGGCAACGGGGTACCGGTGATTCGGAAATTTCCAGGACCCGTTCGAGAATTCTGCGGATTGCAGCGATGTCAGTTTGTCTGGTATTGGGCACGTTCAGCTCTGTTTTACCTTTTTAAATTCTTCAATCAGTAACGGCACTACCTGAAAGAGATCGCCGACGATACCATAATCTGCTACCTTGAAGATGTTGGCTTCCGGGTCCTTGTTGATGGCAACGATGCATTTGGAGTTAATCATGCCGACTAGATGCTGGATGGCACCGGAGATACCGCAGGCGATGTAAAGGGAAGGTGCAACCGTTTTTCCGGTCTGACCGACCTGAAACTGATGATCGCGCCAGCCCGCATCGACCGCGGCGCGGGAGGCGCCGACTGCGGCGTTGAGCACTGCTGCCAGTTCTTCAAGCAGAGCGTAATTTTCAGGTCCCTTCATGCCTCGGCCACCAGAAATTACAATGTCCGCTTCGGTTAATTCCACCGTTTTAAGCACGGTCTTCACAACCTCCGCAACCCGGGTACGGAGTTCACTGGGAGTTAATTGAGCAGCAACAATGGTGCCGTTACCTGGTTTCTCTTCAGCTGGTCCAACTGCCCGGGGCCGGATGCTGATCACGAGCGGACGGGCATCTGGTGCCCGGACGGTAGCCAGTGCCTTGCCGGCATATATAGGCCGGGTGGCGATCAAGGTGCCGTTCTGGTCGAAATCAATTGCGGTACAATCAGGCAGTAAAACGGTTTCCAGCCGCGCGGCAAGGGTGGCAGCCAGGTCTTTCCCATTGGCACTGGCGCTGAATACGATGGTGTCGGGCTGATGCTGGTGCACCAGCTGGAGAAGAACATCCGCATAGCCGTCCGGAGTATAGTGTTCAAGTGCGGCGTTGTCCACAACCAGAACTGAATGGACACCGAATTTTACAATTTCCTGAGCCAGTGGCTGGATGCCGTTGCCGAGAATTACTGCGCTTACCTGCGTCTGATGTTTTTCCGCTATTTTATAACCGACCAGCAATGCCTCAAAGGCAACTTTTCTTAGACTGCCTTCACGCTGCTCACAGAATACCAGAACCATGTTTTTCCTCCTAAGGCAATTTTCATCAGCGTTAGCTGCTGAAGTTTACTTTCCGTTAGCCATAAGTCAAGAATTTTCCCTATTTTTCACTTGACGGTGTTGAATCGGTAATTAGAATAAATCTGGTGATAATTCAAGGTTCGAAGGTGAATGGTCTGGGTGAAAGAATGCGCAGGGCAATATCAGCCGGTCGGAGCAGATCCTACTGGACGTGGATTGCTGTTTTAGGTGGAATTGCAGTACTCCTGGTGTTCGTTTTTGGGTGGAGTCGCTCGAAGACACCGCCAATAAAATTTCAACTTTCCGGGCCAAAACCCGACTTCACAATTATGGAGGTTCAGGAAATGCCCGCAGGCAGACAGGCGTGGTTGACAGTGAAGGCGCTGGCAGATTCGAGTATGACGCCTCCGGAGTTACAGCGGGTATTCGACTGGATAATTGCAGAGATGCTTGATGACTATTATCGGCTAAAGAGGCGTCAGATCAGGGTAATCTGGGTCTATCTTTACAATCAGCCAGACATCAGATCTGCCTACTGGCGGGCGATGGCGGTCTATGTTGATCCCCGCCTTCCGGCGACACAGCTCCCGGATGCCGCACGCCTCGGTGGCGATGCGGTCAAAGTTGGCGCTATCACCTACGATTTCAGTAACCCGATTACCGCAGTAGGCGAGTGATGCGAGAATTGGTTCTTGCTCTGATTATGGGTACTGCGCTTGCTTCTGCAGATATCGGCGTCGGGGTCCGGGCGTCACTTATAAGTTTCACCGACCTCCAGCGTCAACTCAACCAGTTCAACCATGAATGGGGTGGAGACCGTAGCATTCAGGTGAACCCTCCACTCTGGGGCCTGGAACTGTTTGCCCTTGGTGCCACCGGACCGGCGCGCTTCGGTGCCGGCGGTGGAGTTGCCTTCCGTCTCCTTTCCTGCGACTCTCTCCGGGCAGAACTGTCAGGACTGCACGTCGGTCTCAAAACCGGCTACCCGTTGCATCTCAGCTCATTTCTCATCCTGGAGCCCGGACTTGGCATCGGCATCAACAGTCTCCTCATGATTATTCATTCACTGGAGCCGGGTATGAGCAACTTCAACCGTTGGCTGCTCGCTTCGGACTTCAACATCCAGCCCGGGATACAGACATTGCTTCGCTTCCCGCTCGGTGCCGCCGGTATTCAGGGTTTCTATGTTCAGGGGGGATATACTCTACTCTTCGGCATTCCCCAGCGCTACGGCAGTCTCTCCGACTTAAATTTATCGTTCCGGGGCTGGATGTTTGAGTGTGGGTTGCTTTTGGGCAAAACCGCTCCCCGGCCCCTCCGCATCTGATTCAAGGAGGTGATAAATGCTCAGGATCCGGAAAACACTACTTATTGCTCCATTACAGCTAATTTCCATCGCCTGGTTGTTCCAGCAAGATACCGCTCCGGGCTGGCTCGGGGTTGTGATTGAGGAGCTGAGCCCGGCGATGCGGGTGGCGTTTGGGATTGACGGCGGTGTTCTGATTGCCGATGTGATTGAGGGCAGTCCGGCGGACCGGGCGGGTTTGAGAATGGGTGACGTAATCATTGCGTTCGATCGCATCCCAATTGACAACACCTTGCAGCTTCAGGAACTGATCCGTCCGCGTGCGGGAGAGCGGGTGGCGATTACCTGCCTCCGTCGTCAGCAGAAAATGACTCTGCTTGTTCATCTCGGGGCCAGGGTTTACCGACCTCAGCCCCCGGAACTTCCGCCCCGAGAGCTCCAGCGTGCCTTCCGCGGGATCTGGCACCGCCTCTGGACTGATTCCGACCTCTACCGGCAGACGCTCGATTCGCTAAGACTTCAGCTTGAAGAACTGGTGCGCCAGTTACAGAAACTCCAGCGTCAGCTCGACGAACGCCGGTAAGGATTCACTCCTTGAGCCGCGGGCTCCAAGTCGGCGAAAAGGCACCGCCGGTCCTAGTAACCTGCCGCTGATTGGTGCCATTCCAGTCCATCATCCAGATCTCCCAGCTTCCGGTTCGGTTAGAGGCAAATGCCAGATGCAGGCCGTCCGGCGACCAGCACGGCTCCTCATTGTTTCCCTGCCAGGTCAGCTGGAGGTAGGTATCGCCAAGGATATTAGTAACACAGATCTGATTAGAGCCATCAGGCTGGCGCTGAACAAAGGCAATTAGATCTCCTTTCGGTGACCAGACTGGCGAGGTGTTATAAGAACCGGAGAATGTCAGCCGGTGCAGATCAGTGCCGTCAACATTCACAATGTAAATCTGAGGGGAGCCGGTTCGATCGGACACAAACGCCAGCTGTCTGCCATTCGGTGCCCAGGTGGGGGAGATGTCGATTGCCGGATGGGTCGTGAGACGGCGTAAATTTCTGCCGTTGATGTCCATCAGATAGATCTCTGAGTTACCCTCAAACGACATTGACATGGCAACGGTTTTCCCGTCTGGGGAAATTGCTGGTGTCGTGTTTAACCCCCGGCGATCGGACAAAAGAAAAACCTTCTTCGTGGCAAGCTCCAGCAGATAGCAGTTCAGTGCGCTCGTACCATACGAGCAATAGGCGATCCGGATGCCGTCAGAGCTCCAGTCTGGGAAAAGTTTCAGTCCGCCCGAGCCGGTCAGCATTTCGAGATTGGCACCATCGTAATCCATAACCGCCAGTTCCTTATTCCCTGGGGCAACGAGCCGGGAGAAGGCGATGCGCGAACAGCTGATGCCTTCCTCACCGGTCAGAAGTCTGATTATCTCATCCGCCATCTGATGGGCAAGCCAGCGCCAGTTTGGTTTCAGGTTATACACCTTGCTGGCGACGAGACGCGAGCTGGCAAGGTCATAAAGCCGGAGGTTCAGGTGGGGATTGCCTCGCCTGGATTGATAATCACCGCAGATGAGCACCTGGGCACCGGTTGTTGCCCAGCCTTTGAGATCCGGTTTCTTCGGATCAGTTGAAAAGTTATACACCTTCCCGGACTCCGGCTCCTCAAATGTAAAATACAGTGAAAAACGCAAATCGGCAGTGAATACCTCTTGAATCTGACGGATCAGCCGGGCGGTATCCGGCTTGGTGCCGTTTGCCACAGTAAAATCAGCGATCACAAGGGCGATCCGCCGCCGCGAACCGGAAAGCGTAAGCCTGAGCCACAGCTCATCAGCGGTGATTGGTGATCGGTTAATCGTATCCGGTACCTGCCCGGCAAAAACCAGCCACGAGCAGATAAGTGCTAGAAAGTTCATTCTGTAATTATAAATTTCAGCATCTGGCAAATCAAGCAGGAAATTGCTGAGATGATGCGATTTTACTTGACAGATAAATGTGCAAGTTTACTATTACATGTCAGGTCAAAAAAGGAGGTACGAATGGCCTGCATGAAGCGGACTGCAAAAAAGACCGCGAAGAAAACCGTCAAGAAGACGGCGAAAAAGAAGTAAGAATCGCTGTCATTACGGAAGGGGGCTTCAATGCCCCCTTCAATTTTATGCAGGTAGTCTACCAGCGTTTTCTCGGACATCCTCTCCTTGACAATTTGATATTTCTCTTGAAACCGGATTTGCCGCTGCGGATTACCACCCTTCCCCCTGCGGTTCAGATACTGCTGGCCGGCTTTTTTGCCTACCGGCTCGAACGGGTGGTCGTCCTGATTGTCCCTGCGGAACCGGACTCGGCAGTTCTGACCTCCGATGCCCGGGTAATTTTCCCGGAACTTCCAGTTCTTCATTTCCGCTCCGACGACCCAGCGGTGCTCAGCCGGCTGCCGGTACTTCACGGTCCCGCACTCCTGATTGCTTCCGAGCCGGCACTGGAAGCACCGGCGCCCGAGTGGAATTTCCAAGACTGTCAACGGCAAATTGAGCGTGGTGACGAGCTGAATTTTGAGATGCTGATCGGCTGGCTGGAAGATCACGGCTTTGAGCGGGTAGACATGGTGACCGAGCCGGGCGAGTATGCGTCAAGAGGTGGAATAATTGATGTCTTCCCCGATGATGCCCCGCTACCGGTCCGCCTGGAACTGGCGGATAATACCTTGGTCTCGCTACGCACATTTGATCCCCTGACTCAGCGTTCCTGCCAGCAACTGGAGCGGATTGTGCTCAATGCCCGCCAGGTAAAATTATTTACCCCTCAGCCCTCAGCCACCCTTCTGCCCACGGGTGCACTTTTTATTGGCGGGGAACGGGTTACTGCCGTCCGGCCGCAGGTGGTGATGGTCGGGCAGGTGCCGGATGCCGTTGATCTCGGCTATCTGCCGGCGCCGGTATATTGCGGTAACTTTCGGCTCTTGCGCCAAGATATTGCCGTTGGCAACCGACACTGGACGATTGTCGCGGTCTCCGAACATCACCGGCAACGGCTGGAAAGACTTCTCGGTGAGGGTCCGGACTATTTCGTCGGTGAACTGAGCAGTGGCTTCACCAGCGAAGGTCAACGCTGGACGGTACTCACCGAACGCGAGCTCTACGGAACACCGGTCCGGCGTCGGCACCGGCGCCGGTTCCGGGGTGTTCCGGTTGACAACTTGCTGACTTTAAAGCCGGGCGATTATGTCGTGCACATCGATTACGGGATCGGCAGATTTACCGGGGTCAGGCGGATGGATAGCGGAGGCGGGGAGAAGGACTATCTGGTGCTTGAGTATGAAGATAATGCGCGGGTTTATGTACCAGTGGACAATCTGGGATTGATTGACCGGTACATCGGCAGCGATGATTCTCCTCCGCAACTGGACCGGCTTGGGAGCATGGGCTGGCTTCGGGCAAAGGTGCGGGCGGAGAGGGCAAGCGCCGAATATGCGCAGACGCTTCTAGACAACCGGGCACGGCGGCTCCTGGTTCGGAGCGAGCCACTGCCGGTGGATCCGGGACTGCTTGCGGAACTGGAGGCCTCATTTCCCTATGAAGAGACGCCGGATCAACTGCAGGCAATGGAGGCAATCCGGGAGGATTTAACCCGCGGTCAGCCGATGGATCGGCTGGTTTGTGGCGATGTCGGATTCGGTAAAACGGAGATCGCACTCCGCGCCGCCTTTCAGGTGGCAATCAACTGCCGGCAGGTGGCGTTTCTTGTCCCCACGACCGTTCTGTGCTATCAGCACTGGCGCACCTTCCGCTCCCGGCTCGAGCGCTTCCCGCTGCGGATTGAAATGCTTTCCCGCTTTACTCCCCGCTCCCAGCAACAGGAGATCGTCCGGGGGTTGAAACTGGGTCTGGTGGATATCGTCGTCGGCACCCATCAACTCCTCGCACCGGGCATTCAGTTCAAAAACCTCGGTTTGCTGATTGTCGACGAGGAACACCGTTTTGGGGTGCGACAGAAGGAAAGACTGCGTCAGTTTCGGGCGGATGTGAATGTCCTGACCTTGAGTGCCACGCCCATTCCCCGTACCCTCTATATGGCGCTCTCCCGGCTGATTGACATCTCGCCAATCCACACTCCGCCGCCGGGCAGAAGGGAAGTCCGGACCGAAATTGCCGAATGGGATGATGAACTGATCCGAATTTATGTTTACCGGGAACTCAACCGTCAGGGGCAGATCTTCTTCGTCCACAACGAGATTGAGACTCTGAATCAGATTGAGAGACGGCTCCGCCGCATCCTGCCTGATATTCAGCTCCGCGTGGCGCACGGCAGAATGACGGGCCGGAAACTGGCTGACATCTATCTCGATTTTGCTGCGGGAAAGTTTCCGCTCCTGCTTTCGACCGCCATCATCGAGTCCGGGCTTGACCTGCCCAATGTCAACACTCTGATTGTCAACGGGGCAGAATGGTTCGGGCTGGCTGATCTCCATCAGCTTCGGGGCAGGGTGGGCAGATCAACCGAACAGGCATATGCGTTGTTCTTGGTTTCCTCCCGGTGGGGTCTGACACCGTCAGCGCGTCAGCGCCTGGGGGCGCTGCTTGCCTATTCCGAGCCCGGTGCGGGTTACCGGCTGGCAATGCGGGATCTGGAAATCCGGGGTTTCGGCAATCTGCTCGGCACCGAACAGCATGGTCATGTTGCCCGGATTGGGCTCAACCTCTATCAGCGTCTGCTGAGCGCGGCACTTGCCCGGCTGCGGGGCGAAACGCTGCCGGTTGAGCCCCGGCTCAAACTTGATATCACCGCTTATATTCCGGAAAGTTATATTCCTGACGGACTCCAGCGGCTGGCACTTTACAAGCGTCTGCTGAGTCTGGAGACATTGGCGGAGCTGGCAGACCTGAAGGCGGAGCTCCTGGACCGGTTTGGAAAATATCCGGCCCCGGTGGAAAACCTTCTGCAGATAGCGCAGGTCCGGCTCCTGTGTCGTCAGAGACAGGTGCTGGCAGTCAGCATGGAGGTAGGCGGAATCACACTGACCCTGCCGGAAAAGAGTCTGACGCTGAATGGTGGATTAACCGAACTGCTTCAGTTCCTGCGCCAGTTCCGGGGCTAATCCTGCAATCTCAATCCGGCGTCCGCCGGCGATGACCTCCAGCCGGATGCGGATCGTAACCGCGGGCAGGAGCGGCTCCGCCCGTTCTGCCCATTCAATGAGGCAGATTCCGTCCGAGCACAGATAGGACTCGAGTCCGACTGCAGACGCCTCTTCAGTATTGCTCAACCGGTAAAGATCAATGTGGTAGAGCGGGATCCGGCCGGCATATTCGGTAATGATCACAAAAGAAGGACTGCGGACCGGTTCCCGTACCCCCAGACCCCGGGCGATCCCCTTGATCAGCGTGGTCTTGCCACTGCCCAGCTCACCATAGAGGGCGACCACCGCACCCGGCTTCAGCAGCTGTGCCAGCCGTTCGCCAAGCAGAATCGTCGATTCAGCGGTTCTGGTTTCAAACTGCAACTGCCCTCTGCCCCTTCAGATCAGCTCGAGACTCATTGCCACCGCCTCGCCGCCGCCGAGACAGATTGCTGCCAGTCCGCGTTTCAGCCCGCGGTGCTTAAGGGCATAAATCAGTGTTACCAGTATCCGGGCACCGGAACAGCCGATCGGATGGCCCAAGGCAATCGCACCGCCATTGACATTCACTCGGCTCTCGTCAAGTTCCAGTTCCTGAGCATCAGCCAGGACCTGGGCGGCAAACGCCTCGTTGACCTCAATCAGATCAAAGTAATCCAGCCCCACACCCTGAATCTCCAGGAGTTTCCTCACCGCTTTGACTGGTGCGTAGAACAGCATTTTCGGTTCAACACTGCCGGTCGCGTAGGCGACGATCCGGGCGACTGGCTCTAGCCCCCGGGTTTTGACAAAATCACCGCTGGCGATCACCAGTGCTGTGGCGCCATCATTAATTGAGGAGGCGTTGCCTGCGGTCACCGTGCCATCCCTGGTGAATGCCGGTTTCAGCCCGGCAAGTCTTTCCAGCGTGGTGTCGGCGCGCGGTCCTTCATCGGTGTCAATTACCACCGGTTCTCCCTTTTTCTGCGGGATCGAAACCGGAACGATTTCAGCCTTGAATCTGCCCTCCCTGATCGCCGCCACCGCATTCTGGTGCGAGCGTAGCGCCCAACGGTCCTGTGCCTCCCGGGATATATTGGAGTTTCTGGCGGTAAAGTCTGCCAGCTCGCCCATGTGGACATCACCGAAATAGTCCCAGATTCCGTCATAAATCATACCATCCTGAAGCTGGGTATGGCCCATCTTATTACCTTGGCGCAGGTTCTTCAGATAATAAGGCACGTTGGACATCGACTCCTGTCCGCCGGCAACAATGATCCGGGCATCCCCGGCTTTGATCTGCTGACAGGCAAGCACCACAGCAATCATTCCTGATCCGCAGACCTTGTTTACCGTCAGCGCCGGCACCTCCACCGGTACACCGCCGAGCACCGCTGCCTGACGTGCCGGTGCCTGGCCGATTCCGGCCGGGCAGACATTACCCATAATTACGCCATCAATTTCATCGGGCTTTACCTCAGCCCGTTCAACCGCCGCCCGGATTGCAACCGCGCCCAGCTCCGGCGCGCGTAGCGCTGCCAGCCCGCCCAGAAATCTGCCGATCGGGGTCCGGGCAGCACCAATGACATAGGTGTCTTTTGCGAGACCGATGGTCATTTCTCACTCCTTTCCTTTTTTCCAGTCCGGATTCCGCTTCTCCAGAAATGCCCGGGTGCCTTCTGCTGGCTCGCCACTGGCGAAACAGACTCCGAACGCCTCAATCTCATAGGCACAGCCGGTCTGGAGATCAGTATCCAATCCGTGATTGATGCAGGCTTTGGCGAGCCGGACTGCTGCCGGGCCCCGGCTGGCAATCCGCTCCGCAATTTCCGCGGTCACTGATAACAGCTCCTCCGGTTTAACCACGCGGTTCACCAGCCCGATCCGCCAGGCTTCAGCCGCGTCAACCGGTTCCCCGGTGAATATCAGCTCCTTGGCGACTCCGGACCCGACCAGCCGCGCCAGCCGCTGGGTGCCGCCAAAACCGGGGATCAGTCCCAGATTTACCTCCGGCTGACCGATCTTTGCCCCCTCTGCGATAATCCGCAGATCACAGGCAAGCGCCAGTTCGCAGCCACCACCCAGGGCAAAGCCATTAATTGCAGCAATAACCACCTTTTCAATTTGGGCGATCTTGTCAAGACACCGGTGGCCCTGCTGGGCAAACCGCCGCGCCGCCAGCGCTGAGAAGCTGGACATCTCGGCGATATCGGCACCGGCAATGAACGCCTTTCCCTGGCCGGTCAGGATGACAACGGCAATCTGGGGCTTTGTTGTCAGTTCATCAAACAGCTGTTCAATCTCCTGGACCATCTCGGTGTTGAGCGCATTCACCGGCGGCCGGTTGAACCTGACCCAGCATACCGGCGTTTTTTCCTCCACAAGCAGATATTTGAACTCCATTCCGCCTCCTGTTCTTTCTTCAATACTATATTCTCACCCGGCGTGGGGTCAAGGATGGCTGGAGTTGCCAAGTGGATATTGTTAACCGGTGAGCGGTGATACGGCAGGAAATTGGCGTCGAGGAGGAGCAGCACTGCCATGTTCCTGCCAGCCAGGTGATCAGGATGGGATTTGCTGACTACAACGCCGGGGAGGCTGATGAGTACTAGTGCCTGCCCGGCCGGGTTCAGGTCAGACAGAGGGACCGCGGTCGGGAGAGCCCGGGGCTAGCCCCCCTTGACTTTGTTTCAGTCAGACTCTGGCGGGCAACTGCCTGGAAAAATGTCAGTTATAGAATTTGCTTCGGCTGCCGACAGGGGGTAGCGGCAGTGCCGGATTATCTGCCACAACCGTCCAGATCCTGCCCGCCGCACGCCAGTTTTGATTGCGGTCCGATGTTGTTTATAATAGGGTGATGAAGGTGTCCCCAAACAGTGAACAGCGGCTGCTAGGGCTGGTGAATGACCGGGTGAAAAGGTTGTGTCGGGCGCGGGATGAGATCAGACTGATGGAGGTGTGCGGGACACATACGATGGCAATTTCCGCTTCCGGCATCCGGCGGGCGGTTGATCCCCGGCTGAAGCTGCTCTCCGGTCCGGGCTGTCCGGTGTGTGTGACGACGGATGCTGAAATTGATACCGCGTGCCTGCTGGCAGAACGCCAGGAGCTAGTATTGGTTACATTTGGCGATATGATGCGGGTGCCGGGGTCGAACGGCTCACTGGCAGAGGCAAAGGCATGGGGTGCGGACATCCGTGTGGTTTACTCACCTCAGGACGGATTAAAGATGGCAATGGCGGAGCCGGGAAGGGAGTTTGTATTTTTGGGGGTGGGGTTTGAAACGACCGCTCCTACCGTGGCAGCAACGGTGCTGGCGGCAGCGGAGCGCAGGGTGGGGAATTTTTCGGTTCTGACAATGTTCAAACTGATTCCACCGGCGCTGGATTTTATCGCCTCAGCAAAAAAGATGAAGATTGACGGCTTTATCCTTCCCGGACATGTATCTACCGTAATCGGCTCTAAGCCTTATGAGTTTCTAGTGCGGCGATTCGGTCTGCCGTGCTGTATTACCGGTTTTGAGCCCGCGGATATTCTTGAGGGAATTCTTTTGCTTTTGGAGCAGATGGAACGCGGTGCTGAGCTGGCAATTCAATACCGGCGGAGTGTCAAACCTGAAGGAAACCGGATTGCCCAGCAGCTGATTGACGATATCTTTGAAGTTACCGATGCCGAGTGGCGGGGAATTGGAAGGATCAGAAATTCGGGGTTGAGGCTGAAACCCGATTGGCAAAATTTTGATGCCCGGCTTCGGTTTGGACTCCGTTCAGCCCGGCCGAGCAGGCCGGCATCCGGCTGCCGGTGTGGCGAGGTACTGCTGGGGTTGCTCACTCCACCAGAATGCCGGTTTTTCGGACGGGTGTGCACACCGGAGGCGCCCAAGGGTCCGTGCATGGTTTCCTCAGAAGGGGCATGTGCTGCCTACTACAGGTATGAACGGTAAAAAAGAAGCATCGGGGAAGATCGCGGTCTATCCCCAAGCATTTTCCGGTAATGAAACAATGGAACAGATTGTGCTGGCACACGGTGCAGGAGGCAGAAAGATGCACCGGCTGATCGAGGAGCTGTTTCTGAGGTATTTCGGCAATCCGGTGCTCAACCGGCTGGAGGATGCGGCTGCGCTCAGAATGGACAGTAAACAGATCTGTTTTACCACCGACTCATATGTTGTGCAACCGCTTTTTTTCCCAGGCGGAGATATCGGAAAACTGGCGGTTGCAGGCACGGTGAACGATCTGGCAGTATGTGGAGCACAACCGGAGTTTATAGCAATTGGCTTTATTCTGAGGGAAGGTATAAGAATGGCGACAGTTGAGAAAATCTGTAAATCAATCTCGCAAACAGCCAGAAAAGCAGGGGTTAAAATTGTTGCCGGTGATACAAAGGTAATTGAGCGTGACACGCAGCAGGGAGAAGATGAGGGTGTTTACATCAACACTTCTGGTGTGGGCAGGAGGCTTGGGGTAAAACTGGGCGCGGAGCGGATCAAGCCCGGAGATGTGATTCTGGTTAATGGTGAGATCGGCAGTCACGAGGCGGCGGTAGCGCTCGCAAGAGGAACTTACCGTTTGAAGGCGGATTTGAAGAGCGACTGTGCACCCCTGAACCGGCTGATTGCGGCGGTGCTGGAGTGTGGCGGGGTCAGGGTGATGCGCGACCCGACCCGGGGCGGCCTGGCAACCACTCTGAACGAGTTTGCGGAAATGTGCAGTTTTGGGCTGATCGTGGATGAACAGGCGGTGCCGGTGTCAATGGCGGTCAGGGGGGTGGCGGAACTTCTGGGGCTGGACCCGCTATATATGGCAAACGAGGGCAAGGTGGTGATCGTCTGTGCCCGGCAGCAGGCAGAGGCGATTTTGAAGGTGATGCGCAGTTTTCCTGAAGGAAGAAATGCTAGGGTTATCGGAGAGGTAGCAAAGGCCCCTGCCGGCGTTTGGCTTAAAACCCGCCTGGGTTCACTGCGCCGGCTACTGATGCTTGAGGGCGAGCAGCTGCCCAGAATCTGTTAGCACTTAGGAAAGGTCAGATAAATGAATATGAGCGAAGATGTGAATGAGAAGTCGGTGGATTTTCACGCTCTGGCCCGGTTTATGGCGATTGAGTCAATTCAGGGGAACAGGATCCGGGGCAGAATTTTTGAACCGATTAACGAGAATATCGAGAATCTGAAGCAAGTATTTGCCCGCAACGGTGCGGTGGCATTTTTTGATAAGGAGGGTAATGGACATGTGGTCAGTTACGGCTATCTGCCTAAAAACCGGCCCGTTCGGTTGTGGGTTAACATCATCCTGTTAGTTCTGACCATATTTACAACTCTGATTGTCGGCGCCCTGCATGCGGGGAAGAACCCTTTTGCCGGTCCGTTAAATATTTTAAGCGGCATCCCTTTTTCCTTTGGCATCATTCTGATTTTAGGCAGTCATGAACTGGCGCATTACCTGACCGCCCGGGCTTATGGGGTTGATGCCACACCGCCCTATTTTCTGCCTGTGCCCCATCCGATGACCGGCACCATGGGTGCCTTTATCCGGATCCGTTCACCCGTGCCATCGCGGAGTGCACTGGTGCGAGTCGGAGTTGCGGGACCGCTTACCGGGTTTCTGGTGGCGATTCCAGTTTCGGTAATCGGGCTGGCACTGTCTCGGGTTCAGCCGGTCCCAAAGAATACACCACTGCTCCATCTGGGCTCACCGTTGATTTTCGAGTTGATTTCCCGACTTTTTCACCGTTTGCCCGGGACGGGTTTTGATGTGGTTCTCCATCCGCTTGCCTTTGCCGGCTGGCTCGGCATGTTTGTGACCGCACTCAATCTGCTGCCGGTCGGCCAGCTGGATGGTGGACATATCGCCTATGCGATTTTAGGCCGGCGCTACCGGCTCTTTTCATTTATTATAATCGGGGCACTGCTGCTGCTCGGGATTTTCTGGCTCGGCTGGCCCTTCTGGGCGTTTCTGGCGACAATTTTAGGT
>CBFGJT010000006.1:0-88016 GCA_965649165.1 Caldifarciminota bacterium | reverse complement strand
ATCTATATCAACACCATAAAGAGAGTTCTCTATACAATGGCGTTTTAAATCGTAAGTTTTTACTTCCCCTCCTATGTAAACTGAAAGAAGTTGTCTTAATTTTACAATCTCATGCATCATACCTATTGGAAAAGCACCAGAACCAACGGCTGGGTCACAGACTTTTACTTCCGAAAGAAGTCTGTCTATTTCTTTTGCATTTTGTTTTATACTTTCAGGAATCTGGCTTTCGTATTTTGTTGCCTTTTGCTCTCCTCTTTTAATTTTTTCTTTCCTTTCAAGGACAACTGTTTCTCTTTCTTGAACTGAATCTGCCAATTCTATGAACTTTTCGATTTCATCTTTTGAGACCTTCCCCGCAAGCTCCGCCTCCAGGTAGTTTATCAAACTCTCCTGACACATATAACGGACAATCTCTCTTGGGGTATAATATACTCCGTATTCTTTGTTAAATTTTGCCTCTTCACTTTCTTTGCCTGATTCTATAACTTTTACATATTCATCGAAGTTATCGGGTCTAATGGCATTCAATTTTTCATAGATTTTTCCAAGCATTTCTGGGTCTAATGCAACTTCTTTTTCAAGCGGCTCTTCTTCATTTACTGTGAAGTTATATCTGTCAAAAACGTCAAGGATACCATCTCCAATATCTCCTTCTTTTGTTCTGTTTTTATTTGAAAAAAGCTCGTTGGGCAGCAAAATATTTATATTTACCCAATCAAAGTTATTTGTTGGGTCAAATAAACCACCATTCAGGAATGGAATTTTGCAATTAAATCTGCTATAATAGTGATCAGTAGCACTTCTGTCTGTTCTCAATGTTTCGTAAAAGAGGGCTTCTAAGATATCGTTGTAAAAATTCTGGTAATCTCCAAACTCTTTGTTAAGTAATCTCCTTATAAAATCTTTTGGACCGGTTCCCCATGGCTTTCCTCTTTCAACTCCAAACCAGCCCTTCTTTTGTAAAAAGTACAAAAATACAATCTGTCCAAGTAACTTCCTAGCAAAATCAACTGTGTTTATGTTTTTCCTTTCAAATTCTTTTCTTACCTCTTCATTACTACGGACGATTTTATCAAGTTCTAATTTTGTTCTGATAAAAAGGTCTCTATATTCTTTGAAAAATTCTTTTGTGACAACTTCAACATTGAACGCATTCTCTAAATCTTCAAGGGTTGGCGGCTGGCAATCGTCTTCTAGTATGGGCGTGAATCTGCTTTGCGCGGTATGACTTTTTTCATTTTTACCAACAAGGAACGACCACCTGCGCGCCGGGGTGAGGTGTTCTTCTACTTTGACCCCTCCCCGGGCTGTTTTTTGAAACCGATAATCTATTTTGACCAGAGAAAACCGCCAGTCCTCCGACCCCTGAGAGATAAAGGCGACAAGCGCTGCGTCTTTTACCGATTTTGTGCCTAATTTACCGCGCAAGTACTCTGCGACAAAGTTTCTCTGGGTGGAGCGGGCACGGTAAACTGATACCCCTTTTTTAAATTCCACTACCAGAATATCAATTCGCCTGTCATTATTTTTATAAACCCCGACCCTTTCCCATTGCTTGATAAAATTGACATACTGCTGTGTTAATCCCTGGATGCCATACCTTGGGGTAAGCGCCTTGTTCCGATCGTAATTTTTTAAAAGATTCGCAAGGAATTCCATAAACTTGTTTTTGTTAAATGAATTTTCAAATGTATCAATGATTAATCTCTTCGCCTGTTCCCTATTCATTAGCCCCCCTTGCTAAATAAAGTGACAAGATCACCTCTCTTTTCCCTTCGGTCATAGCAGCGCTTTCTGCATAATGGCCTTTGAGCAGGGTTGATGAAATTTCCCTTTGTAAAACAGCAACTACTTTCAAAGGATTTGTCATTTCCTGTTGGAGCTGATTGAGGGCAATTAGAGTTTGTTGTATCGTCATTTGCGGCAAAGCCCCTTCCTCAAGCCGCCGGATAACTGTCTTGAGATACTCTTCCTGATCTTCGGTTAATGTTTGGCTATTACTCTGCGTGGCTCTTAGAATTCTTAATAATCTTGTTCTCGTAAGGGAGCCCCTTCGCCGTTTAGGTTCCACTGAC
This sequence comes from Caldifarciminota bacterium, assembly GCA_965649165.1. GTDB lineage: Bacteria > Hydrothermota > Tepidihabitantia > Tepidihabitantales > Tepidihabitantaceae > JAOABP01. Next base: position 85,938 of record CBFGJT010000006.1, on the reverse strand, counting down.
CCTTCAATGGTGGCGTTCGAGAATGCAGCCTTGTTCTCACCCAGCAGTTTGTAGTAGTTTTCCAGGGGAAGCGGCTTTTTGGGTTCCTCAGCCCGGGTTTCGAAAATTTCTGCCGCGGTAAGGAAATCAACCTCTTCGGTCCCGTTTGCGGAGGATAAAAAGAATTTCATCAACTTACCTTTTCGGAAAAAGGTTAAAAGCGCATCGGAAGCCGCCCGATCTTTAAGCGCTATATTGAACGCCTTGGCAGAACGTGCCTTCTTGGGGAGGCGCTTAATCTTTTCAAAAAGTTCCGGGTTTTTATTGCGCACATCTTCAATAATTCTTAGATATTTGAGTTCGCTTGCCTCCTCCTCCCCTTCCTGAGTGATAGTTTTCTTAGAAATTAGTTTGTCAAATAGTTCATGAGACGACACCGGCTCACCTTCGGTAAGAATTAATGAGTCGTCACCCAAAAGCGTCATAAACGCCTCGATCTTGGAACGCGCAATATTGGTAAGCTCAAGTTCTGAATCCGCCTGTTTTGTGGGAAAGAAGTGGAAGGTGTAAATCCTATCAAACCTGGTGTCTATCCGGTTAACCCTTCCCACCCGTTGCATTAGCCTGGTCGGATTCCAGGGGATATCATAGTTTATCACAATGTTTGACCGGTGAAGATTAACACCTTCGGAAAGGACATCGGTTGAGATAAGTATTTTATAATCATCTTTTTGGGTTGTTGCTCTTGGATCAAAGTTCTCGATGACTTCTCTTCTAACCACCTCTGAGGAATCGCCGTGAAACAAAAGGGCGGTCTTATTGAATTGAGAATTTATTTTCTCGGTCAAATACACTGCCGTCTCTTTCGACTCGGTAAATATGATCAGCTTATTATCCTTGAGGATGGGATCGGTTGCCAGCTTCTTCAGCAGGGTCTCAAGTTTTGGGTCTCTTTTTATCCCTTCCCACATCGATTTGATTTTTTTGAGAATTTTCAGGTCTTTCTTGAGATTGATTATGAAATCAGGCCGGAACTCTTTCGCCTCATATTTTTCTGCCTTGCCTTCGTCAATCAAGGACTGGATGGCTTCATCATCCCCCAGTTCTAAGAATTCAAAAATCTTGTTGCTGTATTTTTTGCTGACATAGACATAACCCTTTTTATATGTTTTGATAAACATCTCGTAGGATTTTAAGAAGCGCTCGATGCTTTTACGAAAGGCGTAGAAACTGCTCTCCAGACGCTTGACTATTAGGACTTTCATAAACCCACCCATATTCCTTTGGGACTACTCTTCCAGGGGCGTAATCCTGTTGTTTAAGTAAAGAAGCGGCATATAGCGCGAATATGTAAATTGCTGCGTGATCAGTCTGACCGTTTCCATAAAAATCGCATCTTCCTGTTCGTTAAACTGATAATAAAATGGCTTCGGATCCTCTACCTCGGGAAACTGGATCCCGTTCTTGTTTAAATCCTCAGCAAAGTATTTTTCAATTTCTGTCCTTGTTCTTCTAACCATTAAATATTTTAAAACTTTTTCCCTAATCTCTTGGGCATTTTCTCTGGTTTTTTTAAGAAACTCATCGTAATCTTTCTGACGATCCAGATTTTTGAGCTTGGCATCGAGCCCCCCAAAAAAACTCTCAAGGTCTTGAAGACCGGGGATAGTGCTTTTTTGGGCATTCTGGAATAATTTTATCTGCGCCAGAATGTCTTTGGGCGAGTTGTTATAAGGGGTTGCCGAAACCAGAATAACCCGTTTCCCGCGACAGACCTCAGCAATTTGCTCATAACTTATGGTGGCTTCATTTCTAAAACGGTGCGCTTCATCGATTATTATGTTTTTATACTCTCTTGATCGCGCAAGCTCCCTTGCCTGACGGAGTTTGCCAAGAGAGACAAATTGAGCAGGGATATTGAAATCTGAAAAAACATTGTACCAGGAACCCGGGTTGTTCTGATCTAAAAGCGCTGGAGGGGCAATGACCATTGTCCGGCCATCGAGCTGTCGAGCAAGCATAGCTGATATATACGTTTTGCCGAGACCAACCACATCGGAGATGAAACCCCCCATACTCTTCAAGTATCTTTTTGGCATTTAAAACCGCCTGTTCTTGGTAGGCTAATCTTTTAAATTTTTCTGGCAAATAGTTTTCAATAACATCTCGCTCTTTGGACAGTTCCTCCTTGAAATATTCGTACAGAAATTTGAGATACAGTTCATAAGGCTTAATGTTTTGATTAAACCAAGTTTTTTCGTTCAACGCCTGAATGTATTTTTCGCTGACATCGACCGCATCAGCCCATAACTGTTCAAACTTTTTCCGGGCAAACTCGTAGTCCGATCGGCTCTTTAACTCAACATTGAATTCCAGATTGCCCTCCAGTCCCGATTGGGTAAAGTTGCTAGATCCGGTGATGATCCGACCAGAATCCCGATCACCTGGCCGAAAGGTCATAATATAGAGCTTGGCGTGAAGTTTGCGCGAGGGGTAAGCTTTCACCTGTATTTTTTTTCTTCTTTAACCATTCGACAAATTTCATAATTCCCCTTTCCACATCCGGATTGTCATCAGAATTCGCCATTTCCGCCTCGAGCGTATCTTCAATGATCGCCGCGGTCTCGTAATGGGATAAAGGTTTGAAACCTTCATCAGAACTATCCGCTTCCCGGAGCAGCTCGTAGGTCTGGGGGGTCGTCCCGATGCCAATCAGAATCCGGATGCTCTCCGCGGCTTCCAGCGCCTGATAGATACCGTAAAAGCCGCTGACACAAAAGTAAGCCACGAGGCAATCAAATGATTGACAATCCTGTATTAGCCGGCAGAAACGATCACTGAGCTTCTGTCCAGGTTCAATGCCAATAAAGGTAAGATCTGAACCACGCATTGGTGGCGGGTTAGGGGCGGGCATAACCTTTTGGTAACTATAAAAATAAATATCGCACCTGTCAAACTTAAGTCGGATTTTGGCTAAGGCTGTGGGGATTTAACATCTCCCCCGCGCCAATCGTTACCTTAACCCGATGAACGCTAAAAGCCCTTTTCTTTGGCAAACCGGTTGATCGATCCCGGCAATGGGGCAATGGTGTCCTCAGCTTATCAGGATACCCACAGTATCGTCACCATCGCCGGTCATGAAAATAAACGCCAGCTTCTAAAAAATATTTTTGACCCTCGTCCTCAGCGTGCCCAACTTCCAGTACCTAATACCTTAAAAACTTATGGGGAAACCGCTGCCCGCTCAAAAATGCTCTTTTCTACAAAACTTCGCGGCTGTTAACCCCGCTTCATAACATCCGATATCGACACCGCCGCCCTGAGGTCGCGCCCTGCCGTCAAGGTCAGTCGCCGGTGCTACGGCAGGATCACCGGCATCAACCGCCGGACTGCCGGTGCGCAACCGGTAGTTACCCTCAGCTCCCCACGCCGGCGCCAGAAACAGCGGGTCGCCATAGATGTTACCCGGGCCAATCTGGCCGACCTCCTCCCGATTAAAGATCCGCTCCCCCTGAATCAGAATCCGCTCCTCCTGCGGAGAGAAAAACAGGTTGTGGTGCAGGTCACCGCTGACTGCGGGCGCAAGCCAAACCGCAGGCGCATTTCCATTCCGGCTGGAGAAGATGGTATTGACAATCCTCAGTCTGACCGGCACCTCGGGCTGATCATACTGGACATGAAGCAGGTAGTTGCCACCGAGCGTGTCGTCAACGGTGCAGTTGACAATCTCAAAGCCGGCGTTTGCGTTTTCGGTGCTGATCACGAGCGGTGACCAGGGCGTGGTAGTTGCATTTCCGTCACCCCGGCCGTAGATGAGGCAGTTTTCAATTCGGGAGGAGTCGCCCCAGAGCTTGATGCCGTCGCAGGCGTTGTTTGCCACCAGGCATTCGTGGATATAGGTGCGCTGCGACTTGGAGTCCAGTCCGTCGCCGCAGTTGTGGGTGGCGGTGGTGTGGCAGATCTCAATCGGTCCGGCCGATGCCTCAATCCCGAACCCATCCGGCCGGTCGTAGGGGCGGCGGGAGGGGTCGCCACCCTGATAGTAGTGGCCGCTGTAGGAGAGATCGCACCCTTCAATCCGCACCTCGCGCCAGCCGCCGGCCTGACCTGCTGGTCCGCCGATCGCCCCGAAGCCGCAGTAGGTGATTGAGCAGTTGATGATCTGGAGGTCAAAAGCATCGCCGAGGTCAATGCCGAATTCATCCAGATGATGGATTTTCAGATTGGAGAGCAGAATGTGTGCCACCGGTGCGGTGGTGCCGCTGAGCCCCTCCCGGAATCGGTGCTGGCCCGTGCTGGTGATCTCCAAATTTTCAATCCGGAGATACTGGCAGCCGGAGAGGTCGAAGGCACAGTATAAATTGTTTTCACCCGCAATGACCGGTAGCGTGCGGCCGGCGTCGGCCCGGACCACCAGCGTATCACCAGGTTGGAGCCGGTTGACCGCAAAAGCAAGGGTCCGAAACGGCCGCTCCGCGGTCCCCGGGTTCTGGTCGTCACCATCCGGGGCTACATAGCAGTCTCCGGTGTGGTCACCGCCGATTATTGTAATCCAGGCATCCGCCGTGCCTGAAGGCGGATGGATTACATCCCCTTCCTGCCGGAGCAGATAGTCATAACTGCTCAGGTCTGGGACATTTTTCATGCAGCCTGTGCCGGCAAGCAGTCCGGCAATGAGCACTACCAAAACCGTTCTCCGCATTATAATAAACCTCCTTTCTCGTCCTTTGCGCGAGCATGGGCGGATTAACCACCAATTATGAGGCTAAAATTAATTGCGTCAATGGCGGCACCGCTCTGACCGCTAGCGCCAACCGGGGTGCGTTTGCGGCCTTTTGACTTTTCTGGTGATTACTCTATAACTGTTCTTATGAAAATAGAAGTCCCGCGCGCTCAGGCTAACCGGCTGATCAATTCCGGGAATGTGGTTATGGTGTCTTCAGCTTATCAGGATAAACACAGTATCATCACCATCGCCTGGCACTGTCCTGTCTCGTTCCAGCCGCCGGCGCTGGGCATTGCGGTCGGCAAGAACCGGTTTTCGGCCGAGCTGATTACGCGTTCGGGTGAATTTATCGTCAACATCCCGGACTGGAATCTGTTTGATGCTATGGTTTACTGCGGTACCCGCTCCGGCAGAGATGAGGACAAGTTTGCGGGTGCAAAGCTAACTCCAAAGAAGGCGGTCAAGCTGCTCAGGGCGCCGAAGATCAGGGAGTGCATCGGCGCGATTGAGTGCAGTGTGATTGACAGAATTGAGATCGGCGACCACATAATGTTCTTGGGCGAGGTGATATATGCGGAGGTGGAGGAGAGTCTCTGGGCAGACGGCAGCTGGAAGCCGGAGGCAGAGCTGATTTACCATCTGGGTGGTAACCGGTTCATGAGACCCGGGCCGGTAAGCGAGGTAAAATAAACTCATCCGACCGCTGCCTTGAATGATTGAACTCAATTTTGATTTTGCCCGGGCGCTGGAGCTGATGGAGCGTTGCGGACGTCATCTTTTCATCACCGGTGAGGCAGGCACCGGCAAGTCCACGTTGCTTGATTATTTCCGGAGCAGTACTGAAAAGCAGGTGGCGGTGCTGGCACCGACCGGCGTTGCCGCCCTGAATGTCCGGGGCGAGACAATCCACTCCTTTTTCCGGTTCAAGCCGGATATCACCACCACCAAGGTCACCCGGCTGGGCCGGCGCGCCCGCCTGCTTTATCAGACGCTGGATACCATCATTATTGATGAGGTGTCAATGGTGCGTGCCGACCTGCTGGACTGTGTGGACCGGTTTCTGCGGCTGAACCGTGACCAGCCGGATTTGCCGTTTGGTGGGGTACAGATGATTTTCATCGGGGATCTGTATCAGCTGCCGCCCGTAGTCATCAGCGCCGAGCGGGAGATCTTTTATCACCATTATGCCAGCCCCTATTTTTTTGACTCCCGAGTTTTTCAGGGGCTGGAGTTTGAATTTCTTGAGCTTACCCGGGTTTATCGGCAGCACGAGCCGGAGTTCGTCCGCCTGCTCAATCAGATCCGCAACAACACCGTCAGCCCGGAGGCGCTGGCACGCCTCAACAGCCGGGTCGGGGTACCGCTGGACTCACGACCGGACGAGCCGGTGATTCACCTTACCACCCGGAACGAACAGGCGGCAAAAATCAATAATCAGCATCTGCGGGAGTTGCCGGGACAGCCTTTTCATTTCCGCGCCCGGGTTGAAGGAAGCTTCAATGCCAATTTCTATCCCACCGATGAACTGCTAACACTGAAAAAGGGCGCGCAGGTAATGATGCTGGTCAACGACAGCGCGGACCGGTGGGTTAACGGCACCCTGGGCCGGGTGCTCGATTTTGTCTATGATCCAGACACAGAGCAGAATCTGATTGAAGTTCAGTTTACCGATCGCAGCCGGGCCCAGGTTGCACCGTTCCGCTGGGAGATCTTTCACTTCCGGTTCAATGAGGAGAAACGGCAGATTGAGAGTGAGGTCGCTGGCATCTTTACCCAGTATCCGCTCCGGCTCGCCTGGGCGGTGACCATTCACAAGGCGCAGGGCAAGACCTTTGAGCGGGTAGTGATTGATCTCGGCGCGGGCGCGTTTGCCCCCGGCCAGGTCTATGTGGCACTCTCGCGCTGCACCTCGTTTGCCGGTATTAGTCTGACCCGGCCGGTCCGGGCTGAGGACATCTTCACCGACTGGCGGATTGTCCGGTTTCTTGAACGGCTGAGAGGGGCAAACCGGTGCTGATCACGCTCCTTCTGCTCTCGGGCGTGCTGCCGGGTTCTCTCCACTTCGGGCTGGAACTGTCCGAGCTGCTGCAGAACCGGTTTCACAACCCCGGACCGGATAACTTTACCCTGCTCGCAGGTCTGGAAACGGAAAAGCCCGGGGTTAACTTCGGTTGCCGGCTGCTGGTGATCAATGTCCAGTTGAGCAATGAGCACCTGGAGACCAACCGGTTTATCGGCGGTGACAAATCCGGGCTTGTCGGCAGGCTGTTTATCAGCCGGCTTTATGCCGAGCTTTATCCGGTAAAAAAGAGTGGGATTGTGCGGTTGCTGCCGGTAGCCGGGCTGGGCATTGGTTATGACCGGACAGCATTGACAAACAGTTACGGCACCTATGAGCTGCGGGGGTGGACCCTGAACGTTGGTGCCCGGCTTCAGACCGAGTTTTTCCGGCGGGTTTTTCTTGAATTCCCGGTTATGGATATCGCTTGGTATCTGAAGAAAAACCGCTCCACCCGGGATACACTCGGCACCACAGTCATTGACTACCCAGAATGGGGCGCAGTCTATCTCTGGCTGAATCTGGGTGTCAAGTTCCAGATTTAGATATTGAAAAGATACCGCACCTTGGCAACGAAGATGGCGCTGATATTTCCGCTGTTAAAACCCCAGTTGGTGGCAAAGTAGAAGGTGCTGCGCGGGGCAAAGGTCCAGGAGTAAAGACCGAACAGGGAATGCTGAAAACGCTGACGCTCGGTCTCAGGATCATAAACGGTGACCGTTTCCAGGGACAGCCGGACCGACGCCTTGGAAGAAAAACTGTACTCCAGCCCAGGCCGCAGCACATTGGTCAGGTCCTGCCGGCTCACCTGGCCGAGTGAATCGGCCTCTATCGTCGTGCTGTGGGTAGACCAGACTGACAACCGGTCACCGAGCCGTCCCTGCAGGGTCAGCTCCAGCTGCGCCACCGGCGCAATCATCAGCCGGCGGTAGTTGGCAGACCTGGTCTCGTAATTGCAGTAAAGGCTGACCGCGAAAGGACGGGCATAGTCGGTGGCACAGTAGATGCCCGCATAGCCAGCCGGAAACCGACGCTCAAACGCCCACTGCTCGCCCCAGCCGGTCCAGACGGTGAGATGCTGCTGGGAGCGGGTCACGGCCGAGAGGTTGATAAAAAACCGCCGGTCAACGGTTTTTGCCGGATAGCCCCACTCCCGGCTGAGCTCAATCCCGGGTTGGAGTGCGCCGTAACGCAGCATGCCGCGATTGTAAACCACCGGGCCGAGATAAAATGTGCCGTATTGTCCGCGCCAGGTGGTGTAGCCCGGACCGTTCAGGTTGAACTCGGGCTGAATCTGCCGGACAATCAGCTCACCGCTCAGCCGGTCAGACTGATAGCTGCCGTCCAGGCTGAAGGCATAGTCCAGGCTGTCACCATACTGGGCACCGCAGACAAACAGCCGACTGGTGAGGCTGCGCTGGCGCCAGATGCCGTCAACCGCCAGGCCGTGATTGGACAGCCAACGGTTGTCCTTGCCGGCATAAAGGAGACCGAGCTCGGAGTTGGCAAGGATCCTGTGCCGGGCAGCCACGACCGAATAGAAGCTCTGCGGCTCGTTTCCCAGTTCACCGGTGAGTGCCCCGAGAACACCGAGCTGCCCCTGTCCAATCCGGTCAGTCCATTTCAGCCCAGCTAAAATCGGCACCACCCGGCCATCAGGCAGAGGTTTGCCGATCCGCCGAGAGTAGAAGATCTTTACCGGCTGCGCGGTCCCAGCGAAAGTCTCTGCCGCTTCAATGAAAAATGGCCGGCGTTCCGAAAGCCAGAGCTCATACCTTGACAGGTTAACCCGATAGGGATCGGCCTCGATCTGGGCAAAATCGGGCAGGAGAGTAACCTGCAGATTGCCACTCGGGGTGGGCGCATAGGCAATATCCAGTCCGGCTTCAGTCCGGAGCAGATCGCGCCAGCCGGTAGCGGCATTCCCCGACTTCTCATGCCGGACCAGCCCGACCGGATAGAGTTCCAGCCCCAGACGCCGGAATGCGGGCTGGATTCCAATGAGCCGCCCCATGCGCGAAACTCGGAATCCGGTGACCTCATGTCGGGACCAGAAGGACCGTTCGCCGCTGCGTGCAAAGTAACGGGCAAAGTCAATCCCCCATTCGGCCCGTGCCGGCGGATAACGCAGGGTCTTGAAAGGAATTACCAACTCAACCGCGTAACCCCAGTCATGCCGTTTCACCGCCGAGTGCCAGACCCCATCCCAGTTCTCATATCCGGCGCCATCACCGGTAATCCGGTAATCCGACTCCACCCCGTTGAAACCGACGATGAAGCAGTAGGCGTTGACATTGTCATCAAACGGGTCAATCAGAACCCGAACTCCGTCCGGCTCCTCACTGAGTCGGTCATGCACCCGCGAGAAGTCGCTCACCCAGCAGCGGAAGGCAAGATAAAGGTTTTTCTCATCCTGAAGGAGATAGACCGTGGTCGGCTCGGATGCCGGCTTGCCGTTTTCCGGAAGCTGCTGAGTAAATCCGGTTGCTGAGTCCGCCTCCGACCAGACCTCTTCAATTATCCCGTCAATCAGCGGTTGTCGGGATGGAAAGTGCGCTACAAGCGTGGGCAGCGATTCCGGATTAAAACCGCTGACGATCACTAGTGCCCAGAAGACCAAACTCAAATTTAAGCTTTTAGAAATTCAGGATCGAAATAGCTGTTTGTACCTAATACACTCGCCACTACCTTGCCCCGCAACACCCTGCCCAAAAACGGTGTGTTATAGGAGCGGGAGTAGATCCTTGCCCGGGTCAGCTCCCATTCGAGTTCGGTATCAATCACCACCAGATTCGCCTCCAAGCCGGGCTTGAGCGCCGGTGGCTCAATCCCGAGGATGGCTGCCGGCACCACGGTCAGCCGGGCGATCAGCTCCGGCAAAGTCAGCACCCGTTTCAGCACCAGTGTTTCATAGGCAAGGCTGAAGGCGGTCTCAAACCCGATGATGCCCTGGGCTGCCGCCTCAAATTCCCGTTCCTTCTCCTCGGTGCTGTGGGGCGCATGATCGGTGGCGATGCAGTCGATTGTGCCGTCCTTCAAACCTCGGACAATCGCCTTTCGGTCCGCTTCACTGCGCAGCGGCGGATTGATCCGCAGGTTCGGGTCATAATCCGCAAGCGCCTCGCTTGTCAGGGTGAAGTAGTGGGGGCAGGTCTCAGCGGTTACCGCCACCCCCCGCTCCTTGCCCCAGCGCAGCACCTCGACCGTCTGCCGGCTCGATACATGGCAGATGTGCAGCTGAGCACCAGTCAGTTCTGCCAGCATGATGTCCCGCATCGCCGCAATCGCCTCGGCAACACCGGGTGTGCCCCTTAATCCGAGCCGGGTTGTCACACCGCCCTCATCTGCCGGTCCGGCTGCCAGCTCCGGCACCTCGCAGTGGCTCATCACCAACAGATTGAAGGTAGTCGCATACTCCATGATTCGGCGCATCAGTCCGGCATCACTCACCCAGCTGCCATCATCCGAAACCGCCCGCGCCCCAGCCTGAGCCATTGAACCGAGCTCTGCCAGTTCCCGGCCCTGGCGGCCTTTGGTCATGGCACCGACCGGGATGATCCGCGCCGCCTTTGCCGCTTTAGCCGCCTCCTGTTCAAACCGGACAAGCGCCTCAGAGTCAATCGCCGGGGCGGTGTTGGGCATCGGACAGATCTGAGTGAACCCGGCGGCAAACGCTGACCAGCAGCCCGAGGCGATCGTCTCCTTCATCTCCTCGCCCGGCTCCCGAAGATGGCAGTGGAGGTCAATAAACCCGGGTGCAAGATAGCGGTTTCTACAGTCGACCACCCGGGCGCTTTCATTGCGGACTTTGGGCCCGACCTCTCGGATGACACCTTCCTCCACCAGTACGTCCGCCCTGTGGAGCCGGCCCGTTTCCGGATCAATCACTGTGCCGCCCGCAAACAGAATTCTATTCATCGCCCTCACCGTTCAGCAACTCCCGGCCTGCTCCCAGTAGATAAAGCACCGCCATCCGGACCGCCACTCCGTTCTTGACCTGATTCAGAATTAGGGTCTGAGGCAGCTCCCGGACATCGTAATCCATCTCTACACCCCAGTTCACCGGACCCGGATGAATGATCACCGTCTCCGGATTGAGCTTCATCAGCCGTTCCCGGGTCAACCCGTAAAACTGCCGGTATTCCCGCAGGCTGGGGATGAAATTGCCACTCATCCGCTCCACCTGGAGTCGGAGCATATGCACCACATCCACCTCATACAGAATCCGGTCAAGCCGGAAGAATACCTCACAGCCCATTTCCGCAATGTCCTGCGGCATAAGGGTGGGCGGACCACAGACCGCCACCTTTGCCCCCAGCCGGTTAAGACACAGGATATTGGAACGGGCAACCCGGGAGTGGGCGATATCGCCGACGATGAGTACCTTCTTGCCTTCGAGGGAACCGAACCGCTCCAGAAGCGTATAGGCATCCAGTAGCGCCTGAGTCGGATGCTCATGACAGCCGTCACCGGCATTGACCACAAAGCAGTTCACCCGCTGCGCCAGAAAATGAGGCACCCCGGCAGCCTGATGCCGGACCACCACCCCATCCACCCGCATCGCCTCAATATTTTCCACCGTATCCAGCAGACTCTCGCCCTTCTTCGCCGAAGAGGCGGCAACCGAGAAATTGAGGCACTGTGCCGAAAGCCGGGTGGCAGCTAGAGTAAATGAAGTTACTGTCCGGGTTGAGGGTTCAAAGAACAGGTTGACAATCGTCTTGCCGCGGAGTGCCGGCACAATCGGAATCGGCCGATCCAGCACTTCACGAAACCGCCGCGCCTGCTCCAGAATGGTCATAATTTCGCCCCTGCCCAGTTCCGCAATCCCCAAGAGATGCTTCAACCCGCCGATCGCCGGGTTTGCCTTTACCCGCTGGGCTTTCACGCGGTTTCCCCTTTCCGGCGCGTCAGCACCACCTCATCCCGGCCGTCGGTTTCGGTGAGATAGACATCCACCAGATCATCCCGTCCGGTCTCCACCTTCAGTCCAGCAAAGTCGGGCTGGATCGGCAGCTCCCGGTGTCCCCGATCCACCAGCACCAGCAGCTGAACCGTTTCGGGCCGGCCGAAATCAAGCAGTTCGGTCAACGCTGCCCGGACCGTCCTACCGGTGAAAAGCACATCATCCACCAGCACCACCTGTTTACCGTTGATATCAAAACCGATGCTGGAACCACGCACCAGCGGTGTCTCGGCAACAAGCTGGAGGTCGTCGCGATAGAGGGTAATGTCAATTGAGCCCACCGGCGGTTCGGTGCCGGTCAGCCGTTTCAGTTCCCGGGCAAGCCGTCGGGCAAGCGGCACCCCCCGGCGCTGAATACCGATCAGCACCAGTCGTTCCGCAGCGGTATTGCGGGCAGCAACCTGCTGACTCAACTCCCGGATTAACCGGTCGAGCTCGTCTGCTGACAGCAGGCGCTGTTTCATTTCAAAAGCAGGGCAAGCGGAATCAGGACACAGTAGCCCGCTACCAGCAGGATGGGGGCAAGGGTGATAGAACCGGCGCTGAGGCTGATGAAGCCCGCAATTATCGTGAGCAGTCCGACACCAAGGAGAATGTAGTTTTTCCGCTTGAACGCCAGCTGCGGTCCGGTGGGTGTCTTGACTGCGGTCTTGACTTTAACCACCTTCTGGGATCGGATATCCTGTTTCTTCATTCAGCCTGACTATAACTGCCGGCAGGATAAAGTCAAGAAAATTTGTTTGACTTTCCTGAATCGGCGGCTAAGTTATAACTGATAGTCAACTGACGACGGGACCGCCGATCGGAATCAACTTGAAATGGGAGGCAAGATGGAATTGCTGATATTCGGTGCCGGACAGATGGCACAGGCGGTCGGTTTTGATCTCATCCGCCAGCCCGATTTGGAGAGGGTTTATGTCGTTGATCACCAACCGCGGTCGCTGGAGCGGTTGCAACAGTTTATCAAGAGCAATAAGCTGATAACCGTCTGCGCTGAGGCTACCGCACCCGAACTCAGAGAACTGCTTGCCCGCTGCCAGGCGGCGATCAGTTGCGTCCCTTACAATTACAACCTCAGGCTCACCCGAATGGCAATCACCACCGGCACCAATTTCTGTGATCTCGGCGGGAATAATACCGTGGTGCGCCGCCAGCTGGCACTGGACCAAAAGGCACAAGCTGCCGGCTGCACGATGATTCCGGACTGCGGCCTGGCACCGGGAATGACCAACATTCTGGTCGCGGATGCGGTGCGCCGGCTCGACCGGACCGAAGCGGTCCGTATCCGGGTTGGGGGCCTGCCGGTAAAACCTCAGCCTCCGCTCTTTTATAAACTGGTCTTTTCCGCTCTGGGGCTGCTCAACGAGTATGCCGAACCGTGCCTTGTGCTCCGGAACGGGAAAATTCAGCGGGTAAAGGCGCTGACTGATCCGGAGATGGTCGCCTTTCCGCCGCCCTTCGGCCGGCTGGAAGCTTTTCACACCTCAGGCGGCGCCTCGACCCTGCCCGAAACCTTCCAGGGGAAAATCAAGGAGCTGGACTACAAAACCATCCGCTACCCCGGACACCGGCTGATGTTCGAGCTATTTATGAAGATCGCAGTCGGCAACTGGCACCGTCTGCCCCGTGCCGAACTTGCCTGCGCCCTGGAGAAGGTGCTGGGCTGGGAAACCGAGGATGTTGTTCTCCTGCGGGTTGATGCTGTCGGAGTTAAAAACGGTAGCCGGCGACTGCTCCGCTATGAGCTGATTGACTATGCAGATAAAAAGACCGGACTGACCGCGATGATGCGCACCACCGGCTTTTCTGCCGCAGTTGTCGGACTTATGCTCGCCCGCAATGAAATTCCTGTCCCCGGTGTTCTGCCGAGTGAAAAGGCGGTGCCGGGCCGGAAATTCATCGCCGAGCTCAGGCGCCGGGGACTTAATTTAACCGTCCGGTCATATAAGATTTAAAAGGAGAGCGTTATGAAAAAGGCATTGCTGACGCTGATTTTTATCCTGCCGGCATTTCTGACCGGCACACCACGTTGGATCGGACTGCAAACCGGCGCCAATGAAACACCATCGCAGTTTAAGGTGCTGTCTTCTGATCAGCAGCACACCGTGGTTGAATTTAACCTTTCCGGTTTTTATGTTGAAGATACGGTTACTCCGGCAGGCCGATTCCAACGCCTGCAGCTCAACATTTCTGCCGGTGGCACGCTGACTCAAACCGGCGCTCCGGAACTACCGGTAGTTGCCCGGTTTATTGCGGTGCCGGACTTCGCCGAAGTCGACGTCCGGGTTGTGGAGGAGGATGCCATTACCCTGACCGGATTCCGCATCTATCCAGCTCAGCCTCCGCTGGCAGAAAACAGCTCACCGCCACCGTTTGTCATTGACGAAGCCCGCTACGCCCGAGCTGAATTTTATCCGGCGGCACCGGCACGCATTAGTGTGCCGATGATTATGCGCGACTTCCGGGTTGTCCAGCTGGTAATTCAGCCGGTGCGCTTCAACCCGGTTACCGGTGAACTCAAGGTCTGCCGCCGCATCCGGGTGGAACTCAACTACCGGCAGGACCGGTCCGGCATCAACTCCAAAACACACCGCCGGCCGAAAATCTCCAGGGCATTCGAACCGCTTTATCAGTCGTTCATTGCCAATTACCGTTTCGTCGCCCCGCCCCAGCGCGCAGAGGATGGGAGTTATCTGATCATTGTCGATGACCAGTTTGCCAGTGCGGTAACGCCATTTGCTGAGTGGAAAAGGCGCAAGGGCTGGCACACTAAGGTGGTCACCATTTCCCAGCTTGGCGGCAATGACACCGCCCTGATCTACAACTATATCCACAACGCCTATCTCAACTGGCCCAAGCCACCGGACTATGTCCTGCTCGTCGGTGATGCCCCGGAGTTTGTCCGGTGCAACCGGATGCCCGGCCAGAGCGACGCCTCTGACCTGTACTACTCCCTACATGAGGGGAATGACCTACTCGCCGACCTGATGATCGCCCGGGTCTGCGTCCGGACCCTTGACGAAGCCCAGGCGGTAATGAATAAGCTCTACCGCTATGAACAGGAGCCCTACCTCGGGGATACCGAGTGGTTCAAGCGGGTGTGTGCCCTTGCCGGCTATGAGAGTGGCCAGCCTACGCGGTTCTGGACCGTAGTCATCCGGATTCGGAACTATGTTCTGGGAAGACCGTTCACACAGTTTGACACCCTGTTTCAGCGCTGGGGGCTGAACACCGCCCAGCGGCTCACCGATTCCCTCAATCAGGGCCGTGCCTGGATGCTTTACCGGGGCCATGGTGAGAACGACGCGTGGGCAAATGTCAGCCCCTCCTGGACCAACTCCAATGTCTATTCATTAAACAATGGCAGAATGACCCCGATGGTAATTGCCCCCACCTGTCTGTCCGGCAACTTTGATGAGGCTTCAGACTGCCATGCCGAAGCCTGGCTCAAAGCGGGTGAGGAGAAGGGTGGGATCGGTTATTTCGGCGCATCAGAGGTGAGCTATTCCGGATACAATGACTCGCTTGCTGCCGGCACCTTCATCTCCTATGTCGACAGCCTTGTTTACACCTTTGTCCAGTGCACCCAGTGGGGCAAGCTGTTCATGCTTCTTGCCTATCCCCTGCCGGATGAGATTTCGGAGGAAGAGCTCTATATGTTCAACAGTTTCGGTGACCCGGAGCTGAACATCTGGTCCGCGACACCACGACAACTGACCGTTTCTCATCCCCAGGCGATTATCATCGGCTCGTTTCCGTTTCCTGTCACTGTCACCGATGGCACAAATCCGGTTGCCGATGCCCAGGTGTGTGTGATGTCAAGACAGGACACAACCGTATATCAGGTAGGGCATACAGACGCTTCTGGACAGGTCAATTTCGATCTCCATACCACCCTGCCCGGTGATTCCATTTATGTAACGGTAACCGGCAGAAATCTGCTGCCCTACCTGGGAAGTGCAATTACCATTGCCCCCAATTACCCCTATGTTGTCTATCTCCGCAGCATTATTGACGACTCCGGCGGCAATGGTGACGGCATCATCAACCCAGGTGAGATTATCAACCTGCCGACCTGGGTAAAGAACTACGGCGAGGTGGAAGCAAACTCGGTCACGGGCAGGATCCGGATTGCCGATTCCCTGATCACAATCCTGGACTCGGTGAAGGATTTCGGCACCATTCCCGCGCACGACTCGGCATTCACCGGTGCGGGTGGATTTCGGTTTGCGGTCGCGCCGGCCTGCACCAACGGCCATGTCATCCGGTTCACGCTGGTCTGCCAGGATGCAAATGATTCGGTCTCGAGCTCATTCATCACCCTGCGGGTGGGCGCACCGCGCCTGGAGTATGAGGGGCTCTCGGTGATTGACACCGCTGCCGGCGGTAACCGCAACGGCCGGCTGGACCCGCAGGAGCGTGCAGAGTTGATCATCACCTTATATAACGCCGGTCTGGGCAGAGCCAGCAATGTCAACGCCCTGCTGCGGTCCAGGGATCCGGGACTGCTGGTTGAGGACTCACTTGCCAGCTTCGGGCTGATCCTGCCCGAAAGCAGCCAGAGCAACCTGGCTGATCCGTTCCGGGTGCGGACGCTGATGCTGCCGCCTGAAACCAGAGTTTCCTGCACCCTTTATGTCTCGGCCCAGTGCGGTTATTCCCAGGTGATTCCCTTTACCATCACGGTCGGCGAAATCCGCTACTGTGATCCGATTCCGGATACCGGCGGCACAACGATCAGCTACTGGGCATACGATGATGTGGACACGATGTACCTCAAGCATCCGCAGTTCAGCTGGGTCGAGATCAGAGAACTGGGTACCCGGCTGCCCCTCTCAGACGACCAGACGGTCCAGATCAGCCTGCCACCAGCGTTTGGACCGTTTGTCTTCTACGGCCAGTCCTACAACCAGATCTCAATCTGCTCCAATGGCTGGATTGCACCGGGCTATACCACGGTTACCACCTACCTGAATACCCCGCTGCCCAACACCAACATGCCCCCGCTGCTCGCAGCCAACTGGGATGACCTGTATCCGCCAACCGGGAACGGAGTCTGGTACTATCATGACGCTGCCAACCACCGTTTCATCGTGGAATGGGACTCGGTGCATTACTACAGTCCGCGCGACGCCTGGGACAAATTTCAGATAATTATCTTTGATACTACCCAGACTGACGGTGACTGCGAGTTTCTGTTCCAGTACCTCACCGCCAATAACTATACCTCAAATACGGTGGGAGAACAGGACCAGACTCTGAGCCGCTACATTCAGGTGCTCTATAACGGCAGTTATCACCGGGGTGCAGCCGCGCTGGCACCGGGCCGAGCGATTCTGTTTACACCCCAGGGACCGCAGACCGGAGTTATGGAGCCGGCATCCTCAACTGGCGGGCTGAGCCGACTCGAGCTGAGCGTCATGCCCAGTCCGGTGCGGGGCAGAGCCCGGCTTGCCTGGCAGCTACCGGTAGGGGGCAGGGTCCGGCTGACCGTCTATGATGCGAGCGGACGGCTGGTGCGCAACCTGCTGAGCAGTGATCTGGCAGCGGGTAGGTATCAGGCATACTGGGATCTGACCGATGAGCGGGGCAGGAGAGTGGCAAACGGGCTGTACCTCTGCCGGCTGGAGACCCCGGGCCGGACCGTTACCACCAGAGCGGTGCTACTGCACTGAGCCGGCTTAAACAGTAAGGGGGGCGGCATCTCTGCCGCCCCCCTTGATTTGATTTTAACCGGCTTGATCAGACATGCTCTGACAGGAGTTTCGCCGCCTTTTCCACCAATTCAATCTCATCCCGAGTAAAGGCATTTGCCACGCTGGCATCAATCGTAATTTCACCCCAAAGTTTTTCATCCCTAATAATCGGTACCACCAGTTCGGAGCGCGTCTCAGCAAAGCAGGTCAGATACCGGGCATCAGCGCTGACATCTGGCACCACCTCGGTCCGCATGGTCACCGCCACGGTGCCGCATATTCCCCTACCCACCGGAATCTTCTCATAACCGGATGGAAATTTCCCCTGAAACGGTCCGAGCACCAGCTCTTTGCCGACCAGTCTGAATATTCCGACCCAGCTGAACTGCGGGAAGTACTTCTTCAGCGCCATCACCACCCGGGCTTGAGCATCTTCACTGCGCTGACTGGACCGGAGCAGGGTCTTAATCTCCTCCAGCTGTGACCGATATTTCATATCACCCACCTCCCCTCTTTCATAATCAGTCTTCCGTCACCGTATACCGCAAACCCCTTCCGCCGCGTATCACAGATCATGTCCCAGTGAATTGCCGATTTGTTTTTTCCGCCGGATTCGGGCAGTGAGGCGCCCAGTGCCATATGAATCGTGCCGCCGATTTTCTCATCAAACAGTGTATTCTTGGTAAACCGCTGAATTGAGTAGTTAGTACCGAACGCCAGCTCTCCGACCCGCGCTGCCCCCTCATCGGTCGCAATCATCGCCTTCAGCAGCTCTTCACCTTTATCTGCCTTTGCCTCAACCACCTGACCCCGCTCAAAAGCCAGCCGCACGCCGTTTACCTCCTTCCCCATATAGACTGCCGGAAAATGAAAATGAATCTTCCCCTCGGTCCGGTCCTCTTCCGGTCCGGTAAAAACTTCACCGTCCGGGAAATTAACCCGGCCGTCACAGTTGATCCATTTTCTGCCCTGAACTCCGAAGGTGATATCGGTATCCTCACCGACAATCCGGATGGTACTGAACCGGCTCAGCTTCCGGATCAACCGGACTTGACGCCGGGAAACCTCCCGCCACTCCCGGATCGGATCCGCCCGGTCTAGTTTGCCGGCACTATAGACAAACTCCTGGTACTCAATCAACGCCATCTCCGCATCCTGAGCTGAGGACGGTGTCGGATAGAGCGTCCCAACCCAGCGCAGTTTTCCCGCCGCTTCGCGCCGGAGCCGGGTTTCAAAAAGCGGCTTGCGGGCACGCTGAGCAATTGCCAGCCGCTTCGGATCGATGCTTGTAAACTCCTTTGTGTTCCAGCCGCTCCAGACATAAAGCAAAGCATCCGCCTTTTCCACCTCCAATTTTTCGGTCGGGCTGACAAAACTCAGCTGCTTTTCGCTGGCATAACGGTAGAAAAGGTATGCCGCATCGGCAATCCCGACCCGCATCGTAACATAAGCACCCGCCTTGAGCGCCTCAACCAGTGCTGCCTTGTATAATTCATCAGCGTTAGTCGGTCCGATCATCACCAGCCACTCATCTTTCTTCAGCTGCAGGCTGTAACGAATCAGCACCTGCGCCAGTTTCTCAACTCTGGGATCAAACATTACAACTCCTCCTTTCTTATTTATCCGATCTCTCTTCGTCGGGTGAGAAGGAACCCGGCAATACTCCCCATAACAACCAGGATGCCGAATCCCAGCAGCAGCCGCCGGCTGGAAAAGAAATTAGTCAGCTGGCCGATAATCAGTGCGGAGATCGCAAAAAGCATATGCAGCAGCCAGTCTCGGGTTGAAAATATCCTTCCCCGCACCTCCTCACCCACCGACTCATGAAGTAGGGTATCCATCCCAATATACACCGGTGAAAGAGCCAGCCCGGCAATAAATACCAGTGGCGCCACCGGCGCAAAAGTCTTGGACACTGCCAGCCCCGCTACCACCAGCCCCATTACCAAAAAACACAACAGCATCACCTTATGCTTTTTCACCCGGTGCCCGAAAGCACCAAACACTAACGATGAAATCAGTAATCCGACCGAACCGATGGCTGCCACATAACCTACCCCTTTTGTCCCCAAGCCAACACCTCCCAGTTCCCGGCTCGACTGGATCACCGGCACATACAGCACCACCACCGCTGCCCCCAGAATCACCATCAGCACAATTGAGCAATAGACAAAAAGCACCGCCGGCTGATTTCTCACCACCAGCAGCAGTTCCTTTACGCTCTGAATCATTCTCGACTGCTGCTTGATAAAAAGCTCTACCTCAGCCGGTTGCAAATCAGTCCTTTTCTCACCTGCTGCCAGCCGTTTGAAGATAAAAAGCAGCGCCATTACCGAGACAAAATAGGTCAGTGCATCAATGTAGAAACCAGCGGTCCAGACCGGCCTGATGCCCAGCCGCAGCCAGCCCGACCAGTCGACAATCAGACCGCCAAGCACCATGCCGGCAAAAGTTGCCACCCGGCCGATAATGTTGAGAAAGGAGTTTGCACCCAGTACCTTGTCCTGTCCCACAAGGTTGGGAATAATTGCCATCCGGGCGGTATTAAAAAAAAGCCCGAAAAGAAAAACGAGAAACGCGAAAAAATAAACGAGCAGAAACTGTCCGGTAAGCAGTGCCAGAAATGGAATCAGCAGTACCAGCACCGTGCGGAACGAGTCACACACTATCATCACCTTTCTTCGGTCCCAGCGGTCAACAAGGACTCCAGCGAGTGGCCCGAAAAGTACCACCGGCAATGCCACCACTACCGAAAGATAGGAAATCGCCCGGGCACTGTCCCAGCCGAATCGACTGGAAAAAAAGGCGATCATCGCCAAAAGCGCCATGTAGTCAAGCTTGTCACCGAAGAGGGAGAATGCCTGAGAGACCGCAAAGATTACAAACTCCGGGATTCTCAATACCGGCACCAGCTGACTCCGGCGCTTCGGATCCAGCACCACTTCCGGTGAAATTCCGGCTTCGATCTTATTTGAACTAGGCACTTTTAAAATGGACTCTCGGCACCGGATAACGGTCAACCAGCTCCTGATAAAAACTCTCCACCTGTAAAGCGATATTTGCCCAGGAAAACTCCTCCGCCCGTTTTCTCCCGTTCTCTCCCAACTGTCGTGCCCGCTCCGGTTCCTTGAGCAGTTTTATAATTGCCCGGGCAATTGCATCCGGGTCGCGCGGTGGAACCAGAAACCCCTCCCGCCCGTCGGTCATTACCGTCCGGTAACCGGTGATGTCTGATGCCACCACCGGCCTTGCGGTTGCCATCGCCTCCAGAAGCACAATCCCGAAACTTTCATAACCGATTGCCGGAGAACAGAAAACATCACAGGCCCGGTAGTATCTCGGCCGCAGCTCACCGGGAATCAAACCCGCCCAGTAGACATGAGACTCAACCTCCCGATCCAGATAATCCTTGTAGGCATAACCGAAAAGACCGGTTCCGACCACAACCAGCTGGACATCCGGAACTTCCCGGACAATCTTCGGCAGTGCCATCAGCAGATACTTAAGCCCCTTGCGGGGCTCAAACCTTCCTAAAAAAAGTATCTTTGGCCGGCCGTTATTGAGCTCCGGAACGGGCTCGACATCAGGTTTGAAAAAATCCACATCAACACCATTGGGAATAATCCGGTAATTACCTGGGAAATACTTCGCAGTTGAATCCCGGGCTGCGGTTGAAACTGCAATCAGACCATGGATTGCCCGAAAATAAGGTAGAAGCAGCGACCGGCACAGGGCATAACCGATACTTTTATCATGGCTTGCATGAAAGGTGAAAACATTTATCGCCCGGGAAACCTGAAGTGCCACCAGCGGCAGGGTTGGCGCCAGTGAACCATGGAGATGGATAACATCAAACCGCTCCCGCTCAAAAAAACGCTTCACCCGAGTAAAGGGGCGGAATGCCACCGGCACCCGGGCAAACGATTTATTCGAACGAATCACCAGTCCGCGTCCCACTCGGAAAACCTGATCCTCATCCGGCACTTTGTCCAAACAGGCGAGGCTCTTTCCCCCCACCCGGGTAGTGAGAATTTTCACCGTATGCCCCCGGCGTCGAAGTTCAACCGCGAGATGATGGATATGTTCCGCAATTCCACCGATATACGGGTAATAATTATCCGACACCATGCAGATCCGCATGTCAAACCTTTACGCCGGAATCAAGTACTGTCGCCACTCTATTTTATCCACCCTGCTGATAGACTGCAAGCCCGGCTTTCAGAATTTCAACCGCCCGGACCAGCGCTTCGCACTCCAGCACATAAGCAATACGCACCTCATTTCTGCCCAGTCCGGGTGTGGCGTAAAACCCGTTACCCGGTGCTACCATTACCGTTTCATTGTTCACATGAAACCGCTCCAGCATGAAAATGGCAAACCGCTCGGCATCATCCACCGGCAGTCCGGCAATCAGATAAAATGCACCGCGGGGTGTCGTAAATTCAACCCCGGGAATCTTCGCCAGCTTGGCGCAGAGCACATCACGCCGGCAGCGGTACTCATTACGCACCCGCTCAAAATACGCCCCCGGAATCTTTGCTGCCTCCTGTGCCGCCAACTGATCGATAGTTGGCGGACAGAGTCGTGCCTGTCCGAACTTCAGCATTGCGGTCATGAAGTCACGGTTTCTCGAAACCACACAGCCGATACGCGCCCCGCAGGCGCTGTATCGTTTGGAAATGGAATCAACCATTACCGTCCGGTCCTCCACCCCCTGCAGGTTAAGTACACTTAACGGCTTAACTTCTTCATAAACAAACTCACGGTAGACCTCATCACCGATGAGAAACAGATTATACTCCAGCGCCAAGTCCTTTAATAGCATCATCTCCGGTTCTGTATATACTACCCCGGTCGGATTACCGGGGTTGGAAAACAGAATCGCCCGGGTCCTGGAGGTGATCAGCCGGACAATTTCATCCTTTCTTGGGAGAGCAAAACCGCTGGCCCGAAAGGTCGTAATCGGCACAACCTTTACTCCCGCCATGATTGCAAATCCGAGATAGTTGGTGTAGAATGGCTCTGGCACCAGAACCTCATCGCCGGGATCGCATACCGCCTGCAGGGCAAATGCAATTGCCTCACTGCCGCCAGTGGTCACTAGAATATTTTCCTCTTCAACCGCAATTCCCGCTCGGTAATAATAGTCAACCAGTGTCCTGATATAGCTCCTTAAACCGGCAGAATGTCCATACTCAAGAACTTTAATATCGATCTGCCGGTAACCATTGATAATTTCAATCGGGGTCTCAATATCCGGCTGTCCGATGTTCAGATGATAAACCTTGATGCCCCGGGCTTTAGCCAGCTCAGCATACGGGACAAGACGCCGGATCGGTGAAGCCGGCATGATCTGGGCACGTGCTGATAACCGTAATTTCTGTTCTGGGTTTATCATACCCTTTCCTCTCCTTTGCTTAGAAAATAACTTTCTTCAGTTCTGATTCCGGTACCGGACCTACGGCGCTGCCATAAAACCGTTCCTCAATTATCAGCTCCTCAATCAGACTGTTGACCTGTTCCCAGGTCACCTGATCATATGCAGCGATAATCTCCTCCAAGGTCTGAATCCGCCCCAAAATCAGATAGGCCCGACTCAGCCGCAGCATCCGGTTAATCGGACTTTCCATTCCTAAAAGCACCGCACTCCGGGTCATAACCAGCGCCCGCTCAAACTCCTCGCGGGTGATCTTGTCCGTTCTCAATCGGCGCAGTTCATCCTTCAGCACATCGACACACCGTGCCAGTTTCTGCTGTTCTACAGAAAAATAAACCGCCAGCAGTCCGGTATCCTGATAAAGCTCGACAAAGCTGCCCACTGAATATACCAGACCCTCCTCCTCCCGTAACCGCTGAAACAGCCGGGATGAAACACCTCCGCCGAGTGCGGTATTCAGCACCGCAAGCGCATAGCGTCTGGGATCCGCATAAGAAAACATCGGAACCGCCAGACATAAATGAACCTGAGAAATATCCGGCCGATGGCGGGTAAGAAAATTCCGTTGGCCGGGCAGACTTGGTTGACGCCCCGCCCGCGCACTTTCTCGATTACCGAACTCAGAAAGTAATTTCACCAACTCTGGATGATCAACCGCACCAACCGCCACTACTACTCCGTTATCGGTACAGTAATGGCTCTGATAAAATTCTCGCAGATCTCTACCCGAAATCGAACCAATGGAGTCAAGAGTACCGATAGCGGGGCGCCCCAGCGGGCCATCCCCGAAAAGGGCAGAAAACAGCAGGTTCAGTGCACAGGACTCAGGATCCTCCTCCCCGGCTCTGATCTCCTCTCGCACCACCTCCTTCTCCTTTGCCAGTTCCGGTTCGGAAAATGCCGGTGCAGTTAGAATCTGCTGCATTAGTCCAGTAATCACCGCACCCTGATCCCGCGGAAACCGGGCATAAAAGCAGGTGCCTTCTTTATCAGTAAACCCGTTCAGCTCCGCACCATGGGATTCGGTAATGATATTAATCGTCCTGGCATCCAAATCCTCGGTTCCCTTGAAAATCATATGCTCAATCAGATGGGCGATTCCTTCCTGACCGGGCTGATCATCCCGTGCCCCGACACGATAAGCAAACCCGAGAGTGACTGAATGGAAATGGGGCAGTTTTTCGGTAATAACAAACATGCCACCCGGCAAGCGGGTGGCATGAATTTCCGAAACTCCAGTTTCACCCCACTTCATCTTTCAGCTTCACTTTGCTACTGCCCAGTCAATTGTCCCTCTTCCCACTGTTAATGCCTGGGACGGTGCTGGTGAGTCTGATTCCGGGAGCTGCCAGTCCGGGTCGACTGCTGTGTCCTCCCAGGTCGGGGACGCCGGTCGCCTTTTCGTGTATCATCTGAGACCGGAATTTCTCCCCGCTCCTCCATCGCCTTTTTACGGGACAGATTTATCCTCCCCTGTTCGTCAATTTCAACTACTTTTACCCATACCCTGTCGCCGACCTTCACCGCATCGGTCACCTGGCGGTAGCGCTCCGGTCCCAGCTGGGATATGTGAATCATTCCTTCCTTGCCGGGTAGAATTTCCACAAACGCTCCGAAGTTCATTATCCTCGTCACCGTTCCCTGGTAAATTTTACCTACCTCAACCTCTGCCACGAGCGACTCAATCCACTCCTTTGCCTTTCTCAGATTATCCGGATTGGTGGCAGCGATCGTAACCGTCCCGTCATCCTCAATGTCGATAGTGGTATTCGTCTGGTCAATGATTTTACGAATAGTTTTACCACCCGGTCCGATCACGGTACCAATCTTGTCCTTGTCAATAACAAACGACACAATCCTCGGTGCATACTTGGAGATTTCCGGCCGCGGTCTGTCAATGCAAGCGTTCATTACCTCCAGTACTTTCAGCCGCGCCCGGGTCGCCTGCTCCAGCGCCTCATGCAGGATGGAATAGGGCACACCACGGAGCTTTAGATCAAGCTGAATGGCAGTGATACCGGCACTAGTGCCCGCCACCTTGAAATCCATATCGCCATAATGGTCCTCGTCACCGATGATATCGGTCAGAATCCGGTACCGGCCGCCCTCCTTCACCAGCCCCATGGCAATACCGGCGACCGCTGCCTTCACCGGCACTCCCGCATCCATCATTGACAGCGATCCCGAGCAGACCGATGCCATTGAAGAACTGCCGTTGGATTCGAGAATATCCGACACAATCCTGATTGTATATGGAAACTCCTCTTCCTTTGGTACCACCGCCTGCAATGCCCGTTCCGCTAAATCTCCGTGTCCGATCTCCCGGCGTCCAGGGCCCCGCAGCATCCGGACTTCCCCCACTGAAAATGGCGGAAAGTTGTAATGGAGCATGAAGGACTTCTTCTCCTCCATCGCCAGCTCGACATCATCAATAATCTGCTCATCCGACTTTGTCCCCAGAGTTGTGGTTGCCAGTGACTGCGTCTCTCCGCGGGTAAACAGCGCTGAGCCGTGTGCGCGGGGCAGGACGCCAACGGCACATTCAATCGGCCGGATCTCATCCAGCGCCCGGCCATCAAGCCGCTCACTCTTGTCCAGAATCCGGTGGCGCACATCAGCGGCAACGATTTCCTCCAGTGCCGCCTGGATCGCCGGTTCCGCCTCCGGAAACTTTTCACACAGCTTATCAATCACCTCTTTTGCCAGTTCCTGGCGCGCCTGACTCCGGCTGCGCTTGTCCTTGATGTCATTAGTTGCCCGTGCCCGTTCCGCAGCCAGCTCCTGCACCGCTGCCCGGAGCTCATCACTCATCATCGGTACTGCCGGCCTGACCTTCGGCTTGCCCACGGCCGCCTGCAACTCCTTCTGCAGTTCAATCGTCTGGCGGATCACGGGCAATGCCAGCTCACACGCCTGGTCAATATCACCAATTGTTACCTCGCGCGCCTGTCCGGCAATGGTCATAATGAGATCGCCCTCAATCCCGACAAACAGCATTGACATCTCCGCCTCATCCAGCTGACTCATTGGTGGATTACACACCAGCTGCCCGTGAATCTTTCCTACCCGGCAGGCACCAATTGGACCCAGAAACGGAATCTCGGAAACAGTCAGTGCCGCCGATGCCGCAACCAGACTCAAGAATTCACTTTCATTTTCCATGTCAGTTGAGAGCAGATAGGCAATGATCTGTGTTTCATTTCGGAAGTCATCCGGGAACAGAGGACGGATCGGACGGTCAATCAGCCGGCAGGTCAGCGTTTCCTTGTCACGCGGCTTCCCCTCCCGCTTGAAAAATCCACCCGGAATCTTGCCGGCAGCATAAGCCAGCTCCCGGTAATCCACTACCAGCGGGAAGAAATCTTGATAGCTCTCAAGTGGCTGCTTGTTATAAACCGCACTTGCCAGCACCACCGAATCACCGTAACGGGCCAAAATCCCGCCATCTGCCTGGCGGGCAACACGGCCAAACTCCAAAGACAGGGTTCGGCCGCAGACCTCGGTCTCGACGCGGTGCATAAACCTAACCCCGCAGTCCGAGACTGGCAACTATCTTCTCATAACGGTCCTGATGATGCTTTGCCAGATACTGCAGATGCCGGCGCCGTTCATTCACCAGCTTGATCAGCCCCCGCCGGGAATGCTTGTCCTTCTTGTGCACCTTGAGATGCTCAGTCAGTTGATTAATCCGTTCAGTCAGAATTGCGATCTGCACCTCAGGCGAACCGGTATCCCGCTCGTGCAACCGGAAGGTTGTTACCAGCTTCTGCTTCTTTTCCTTGCTTAAAGCCATATACTCCTCTTCTTTTTATTTCTATACCATAACCAAACCGTTTGCGATGTCAACAATGGGAACATTCCCTCAAATCCCGATATCAGCTCTGTTACCCGCACCAGTGCCTAAAAACCGATGGGCGTTGACTTCTGCTCCCCGATTCCCTCACCGGCTGCCGATCCCAGGTCCGCCATCGTGATCGGACGCTCTTCCCGGGCAGCCGCGGTTACCGCCTTCAGCACCGCATTCTTGATCTTGCCGCCGGAAAGGGGAAACGGGCTACGAGCTGAACAAATGAGACATCAGAAGCAAGCTTCGGACAGTCGGCAAGAAACTTCTGCCAGATTCGCTCCCGTGCGGCTGCATCCGGCAGTTCAAACTTCAGCCGGAGCAGCAACCGGCACTCAAATACGGAATCAAGCGCAAAGTCGCGATTGGTAGTCAGGATTATCAGCCCTTTATAGAACTCAATCTCCTGCATCAGGATATTGGTCATCAGATTAAGCACGCGGTCGGCAGACCGGAACTCGTCCAGCCGCCGGCCGAAGCAGGCGTCCGCCTCATCAAACACCAGCACACACTCCACCTTCCGAGCCTCCTCAAATACCATCCGGACATTCTTTTCCGAATCACCAAACCATTTGCTGTTGAGCTGGTCATACCGCACATACCCCAGCTTTTTTCAAACACCGGACGATCGCCGCGGCGGTTGCGGTCTTGGCCGTGCCGGGTTGTCCATTGAAGAGCATGGTTGTCGCCCGGCCGTGGGGGATCGCACGGTCAACGCCGTAATCCCAGAGCGCACCCTCAAGGTGCTTTGACTACCAGAGTGCATCCTCAATACAGCCGAGGTGCGTCTGGGACAGTACCAGCTGCTCAAGGCTGACCCCCGGCTCCTTGATCCAGATCAACCACTTCTGATCTCGGCGTTCTGAAACCTTCTCCTCCAGTTTTCCCTGCCATAGAAAAAATTACTTGCGCATCTTGATCAGCCGGTGGGCAAACAGTTTGCTCATGGGGCTTAAGATGGTCAGATTCGCGATCATATTCCGGAACCCACCACCCAGCGTTCTCAACGGCTCTGCTCCAAAAACGGCTTCCCGCTCAGCCGGGCAAAGAAAAGGAACAGCAGGACCAACTTCTCCTGCTGGGAAATACCAAACTCAGCACACAGCACCTCCAGTGGAATCTGATAACCGTTTTCCCGCGCCCGCTTAACGATCTCCTCCAGCCGGCTGTGCAATTTTGCCGGATCAGGGGGATTGTATTCCGCCTCAGCCATTCTCTCCCCCTGATCCTCTTCGCTACTACGCGCTTTATGACGGTGCTGCCGGAGATACCCCTGCTCAGATTTCAAACCCATCATCAGCCAGCCCAGCATCTGGGGCGAAATTGACCAGAAAGGGACCGGCTGCGAACTGATAAGCGCTGCGAGCAGACTTCTTGAAACCTCAAGGTATTCAAGATTAAATACATCCATAAAACATCCTTTTTAGCACTTCTGAGACATTTATTACTAATATACTGGGCACTATTTCCCCCCGATTGATTAATAATTGAAGATCTCTAAAGAACAATTTATTATAAAACGTTTTTTATATAACTATTTGAAAATTGTGTTAAAACTAAAATTAGTGGTTACTCTTGGAAACAGTCGATTTTCTCCTGCGGTCAATCAAACTCTTAATCCGGACCGCTGTTCCGGTAATCATGAGCAGTATCAGGCCCAACCCGATAAAAACCCCACCCCACCGGAACCAGGAGTGAACCGGCAGCAGTTCCCAGAAGCGGTCAGAGACCAGAATCAGGACCCCGGTGATGCCGGTAATGACAAGAAATGGAGCCAGAATCATCCCGGAAATAACATGGAGTTGGCGTAGCCTTTTCATCGCCCCTCTTCTGCCGCTGGATAACGATTTAGAAACATCACCTGTTCCATGGGTAACCGTTCCGGCCGCTGCCTTTCCGCTTCGACCTGCTTTTCCGAGAGCACCGGGCTCGGCTCGGAGGCATGCCGGCCGATGATGATCAGGGTGATCACATTATACTCCTCCGGAATCCCCAGAATTTCCCGGACCTTTTTCGGACTGTAACCGGCAATCGGGTGCGCCACCAGTCCGAGCTCGGTTGCTCGGAGAATCAAAAACGCTACCTGCATACCGGTATCATACAGGTAATACTCCCGGTCACGAATTACACAATCCAGCTCCTTTTTACTGAACACCGCCACCACCATTGACGCCGCATGACACCACTCGTTTCCAGGGCTGTAAACCTGTTTCAGCCGCTCCAGCTGCTGCGGCTCATAGACAAATACAAACCGCGCCGGCTGGCTGTTAAAGCAGGTCGGTGCCAGCTGGGCGTGCCGGGTCAGATCTCTAATCAGCTCCTCGTTAATCGCCACCGGTACCAGCGAACGGTAAGCCCTTCTCTTTTCTATGGTCTCGGCAACAGTCAATTCTGCCTCCCTTCTATTGATTAATTATACCGGTGCCACCTGAGCAGTCAAAAACGGTAGCCGCTTATTTGACACACCGGGCACCCCGGGGTAAAATGATAACGGTTGCGATATCTTATTCCTGCTGAAGATGTGGACCAGGTGGAACTGCTTGGTCCCGCTGACATAAACCTGACCACCATTGCTCGCTACTACCGGACCAATATCGTCTACCGCGACGGTCTGCTCCGCCTTTCCGGTCCCCGTGCTGAAAAAACTGAACTCCAGCAGCTTTTTGACCGGCTTATTGCCCGCTGTCGCCGTGGTGAACGGATTACTCCGGAACTGATTGAAGCGGAAATCCGGCGTCTCCGGGAGGAAAAAGGCACACTCAATGAACCCCCCGGCCCGGTGCTCGAAAAACCGCCCATCGCACCGGCAGATATGACGGTAATTCATACCCCGCGCAAAACCATTGTGCCTAAAAGTGCCAACCAGCGCCGCTATCTTGAAGCCATCAGTGAAAACGACATCGTGTTTGCCATCGGACCGGCGGGAACGGGTAAAACCTACCTTGCGGTTGCAGTCGCAGTTCATGCTTTGATTGCCGGCCGTGCCAGCAGAATAATTCTGACCCGTCCGGCGGTTGAGGCTGGCGAGTCGCTCGGCTATCTACCCGGTACCTTCAAGGAGAAGATCGACCCTTACCTGCGCCCGCTTTACGATGCCCTGTTTGACATGCTGCCGCTTGAGCGCACCCAGCGGCTGATTGAGCAGGAGGTAATCGAAGTTGCCCCGCTCGCCTTTATGCGCGGCCGGACCCTCTCGGATGCCTACATCATCCTTGACGAAGCCCAGAACACCACCTCCACTCAGATGAAGATGTTTCTCACCCGGCTCGGCTGGAACTCCAAGGCAATCATCACGGGCGACATCACTCAGATTGACCTTTCAGAAAAATACCGGTCCGGCCTGGTTGAGGCGGAAAAACTACTTGCCGGTATCGCGGGCATCTGCATTGTTCACTTTGATAAAAGTGATGTTGTCCGCCCACCGCTGGTTTCAAGAATTATTCACGCCTACGAAAATAAAGGAACTAATGGGCAAACCGAATCACAAAAATAGACTCCGGCTCTGCATCTTCGGCACCCGGGACCGCCGACTGAAGCACAAAATCCGCCGACTTCTGTACCAGTTGCAGCCGGTTATTGACTACCGTCTGCCTCCTGGTGAGATTAATATCATCCTTGTCAGCAACCGGAAAATCACCGAACTCAACCGTCGCTTTCTTGGGCGCAACCGGCCGACCAATGTCATTGCCTTCCCCTTACCGCCGATACGTACCGTACCCGGATGTGGGGGGGTACTGGGAGAAATCTACATCTCCCGGGAACAGGCACGGTTGCAGGCAAAGGCTGCCGGCATCAAACTCCAGACCGAACTGCTGCAGCTGGTGCGCCACGGTCTGCTTCATCTTGCCGGTTTCTCCCATCGGGAGATGAACCGGCTGCCCTGATTTTACTTTATCAAATATGCCCTCCACGCAACCGCAACTGGGAAACCGAAGCTAAGCCCAATGTTCTGGCAAATTCCCGCCATCATTGCCCTCCTCATGCTCTCATTCATCTTCTCCGGCTCTGAAGCCGCATTTTTCTCACTGCCCCCCTGGCGGCTCCGGGAACATCGGCTGCTCAGCCGGCTGATTGCGGAACCGGGAATACTGCTCGGCACCCTGCTCTTCGGTAACCTGCTGGTGAACATCAGCGCCACCGCCATTTTCACCCTGCTGCTTCTCCAGTTCAGCAGCCGATTTCGGCTTGCCCCCACAATTGTGCTTCCCGTGGGAGGTATCCTGATGACGGTAATACTGCTGCTGTTTGGCGAAATTACACCAAAACTGCTGGCAGCGCGCTATCCGGACGCCTTTGCCCGCGCCTTCACCCCCTTCATATATTTGTTCCGGCAGCTGCTTTCTCCCGTAACCTGGTTGCTGAATAAAATTAATTCCTTTTCCCGTCTACTCCCGGAAGAAAACGCCCAGCTAAGCGAGCCGGAATTGCAGACCATGATCACCTTTGGTCGGGAACAGGGGATACTGCTTCCGGGTGAAGAGGAAATTCTGCGTAACCTGATTCAGCTTGACCGGCGCACCGTCTCGGAAGTGATGACCCCGCGCCAGGATATAGTTGCAATGCCCGCCGATGCCACGATCGCCAAGGCCCTTGAAGTCTGCCGGCAGTCCGGGTTCTCCCGGCTGCCCGTTTATTCGGGTACACTAGAAAAGATTACTGGCGTAGTCTATGCGAAGGAGCTTTTAACCGCCACTGACCCCGCACTGCCGGTCACCACCATCACCCGTCCACCCTACTTTGTTCCTGAAGTCAAACGGCTTACACTCTTGCTCGATGAACTTCGACGCAAAAACTCCCATATCGCCATCGTCATTGACGAATTCGGTCAGACTGCGGGTATAGTTACACTCGAAGATATCCTTGAGGCGATTTTTGGAGAAATCAGGGACGAATTTGACTGGGCTGAGGAATTTCCGTACCGCAGGGTTGCGGAAAATGAGTATATTGTTGACGGTGAGATTGACCTGGCAACCCTGAACCGGCTTTTTGAAGATGCCTTTACCGGATTTGAGTTTGACCGGCTCGCCGCCCTGATTTATGATCGGCTTGGCAGGCTGGCAAAGACCGGAGACACGGTTCGCATCGGCAATCTTGAAATCACAGTCACCGAATTATCCGAACACCGGCTGGAAAAAGTACTCATCCGGAAACTGGAGCGGTAATGGATCTGCTGCTCGGCTTTATTCTGATTCTCTTAACCGGTTATTACGCCGGGACCGAGACCGCCCTCTACCGGGCAAACTGGATCCGTCTGCTTCACTGGTCAAGAAAAAAGGTCCGGGGTGCTGCCGATGCCCTCAGTACCATTGACCGGCTTTCCCTTTCGATTATTACGACGCTGATCGGCACCAATCTCACCAGCGTTTTTGCCACCCAGCTGTTTGAACATTATTTTGTCCGGGAACTGGGCCCTGCCTATACTCCACTCGCCATCGGGCTCATGCTTATCCTTACTCTGCTTCTGGGGGACTACCTGCCCAAGTCGCTGGCTCAGGCGGTTCCTACCCGCTGGCTGCGCATGACCGCATTCTTTCTGAACTTTACCCGGTTACTGTTTTTGCCGATAATCGCACTCCTGGCACGAGTTCTGCCGAAAATTCAGCGGCTCAGTCTTACCCGTGAAGATTATCTGACAGTCCTGCCGGGCAGACCGGATACCGGCCCGCGCCTGCGGCGGATGACCGCCCGGCTGTTTCAGTTTGCCCGGATGGCGGTCAGTGAATCGGCAATTCCCCTGGAGCAGGTAAAATCGGTCTCGGCGACCGTTGACCGCCAAGAGCTGCTTGAATTGCTCCGCCATTACGGTTATACCCGGATCCCGGTGTATCAGAAGCGGCCGGAAAACATCGTCGGCGTAATTGTTGTCAAGGATCTGCTTGAGCCGGGACCGCTGCGCATCCGGCCGTTGCTCAGAGTAGCAGCAGAAACCCGGGCACTCGAGGTGCTGGGGATGATGCAGCGCCGAGGTGAACATTTAGCGGTCATCGATTCCCCTCCCGGGAGGGCAATCGGCATTGTCACCCTCGAAGACCTGGTTGAGGAGCTGGTGGGGGAAATCCGCTCCGAAGACTGAAAATGACCGCACCGATAAACACTGAAGCGGTCTGTCTCCGCTCCCGCACCTGGCACAATACTTCGCTCATCCTCTCCCTGTTCACCCGCGAGCTGGGACTGGTTTCTGCCCTGGCCAAGGGTGCGCGTCGAACCAGGAGCAGACTTGGTGCCGTTACCGGCCTGTTCGCCCACTGCTCTGCCCTGCTCATCCCTCCCCGCGCGGGCGAACTTCATATCCTAACCGATGCCGAACTGCTGAATCTGTATTCCAGCTTGAACACCGAATATGAACTCCTGGTTGAGGCAAGTGTCCTTGCTGAATTCCTTTTACGCACCCTGCCGCCCCGACATCCTGAGGAACGGGTTTTTGCCCTGCTTTTAACCTATCTTGACCAGCTGGCGCAACCAGCTGAACTTAACCCCGGCACCATCCGGCTCCTTGTGCTTTCTTTTCTGCTCAAGGCACTGGCATTCCTCGGCTACCGGCCCGAACTGATCCGGTGCAGCCGTTGCGGGCAAAAACTTACCCCTCCAGTAGTGCTTAACCCGGAAACTGGCACACTGGTCTGTGTCCGCTGCAGCCCGCAGCTCAGGTCAGCCACACTTTCCCTCGGTGCTGAACAACTTCAACTTTTGAGGTCACTGCTCCATACGCCAGCGGTCGGAATTTCCCGGCTTTCGGTTCCCGGTTCGGATAATACACTTACTGAGCTTGTGGTAGCACTCGTATCGCATCACTATCCACACCGGAAATTCCCTCTGCTGGCGCGTCTCGCCCAGCCGCGACAATAAAAACGGGGGCAGAACTCTGCCCCCGCGCTACTGGTACTTATGCCTATCTGGACACAATCACCTTGGCAACCGATGAGCCGTTATTAGCCACCCGGGCAAAGTAGATGCCGCCTGCCATACTGCGCACATCCAGCCTCCCAATTCCATCCTTCAGGGTCACCGTGCTCACCAGCTTACCCGAAGCATCAAACACCTCAACCTGCGCCTCGGTTCTTTCACTCAGCGTCATTCGCAGCAGACCGTTACCTGGATTGGGCGTAACCTCCAGCCGTGCCGGTATCCGGACCGGTTCCGGTGTCAGTTCCATCACCCCGACCCGTCCGGAAACCGTGGCATTTGCCATAATATCCCGCAGCGACGCATCGCGCGAAGGTGCCCAGACACCAGTATACTCCCAGCCCTGATAGGAAAGTGGTGGCACCGAATCCATGCCAAACGAGGGCGAACCGGTAACTCCAGAAGTGGCACCGACAAAGAAGGCGCCATCGGTGATCACAATCGGGCTCGGCGGGTTGATTGTATACCAGTCAGCATTGAGCACATTGACCGTAGCGATGTAGAGCGTATCCCCCGGACTGCCGCCCGGACCGTTGTCATCGTAGATCCCAATTGCCACCGGTGTGCTGGTGGTCGCCTGCATATAAACCCGGGCACTGGAGATGGAACAAGGATAAACCGGTGGCACAAACCGGTTACCGAATCCGCCTGGACCGTTCCAGTACATTGAGTTGGTCGGTGTCCCCCGGTCATAGGTCAGCGTCGTCGGCAAGGTCACGACCCTCAGCTCTATTGTCGCTGTATCATTAACCGGCACCGCATCACCCGGCAGCTTGGAAATCACCTGAATTGTATACACACCGTTAGTGGTCGGTGTCCAGGTCCGGTTAAACACCACCGAGTCGGTCTCGGACGGGTTGAGCGCCCGGACATTGGTGGAGTCAATGAACATTACCGAGCCGGCCTGATTCCGCACCCGTGCTACCGCCCGGAACTGAGCTTCCGCCTGATTACCGGTGTTCTGAATCACACCCCAGAAGGTAATTGGTTGTCCATTGACCGCAAACATGCCGCCGGACCGGTCATTCATCGCGTTCCGCACCGCTGCATCGTGAACCTGCAGGGTGGTGGACTCCGGCGGAAAGAACCGCACCGCCAGTCCTGGGTGGTACATGTTGCCTGGGGGAATATTGCCGGAGAGATAATTCAACCCGATTCTGCCTGATACATTCTCAATTCCGCACTGATTCGCATCCGGCACCCAGCCGTTATACGGTGCGCCCGACTGCTCCTTATACTGGAAGGTAATTGAAGAGTCCGGCTTCGAAAGAATGATCTGGAAGGTGTTATTGCCGCCCGTATTCCAGAACCGCACACTGTCATATTCAACGATAAAGGTATCGTTATTCGGGCTGGTCCAGACCCAGACCGAGCCGTTCGGTGACCCCGAAGCCGAGCAGTCAATATCGCTCATCAGTGCCGCAAGGGTGTTATTGGAGCGTGCCGGGCTCGGAATCCGCTGGAAAGGCGAGGCATTCATCGTGTTGTCGTGGAAGGCGATATATCCGTTGGAGCCGATATAAACCTTGTCAACCCGGTACCAGTAGTACGGGAACTCGAAACCGATATCAAACGGTCCGACCACATTGTCATCACCAAGACCGATCACCCGAGTACCCACACCCTTGATCTCAATCCAGTTGTAAACCGGTGCACCCGGACAGGTGGTATCCGAGTCCAGATACCGGTAACCGAATGAATCCGGGCCACCACCGCCCCAGACCGGCGGGAGCTGACCGCCTGTCCCAGCAGGGCTGAGCGTAATCATAACTACGCAAAATATCGTTAGCGCCATTAAGACCTCCTTTTAAGGTTTTGCTCGCTGATTTAACTATAAACCTCTCTTACCCGTTTGTCAATTAATTATCGCCACTTCCCGGGTTGATACTGCAGACCGGCACCGACGCTAACCCCCGGTTCACTCCAGAATCCCCAGGCCAGGTTCGCCCTGCCGCCGATGTGGAGCCTCCAGTCCCGGTTCAGATAAACTGTGCACGTGAGCCCGGCTCCCACTCCCCTTGCCCCAAGCCCGAAGTTTCCAGAATAAAACCGGTTAAAATCATAAAGAAAGTTCAGGTCAAAAATCCCGGTGCCGATGCTGGGCACAAGCGCACCCTTGCTGCCGGTCCTGATTTTCAGCGCGATATTGATGTCATATATCAGTGGCTTCCTTGCCAGCGACTCGTAGGGTGCATTAGGGGGACCAAAGGGCCAGGTGCCATATCCCAGCAAACCCTCCAGCACCAGCCCGATCCCGCGGTTGAACCCGTATCCCAGCCTCACTGTACCAATCCCGTCCAGATAATAGTCTAAATACGGCGGGCCGCAGACTACCGGATAACCCGAAGGTGCAATCCCGGTCCCGACGCCTGCGCCAAGCAGAACCGAAGGTCCGGGATTGATCTCTGCCCGATCATAAACCGGAACCGAGCAGGCAACAAGGCAAAGCAGAATCACGGCCACTGCCCAGCAAACCAGATGCTTCATAACGCCTCCTCCTTAGAACTTCCTGCCGGTTATAAACTAACCATCTCAAACTTGCGGGTCAAATCTATCTAACAATCGTTAACAGGTGTCGCAGCGATCCCTGCACTGTTCAGAACTCGGAAAAGCCCAGGCTGCGGGCTGTCGTTGTCACTGCTAAGACCCCAACCACGAGAACGGCAACCAACCCGCTCATACTTTATCGACTCAAACTCTTTTTTCAAATCGCTAAGATGCTGGGAAGTTCGACACGGTTAATTATACTTGACAAAATCGGGCTGGTGGTGTATTATCTCGTCAGCGATAAACAGTTAAATCTTAAGTTAGGAGGTCAGGATGCCCAGAGTAAGTTTCATGTTATGTATCCTGCTGGCAATTTTATTCTTTGCTGCCCATACTGATGCCAGCTACTCTTCTCATCTAACTGGTGACCAAGCGGTTCCGCCCACCACCACCAGTGCAACTGGTGATGCTGTTTTTGATCCGAATCGTGATAACACTGAACTTAAATGCAAAGTGACGGTAAACAACCTTTACAATGACGGACTGCTTGAAGTAGCGCTTTATTTGGGCAAACCGGGCGAACCTGCCCAGCCGGATATGAAGGTTGCGGTCCTGCCGGTCACTCGCACCCCCAAACAGGGTGTCTATAATGGTGTCCTCTCCCAGAAGACGCTCACCGCTGCGGATCTGAAGGGGCCTCTTACCGGACACAGAATTGAGACGCTGATCTACGCCATGAGCATGGGCAAGATTTTCATCAATATTTCATCCGGCAGTTATCCTGACGGCGAAATTCGGGGGCAGATTCAGTAGCGTTTCCAATGGTAATTAAATAAATGCGGGCAGCATGACGCTACCCGCTGCGGTAAAACCGGTTTCACAATTATTTGATTGTTGCTCCAGTCAGCTCCAGATTAAATTCGTAAGCCGCAGTCCCGTAGGGCTCCCGCCAGTGAGCCTTAACCGGACCGATGTTATTTGCATACCACCAGTGCTGGGTAAAAGTCTGAGCCCCGGTGTTAACCGTCTGCTCAATTTTCCAGGCGCTCCGATAGGTACCTGCCGGCACATTCACATCCTCCTGCTGCAGGACCTTGGCAACGGTAATTTCATTAACCCGCCAGGTCTTATCTTTTGTTAATGGCAGAACCAGCGTTGTATCCGGCGCTGAATCGGTTTTACTCTCATAACTGAGCACAAAACCGCCCGTCTCCCGCTCATAGGAAGTATCAACCACAGTAAAAGTGGACTCAAACGGGAAATACATATGAACACTGGTTGTATTCACCAGCTGGATTACCTCTTCACCCGAATTCAGATTGTCCTTTCCGGTCGCCACAACCTGGATCGTCATTGTCTGCACAGTATCTGGCTGATCATCGGTAGCCGTCAAAATCCTGACATGACCGTGATAGCTCCAGCTGTTCCCAACTGCAAGCGGATAATAATCCTCCTTTGCCCCGAAGATATCACAGCCGATCCACAACAGACCGGTTATGATCATACCGATTACCGATACATGCCATCGTTTCATAATGTCCTCCTTTTCTTGAAAAATTATA
Organism: Caldifarciminota bacterium; assembly: GCA_965649165.1. Taxonomy (GTDB): domain Bacteria; phylum Hydrothermota; class Tepidihabitantia; order Tepidihabitantales; family Tepidihabitantaceae; genus JAOABP01. Next base: position 48,279 of record CBFGJT010000006.1, on the reverse strand, counting down.
TATTTTCCCCACCATAAGTCCAGAAATTACTGAGGCAAATCCGCTCCACTAACCCCCATTTTTCATTTTACCCCCAAAACCAAACCAAATGCTTAAACCAAAACCCGCAAAAAACTAATATCTACTGTAATTATTATGATATCTATTTATAATTATATATTGATTTATGGCTATGATGGCTTCTATTGTATTAAGTCTTTATTTATTAATCTGATATATTAAATTTAGCCATTACCCTCGGGGCAGTATAGGGGATGGTTATGATAATAAAGGTGGGTGTGGTTTTAGTGATATTAATCATTTCGCAGGGTACCTAATATGCCCATTGTCGCCTGGAGGTGGTGAGTTATAGGTTTTGGTACGGTTGAGCCCTCACATATATTAACACCATCTCCGGTTGTCCGCAATAAACTGGGATCAGGACCATTTTCGGCAATATTTGCCTTGGCAATTTCAGCTGCTATATTTGAGGCAATGAAGGTGCTGGTAACCGGTGGTGCCGGCTATATTGGCAGTGTTTGTGTCCGGCTTTTGGTGGATGCCGGTTATGAGGTCGTTGTAATTGACAATCTTTCTCATGGCCATCGTTCTGCGGTCAGTCCTTCTGCCCGGCTCATCGTTGCTGATCTTGGTGATGCAAAGCAGCTGGACCAGATAATGCGGCAGGAAAAACCGGATGCGGTCATGCACTTTGCCGGCAGGATTGAGGTTGAGGAGTCGATGTGCCAGCCGGATCTCTATTTCTACACCAATGTTGCCTGCGGGATCAATCTCCTGAACTCGTGCCTCCGCTACCGGGTAAACAGGTTCATTTTCTCCTCCACCGCTGCGGTTTATGGTGTTCCGGAAAGTGTGCCGCTTACCGAGGAGATGCCCCAGTACCCGGCAAACCCTTATGGTGCGTCAAAGAGAATTTTTGAGCAGCTCCTTGAAGCCTATTCCCGGGCTGTCAATCTACGCTACTGTGCGCTTCGGTATTTCAATGTTGCGGGCGCCTATGCTGGTCTGGGGGAGGACCACCGGCCTGAGACCCATTTGATTCCGAGGATTCTGCGCTCGGTGCTTGATCCGAGGGAAACCTTCCGGATTTACGGCGACGACTACCCTACCCCAGACGGCACCTGCATCCGGGACTATATCCATGTTTACGATCTTGCCCGTGCCCATCTGCTCGCCCTGCAGGCAGTTGCTGAAAGTAACCTCATTTACAACCTTGGTTCAGAAAAGGGTTACAGTGTCCGGGAGGTTTTTGCCACCGCTGAGAAAGTAACCGGGAGAAAGATAAAATATGAGATCGCTCCCCGGAGACCGGGAGATGTACCGGTCCTGGTCGCCTCTGCCCGAAAGATCCGCACTGAACTCGGCTGGCAACCGGAGTTAAATCTTGAAGATATGCTACGCGACGCCTGGGAGTGGCATCAAAAATATCCCCACGGCTATCCGGACTGAATAATTAAAAAGGCGGAATGAATTAATCTATTACGCCCAGATTGCGCAATTCAGCCTCTCTTGTCCGTACCAGCTTTTTTCAGCGACACCGTCCCGGAACGCCGCTTCAGATAGAACCTACTACCCCAGGCTGCGGTTGTGATCATCGGTACCATCCCAGACTGCATTATGATCGCCAGCCGGTCACCGGTGCCCTGAATCACTGTCGGAACGGACTAATGCTGACCACAGCCACCCTAACACCTGTATTAGTAATCAGCTTAAAACCACCAGTTCCGGTTTTCCCCGGGTGTTACCAGAATCGCAACGTCAGCTGTGCCAGAATGGTCCAGCAGTCCGGCCTGAATCTTGTATGCGGGATGAAAAATCAGTTAACAAACTCCAATTCTGATAATAGCTACCGGTCTTTAGAACTAAGTCTCGCGACGGTGGCGTAATTGGGCAGATAACCGATAGTTTTTTATTCCCAGCCGGTCCAGCTGCTCAAGCCAGCTCCGGCCGGATTGGCCCCTGGGAACTGGATAATATGATAAGCCGGCCCGGCTGCTGGTGTGGCACGCAGTACAGCCGGCACTGCCGGATCACCATAGCGGGTATCAACCACATAGCCGTTGCTGGAACTTATTATAGTTTTGCTCATCGCCTGCGGCCGGCTCAAACCGGTATACCGGACCCATACTGTAATGGTCTGGGGTACGGGCAAAAGCGCAGGTAGCGCCCCGAAGATGCTCAGGGCGCAATACAGAATCAACCTCACATTACCTCCTTAAATTTACTACCGGTCAAAATACCCTTAAAAAACTTGACTCCGGATTCCAAATTGTTAATATCCTGCTGTGGAAAGGCTTCAGGTTCTGGTTACCCTGACCCGCCGGAACAAGGCATTGAGCCTTTCCATCCCCCTCCACTATATATATATAACAGTAGCTGTGATCTTTGGCTTTTTGTTTTTCAGTGGTGCGGTAACTAAGTTTATCATCACCCGTTTTACTCAGCGGGGCCTGCTTAACCGGCTGATTGCAGAAAACAACCTCCTGAACCAGAAACTGGCTGCCTATACTGCAGCCATGGACAGTTTCCGCCAGTTTCTGAACTTTACCGAGCAGATGGACAACCGGTTCCGCTCCGCGGTCAACCTTCAGCTTGTGCCCGCTGATGTCCGAAAAATGGGGGTGGGCGGTTATCAACCGGCAACTGTAGCCCCGGAGGTTGATGAGCTCTTAAGACGGGCAAATTTTGCCCGCCAGTCGCTTCTTGAGATCGACCGGGCGATATCCAACCAGCAGGACCGGATACGCCATCTGCCCTCCATCTGGCCCGTTCAAGGCTGGGTTACCTCCGGCTTCGGTAACCGAAAGAATCCGTTTTCCGGCAGATACGAGTTTCACGAGGGAATGGATATTGTCGCACCCCAGGGCACACCGATTGTTGCTACCGCTGACGGCAGGGTCATCTCCTCCGGCTGGCGCGCCGGCTATGGCCTAACCGTGGAAATTGACCACGGCTGGGGAATCCGCACCTTTTATGCCCATTGCCAGAAGGTCCGGGTTAGTCCCGGGAAAATCGTAAAACGGGGTGAAGTTATCGCTACTGTTGGCGCCACCGGACTGGCAACCGGCAACCATCTGCATTATGGGATAATGGTCAATGGCAGATGGGTGAATCCGGCAAATTACATTCTCACCCCGAAGTTCCGCTGATCCTGTTTTCTGATCAGCACTACCGGCAGTTTTGACCGCAAACGCCCGGCGCCTCGGTAATAATCAAGGACCACCAAATAAATTCCGGCCGGTGCCGGCAGGCCATTATCCCGCCGGCCATCCCAGTAGATTAAACCCAGACTTTCGGAAACTTTTTTTGTATCAACCAGGGTCCTGACGATACTGGCGCCTAAGGTGAATATCCGCATACGCAAACGCCCGCCCGGCTCAGGCAGCCGGTATCTGATCAAAAGACTGTCCTCAAAACCGTCGCCATCCGGGCTGAAACTGGGGTTCTGCAGAATTAACGGTGCTGTACCCATGTTGGGATTAATTGTGATCCGGGCAAGGTTGTTTGTAGTATCTCTGTCACCCGGCACCACTGCCCTTGCCCAAATCTCCTTGGGCACCGAGGGCATTTCAATTTCAAATACAAACAGAGACTCCTGCCGCGGGCTCATAACCGGCAACGTGATCTCCTGAATCGGTTCCTTTGGATAATAAAGGAGTTGCAAATTTCCGGTCGGACTGCTCACATACCCCTGATTACGCACGCCGGCACCAAGATGAAAAGTCTCCCCAGCACCAGGAAGATTGGCATCTAAAATCTCAAGTTTTGTCAGCACCACATCTACCCGCATCGCAACCGCATTCTGCCCACCTGGAGTACAGCCGGCGCTATCCGGACAAATTGCCCAGTTATCCGGCTCATCCGGCCCGTTGCTATCAATCCGTTCCCAGGAATAACCGTCACCTGGGTTAAAGGGAAACCCGTCATTAAGATTGGCCGGTGTGCCAAAACTGCTGGTGTCATCATAACCGTAAATGGAAACCGGGTCGTTAACCGCCAAACCATTGCCGATCGTAGTGTTGCCTACTTTGAGAATCAGAGTTGAGTCGGCAAAATGATAGGGCTGAATAAAACCGCCCTGCCCCTCCAGATCGGTATATTCCGGATCTAGGATTACAGCGTAGCCACCGGGCTTCAGCCAAGTGGTGCCGATGAGCACATTAGGATGACGAATCAGAATTGAGGAATCGGTCCACGCCCGAATAACATCCTCGGCGTCGCCATCCGATATCCGGTAATTAAAAAGGTCAACCGCCCGATTCCCCGCATTATAAATTTCAACAAACTCATTACGGTCCTCAGGATATTGAGCACCATCCGTACCAGCAGGATTGGACATGACTTCAGTAATCACAATCCGACTTAATATCAAAGCAAAAAGCAAAGTGATGCTTATCATCCAGTTTTATACTAATACTTACCACAACCGGACCCAAAATCAACAATCTCCGCCATCAGGCATTATTTTACAATTTACACAAAATCAATAAGTTATACTAAACAATTCGGTATCCATCTGGACCGCTGGTCTATCGGCACTAACGCATCTCTTGACAATCATTAAAAATCCGGTATATTCAATAAAATGGGGTTTTCAAAAAACCCGCTTGTATCGGTAATTGTGCCTGCTTATAATGAGGCGGAAAACATTGAACCGCTCCTTGCTGAATTGGCAGAAAAGCTGGATGAAAATTATGAGGTAATTTTGGTTGATGATGGTTCAACTGACGCAACCTTTGCGATTGCCGATGCCGCCCGGGCGCGTTATCCGTTTCTTTCCGTTGTCCGGCTGGGGAAAAACCAGGGCAAGACCGGTGCGCTACTTGCCGGATTCGCCCGGGCACGGGGTAAATTTGTTTCCGTTTTTGATGCTGATCTTCAGTTTTCACCCGATGATATCAAACTCCAGGTTGAGATGCTTAAAAAGGGTTATGACCTGGTAACCGGCAGAAAGGTCGGCCATTACGAGAAGAAAACGGTATCCAAGATTTACAATTTCCTTGCCCGCAAGCTTTTCGGACTCAAGGTTCACGACATCAATGCGCTCAAAACCTTCCGCCGCGAAGTGCTGACCGGTATGAACCTGCGCAAGGATTGGCACCGATACATTGTTCCCCTCGCTGCAGTGCGGGGCTTCGCAATCGCTGAGGTGCCGGTCGAACTCAGACCCAGATATGCCGGTAAACCGAAGTACTCCAGCCCATGGCGGATTGTAATTGGATTTCTCGACCTGCTGGCGGTTGCTTTTCAGATTTCATTCATGCGCAAACCGATGCTTTATTTTGGCACCCTGGGATTTATCTCCCTTTTTCTCGGGTTTATCACCGGCATCCTGGCGATCGTTCTGCGTCTTGTGGGCCACGGATTCCGTCCCCTCCTTTATCTCGTAATTCTGTTTGTGCTTTCCGGCCTGCTCTTCTTTGCCGCCGGCTTTCTGGGTGAATCCATCGCCTCGGTTAACGACCGGCTGGAAAATATTGAGCACCAGCTCCGACAGTCCGGGGTTCGTCGAACTCCACCGGACACCGAAGAGCGTGTGGGGTGAAGCACCGGTTTCAGAATCTCATCCGGTTTGTTGTTTCATTTGGTTTGCTGGGACTCCTGGCTTATATGTTCCGGCATCAGCTGGGTACGTCTATTTCCACCATCCAAAAAGCGGACTGGCGTTTTCTCCTCCTCGCCGGCTTGATTTATCTCCTGTTTATTTTTATATCTGCCTGGCGCTGGCAGGTCCTGCTCCGGGCACAGCGGTTAAACTTCTCCACCTGGTATCTTGCCCGGGTATTCACGTTGGGACTGTTCTTCTGCAAACTCCTGCCCACCTCAATCGGAGGTGATGTTATGCGCATCGCCTATACCACCAGACCGGGCATGGGACCTCAGGCATTCTCCGCTACCCTGCTGGACCGGCTGCTCGGCTTTCAGAGTTTGACTTTCCTTGCCATAATTATGGGTGCAGTTATATCACTGCGTCAGGCATCAGCACTGAGTCTAGGAGCCGGCAGATTTACCGGCTTTGGGGTAGTACTTTTGCTCTTTGCGGTTCTTTTGCTTCTGGTAGTGGTAACCCTGCTTTTTTTCAACGATCGCGTCTACCTTTCCCTGCATCACCTGTTGGACTTTTTGAGTAGAAAATTTGCCGCACTGAGACGGTTGAGCGGACTGGTTGAGCGGACTTACCAGGCGGTTAAAAACTACCACCAGCAGCCGGGAGCACTGGCCGTCAGTTTTATTTCGGGCATCGGTGTTCAGGCAGCGCTTTCCTTTACCTGGTTTCTTACCGCCCGTGCGGTCGGTGCCGGTGTACCACCCGTCTATTACTTCATTTTCATCCCGGTGCTCAACATCGTCGTCAATATTCCGGCGATCGGCGGGCTGGGAGTGCGGGAAGCCGCCTTTGTCCTCTTCTTCACCCCTCCCTGGCTCCCCAACCGCCTGAGCCCGGAACAGGCATTGTCCACTGCGCTCCTTTTTCTGGTGCTGGATCTGTTTTTTGCCCTGATCGGGGGTGTGCTTTTCGCGTTTATGAAACGCATCCCGCAAAGTATCACCGAAGGAAAAAAGGAGGAATAATGGCATTGCCTTTACCCCGGCCGAATCTGGAACGGGTCGTTCCCTACAAACCGGGCAAACCGGTTGAAGAGGTAGTAAGGGAGCTCAAACTCAAAGGCCCGGTGGTTAAACTCGCTTCCAATGAAAATTCGCTTGGACCATCGCCTAAGGCACTCGCAGCTCTGCGCAAGGCGTTACCACAGCTCCATTATTACCCCGAAGATACCTGCTACTATCTGCGGCACCAACTGAGTGAGTTCTACAAGATTGATTATGATTCAATCATTGTCGGCAATGGCTCGGTGGATCTGATTTATCTTACCTGTCTCGCCTATCTTGACCCGGGCGACGAGATGATCATCAGCGCCGGCTCGTTCATTTCCGCCCGGATTGCCGGCACGATTATGAACGCCAACATCATTCAGATCCCCACCCGGGACTATCGGCACGACCTCGAACGGATTCTTGCCAGTATTACACCGAAGACCAAGCTCATCTATCTTGATAACCCAATTAACCCGCTGGGAACTATCGTCAACCGCAAGGAGTTCGCCGAATTCATGGCGCAGATACCGGAACATGTCCTGGTTGTCCTCGACGAAGCCTACGCTGAATACATCACGAGCCGTGACTACCCGCGGGGGCTGGACTTTTACAATCAGAATTACAACATTCTCGTCCTGCGCACCTTCTCCAAGATCTATGGGCTTGCCGGTCTGCGCATCGGTTACGGATTCGCCCGGCCTGAGATCATCCAGACGCTGATGAAGGTCCGACTGCCGTTCAATGCCAATCGCGCCGCTCAAGTTGCCGCCCTTGCCGCCCTGAGCGACACCCGGCATGTGAAACGCAGCCGGCAGGTGAACGAGGTGGGTAAGGCGATGTTTTACCGGGAGTTCAAGCGTTTAAAGCTGTTTTATCTTGAAAGTTACGCCAACTTTGTCTTTGTCAACTTTACTGTTGACTCCTCGCTCATATTTGACATTCTCCAGCGCAAAGGGGTAATAACCCGCACCGTCAAGGAATACGGTTTCCCTACCGCCCTGCGGGTCTCGGTAGGACGGGAGCCGGAAAACCGGCGTTTCCTCAAAGCGCTTAATGAGACCCTCGCCTATCTGCGCATCAGCACACCGTCAGCTGAGTAGCACAGCCTGAATATGCTCCCACGGCTGCGCCGCTACTTTATCACCGGGCTGGCAGCAATACTGCCGGTTGGACTGACGGTGTTTGTCCTCTGGTTCATCATCTCCCACCTCGGCAGCATCCTCCAGCCCTTGCTGCGCCACCTGCGCTGGCTTCAGCAGCTACCCTCGATCCTTTTAACTCTTATCGGTTTTCTGGTGCTCATGGGCGTAATCACTCTGCTCGGTGCCCTGACCTCCGGCTATCTCGGCCGGCACTTTTTGACCTGGCTGGACCGTTTCTTCCGCCAGCTGCCGCTCGCCAGCTCGGTTTACACCTCAGCCCGCCAGCTTACCGATGCGGTCTTTATCAAACGTTCCTCACTGCGCAAAACTGTGCTGGTAGAATATCCCCGGAAGGGGATTCTTGCGCTCGGTTTCCTCACCGGTGAAGAACCGGTGGAACTTGCCGACGGCCGCCGGGCATTTCTGGTTTTTTTCCCAACCGCACCCAACCCTACCAGCGGCTGGCTGGCAATCGTTCCGGAAACCGATATTACGGAAACGCCTCTCAGTATTGAAGAAGGATTAAAGTTTGTCGTCTCCGGCGGACTGGCGCGGCCCGCTGAATTTCGAATCTTCGGCTCGAAACCGCCGGAAGAGCTCAGCCAACTCCCTTAATCGTGCCTTCACCCGGCCGTTAACTGTGTCCGGCGGATAATCACCATTGCGTCCGGGGCTCCCTGCCGGCACACCGGTAAGCAGCTCGATTCCCTGGTCGATCGTCTCAATCGCATAGATATGAAACCGGCCCTGGCTTACCGCCTCAACCACATCCTCCCTCAGCATTAGGTCGCCAAGGTTTGCCTTCGGAATCAGAACCCCTTGGGAACCGGTTAAACCCTTCTGCCGGCAGATATCAAAAAACCCTTCGATCTTCTCATTAACCCCGCCGATCGGCTGAATCTCACCCTTCTGGTTCACCGAGCCGGTCACTGCCAAATCCTGGCGCAGCGGCAGCCCGGCAAGCTCGGAAAGCAGCGCATAGAGCTCGGTTGAAGAGGCGCTGTCACCGTCAATCCCACCGTAAGACTGTTCAAATGTGATCGATGCCGAAAGCACCAGCGGCATATCCGCCGCATACTTGTTCCGTAGATAACCGGTGATGATATAAAGCCCCTTGTCGTGGATCGGACCGGAGAGCTCCGCCTCCCGCTCGACACTGATGATCCCGGCGGTTCCCACGCCGACCTTGGCCGTAATCCGTACTGGGATTGCAAACGAATGCTCAATCAGATCGTAGACTGCCAGCCCATTCACCTGCCCCAGAACTTTTCCTCGGACATCAATAAAGAGAAGCCCTTTGCGGATACTCTCCTGCAGCTTCTCTTCGATCAGCCGGACCCGCTCCCGGCGTTTTTCGATCGCAGTCCGGACATGCTCAGCCTTTACCAGCCGGGACTGTGCCTTGCCTGCCCAATAGTCTGCCTCCTTGAGCACATCAGCGATAATATTAAAGCGGGTGGTCACCTTGTCCCTTCGCCCTGCCAGCCGGGCACCATACTCAATCACCCGCGCAACTGCGGTCCGGTCAAAGGGCCGGAGGTTCTCCTTTTCACACAGAGCTCTAATGACCTGACTGTATTCAGCTGCCGAACTACGGTTCAGATCCATCTCCCAGTCAAAGTCTGCCCGGACTTTGAACACCTTGCCAAACTCTTCATCATAAGCGGCGAGCAGGTTGTAAACCCAGGGCTCACCGATCATGATTACCTTCAGATCCAAGGGGATCGGTTCCGGTTTGAGCGCGGTCGTACCAAACAGCGAAACAAACGGATCATAGGCGGAAATCTCCAGCTGCCGGTTGCGCAGAGTCCGCTTGAGGTTGGGCCACACCCCGGGCTCGAGCAGGAGATCGAGCGCATTCACGACAAGAAACCCGCCGTCTGCCCGCACCAGCGAACCGGCTTTAATATGGGTAAAATCGGTCCGCCACTGCCCGGAGCGATCCCAGATGCGCTCAATCGAACCGAAGAGATTGCGATAACTGGGATTGGTCTCAAATACCACCGGAGCGGTCTTCTGATCCGAGTTATCAACGAGCACATTCACCCGGTATTTCAGATAGGGATCAATGCCGGCCGGCGGTCCGGCTTCGGATTCGCCCCCGCGCTGACGGAACAGCTCAATGTCGGCTAACACCGCGGTACGGACCTCGTCAAGATAACAGGATACTTTGGGGTCCTGGTGGCGCTCACGGATTTCCGCCAGACGCTCTTCAAGCAGAGGACTCACCATCTGTTTATCCAGTTCAGCCAGATGTTCCCGTGCCTGCCGCTCATACTCCCGGAGTTCCTTAAAGATCGCCATCAGCTCCGCGGTCAGTTCCCGGTGCCGGTTCTTCAGCTCATTTGCCCGCTCCGGAGTCAGCTTGCCCTCCTCCACCAGCCGGTCAAGCACATCGACACTCACGGGCTGCTTGTCAACGATCGGCGCCAGCTCCGGCCGGCCCATCGGCGGTGTCTGCACGAGTGCAAACCCCTCGCTTGCCACCTTCTTCTCAAAATCCCGGACCCGTGCCGCCCCCTGCTCCTTGAACCGGTCGATGATCTCCTGCCGCGAATTTTGGTACGCCTCGCCCTCGAACTGTCGCGGAATGTTTTTAACCAGATAGGCAACGAGCTCATCCATCTCCTGGCGCAGCTGCCGGCCTCTGCCTGCAGGTAGCAGCAGTAAATGGGGCTCGTCCGGATTCTGAAAATTGTTCACAAAACACTTGTCGGTAAGGGTCTTGACTGGCCGCGCCGTCTCCAGCAGCCGCTGAACCGTGCTCGTCCGTCCCGAACCGGCGGGACCGGTCACAAAAATGTTGTAACCCGAAGCTTCGATCTCCAGCCCTAGACCGAGTGCAGCCAGTGCCCGCTCCTGCCCAACAATTTCCCGGGAAACCTTCAGATCTTCGGTAGTCCTGAATTTCAGATAATCATCCGGACAACACCAGCGCAGATCCTTTGGCTTCAGCTCCAGCCGATGGAAATCGGTCATCAGTACCGCGGCCCTGCCCTCTCGCTTTGCACGCTTTGCTTTTGGCATAATACCCCCCTTTACTCCTTACATGCCACCCGGAAACTGGAAAATTTTATAAACGGGAGATAATAATCACCCAGGTCCCGCTGGGTTGCGCCCACCGCCTCCACCCGCTGAAACAGATCATAAACATTGCCGGCAACACTTACATCCTTGAGCCTGCCGGTGATATTACCTTTTTCAATCTTGTAGCCGCAGCTGACATTCAGTGCCACTTCACCGGCAAGAAGATTGGACATCCCGCCACCCAGAAAACCGTAGACGAGCATCCCGACGGGGATATCCTTGATGACACTTTCCAGCTCTGCGGTCCCGGGTTCAATTTCAATATTACTCAGACCGGGCACAGGCAGGCTGGAATAGCTTCGCACCGCGGAACCGGTTGAGTTTGTGCCGCAGGCGGCTGCGGTTGCCAGGTCGTAGATAAAACCTTTGAATACTCCACGCTCAAACAGCACCTTCCTGACCGCCGGCAGCCCCTCACCATCAAATGGAGCGGATGCAGTCCCAAACGGCCGCAGACGATTGTCCGCAAGCGTAATCTTCGAGCTCAGCACCGCCTGATTTTCCCGGTTGATCAGGGGCGAAGTGCCTTTCTGCCGGTTTTTTCCGTTGACCGCAATCAGCAGGGGCAAAAGCAGCTGGGGCAGCGCAAATGGCATTACCACCACTGGATAATCTCCGCTTTTGAGTGTTGCCTTCTGCTTGCCCAGCCGGGCGAGATTTACCACGCGCTCTGCCACCTGATCGAGCGGAAAGCTCTGCCCGCCGGAAAGATTAACATAATCATAAACCCAGAAAATACCGTCCTGCACCAGCAGACCGGCAATCGACAGCTCCAGCTCCACCCGCTCAAAGCTAAGGTCAGCCCCGCGTGTATTTGCCAACCCGATCTCCCGATAACAGCGACTGAAATGCAGGTCGGCCTTAAGCTCGGGCATCCGGGAATTCAGTGCCTCAATCAGATCACTACCCCACTCCCGCATCTTCTGAATGTTGACGAGCAGAGTGCGGTTATCAAAGGTCTGAACCGCAGGTGGCTCAGCCGGACCCGGCAGATCAAACCTGGCGGTCTGCCCGAAAGCAGCGGCATCGATCGCAGCCTGGATTTGCTCCTTTAGCCGCTGGGGGTTAGTACTGGCGGCAAAACCCACCTTGCCGTTTTTAATTACCCGCAACCCCAGACCATGGGTCAACTTGGTCTCCTGAGCGAAAAATTTACCCTGCCGGAAAACCACTTCGGTCAGGTCAATCTCACTCTCATACACATCAGCCTGCTCCACCCGACTGGCTGCCAGCTCCAGGAGCTCCAGTCTCATCTCCTCCTCCTGCTGGTTAACTTATTATCGGCCGCCGATTACCACATTTCTGATTCTGATGTGCGGGGCACCGGTCGTGACCGGCAGCGGCGACTGCCCATCCTTTCCACAACCGCCGAGCCCGCCATGAATCCTCAGGTCATTGCCGATGGCATCAATATTCTTCAAGGTCTCAAACACATTGCCGGCAAGGGTCGCATCCCGGACCATCTTCGTGAGCTTGCCATCTTCAATCCGGTAAGCATACTGGGAAGAAAAGGTGAATGTTTCCAGCTCGGTCATTCCACCCCGGCTGCCCACGACATAAAGCCCATCCCTGACCTCAGCCAGCATCTCATCAAACCGCCGGTTTTGGGGCACGATGTAGGTGTTACTCATCCGCACGATCGGAGCAAACCGGTAACTGACAGCCCGGGCATTACCGGTTGCACCCTCTCCCATCAGATAGGCGGTATGCCGGCTGTGCAAATGGCTGGAGATCACCCCGTTTTTGATCAGTTCGGTGCGCTGAGCCGGTACCCCCTCATCGTCATAGCGGTAACTGCCGTTTTCGCCCGGCAGGGTCGGGTCATCAACAATTGTCAGCTCCTCAACCCCATACCGGGTTCCGATTCGCATCAGCTGTTTCAGCCGTTCATTTTCCGCGATGTGATCTGCCTCACTCAGATGGCCGAACGCCTCATGGGCAAATATTCCGCCGAGCAGCGGATCAATGATCACCGTATATGTCCCGGCACTCACCGGCTCCGCCTTTAGCAGGTCAATCGCAATTTTTGCCACCCGTTCAACCATACCCTCCTTGCCCGAAAGCGACTCAAACCCAGCGGCCCGGCCAAAGGACTCTCCATACTGCTGAATGTTGGCTCCGTCCCGGGCAATCGCCTGACAGGAAAAACCGGTGCGCACAAACTCCTGCTCAATGTAACGGTCCTCGCTCGAATACCAGTAAACGGTCCTGTGGCTATCCAGATATGACGATACCGTACTTATTATCTGCTTCGGCTCCAGAAGCAGCCGGTTGTAATCGTGAATCAACTGCTGCTTGCGCGCGAGCGGCACCGCCCTCGGGTCCTCATGCCTGGGCATGCGGATTATCTCGTCAAGTGCCGGCAGGTGGATCAGACCACCTTCCCGCGGTGGCAGTTCTGCTGCCTGAATCGCCAGCTCATCTGCCAACTCCTTAAGCGACTCATCCACAGTATTAAAGCTGGCAATCACCCAGTTTCCCCGATAGAAAACCCGCAGACATCCGCCCCGCTCAAAACTGGTACCGATATCCTCAAGCTCCCGGCCGCGATATACAATCCTCGTGGTTTCACTCTCTTCAACCCGGATATCGGCATAATCCACTGCCAGCCCGGCAAGCACCTCTTTGAGAAACGCCTTCATATCAGTCTCCACAGAATAATAAAATATAATGTAATGTCAACTTTAACGGCCATAAACCAGCGCAAAGGAAAAGGGCGATGCGCCGTGGGAACTGGCACACCGCCCAATTTATCTGCGCCGGCTGGGGAATCCAGCCAATACCTAAAGCGCTACCCCCTGTAACCCCGTTTCAGGCTCGGTCAAAAGGCAATAATAATATATACAAATTATGTGCCAATTATAAATATTTAACTAACACTCTTATTTTAAAATGGTTATAAATAGTGGCCCTATTTATCCTGCTTAATAATACGGCGGTTACTGCTTATTTTTTCTGCAGATTTTATTAACTTATGCCGTATTCTCTGATTTTCTTTCTTAACGTGTCACGATGGATTCCCAGAAGTGCTGCTGCTCGGCTCTGATTACCGTTGCATTTTATCAGCGCCTCCTGGATTGCCAGCTTCTCCAGCTCTGACAGTTTCAGCGAACCGACAATATGTTCAATACTGGCTTGGGTGCCGGGTTTAACTCCGGGTGCAGGCGGGGCTATCTGTGCCTGAAACTGGGCGACAGCGGTGGCAATATGTCCAACGCTTATTATGCGCGAGTGTTCATACTGTGCCCGGTCATAAGCCTGATTGATAATTGCCCGCAGCGTGCGTACGTTGCCCGCGGTAAAAAGCGGTCTTTCTCCGGAAATATTCTGGAGCACAATCTGAGTGAGAAACCGTACTGCGTTCAGGTCCGGCTGCAGTTTCTGTCGGACATAGGGATTTTGGTTCCGCTCGCTTATAAAGAAGTCAAAAAACTCGCCAATATCATCCTCAACCGTCTGCGGCTTTTCTCCAAACCAGCGCTCAGCAACCGAAGGCACCGCAATACAGTGTTGAACGAGTCGGGTGTAAAAGTCGCTCCGGAACCGCTGCTGCAGCTCCTCGATCGTCCGGTTCGTTGCGGTAATAATCCGGACATCAACCTCCTTCTCCACTGAACTCCCCAGCCTTTTAATCCGGTGATACTCAATCACTCGGAGCAGTTTCTTCTGCAGCTCCTGGTCAATCTCTCCGATCTCATCCAGAAAAACGGTGGACCCCCGGGCAGCCTCAAAGATCCCCGCACGCGGTGTCCGGGCATCGGTAAAGGCGCCGGCCTCGTGCCCAAAAAGCTCATCAATGCAGAGATTCTTGTCCATCGTGGTCATCTGCACCGTCAGTACATTCCTCCTCTCCGGCACCCGCTCTGAATAGCGGTAACTCAGATGGTGAATCGCCTGGGCGACAAGCTCCTTGCCGGTGCCGGGCGGACCGATCACCAAGACAATGCTGTCGGTTGGTGCGGTGCGCTCAATTTCCCGCACGAGCGCAGCCATCCGCCGTGACCTGCCGACCACCATTTTGTGATTCTCCCGCCAGTAGAACCGTCTGTCATCTGTAAGTGGTCTGAGCGCACACAGATCCAGCTTTTTCAGCACCGCCAGCTCCTCACATTCGTCGCCTGCTGGACCGGCAAAATGACATTCACCCAGTCCGGGGACGTGACAGATATCAATATACCGTTCTGGCGACTGCAGCAGCTCAGCGCCGAGGTGAAATACTACCGGGGCGATCTGCTCAATATTAAGGTGGCGCATATGGTAATAGATAATAAAACCCTGAAGCCGGCGGACATCCATTGCCAAGCCAGCAGGACGCAATCCCAGAGGGGAAACCGCCAGCTTCTGCTCGCTGTCCACCCCGGAGAAATCAACTCCGAGCACAATGCCGGCAACATGAACCCCTGCATTCTGCCGGTACCATTTTTTTATCCCGTCCAGGCAGTCGCAATAGACAAACTTAAACTCCTGCGCCAGTCTGCCATTGTCAAACTGACGAGCATATTCCACCAGGGTTTGAAACTTGCCTGGCGTGTCATAGAGCACAAGCACAACTGGAACCTGTCGCCGGCTGCTCATAAGTGTCTCTGATATTATATCTGTAGAAAATTGCAGCTCAAGCAAATCTGCTTTGCCGAATTTTTCAATTTTTAGCTGATGATTAAAATTGACTTTCTGCCCTCCCGCTGATAAGTTATTTGTGACATGCCGATTTTTACTGCGCTTTTTCTTCTAACCGGACTGATTTCCGGCCCTGGTCTGACCACGACAAAAACTGCTTGGAACTCAGTACCGCTCTTGACCGACAACCAGCCGCTATTTGATATGTATCAGGATGAGATTGTCATTGACACCTGCTCCGTAGAGGTGCTTACCGGTGCTCAGGACTATGCTGGCAGCATCTATGCACTCCTGATCACCCCGGACTCAATTCTGAAAGTTTATCGCTCTTCAGATCAGGGTAGCTTCTGGGAAATGATGCTGACAATGCCCGTGCCGGCTCCGGTCAGGCAGGCAGAACTCCTGATCGTCGAATCGGATCCAGCAAAAATCTACATATTTTTACTGACAACCCGCGCGGGTGGAGACCTGTGGCTACTCCGAACCACATCCGATTTCACCATTCGGGACTGGTTGCCGGTTGCGGTCGGACCGGACACGATCGACCAGTTCACCGTTGCCGTTGACAATAACTCCCGTCCCTATCTCTACTGTCTATATGTCCGCGAACACCGGACCGGACCCAATGGCCAATTTACCCGCTCGTTGGATCTCGGCAGCACCTGGGAACCGCCTCAGGATTTTTACAACTGCTCTCAACCGTGCCTTTACTTCGGTGCCGGCACTCTCCACTGTGTCTGGCGCTATGCAACTGACAACCGCCAGCTCCATTACACCCGGAACCGGCACTTTGGTGCGCCCGGCCGGTGGGAGCTGCTGCAGGTGCTTTATGCTACCGGCGAAAAATGCTTTACGCCTGCGGTGGTTCAGGCTGAAACCACCCCCCCGTGGCGTGCGCCGGTCTGGATCGCCTGGACCGTTGCCCGTCGTGATACTGAGATGCTGGACCTGCTCCTCACCTGCTCAACTGACGGTGGCAGCACCTTTTCGGCGCCGGTTAACCTCGGTGAACCCTTCATTAATGAATGGTGGCCCAGCCTCGCCGCCACCAGCACCACCCTCAACCTGCTCTACAATGCTGGTGCCGGTGGTGAAATTGACCCGACGGTAATCTATTACCGTTATGCCCGCTCCTATGCGCCCTTTCTGCTCAGTTTCCCACTGAAAATCAATGATTCGCGGGCTAACGCCACAGCCTTTGGTGCCCGGCCCAGGGCGCTCAGCTCGGGCGCACTGTTCAGTCACTATGGAGCAGGCACAACCGCCCGTGGTCTATTCTTCTCCCAGCTGGTACCCCCGCTTGTGTCCCGACCCCGCACCATAAAACCAGTTTTAACCACCGCCATCACGGCTCTTGATCCTGCCGGCAGAAGGGTAAACCTGACCGGCTCCCGCCGGAAACCCGGAGTTTACTTTCTATCCAATGGAAACCGCTGGCACAAACTCTTGATTCTACGTTAGTTAACCCCATCACGCCCGCACCCGACATCCTACCCCACGGTAGGGGGAACTGCCCCCGGAGCGGACTGAAGGGGGGTATATAAACATAACACATTGACAAACAATAAATTATAATAGGAACCCAAAATGTGTTTGGATCCAGCCGTCTGCGTGTGATCTAAACTATTTTTATTGAGAACCGTATTCGCGATTTAAAGTAACCGAGTTTGCATTCAGTTTAATATAATGCCCCGATTATTTTCTTGTTTGACATCCTGAGGGCAGTAATTAAGCTATATTATAACGCAGGAGGAAAAAGTGAAAAAAGGTGTGACCGTTCTGTTTTTAGTAAATGTTTTTATCCTGCCGCTGGTCGCCGGCGAACTGCTGGTGCAGTGGTCGCCGGGACCAGGTTTTGCCGGCATAGATGTCGGTCAGATCCCGTTTCCGGTGGTGGCGGAACTGGAGGACCGCTGTCTGCTCAGTGTGGACGAAGCCCGACTTGCCGCGCTTGACTATCTGCCGGGATTGTTTTCGGTCCTGAACCTGCCCGCTGATAAACAGCTGTTCTATGTCAAGACCCCGGCCGGGTTTGACCGGCGCCAGCTTGACCGGTTCGGTCTGATTGCCGGCGAAACACCCGGCGGAGTTCTGCTGGCAACCGATGAGACGCAGCTCCTTGATCTCAACCGCCTGCCGGTCGAACTCTGCCATCTGCCCCTTGAACCGGTTAACCTTCAGCCGGCAGCTCCGCTGCCCGCACCGGTTATAGTCTCAGAAAGTTTGATTGCTGCGCTGGTTGAGCGGGTAAACCCGGACTCGGTGCTTGCCCATATCCGGCGCCTTCAGGATTTTTACACCCGCTACTCCACCACCGAATCCTGCCGTTCTGCGGTCGAATGGCTGCGGGAAAAACTGACCGCTTACGGCTGTGACTCCACCGCACTTGAGACCTACCGCCCCAGTTACGCCCCGAATGTCGTGGGCGTGAAGCTGGGACGAGTCAACCCCAGGCCGATCTATGTGATCTGCGGACATATTGACAACACCTCAGATTATGCCCCCGACCACTGCCCGGGTTCGGATGACAACGCCTCTGGCACCGCGGCGGTGATTGAGGCGGCGCGGGTATTTCAGGGTATAAACTTTGCCTATTCAGTTTATTTCATCGGCTTCACCGGTGAGGAACAGGGGCTTTTCGGCTCAGACAGCTTCTGCCGCCGGGCTGCCCGGCGCGGGGACTCAATCAAAGCGGCACTGAACTTTGACATGATCTCCTATGGCCGGCAAAACTTGGACTCCTTTGAGGTGATCGGCAAAATCTCCAACCCTGCCTGCGCCTGGCTCGTGGACTCATTTATCGCCAATGCCCGAACTTATACTGCGCTCAAGCCGGTGCGCCGGCTTGTGAACTCTGCCCCCTATTCGGACCATCATTCGTTCTGGCAGCGGGGTTATGTTGCCCTGTGCGGGATTGAGCATGACTTCACGCCGATGTACCATACGATCGGCGACACAATCGGTCCGCTCTATTATGTCAACTGCGGCACGAACAACTGGCTGATGGCAACTGAGGCGATAAAGGCGGCGGTTGCCACCATTGCCAAGCTCGCCGGTGCAATGGTGCCGACCGGAAACGCTGAGGCCGGTGACCGGTCATCACTGCTGACCGCCCGCCCTGTTGTCGGACGGCCACCATTTTATCTGCCAGTTCAAAAGGATCACCCGCGCTGGACAATTTATGATTCCCGGGGCGCGCTGGTAACAACCGGTTCAAGTCCGGTCTGGGATGGTTACAGCAATCACGGCAGTCCGGTCCCGCCCGGAATCTACTTCTTCCGCTCCGAGACCCGCACCGCCTGCCGTCTGCTCGTCAGCCCTTGACAAATAACTGACAATGTGGAAAATAAAATCTGATGCTGAGATTTCGCCGCCGCCTGTTTCCCGAGCGCCGTTATTCTTTCCCCCTCCGTTGGCTCTTCTGGCTGCTCTGGGGCGGGCTGCTGTTTTTTCTTTTCTGGATTTTACGGCAGTGGCTTAAATAAAAAGGGAGGAGCTTGAAGATGGGTGCATTACATTTTAATTACAAAGACATCTTCCGGGCATTGCGCCTGGGCTTTTCTGCCAAGAAGGTCGGTATGATTATGCTGGGTCTCTTATTCGGTTTTGCCGGCTATACACTACTTACCTACCTTGCCCACCTGATCGCGGGTAACGACTGGGTGTCAATCTGGGAAACCTACCGGCTTCTTCCTTTTCCTACGCCCAACCTTCCCTTCCCCTGGATTTCCTGGCTGATTTATGCCCTCGGTGTTATCTGGTTTCTGCTCGTCATGCTCGTTACCGGCAGTGCGGTCGCCAAAGTTACCTACGAGCAGCTCCGCGGGAATGAATTTTTTGAGGCGGGTGAAGCGTTTAAGTTCGCACTCCAGAACCTTGGTGCAACCCTGGGCAGTCCCTTGCTCATCATCGCGTTTATTCTGATAATTTTAATTGCGGGTCTGATACTAAGTGCTTTAGGATCAATACCTTACATTGGACCAGTAATTACCGGGATCTTTGCGGTCCCCGCTTTCTTCGCTTCCCTTTTCGTTGTCTATCTCCTGATAGTGCTGGTCTGGACCCTGTTTCTGGCGCCGGCGATTGTTGGTGCGCTGGGGAACGACACCTTTGATACCCTGTTTGAGGTCTTTTCCTGTATCAATGAACAGCCGGCGCGGCTCTTCTGGTTCACTGCGGTCATCGCCTTACTGAGCAAAATTGGTTCTTTGCTTTTAGGTCTGGCATCCAGCCTTGCGGTCCGGATTGGCACGCTTATTCTTTCAGTGTTTATGGGTGAAACCCTGAGTGAAATGCTCAACGGCACCAGCTTCATCTTTCAGATCTCGGTCCCGCAATGGGGTGTGCTTACTCCCCTCCACAAGATGATTGTCTGGGAAATGAGTATTTACGGACTTGACAGCTATCTCAGCCCACTCTTCTGGGAAAGCCCGAGCTGGGGTGTATATCTGGGGACGTTACTGTTCAGTTTCTGTATCTACGGCATCGCGCTGATGGTTCTGGCATATGGCATTTCGGTCTGGTTCTCCGGTAATGTCCTCCTTCTCGGATTCCTGATTAAAAAGAAGGATGACAAAAACATTTACGAATTGAGCGAAGAGGAGCCAGAACTGCTGGAACCTCAGGATAAAACCCCGTAAGTATTATCCGCGGTCAACTACTTAATACTCTGGAAATAACTGTCACCGGTCAGGTCCAGGGTATTGGATTCCGGCCCTATATTTTCCGCCTGGCAAAAAGGCTGGGCATCAGAGGAACGGTCACCAACACCCGCGCCGGTGTAACAATCCTTGCTCAGGGAAAGGGGGCGGATCGGCTTCTGGACCAGCTTAAAAATCATCCACCCCGGCTGGCGCTCATCTCCGAAATCCGGACCCGAACTGTCAAAAAACCGCGCTATTCAGAATTTAGCATCATACCCAGCCCCACCACCCCAGCAAAACCCGGAGTCGAGGTCCTACCCGACCTTGCGACCTGTTCAGCCTGCAAGCGCGAGCTTATCGATCCGCATAACCGCCGTTACCTTTATCCATTTATCAATTGCACCCAGTGCGGTCCTAGATATACAATAATACTTCAGCTTCCTTATGACCGGGAACGCACTACCATGCGTAAATTTCTGATGTGTGACCAGTGTCAGAAGGAGTACCTCTCCCCTCCAAACCGCCGCTTCCACGCCGAACCAATCGCCTGCCCTCAGTGCGGACCTGCAGCTCAACTCCTGAACCGAAAAGGGATACCGATGGCTGGCGACCCGATTGAGAAGGCTGCCCAGCTGATTCTTGATGGTAAGGTATTGGCAATAAAAGGGTTAGGTGGATTCCATCTGTGCTGTGATGCCCAAAACGATCGTGCGGTTCGGCGCCTGCGTCGGCTGAAGGGGAGAGACCAAAAACCATTTGCCTTAATGGTGGAAAGCCTGACCGCCGCAAAAAACCTCTGCCATCTACCAGCCGGTGCTGCTCGGCTTCTATGTTCCCCGGCGGCGCCGATTGTGCTTTTACCCAAGCGCAAGCACACTAAAATCCGGCTCTCACCTCTAATTGCCCCCCATAACCCTGCTTACGGTATTCTCCTCCCTTATACCCCGCTTCACCTCTTAGTCTTTAAGTCATTAAAAAATAATAAAGTTAAATCACCGGCTTTGATCATGACCAGCGCCAATGTCAGTGACGAACCCATTGTGGCATCCGAGGAGGAACTTTTTAATCGCAAAGAGCTATTTTTTGACTATGTGCTCACGCACAACCGGGAGATTGCCAACCGGTGTGACGATTCAGTGATTCAGGCTGAAACCGCCAATGCAATCATGGTTCGCCGGTCTCGAGGTTATGTTCCCCAGCCATTGCACCTGGATAGGATGTTTCACGTGAAACATCCAACCCTGGCGGTGGGGGCGGACAGTAAAAACAGCTTTGCCCTTGCTGCCGGAGAAAAACTGTTTGCCGGACCGCACATCGGCGAACTGGGGACGGCGGCAGCGGAGAGTTTCTTTTTTGCAGCGCTGAATCGCCTTATTGAATGGACGGAGATCAAGCCCGCAAGGCTGGTCTGCGATCTGCATCCGGATTATAGCTCGGTTCGGCTGGCAGAAACCCTGAGCAGGAGATTCCGGCTTCCGCTTAAAAGGGTCCAGCATCATTATGCCCATATCCTTTCGGTAATGGCAGAACATGGCCTGCGCGGTCCGGTGCTCGGGCTGGCAGCTGATGGCACCGGTTACGGACCGGACCGGGCAATCTGGGGGTGTGAGTTTCTGCTGATAAACCCGGACCGGACTTGGAGACGGTTGGGTCATCTTGCCTATCTGCGCCATGGTGCTGGGGGCGGGTACCTGGCTGATCCGGTTCGGGTGGCTGTGAGCTATCTCGTTCAGTCTGGAATTGAAATTGGTGCGATCCGGAGGCTGGGACTGCCAGTTTCCCGGGTGTATGCACAAGCACCGGTTATAACCTCAAGTCTTGGGCGTTTGTTTGATGCGGTGGCAGCAATAACCGGCGTCTGCCAGCGGGTATCATTTGAAGGTGAGGCGGCAATTGCCCTGGAGAATGAGGCGTTAACTGCAGGCAGCGCGATAGAATTAAGATTGCCAGAAATTGATGCGTTAAGTTTCAATCAGGGGATGCTGCTGGTGGATCCTTGCCCTTTAATTCGAACCGTATTTCAGCTAATGTGCCTGAGAATTCCGGCAGGAAAGGTGTCGCTTTGGTTCCATCAGACACTGGTCCGGACATTTCACCAGGCATTAATCCGGTTGGCGGAGCTCAATCAGATAAAGACGGTCTGCCTTTCTGGCGGCAGTTTTCAAAACCGTCTGTTGCGGCTGGAACTGGTGCGCAGGCTGCGCTGTTCCGGTTTCAGAGTATATCACAACCAGAAGTTTCCTTTAAATGATGGCGGCATTGCCCTGGGTCAAGCGGTCGCCCTGGATTGAATTTTTCATAAATTTTTATCGATTTTGGCGTTAATATTCTTGACACCAGCAAGGGCAAAGGTAGTATATTTTACTAATCTGAAGTAAAACTGGTGATTTGCTGTGGAAACTCCGGGCGCTGGCTGTGTATGTTATTTTATGTACAGATTTTACGAAGTGAGTGCGTGTGGAAAAACATGTGGATAAATATGAAGAAAATTTGTGGTTTTTTTGTCTATGAGTGCGGGTGTTGAAAATCTCTGGGGTTCGGTTCTTGGTTTGTTGAAATCAAGGGTTGCCTCTGAAGCGTTTGAGGCTTGGCTGAAACCAACCTGTCTCGTCGAGTGCACTGATGGGGTCATCCGGGTGGGGGTCCCAAACAGTTTTTTCTGTGACTGGCTTAAGCATCACTACCTTTCAGACCTGCTCCTAGCATTAAAAGAGATCACGGGAAGAAACCTCAAAGTCGAGTTTGTTGTCACCGGGCAATCGGTATCAGAACCGCCGGCAAAATCACCGGAGCAGTTAGGGTCACCAGTTCAAACCCCGCCCTACCGGCTGCGGGCGCGCTACACCTTTGATAGCTTCATTATCGGTGAGGGCAACCGTCTCGCCTGCGCTGCAGCCAAAAATGTTGCTCAGAACCTGGGCCGGGCATATAACCCGCTGTTTATTTACGGCGGAGTCGGGCTGGGCAAGACCCATCTGCTCCAGGCGATCGGGAACGCCGCACTCACAATCTATCCTGGTCTGAGGTTCTGCTATACACCAGCCGAAGCTTTGTTTCTGGAGCTGATCCAGGCGATCGGGAAAAACACTCGGGTGGAGTTTAAGAACAAATACCGCGGGCTGGACCTGCTGCTGCTTGATGACATCCATTACCTCGTGGGCAAGGAAAGCCTTCAGGAAGAAATCTTTTATACCTTTAATGCACTTCAGGATGCGGGCAGCCAAGTTGTGTTTACCAGTGACCGTCCACCCAAAGACATCCCCACGCTCCAAGAGCGTCTGATTTCCCGGCTCGGCAGCGGGCTTGTCGTTGACATCCAGCCGCCGGACCTGGAAACCAGGGTGGCAATCTTGCTCCAGAAGGCAAAACTGGAGAAATTTGACCTTCCTGAAGAAATTGCGGTATACATCGCAGCTAGGGTCCGCTCCAACATCCGCACGCTTGAAGCGACGCTTGTGCGCCTGATAGCACTCCATTCACTGACCGGCCGAGCGCTGGACACCAAGCTTGCCGATGAGGCGCTTAAGGATCTGGTGTTGCCCGAACAGCCGCTTGATGCCCAGCGTATCATCAATGCCGTTGCAGAACATTTTCACGTGCCGGTCGTAGATATCAAGAGCCCGATCCGCACCAAACGGGTGGCGCTTGCCCGGCAGACCACAATGTATCTGCTGCGAAACTTGCTCAACCTTTCACTTAAGGACATTGGATTTCTGGTCGGCGGTAAGGATCACACAACCGTTATGCACGCCCTTGATAAGATAGCTGAACTGAAAGCTCGCGACCCTGCCTTTGCATCCACCCTTGATAAACTGAGCCGGGAACTGAGCGGTTAGGATAATCTGTTAGTAAAACGGTGGATAACCATGTTAATATTCTTGCTGCTATCGTTTTGTAAACAAACACCCACAAAACACTCTCATATAATCCACATAATCAGATTTCACTAATTTTATGTAACTAATAATGTTAAACAATTTGTACCCAAACCCACCACACCAACATAAACAGCAAAAGATATAAAAATAGTAATTTGATGTATAATTTATTTAAGATATCTTATTTTAAGTATACGTATATTAATCATAAGTTTTAATTTGACAAAGGTTTCAGTTTTCAGTACAATAAAATCATGGTGCAGATTTTATTGTGCTGTATCTCCATTTTCTGGCCGGTGCCTCCAGAAAATCAGGTGCATCCCATAGGAAACAACTGGGGTGAGTTTCAGGATTATGGCGGTGGCGCCTATTTTCATAATGGGATTGACATATTGACACCGGATACCTCAGGGGTAGAGGTGCGGGCGGTAGCGCCGGGCTGGGTTAAGGCGTGGGGCACAATTCAGGCGGAGCTGCATTACCGGATTGCGGTCTGTGATTCACCCTTGACCTTTACCGGCAGGGCAGAAGGCTGGCTTTATGCTCATATTGACCCGGACCGGTATCATAAGAATCTTGGTGAGCAGGTTGCGGCAGGGGACATTATCGGTTATCTCGTTGCCTGGCCAATTAATTCCTCATTTGATCACATTCACTTTGCGCGGATTTCTGACACTGGTGCAACCTGGCAGCGATTTCCCAGCCCGACTTGGTGGTTTGTACAGAACCCGCTCTTGGAGCTGAACCCGAATACCGATCTGGAGCCACCGGTATTTGAAAACGCCCGTGCTAGCTGGCGTTTTGCCTTTTGCCCGGACAATCAGAACAACCGGTATCTCCATCCGGATTCGCTCAACGGTAATGTGGATATCATCGTCCGGATTTTTGACCGCACCGGCTTTAGCTCGGGCAATCAGATTTGGGACCGGCTGGCACCTTATCAGATTGAATACATGATCCGCCGCGAAGACGGGCTGGTGGTTGTGCCCTGGACTTTATCGGTGCAGTTTTCCAACCTGCTTGATGGTGCACTGGTCAATGTTGTTTATAAAACTGATAATGTCTGCCGATCCCGAGGTGATTATTACTCACGCCAGTACTATTTTATCATTACCAACACCGACGGTGATTCTATTATCGAAGCAACAGACACCGCTGGCAGGTGGTCAACCGGTCTGCTCGGTGATGCCGGCTACTGGGTAATTGTCCGGGCGGCCGATGTTGCGGGCAACACCACCATTGACTCTATGCTTGTCCACACTCGGAATGGGGTTGGGGTTAACGAGCTGGCTGGGGTCGATGTGCCGCCGGTGTGCAATGTCGTCCCAACGCTGATTTCCGGACGGGCCGGTCTGACCGTCAGGCTGGGCAGACCGGCGCCGGTTAAGATCCGGCTTATTGATCCTGCAGGCCGGGTGGTTCAGGCGATTGACTGCGGTCAACTGGGCTGCGGCGTTCAAAGGCTGGAGTTAAAGCCGGTGGAGCCCGGGGTTTACAATCTTGAGGTTACGGTGGGTCGCTTCCGCCGGTTTTCCCGGCTCATAATAACCGGTTGAATTTACTTGAAACTCTAAAAATTTTTGGTAATCTAATTAATGAGGGCACGTAGGCCCGGTACACTACAACGGCTCGGTCAACGTAATTGCCGCGTAACTGGACCTACAGTGACCCTCGCCAATTTTATATAGAAAAAAGCCGGCACCCGGGTGCCGGCTTTTTCTTTTTAAAGCGATTTATTCGAGGAAGATAATGTTGCGCTTGGCGCACATCTCCTTAAGCACCTTGGGCCAGACGGTAACCGAAACCTCGCCCAGCGCTGCGGTGCGCAGCAGATACATATAGGTGCGCGACTGACCGATGCCCCCCCCGATTGAGAGCGGTACTCGGTCGTTCAAAATCGCCTGATGATAAGGCAGTTTCAGGAAGTGTTCCTGTCCGGCCATTTTCAGCTGCTGGACCAGCGTTTCCTTGGTTACCCTGATGCCCATTGAGGTCAGTTCGTGCCGGCGCCGGGTAACCGGGTTCCAAACGAGGATGTCACCGTTCAATCCGTGGGTTTCCTTGCCGGTCCAGTGGGAGGTATCGGTAATCCAGTCATCATAATCAGCAGCGCGCATTTCATGCGGCAGACCATCCTTGAGCGGATAGCCGATGCCGATGATGAACACCGCCGGCGCAACCTCCTGTAGCAGTCTGGTCTCCCGCTGTTTGCGGGGGAGGTCCGGATAGCGCTCAAGAATTTCCTCCGCATGGATGAACATCAGTTCCTCAGGAATCGGGGGATATTTATCAGTGCGCAGTGCGGGAAATTTTTCCTGCACCAGGTGAGCGGCACCAACAATCACCTTCCAGATTTTTCTTACAGTATCCTTCAGATATTCGAGGTTGCGGTCTTCCGCGGTGATTACCTTCTCCCAGTCCCACTGGTCAACATAGGAGGAGTGGTCATGATCAAGGAAGTAGTCCTTGCGCACTGCCCGCATATCAGTACAAATCCCTTCACCAACCTTGCAGCCAAACTGGGCTAGGGCAAGCCGCTTCCATTTGGTGGCAGCCTGAACAATCTGAGCATTGATACGCGGTGAAATTCCGAGACCGCACGGGAATTCAACCGGAGTGCGCGAGCCGTCGCGGTCAAGATAGTCGTTGACCCCGGACTCGCGTTCGACAATCAGCGGCACCTGGACCATATGGAGATTGAGTTCGCGGCAGAGGTTTTTCTCGATATACTCCTTGACCGCAAACAGGGCGTCCATCCGCTGCAGCGGCGGCAGCAACGGCCGGTAGTCGGACGGCAGAATTTTTTCCACCTCTTCATATGTGCCGACACCAGGACCGGCAAGGTCTGCCCGTTTCTGGGCAAGGAGGTCTAGCTTACGGGCCGTTTTTTTTCGGGTGGCAGTTTTCTTCGGTGCCTTTTTAGCCGCCGGTTTTTTTGCCACCCTTTTGACCGTCTTTTTCGCCTTTTTCTTCAACATAGCATAACTCCTTTGTTTTTTTGTAAGTTACACGGGTAAATGATATATACATATTAATCAAATCGGTCAATATGTCAAGCAAACAACCTTTGACCTGAATCCGCTTTGTTGGCTTGACACTTGCAGATAACCGATTTAAAATTTGCTGTGCAGATCCGGGTGGGGACATCAGGCTGGTTTTACAGCTGGAACCCTGAACGCACCCTTGACTGGTATGAGGCAAATTCAGGGCTGAATGCGGTGGAGTTGAATGCCTCATTTTACCGCTTTCCGTTTCCCAATCAGATCAAATCCTGGGCAAGGAAGGGTACACCATTGCGCTGGGCGGTCAAGGTCAGCCGGCTGGTGACCCATGTCCATCAGTTCAATGCTGCAGCTCTTGAGGTCTGGCAACGTTTTGCCGACCTTTTTACACCGCTGAGCCGGTGGATCGATTTCTACCTGTTTCAGTTACCGCCAACGCTCGCCACGCGATCAAGAAGCCGGATTGAAGAATTTATCCGGAAGGCCGGCCTCGGCAGCCGACTGGCGCTGGAGTTTCGCAATGCTGCCTGGCACACCGTTGAAACCGAGAAATGGGCACAGGAGCTGGGAATTTCTCTGGTTTCAGTTGATGCACCGCTTTCAAGCGGGTTGCCCTCGACGATATTCTGCACCAGCGGAGCGGTTTATCTGCGCCTGCATGGCCGAACCGGATGGTATAGGCACGACTACACACCAGCGGAGTTGAGGGAGATTGCCGGACGGATTATGTCTGTAGCACCCAATGCAGTTTATGTGTTCTTCAATAACGATCAGCACATGCTGGCGAATGCCCGGCAGATGTTAAGCATCCTTAAACGCCATGCTCGAGATTGACGGCGGTTACGGGTCCGGTGGGGGCCAGATTTTGCGGACCGCACTCGCCCTGAGTGCAATTCTGGGCAAGGGTTTTAGCATCAGAAATATCCGGGCAGGCCGACCCAAGCCCGGATTGATGCCTCAGCACCTCGCTTCAGTCCGGGCAGCAGCAGAGCTGTGTAATGCCCGGGTCCGCGGCGGCGTGCTCGGCTCGACCGCGCTGGTTTTTGAGCCCGGGGCAATTCAGGCGGGGAATTTGGTCGTGGATGTTGCCGGAGAAACCGGGAGCGCCGGCGCAGTAACTCTGGTTGCTCAGACAGCTATGCCAATTATGCTTTTTGCTTCCCAACCCTGCACGGCAACTTTGCGGGGTGGAACCCATGTCCCGTTCAGCCCGGTTTATGAATATCTTGCGCAGGTGGTAATTCCATTTATTAGGAATTTGGGATGCTGGGCTGAAGCCCGGCTGTGCCGGGCCGGATTTTATCCAGCAGGAGGTGGTGAGGTTGTGCTCAGGACCATGCCGGCGCAGCCGCCGGGCACAGACCGTATTGAGCTTGCTGAACCGGGCAGACTCAAAGGGATAAAAATTGTCTCGGCGGTAAGCCAGCTGCCGGCAAGCATTGCCGAGCGTCAGCTTAAACGGTTGGGCATGCGGTTGAAAAAAGCAGCCTTTGACGCTGAGCTGCGGGAGGTGCCGGCAGACTGTCCCGGGACCTATCTGTACCTGGAGGCGGAATACGAACGGATCACCGTCGGTTTCTCGGCGCTGGGCAGAAAGGGAAAGCCGGCTGAGGCGGTGGCGGATGAGGTTTATGAGCAGTTTGCTGCCCACGAGAGGACCGGCTGCGCCCTTGATCCCCATCTCGCGGACCAGTGCCTGATTTTTCTGCTGCTGCGGAATGTGCCGTTCACCTTCACGACGAGCGGGGTTACCGGCCATCTGGAGACCAACATCTGGCTGCTCAGCTGTTTTCTGCCGGATCGGAAGATTGATCTGCGGGTTAATCAGGACCGGACCGGGGTGGTAAGGTCGGGAGGCACAAAGTAAACTCAAAAATTTTATTTGACAAGTTTAAAAAATTTGTTAAATTAATCGCGGTGAGGTGGAGGCGGTTGTTTCAGGCGACGGAACGGCATCTCAACCTCCTCAAAAAGCCCATAGGAATGCCCTCGCATTCCAATCCCACCAAAAAGCCTCGCCTGAAACCAGCCCTGGCCGTCTTCACCTCACAATTTTAATTTAGGCTGTCGGTCCGATAATTTCAGATAAAATTGAAAACTGAACCTAAGAACGGGCGCTCAGTTTTAGCGCCAGTCGGATGGCAGCGACCATTGAACCAGGGTCAGCTCGGTGCTGTCCGGCGATATCGAATGCCACGCCGTGCAGAGGAGAGGTGCGGATTCTACCCAGCCCAAGCGTAACATTGACACCAGCACCACGGGCCAGCAGTTTGGCGGGAATCATTGCCTGATCGTGATACATCGCAACAAATCCGTGAAACCGATCAAAATTGACAAAGATGGAGTCGGCGGGGAGAGGACCTTCAGCCCGGATGTTTTTGCGCCGTGCCTGTAGTATTGCCTGACGAATGCGCTGTTCCTCTCCCAGGGAAAACTCGTCGGCGTGGGGGTTGAGTGCAAGTACACCGATTGCCGGCTGCTCAATTCCCTCTAACTGAAGATACTCATTCAGCAGGATAATTTTTTCCCGCACCCGCACCGCGGTAATTTGTCGGGCGACCCGGGCAAGGGGCAGGTGAATCGTGACAAAGATCACCTTGAATTGCGGTGACCAGGCAAGCATGGCATAACGTCGGGCGTTCAACCGGCGGGCAAGAAATTCGGTCTGGCCTGGAAACCGGAATCCGGCAAGCCGGAGCGCACTTTTGGAAACCGGTGCGGTCACGAGTGCTGAGATACGGCTCTGCTTCAGCAGGGTCGCTCCAGCCTCCAGCGCCTGCAGGGCTGCAGCACCACAATTTTTTTGCACCTGACCGTACCAATAATCGCCTAACGGTCCGGTGTCATAAACTGCAACCGGAGGGAGCGAAACCCGCAATCGCGCCGCCTCCCTTTTTAACACTTCATTCGGTCCGATTAGCAGGAGCTGACGGTGAGAAACCTGTTGCAGCGCCTTGATGACTATCTCCGGGCCGATCCCCGCAGGGTCGCCGAGGGTGATACCGACAGGTTGCCGCATCCGCAAACTCTCAGTAATGGCTCAGCGTGCCGGCGCGCCGGGTCTGGCGTTCAATCAGGGCAAATACTGCCAGACCAAATGCCACCCAGAGCAGGGAAAGCAGTGCCAGCCGGATGAGGGCATCATGCAGGGTAAAACTGATCTTTTCTCCCATGAGATAATGGCGGGCGGTGAGAATCCCGTAGGTGGTCGGAACGAGGAGGGCCGCCTTCTGCATGAAAGCCGGTAGGACCGCAAGCGGATAGGCGATCGGGGTCAGAATCATCAGGATGCTTGACAGCGCCTCGCTGACCAGCCAGCCCTGTTTGAAGATCAGGGTGAAGCTCGCCATAAACATGCCGATGCCGTAGAGGGCGATGAGCATCAGCGCAATCACCAGTAGGGTCGGCACTAGACCGAGCGGGTTGATTCGGATGCTGAAGACCGCAAGGATGAATATGATCTGGACCGCAATCATCAGCAGTTGGTGGAGGATGGAGTGAAGGGACATGCCCATGGTAAATACCCAGCGGGGAACAGGTGCGGCAAAAACCGATTCCAAGGTGCCGTAGAACTGCTCCTTGCGCAGGCTGAACCCCATTGCCCAGAGCGCCATGTTCAGAAAACCGATGAAGACATAACCCAGGGTAATGAAGGTAATTATATCTGAGGTACCGACCAAACGCTGGAGGTTTTCCGAGCTTCTGCCTCCGACCAATGCCACGCCATAAAGCAGATAAGGCAGGAGATAAACCACCGGATCGATCAGCCCGCGGGCAAAATCGGCCTTGTAAGTAAGCTCCAGTTTCCACTCCTTGATGTTCTCCGCCCAGACCGCACCAGCATAGTGACGCAGCTTGGACCACCACCGGGACAGCCGGTTCATCGCTGCTAATGCATCCCGACGGTACCGTCACGCCGGGTCTTGCGTTCCAGATAGATGAACAGAAAGTAGCCGGCGGTCAAGAGGGCGATGTCCATCAGCGCGAGAACAAGAACCGTCTGATACAGATTTACTTCCGACCGGTTGAGCAGGATAATGCCCCGGATGGCGATGAGCGCCCAGGTGAGCGGGATCAGAGTGGAGACCGCAGCAGTGATCGGGTTGACCTGAACCGGATAGCGGATGGGAGAGAAGAGAAAGAAGATCCATTCCAAGGTATGAACCCAGCCGTGAACCTCTTTAATCAGAAGCGTGAAGCCGGCAAAGGCAATGGCAAATCCGTAAAAGCCGATCATCAGCAGAATCACCAAAAGCAGAACGGGCAGGATCTTCGCCAGTGTAAACTGAACCCCGAAGAACAGAGCAATGATCAGGGCCTGAAACAGAACCATGACCGTTGACCAGGTCCATTCGGCGAGCGTCTTGCCGATGAGAATTACCAGTGGATGGGTGGGTGAGGCGATGATATACTCCATCGTCCCCCAGTAGGTCTCTTCGCGGAGCGAGTTGCCGACACCCCAGAGGGCGGAGAAAACAAAGGTAGAGATTATCGCTCCGATCAGGACGAACGCCAGGTAGTTACCGGAACCGGTAAGCTGGCGGAATGCTTCACTTGTGCCGCTGCCGACGAGTGCCCGGCCCTGAAAGACATAGGGGAGAACCCAAAGCAGCGGGAATACCGCCCAGAAGACCAGCATGATCGGATAGGAGAACCAGATCTGCATCGTTTTGACAAACTCGGCACCGATTGCCCGCAGTTCTGTCTTAATTCCGCGGTCCGGCATTTACTGATTTTCCTCCTTGGTGTCAGCTCCAAGTGATGTGCCGGTCATGTAGATAAAAACATCCTCAAGAGTCGGCTCCTTGACATCGATTTCCAGAAGCCGCACCTGAGACCGAAGTAGTTCAATGACCTCGCTCAGCACCCGCTCGGCTTTGGGCATGACCAGGCGCAGGGTGGTGATGCCATCACGGAAATCCGCCTGCACCTGCTCAATGCCGTCAAGGTGCCTCAGACCAGCTGTGTCCGGCTGACCGAAACAGCGCACTTCCAGAACCTCTTTATGCGGTATCTCCCGTTTGAATTCCGCCGGTGTCTTGACGGCTACGATCTTACCCCGGTTGATGAAAGCGATCCGGTCACAAAGTTCGTCCGCCTCATCCATATAATGGGTTGTGAGCAGGATGGTTTTGCCCTGTTTGCGGTTGAGTTCCTCCTTGATGAACCGGCGGATGAACCGGCCAAACTGGGGGTCAAGACCGAGCGTGGGTTCATCCAGGAGTAGGATGTCGGGGTCGTGAAGTAGCGCCCGCGCCAGACTGACCTTCTGTTTCATACCCGAGGAGTAGCGTTCGAGCCGTTCGTTGGCAACTTCGCGCAGGCCGAGCAGCTCCAGCAGATAGTCAATCCGCCGGTCCCGGTCCTTGCCGTGGAGTCCGTAGAGGGCAGCAAAGAAGCGGAGGTTATCCCGGGCAGAAAGTTTCCAGTAAAGAGTGCGTTCACCCGAGGTAAGCAGGCCGATACGCTGCCGGCAGAAAAGCGAGTCGGTAAACACATCATGCCCAAATAGCCGGATTGTCCCTGATTCCGGGATCAGAAGGGTGGCAATGCACCGCACGAGGGTGGTTTTGCCAGCACCGTTCGGTCCCAGAAGCCCAAATAGCTCACTGCGGGGGACGGTCAGACTGGCACCGTCCAGCGCCCGGACCACCTTTTTCTTCAGCCCCCGCCCGCGCCGGAAGAGTTTGACAACACTGTCACAGAGCAGAGCGAAGTCCGGATGATTATTATCTGCCATATAAGGTCTGTTCAATTAAATCATTAATTTTATCCGCCGTTCCGTCCCATGTCCACCGATGCGACCATTCAACCGCCTGTTCCCCCAGCCGCCGGCGCAGTTCATGATTGGTCAGAAGTAGTTCAAGTTTTGCCGTCAGCTCATCTATATTACCATATTCATAAAAGAGACCGTTGACTCCGTCCCGAGAGGAGTCAACCAGTCCAGGTGAACGGGCAACAACTACCGGTGTCCCGCAGGC
Organism: Caldifarciminota bacterium; assembly: GCA_965649165.1. Classification (GTDB taxonomy): domain Bacteria; phylum Hydrothermota; class Tepidihabitantia; order Tepidihabitantales; family Tepidihabitantaceae; genus JAOABP01. Next base: position 15,332 of record CBFGJT010000006.1, on the reverse strand, counting down.
ATTGGCCTCCAGAACAATCAGTCCCCAGCCTTCTTTAATTGAGTTTTCCGCCAGCACGGCGCTGCGCTGATACCAGCTGATTTTCTCCGCCTCACTGACAAACCCAGTGAAAAAGACCCGGTCGGAAACTTGTAATTTCCGGGAAAGTTTCTCCAGTCGGGGCCGGTCATCGCCGTCACCGACGATTACGACCCGGAAATCAACCCCCTTTTCCTTCAGCCGCCGGGCTGCATAAAGCAGATGGTCAGTAGACTTGTATTTTTTCAACCGACCGACATGCAGAATTACCGGTTCACGCGTTGCACCCGGCGCCGGGCGGTAGCGGTTAAAATCGGTTCCCGGCGGGGCAACAGAAATCTGTTCCGGCGGGATGCCGAGCCGGATGACATCCTGACGCGAACTTTCCGAGATCACTGCAAACCGGCAGTGCCGATAGGCAAATGGGATCAAACTTTCCGCAAGGTAGATATAGGCGGCAAGCGGCGCCGGCACCTCATGAAAGATGCTTTTCCGGAAAAGGTGCATCAGAAGCACAAGAACCGGTTTGTCGGTGAGCCAGGGGGAGTAAAAAGGGATTTTGTTCAAGTCATCGACAACCAGATCGAATGAGCCCTGCCGTAGAATTAAAGGAAGCTGGTGATAGACGGTCCAGTTAAAGGTCCACTTTCCGCCCAGCCGAATAATCCGAATACCTTCCAGCTCCTCAACCGGCGCGGCTCCGGGATACCTCTCGGCGAGCAGGGTAATTTGATGGCCCCGGTGGAGCAGTCGCCGGCAGACTTCATGAAGGTAAATTTCTGCCCCGCCGGCAAGGGGGTTTTGGGGACAGCGCCAGTTGATAAAAAGTATGTGCACAAACGAGCATAACCAATATTTTTAAAATGTCAAGAGTGGAACTTGATTCAAGTTTCCGTCGGTGTTTTTTGCCTCGGAGCGTGTATAACTTAAAATTAAATTATGGTAAAGATCGGAATGCAGCGCAAACTGGGCGCTCGAATGCTGATGCTAATTGTCGGATATCTTCTGTCGCCCCTTTCCTGGTGGAACGATTTTTTTATCAATCTGCCGATTGCCTATCTCATCGGTATCGGGATGAGTCTGTTTCAGCGCCGGCTTTTTGCCCCCGGGATGATTATCGGTTACTGGTTCACCAATCTTCTGGGGCTGTATCTCATTTACCGGGCCGGCTGGAACATCGCCTTCCGGCTGAGATCCGGCAGTGGACAGGAGATGCCGTCCGTACAGTGCCGGTACCGTGCCTGGCTGGTGCAGGGATTGACCGCACTCGGCTGGATGGCGGTAATTGTCGGACTGATTTTTACCGGCGTGCTCAAACCACCGGGGTTTATCATCAGAGCATCAGCACGTTGACTTTATATGATAACATAGGAAAATTACCTGTGAGCTTCTGGCTGCTGCTGCTGGCAATTGTTCCCGGAATTGCCCTGCTACTTTTCTTCTATTTCCGCGACCGCTACAAGCGGGAACCGCTCTGGCCCATCTTTCTTGCCTTTGTTTTGGGGGCGTTTATGACTCTGCCCGCCTCAGCCAGTTCCTCATTTCTCCAGCGGCTGAGCGGCTGGCTGAGTCCGAATGCAGATATTGTGCAGATATTCCTAGGTACCTTTTTAATTGTCGGACTCGTGGAAGAGGGGTGGAAGTTCTTTGTTGTACGCTTCTACTGTTACCACCGCCCGGAGTTTGACGAGCCCTATGACGGCATTATGTATTCCACCGCGGTTGCCCTGGGCTTTGCCACACTGGAAAATATTCTTTATGTCTTCAGCCCGGGGATACTGGGTGGACTGCGCATCGGCATTATGAGAGCGTTCATGGCGGTGCCCAGTCATGCATTTTACGGGGTTTTGATGGGTTTCTTTCTGGGCGAAGCAAAGTTTGCCCGCTCAACCGGAGATGCCAATCGCTTGGGGTTGATCGGTTTTCTGTTGGCGGTTGCGGCCCACGGGCTTTATGACTTTATCGTGATCGTCCTGCCCCAGCGGCCGCTTTTGACCGGCAGCCTGATTGTCTTTTCCGTGCTTGCCTGGGTGGTATTCTTCGAGGCAACCCGGCGCCAGGCGGAGAAGTCAGCACACCGGGTGCCGGAGTTGGTCCAGCTCATCCAAAAGGAGCAGGGTCCAAAGGAGAACCACCCCCCGCAGGCACAGCCATAAATAATGAACAGTAAATGGTAACACATTAATTTTCAAAGAGCTAACAACCAGGCATATGATGGCGATTGCTTGACAAGGGCTGATGCTTTTTAATAATATCGTCGTGATGAGAGGTAACATCGGGTTATTTTCGGTGCGGCTAGCGGTTTTGCTCGGAGTATTTTTGCCGGTCAGTTGTGCGCCGGAGCGGGTTCAGGTGATGTTCTCGGGGAGTGATTCAACCGGAGTTCAAGGGAGCGGCGGTCTGCGTCTGGCCCGAAGCCATCGGGTGCGGGGCGACAGCTTGTTTATCAATTTTTATCAGGGGAAGGACAGCCTGCGAGCAACGATTGTGCTCGTTGATTCCGAATTAGCCCGAATGTTCCGGCAGAAGCAGGCTCAGCGGGATACATTCAGCATCAACTTTTGCGATGAAAAGAGCCTCGGGAATCTGCTCATTGCCGGTAACGGGTTCGCGTTAACAGTGCTTGACCCTAAAAATAGGGGAAGGCTGGTGATCAAACTGGCTGAGCAGGGCGCGACATTTTCTGTTTACGACAGCCTGGGCAGACTGATTTACGGCGAATAAATTTTAGACACCGGTTCTTTATTGCATTATCCGGAATTAGGTTTATAATATACCATATGCCCAACCCGTCCAATAATCCACATCTGTCACGAAACCACCAGAAGGTATCAGTAGAAAGTCAGCTCTGGGAGGAAGCGCTGAATGCGTTTTACCGGGATGATGACGAAACGGCGCTGGTATTACTGCTTGAGGTCTTTGAGAGCCAGCCCGACAACCTGCGGGCTGCATATCTAACAGTGCTGTGTGCCGCCAATCTGAGCGATGAGGAGACGGTGGAAGAGGTATGTGGTGCGGTGCGCCGGCGCGGGATGAGACATCCGTATGCATTGGGCTGTGAAGCGGTGCGGGCGATGTTCTATGCTAATTATGAACGGGCAGAGCATCTTTTTGAGCTGGCGCTGCAGGCGCTGCCCGATGATATCGACCTCTGCATCGGACTGGGCATTTTGTGCGAGCAGATGGGACAGGAAGAGAAGTGCTCAGAAATCTACGGCCGGGTTCTGGAGCATGCGCCCGACAACATCCGCGCCCGGATCTCGCTGGGCATCAGTTATGCCCTGAGCGGTGAGTACCTTTCCGCCTTTGCCGAATATCAGTATGCGAAGCGGCTGGACCCGAGCGTGGAAAATCCCCACCAGCATCTCGGGAGAGATTTCTATGCGGACGGACTGCTGACTGAAGCGGCGCAGGAGTTTCTGCAGGCAATTGCCGAAGAACCGGAACAACCGGCAGCCTATTTCTTTCTTCTGGACTGTTATTGGCGACTGGGCGAGGTAGATGAAGCCATTGATGTCTATCAGCAGATCCGGATGCGGTTCGCTCACGAGCCCGAAATCATGAGCCAGTTCTTTGAGCAGTTCCGGATGTTCAATGAGGCATTACCACTGCTCGAGCGGCTGAATGAAGAGTATCCGGAGGATCTGGAAATTTTACTCCGGCTCTGTCGCGCCTATGAGGAGACCGGTCAGCCTACAAAGGCGCTTAACCGGCTTGAAAAGGCAGTCCAGGATGACCCCGAAGCCGGACCGCTTTGGTCCGAGCTTGCCAGACTGTATTATCAAACTGGTAATTATCAGTCGGCGACAGCAGCAGCAAGAAGGGCGGTTGAATTCAACCGCTATGACCAGGAAGTCTACGGGGTACTCGCCGATGCCCTGCTGATGCTTGGGAGGGTTGAAGAGGCGGAGGACGCCGCGCAGGAGATGGAGCGGGTTCAGAATGAAGCCTGGCAGCGGTATCAGCGGCGGTTTTCCGGCCTTGAGGAGGAAGGCGGAGATTAATTTCCAGTCGATCCACCGCCAGGCGCTGGTTGTTGATCTGCACTGTGATTCGATTTTAGACCACCTCAAGGGTCGGCGTGATATTACTCGCAGAACCAGGGGTCATGTTGATCTGCCGAAACTGGAAGCCGGCGGTGTCAAGGTGCAGGTTTTTGCTATCTTCCCGGATCCGAAGAAAATTAAAGCCGGAGAGTATGAATCTTTCATCCTGCGTGCCGCAGTGGCAATTCGGAAATTATGTCAGCAGTACCCGGACCGGCTGGGGTTGGCTCTCTCGCCCCGTGGTCTGAAACGGCTCGTCAGTCAGGGCAGGATTGCGGTGGTGATTGGAGTTGAAGGAGGGCACGCGCTTGAAGGAGACCTGGAACGGATTTACCGGTTCTATCGTGCCGGGGTACGGATACTGACACTAACTTGGTGCAATTCCAATGAGCTGGCAGATGCCAGCTGGGATAAAAACCGGCCGCATAACGGACTTTCTCCGCTGGGCAGAGAAGCGGTCCGAATTATGAACCGGCTGGGAGTGATAATCGACCTGTCCCATGCAGCAGAAGCCAGCTTCTATCAGGCGCTGGAGCTGAGTTTGGCACCGGTTATCGCTTCTCATTCCGGGATTTATGCACTTCGCCGTCACAACCGTAACCTGAAGAACGATCAGCTGAGCGCGCTGGCACAGCAGGGTGGGATGATGGGTCAGGTGTTTTTGCCGGCGTTTGTTTGCCCGAACCCGGGACGGGCATCAATTGATAATGTTATCCGTTCGATCGATTATGTTGTTCAGAAGTTCGGATGCGATGTAATCGGGCTGGGTTCGGACTTCGACGGGTTTTCCGGCAGGCTGAGAGGGCTGGAAAATGCGGGTAAACTGCCAGAAATTACCCGCAGACTGGTGCAATTGGGCTATACTGAACCGGATATCAGAAAAATTTTAGGGCTGAACTTTTTCCGGGTGTGGCAGGAGGTGTGGGGCAACAGAACAGTTACCAGTTAACAAAGGAGGCGCGGTGAAAAATATATTAATAATACTGCTTACCGCATCTGCCGGTGCAGCTGAACTCAGCATCAGCCTGCATCTTGACCCGGCAGCAGTAATACTGAGTCAGCAGGACAGCTGGACCATAGTCCGACTGGCTGCTGCTCCTGAGGGAACGGTTGTGCTGGCAACGGATGGGCCCGGAGAACCACTGTTGCCAGTGCTGTCGGGAAACGTGCTGATTCCGCCTGGTGCCCGGGTGAATTCAGTCCACCTCAGGGTGGTGGAGTGGTACGAACTCGGCACAGGTTTAAAGTTATATCCGGTGCAGCCGATGAGGCCGCTATCCCGGTTTAACTCAATTCCTTTTGTAGCGCCCAGAGCTGAAATCTACCGATCCGATCTGGTTTACCCGGCAGAGATGGTTCAGGCAGTCCCCCCCGGTACCAAAGCCGGGTTCCGACTTGCAGGATTTCTTTTCTGTCCGTTTGCATATCACCCGGTATCAGGCAGACTGCGGCTGGCACAGCGGGCGGTGCTGACGGTTGAGTATGAATCCGGTTCTGTCCCGGTTACTCATCTCAGTCCCGGCCAGCTGATGCTTGTGCGTGAAGATGTTGCCCGGCTTGTGCTTAATCACAAGGATATTGAAAGGTTTGCGCCGGCAACAGTGGAATCTGACGGTCCGGAGTTGGATGTGGCGGTAATTACCTCCAGCACCTTAATGCCGGCGGTTAGCAGTTTTGCCAGCTACCTGCAACGCAAGGGTTACTTTACCGAGGTATTTGCTACGGAGTCGATTTATGTTCGGTATCCGGGGCGGGACAACCCTGAGAAGATCCGGAATCTGCTCAAGGAGCTGTTTGTTACCCGCGGACTCAAGTATGTCGTTTTAGCTGGGGATGTCCAGCATGTGCCCTGCCGTACTGGTTATCTGCCCTATTCGCCTTACAACGTTCCTGCCGACCTTTACTATTCAGACCTGGACGGCACCTGGGATTTTAACAACAACGGGCAGTTTGGTGAATATTCCTATACCAATTACAATCCGGATTCTGTGGATTTATTTTCCGATATTGTGGTGGGCCGGCTGCCACTGGACGATGCCAGTCACCTTGCCAATTTTCTGCGCAAGGACACGCTCTATGAGCGCCATCCGGATACAACCTATCTCCATAAAGCTCTTTTGCCATTTGAAGCCCTGTGGTCAAACATTGACTATTACGGCCGGATTGTGAACAGAAATATTGCCCTTGCCCTGTCGGGAATCGGAGTCTGGACTGTGGACTCGGTCTACAATATGAGTCCGTCTCAGTGCGTGGCGAGTATCAACGCCGGCCGGCATCTGTTTCATTTTGCGGGCCACGGCTCGGTGAGTGCGTTTGGTTCAACATTTTCCACCAGCAACCTCAGCTCGCTGACCAATACGACTATGCCGATTATCGTCAACTCAATGGCATGTGACTGCGGAAATTTTGACCAGCAGGACGGGCTGGGCGAGCAGTTTATTAATGCCACTGCCGGCGGTGCGGTATCAACCTGTCTGAACGCCCGCTACGGCTGGGGCGCACCGCCGAATATGGGGCCTTCAGAGAATCTGTGCATGGAGTTTTACAATAACTACCTCCGGGGATTCAATCAGGGAAGGGCATATGCGTTAGCTAAGGATTTCTTCCGGAACGCTGCTTTTAGTCAAATGACCTATCGCTGGTCAGTCTATGAGTGGACGCTGCAGGGAGATCCGACGATGCTATTGTGGCGCACTACACCCAAGGGTCTACTCGTTTCCTGCCTGGATACGATTCGGGCAGAACCTCAGATACTTGCGGTTGATGTGCGGTATGCCGAGGGGCAGCCAGCAGCTGGTGCCAGGGTGGCGGTACTGCATAGTGACGCATTGATAGGACGCGGTATCACCAACGGAAATGGCCGGGCGCAGGTAGTGCTCAGTCAGGTTGGTGATACCTGGAGCCTAATACTGAGCGTAACCGCACAGGACGGTGCACCGACAGAGAAAATGTTGGCAGTAAGGAGCGGTAACGCCGGGCCCTTGCTTGTGTATCGCGACCTTCGGGTTGACGACGAAAACGGGCGATTGGACCCTGGTGACGAGGTGAATGTTTATATTACAATTGCGAACGATGGCAATCAGGCAGCAGGAAATGCGACCGCAATTCTGCACGTATGTTCGCCCTTCATAACCTTAATAGATTCGGTGAACAGCTATCCAGCAACCGCTCCGGGCGATACCGCTTCGGGCGAACCGTTCCGGCTGCGGGTAAGCCCGACCTGTCCCCACGGACAGCGGGTTGAGCTTGAACTGACAATCAATGCCGATTCGGTGACCTTCACCTCACAGCTGGAAGTAGTCATCGGTATGCCCCATGCCCGCGCCGGGATTTGGGCGGTCCACGATACTGCAGACTTTGTTGCTGCGGTGTGTGCAAACGGTGGTATCGGAACTACCAGCTGGCGGGGCGAAGGGTTGGGGTTCATTTACCCGAAAAATCACCCCTGGTCCTCATCAGCAATGATGCACGGCGCACTGCTGTTAGGTATCAGATACCCGGATACTTTCTGGGTGGCAGACAATTATTACGGCACACCCTGGTGGGTGACGGCTCAGGACTTTGCGATCGTGGATTCGATCCGGCCGGTGCTCCCGCCGGAATTCGGGGATCAGGAGTTTGTTGCGGTATTCTCCGATGCCCGGCATCCCCAGCCGAAGGGAATAACCATCACTCAGCGTTCATTTGTGAGCGCGCGGACCCAGCACAAGGATTTCATGGTACTTGAATACCGGATTCATAATAATGATACGATGCCAATTACCGACCTCTGGGCTGGTGTTGCATGCGATTTCCGGACCGCATTCTGGAACCAGAACGATTCGGTGGATTATCCCGGAGTGGACACTATCCGCAACCTTGCCTATGTCCGGGCACAGCCAGAAACACTGACGCTTGGTGTCCGACCAATTTATCCGCCGGAGGCTTCCGGTTTTGCCAACTGCATCTTTCATCAGACCTATATTCAGGACGGTTTTAACAAGAGGGAAAAGATGGACTTTCTTGATGGCACCCAACGTGCTGTATCTGGAACAAACAGGGGGAACTGGCATGCTCTGGTCTCCTGCGGGCCCTTTGCGATTCTGCCCGGAGACAGCCAGATTGTTGCCTTCGTCATTGTCGGTGGCAGAACGGTCGCGCAGATGAGTGCCGCATCCGATACCGCATTCAACTGGTATGAGCCACAGGTAGGAATGAGAGAAGCAGGACCAGGCCGCCTGTTCCGGCTCCGGATCCAGGTTCGGCCGAAGGTTTTTAGTCGTAGTGTAAACATTAGTTATATTCAGGATCAGCCCGGTTCACTGAAAATGCGGGTTTATAATTCAAGTGGAAGACTAATGGAGCAGGTGGACATCCTCGATGCCGGGGTTTCGGGAAACTGGCACTGGGTACCCAGGGTCCCGGAGCGGGGTATATTCTTCCTGAAGGTTAACGGGCAGACGGAAAAACTGGTCCGCATCCAATAACGGGCAGAGGCGAAAACCGGGGCTTGACGCGATGTCAAGCCCCGGATTTTTTAAGGAGGCAACCGGCGGTAGCCGCAAATTTCCGTCCTTGGGGCTTAATTTGGGGGCGGGCTGATGTAGGCAGCAAGCAGTCAGAGACTTAAGGTGGATAGGCGCGAGCCTTCTTTAAGACAGGCCCGATTTTGGAGAGGACTGCTGGGGTGGTAAACTATGGAGCCCACATCAGCCCGCCTGCGTTACAAACGAACTAACGCAACCCCCAAACTCCCTCCTTCTTGTTACATCCGTTTTCGGATGTAACCCGTTAATATTAAAAAGCACCGTGTATGCCAATAAAGAACTTTAAATACAAGTTCTTAATTGTCAATATGTTATAGGGTTAGGTCTAATTTTGTTTTAATGCGACATTTTAAGACCTGGTCAAGGTTTGGTATTACAAGTGTTTGTTTTTCAATCTGTTAGCAATGCGATCGGTGTTAAAAGTTGACAGCGGAGGCGGTCAGTCTTAGGCCCTTGCCGGTGGAGAGGTTCTCATACAGTATGATTTTTCGGGCGCCGTTTTTTTCTATCCAGTAAATTTCGTCAAGGTGTGGCTGATGGACCAGGATTTTCTCACATTCAAATGAGCCGGCGGGAATGTCTATGGTATCGGTGCCAACAAGACTCAGTTCAGCAATAGTTGACATTCCGCCCAGGGGTGCGGTTAACGGAGTGATCATGAGAATATGGAGTGGTATTTCAGCGCTGATGATTTTTAAACTCCGGCAGAGGAAAGGCAGTTGGCAGAAATCATATGTCAGGGCACCGGTGGGCAGACGGTTTTCAATATCGCCGTCAGAAGTGCGAGTAATGATCCGGGCATTTCGTTCCTGATAGTGCGCGGCAATAAACAGCAGGGTATCATTTTCTGCCGGATAGATGAGCGAGCTCAGAGGTGTGAGATCCTCGCGGTTGAAGGTAACCACAGTCGATTCGGTCCGGTAGCGGTTTGCACCTCGGAAATTCGGAGCCGGGAACTGGTCGATGATGGCAAGCCGGAAACATGGGATTTCAAGATTTACCCGGTTGACTTTCGTCAGTCGGGTACCTAAAGGCACGGATTTGTCTCTCAGATTTATCCATTCATAAACGAGGGTTTCGCTGTCAATTACCGGCGGGGGCGCGAATCGGGCGATGGGTTGAAGTACTGTTCTGCCCGCCTGGTGGCAAAGACAGGAGATGAGCAGATGGGTCAGAGGTATTAGTATCAGATTCGGTCGCCTGATATAACTATTATATCTGGCAGTGGGGGGCTGTCAAACAGCAAGACCTGTATTTATTTAGTTGACAGAGTGCAAAGGTTTTAGAAACTTTGAATTAATGAGCAGTCAACAGATTGCTGAACGACTCCGCACCCGTCCCGGGCTGACTCTGATTCTGGCAGCGCTAGCGATGATTCAGGTGGTGCTGTATCTTCAGACTCTGAAGTATCAGTTTGTCTGGGACGACCGGCTGCTGATTGTCGAAAACCGTCTATTGACCAAATCCGGGCCTTGGGGTATTTTTGCCCGGCCCTTCTGGGGTGGAACCGAGGCGGCGGAATGGAACCGATATTTGGTTTACTACCGTCCACTGACTACACTGAGTTTCTGGCTGGATCTGAAACTTGCCGGTTTGAACCCGGCATATTTTCATCTGGTAAATGTAGTCTTGGCAGCAATATCAACTGTGCTGGTTGCGCTGATCGTGTGGGAGCTGCTGCATTCCGGTGTCTGGGCGGGGATTGCCGGGTTGCTGTTTGCAACTCATCCGACTCATGTGGAGTCGATCGCCTTTGTTTCGGGCCGGACCGACCTACTGCTCACCGTATTCATTGCCGGAGCCGGTTTTGCACTACTGCGCTCATTTCGGAAGCGGGACCGGCGCTGGTGGTGGCTGGTGCCGCCGCTTTTTCTTTTCGGGGTGTTAAGCAAGGAGACCGGCATTACGTTTCCGGTGCTGGTGCTGTTGACACCGCTTCTGATTCAGGTACGGCCGCTGCGGGGGTTTTATCTGATGGTACTGGGTGTTTTCCTCGCGGGGGGGGCATATCTGGTCATGCGGTGGATTGTATTCCGTCAAGCAATACCGATGCCGGCTGGCTTTTCCCCGGTCGATCTTACTAATGCGATCAATACCTTCGGCTATTACATTCGGATGTTTTTCTGGCCCTTTGATCACCATGTCAAGATTCCGGTAAACCCGGCGTTTCTGAAACCCCAGTCTTCTTTCCTTTATGCGCTGATATTTCTTTTTTCGGTGCCACTGGCAGCGCTCAGAGCAAGATTCCGGCTGGCGCTCTGGACTTATGCTTGGGCATTTCTACTTCTCCTACCAGTGAGCAATATTATTCTCCTCGGACCGCAGGCAGCGGAAAGGCTTCTATATCCTGCCTCCGCAGGTCTGGTTGGTCTGGTGGTAGTGCTTCTCTCCCGGCTGCTTTGGTCACTCAACCGCACCCGGCAGGCTGCTGGAGCACTGCTGGCACTGACCGCCATTGTGTTCGGATATGACAGTTTCCGGCGCATGCCGGTCTGGGAGAATGAATTCAGTCTGTTTTCAGCGATGGTCCGGGAGGCACCAGGAGCCCCGAGCGCCTACATGGGACTGGCGCGGGTGCTGAGCCCATCAAATCCCGATTCGGCAATCCGGCTTCTGAACCGTGCGATCATTCTGGATCAGGGGCTGGTTGAAGCGCATATAAACATCGCCGGGCTTTATGCCCGGAAGGGGGACTTACGCCGGATGTTTCACCACCTGCGACTTGCTGAAGAGCTGGAACCCGGTTCCGCCCGAGTGCATAACAACTTCGGCTACGGATATCTCTTTGCCGGAAGAGTTGACAGCGCTGGGGCGCGGTTCGAGCAGGCACTGGCAATTGATTCCACCCTAGTCCCATCTCTGCTAGGTCGGGCGCTCACCACCGGTATTGGCGGTAGAACAAAGGAGGCTGGGGAGATACTTAGTCGGCTCTTAACGGTTGAACCGGCATGGCGTGACAGTGCAAGGCTGATAATCAACGGGTTTTACACTCTTCAATCAGCAGACACGAGCGTCTCTACTGCCAAAAGCCGGGCACTGCTGGTTAATCGGCTGGGCAGTATGCTGGTGGCACTGGGCGACACGGTATCGGCTGAGCTTTACTACCGCCGGGCGTTGGAGCTGGACCCGGACTGTGTGCCGGCACTTTACAACTTGGCGGTACTGATGATCGATCGCGGCAACAAAGCGGAGGCGATGGCTTATGTCCGGCAGGCGCTGCGGTTGATGCCGAATCTCCGGGAGCTGCAGGCGCTGAAGGTCCGGCTGGAATGATAAGTTTGGGAGAACAGATAATTTTAGTCCTGATAGCGGGCAGCAATTGGGAACCGTCGCCCGGTGCCGAATGCCCGACTGGTGATCCGAAGTACTAGCGGCGCCTGACGGCGCTTGTATTCCATTCTGGCGACCTGTCGAACTACCCAGCGGACCGTTTCTGGTGGCAGCCCCTGGGCAATGATTTCATCGGCTGACTGCCCGGCTTCAATATGAAGTTCCAGAATCTGGTCAAGTAAGGGGTAAGGAGGCAGAGTGTCCTCATCCTTCTGGTTAGGGCGGAGTTCTGCTGAGGGAACCTTGGTGATGATCGCCTGGGGGATAATTTCCCGCGCTCGGTTAATATGGCGGGCAAGTTTATAGACCATGGTCTTCGGCAGATCCCCGATTACTGCCAGGCTGCCGTTGAGGTCACCGTAAAGAGTGCAATAACCGACCGCCAGTTCGCTCTTATTACCAGTGGCAAGGACAAGTGCATTGAACTTGTTGGCGAGTGCCATCAGGATATTACCCCGTAGCCGCGCCTGAATGTTTTCTTCGGTTTCATCCCAAGGGCGGTCGCCAAATACCGGCTTGAGGCATGTAAGGAACTGACGGAAGAGCGGGGTTATCGGAATAGTTAGGAGTTCAATCCCGAGGTTAGTGGCGAGGCGCCTAGAGTCATTTACGCTGCCCTCGGAGGAAAACTCAGAAGGCATGGTTACACCGAGCACATTTCCCGGGGTAAGGGCGGCGACTGCAAGACAGGCAGTAACTGCCGAGTCAATACCGCCGGACAGGCCGATTACCGCCCTTTGAAATCCGCACTTCCGGAAGTAGTCACGAATACCCAAGACAAGCGCCTGATATACCGATTCTAATTCCTCATTTTTGTCTACTGCTGGTGGTACTGCTGGCAGGGCGCGGGTATCGAAAATGAAGACCTGTTCTTGAAACGGGTTGAGGTTTGCTCGGATGTTGCCGTCGGCATCCATAACAAGGCTGTTGCCGTCAAATATCAGTTCATCATTGGCTCCGACCTGATTGACAAAGATGAACGGCAGACGATGGCGTATGCAGTGTTGCTTAAGCATTTCCAGACGCAGTGCCGGTTTACCCAGCCAGAAGGGCGAGGCGGCAATGTTGAGCAGCAGGGTAGCGCCCAGTCGGGCCTGCTCAGTAACAGGGTCCAGCTGGTAGCGGTATTTGGGATGAAACTGAGACAGATTCCAGGCATCCTCGCAGATGGAAACACCTAGGCGTTCATCACCAAAATTCCAGAGCGTTACTTCCGAACCTGGATCAAAGTACCGCGTTTCGTCAAAAACGTCATAGAACGGCAGCAGGAGTTTGGGCTGGCAAAAGACCTGCTGCCCCTGATGAAAGCCGAGGGCACAGTTGTAAATTCCTCTGCCGGTTGGGCGCTGATTCCTTATGACTCCGCCAACCAGAATTGCACACCTGTAATCATGCGAAAGCCGGGCGACTTCTTTTAGTGCCGATTCCGCCTTCTGGATAAACCAGGGCAACTCCAGCAGATCCTTGGGCGGATAACCGGTGACGAAGAGCTCAGGCAGAACTAATAGATCCGCCTGATGACTGCAGACCTGCTTGAGTGCTGCCTCCAGCTGACGGATATTTCCAGCGATGTCACCAACTACGGGGTTCAACTGGGCGATAGCAACCCGCATAATTTATAGTGTGCCAATTATCGGCAGACTGTCAAAAAATGCAATATCGGGTTTAACTCTGCCAGTAGCCCGAACGGGTTGACGGCTTGCTGAGTGGGGGAAGAGCCGGTAGTTTTAACCGACATGAGGACTGGGGAAAGAGTCCTGAAATGATGCGTTCTGAATAGGGCTGACCTGTCGATAGTGGGGGCTCTTAGCGGAACTACCCAGGGAAAGAGCAAGGTACTTTTGATTTATTGGCACAATATTCGGATAAATAACAACTTAATGTTAAAAGTCCATACAAACCCTTTTGGATCTGGGCTTACTTTTTTGACAGGAAAGCAGCATGGTGTATTATCAATGAGCAGGTCACATTTTATCTGGACCCTGCGAACAGGTTACGATGTCTAAGTTGTAATATGCTCTTGCTGCTCTTTTCTATATTGTTGAGCTTCTCGAGTGGAGAGCGGGATCTGAGTCGGCATATAGTGGTTTTTACCATTGATGATGGTTATCGTTCGGTTTATGATTATATCTATCCTCTGCTCCGGAAACATAAAATGACCGCTACTATCGGACTGATCACAGATTACCTTGCCGGTCCTGGAGGGCGGTATGGCAATCCGGCAACATTTCTGAGTTATCAGCAGATCCGGGAGATGCTTGATTCAGCGGGCATTGAAATTGCCAGCCACACCCTTTCCCATCCGTGGTTGACTCGCCTTGACAGTGCCGGTGCTTGGAGGGAAATTTATCGATCAAAACAGGTTCTTGAATCACTTTTTGGCGTGCCGGTGATTACATTTGTTTACCCATATGGTGACATGGACCTTAGGACGGTGCGGATGGTGCGTCGCGCCGGCTACCGGCTGGCAAGAGCGGTCCGTCCTGGGGTGGTGAACTTCTGGATCGACCCTTACCGGATTCCGGTGTTTGAGCTGCGGCGCGGGACCGCACTGGAGGCGGTTCAAAACCACATTCGAAACAATCCGGTCGCAGTTCTGCTCTTGCACCGTGTTGTGCCCCAGCCCAGATTGTTCACTGAATGGCCGGTGGATAGTTTTGCTGATCTGGTGGCATGGATGGCAGAAAACAAAATTCAGACGAAAACCTTGGCTGAACTTTATTATGAATGGCGGCAGGAGGTGGTGGCGATGATGCTGAATGAGCGGCACACTGCTGGAGTTACCCTGGAATTGGATTTAGGTGTTACTCAAGGAGGTAGATGTCGACAAAACCGGAACTTTTAACCCCCGCTGAACTTAAAATATGCATATAGTCCCTTTTCCCGATAAAAACATCGATATGTTTGCCTTTGACAGCACCGCCGATGTCATGGGCATAAAACACGCCGTTTAACTGGCGACCGTTAACACTAACCCCTTCAAATTGTGGAATATACAATTTTGAACCCAGGGGTATAATTTCAGGATCAACCGCAATAGATTTCAGTTCACTCAGGGTAAATCCTCCATGACCAAGAAAGCGGTCAACAACCTTAACCCTGCCCGAACCCTTAAGATAGCTGATACACCTTCCATCCCGGAGCCGGGCAGCAGACTCAATTTTAAAATCTTTAACAAATGCCGATGAGAACCGCCCCAGCAGTCTTCCATCAACTGTATAAAGCGGAGTAGTCCGGCTCTTGGGATAATCCGACTCCTCAACTATCCAGTAATAGGTAACTTTAAACCTGCCCAGATAGCGGGCTGGGCCTGTTTTCCCTTCATTCCCAGAATACAACCATGCTGGTGGCGGCCGCCAAGTTCCTGATACCGGGGCGGTGTTTACCTGAGGCCCCAAACACCCGGAGAATA